>JBQTHL010000049.1:0-2537 GCA_052389915.1 Panacagrimonas sp.
ACATCTCCTCGGTGATGCGCAGCATCAGGGTCAGCAGCACCACGCTTTGCAGATCCGGCGTGTTGACCAGATCGTCCAGTTCCAGCACGACGAAGGGATTGGACAGGTCAATGTTGGCGCGGCCCTCAAAGAACACGCCGTAGCCGCCCTCGCGCGTGTAGGGATAGAGCATCACCGCCAGTTCGCGCTGCGCCGGTTCGTAGGCAGCGGCCAGCTCGGCCGCGACCGCGGTGATGGTCGAATCCGGCCCATGCTTACGCCACACCGCGACGATGGCTTGTTCGAGATAGGAGAGCTGCGCGCTGTCGAGCGGCGTCACCGGCGAAGCCATCTGCGAGAGCAACTGCTTGAGCAGTGGCAGCTCCTCGATCAGCTCGTCGTGGTTCACGCGCGAGAAAGGATTGATGTTCAGCCCCGACGCGCGCGTGAACTTGAGATAGCTGCCGCGCAGCAGACCGCAGAGATTGCGGTAGCTTTCGCCGGCATCAATCACCGACACGCGCCCGCCGGTGCCCATCACGCTGGTGGCGAGTTCCTGCGTGAAGAAGCTCTTGCCCGCGCCTGACGTGGCGGCGCAGGCGATGTTGAAATTGCCTTTGGTGTTGTCGAAGGGATCAACGAACTGCACCTGACCCCGGCGACCCAACAGCAGCAGCAATGGACTGCCGGTGCCTTTCCATTCGCCAATCACCGGCGCGGTGTTGATACAACTCCAGGTCAGCATCGACCGGAAGAAGCGCAGCTTTTTCAGCTCGCCGATGAAGGCGGGGCCGGTGTTCATCGGCAGCGCGGCGAGGAAGGAATGCAGCACCGAGAAGCGATCCTTCGCCAGTTGCCAGCCGCGCGACTCGAACACGGCGCGCATCCGCTGTTCGCAGTATTCCTCCTGGCCGAGTGGTGCGAACAGCACGATCTGGAAGTGACCTTGCAGCAGCTTGTGGCCTTCCTCCAGCGACTTGGTGACGAAATCCCAATCCTTCTTGCGGTCGCGCCAGGCCGGGACGAATCTGCCCATCGGCGTGCCGGTCATCTGCGTGGCGCGGGCGCTCTTGAGCTTGGCGGACCCTGCTGCCGCAACGGGATCGCCGACCACGATGGTCTGCGTGTAGAGCACGGGGCACGGCAGGCGCAGGGTGTTGTTGGTGAGCGCGCCGATCAGTTCGCCCATCTGCCAGCCGGGCCATTCCTGCGGGTAGTTGCGCACCGACCAGGGCAGCACGCTGACGTTGAAATCGCCATGCACCAGCGACGCGGAATCGCGCCCCACCAGCAGCAGGGTGTCGGGGTCCGTGGCTTGTTCGGCTAGCGAACGCTGGCGATCCCACAGCAGCGGGAAACGCTTGCCGGGCTGGGAATTGAGCATCGTATCGAGCAGGCGAACAAAAGCGTCTGGCTTGATCTCCCAGGCGGTGAGCTTCGCGCTCAACAACAGGCCCTTGAACGCTTCGCGCGTGCGGTGCAGCCATTCGAGTTCGGCATCCTCAATGCCATTCGCGCCGATGGGCCGCGCCACGCTGATGAACAGCCGCCAGTCCTTGAGCACGAAGGGTTGATCGGTGAGCAGCGACGACCAGTTGCCGGTGCTCAAATAGTCCACTCGCTTTGCAGCGAGCGTCTCGAAAATCTCCGACCGCTCTCCCGCGTGACCCGCGCGCGCGTGCTGCCAGTGCTGGAGCAGCGGCTGCACGTTGGGATCGCTATAGAGCGCGAGTTGTACGACGGAATGTTCTTTCAGGCCCTGCGTGAGCAAGCCGGACAGCGTGTTCAATGCGGCACGATCCAGACCGACTGCGGGCATCACTTCAAGCAGGAAGGCCACGCTGTCGTTGTTCCACCAGAGCTGTGTGTCGGAGTCGTAGGACTCGTAAGGCAGCAGGCTGGATAGCGAGCGGGCTGAAGCAATACGCGCCGTCTCGCGCAGGCTGGGCGGTAATTGCCCGGCGGCATAGACCTCGCCCGGCGGTTCTTCTGCGAGCCAGCGCCGAGCCTCGCTGCCGATGCGTGCCTTCAGCCGAGCCAGTGGCGAAGCGTTCATCGCGCGAGCGTCCATGCGCCACGATCCAGCCGCAGGTAGAGATAGCCCCCGGCATTGAGGTCGCCCGCTTCATCCTCCCAGGGCAGCACCAGCACACGCACGACGCGCGGGCGCGTGAGCAGTGCGTCACCGGGATTCGGTACTGCCACCGGGGCGTCGCTCTTAGCAACGGATTTTGATTCCGATGGGTCGGCTTTCGCTGTGCCCATCTTCAGCGAGTCCTCGAACACGCGACTGACCGTGCGGCAGCCACCGGCGGAAACCGGCACACCGCAGGAATAGCGTGGCTCACTGGCGCAAGCGGTGAGCGCCAGCAGCACAACGTAGTACGGAATCAAGGCGTTCATCCGACCTCCGGTACGCGAGCGCGCGCACGACTGATGCGCTCGAAGGCTTCTCCGAGCGCGACGGCATCGGTGAGGACGATCTCGCCGACGCGGGCGGAGTCCACTTCGATGATGGGATACAGCTCGTTGGCGCGCTCGATGTAGAAGTCCGCGAC
>JBQTHL010000050.1:0-15262 GCA_052389915.1 Panacagrimonas sp.
TGACTTAATGTCACTCCCATACCCTGAATCGCCTCTGCCTCCGGGAGAGGGGAGCTAGAACCCTCTCCCGCGGGGAGAGGATGGCGCGGAGCGCCGGGTGAGGGAGAGTCTGCGCCGACGATGCGCGCGCGCTCCGCAATCGCAATCGCGACCTGTAACGCTGTCTCGCGACGCGCAAACGCCTCCACCATCCCCGGCAACAAGTCGAGCGCCTGCCGCACCACCTCGATCACCGCCCCCGAAATCTCGACGCTCCCATCCAGACATCGATTGAGCAGTTGCTCGAACGCCCAGGCCAGCTCCGCGATCTCGTCCGCCCGAACCATGCGCCCGCTGCCCTTGAGCGTGTGAAATCCTCGGCGGATAACGGTGAGAATCTCTCGATCGGCTGGCTGATGCAGCCAGCGCGGCAGCGCTTCGCGCAAAGTGCTCAGCACCTCCCCCGCTTCGTCGACGAAGACGCCGCGAATCTCGGCATCGTCATCGGCCGCGGCGACCCGTTCCATCGGCTGGGGCACATCCAGCGCCGACAGCGTCGCGGACGCCGGCGCATCGATCTGTGGCACTTCCGGAAGGGCGGCGACGATGGCAGCCAGTCGATCGAGCACCGGCTGCGCCGCAGGCGATCCCTCGCGCCGGAACTCCAGGAAATACTCGATTGCAGCCAGCGCGTCGGCGAAGCCTTGTGCCGTGGCCGCAACCGAGCGCACGCCGGAAAACTCGGCGGACTGCACGAAGCGGCGCACGCGGTGCACCAGTTGCGCGGCCGGCGCCAGGCCCATGATGCTGAGTCCGGCGGCGACCTCGTCGAGCAGTCGCGCCGACTCGTGCAGACCGGCCCCATCGCCGGCCTCGATCCAGGTTTCGACCTGGGTCTTGATCTGCTGAAGATTCACCAGCGATTCGCGCAACAGCGCGGCGACCCCTTCGCGAAGATCGGCCGTCAGCGTGATCTTGTCGGCGACCACAGCCTGCGTCGGCGCCTGCAACTGGCGGTACAGCGCGCTCTCCAGCGACAGATCCACTTGCAAAACCGCGGTGGCAAATTCCATCCACTCCGACGCCGACGCGGGAGTGATACGAGCGGTCTCCTGCAAGGTCTCGACTGGTTCGGCCAGGGCCTGGCTTTCCGCCGTCAGCCCCAGCATCAGCAAGGTGTCGGCGACGCGCTTGAGCGTTTGCGCGGTGGTCTGGAACTCCTGCTCGTCGGCGCCCGAACGCAGGGCCACATCGATGTGGTCGCGCACTTCGGCCAGATCCGCACGAAGCTCCTCGACGACCTTCGCCAGCAACCCGGTGCTGGCGCCACGCAATTGCGCGCGACGGGCCTGAATCACGTCCACCGGCGGCAGCCAGGTTTCGAGCTGAAGACTCTGGCGCAGGAAGGCTACTCGCTGCCCGGCGCCGCGCGAGCGGCCGGCGTAGAACAGCAGGCGCAGCGACACGTCGCTCATCTGCTTTTCTGCGACGCCTTCTCCGGATTCGGCCAGCACTTTGAGCAACTGTCCGGCACGACCGAACTGCCGCTTGAGTTCCAGGGTCGGGTCCAGGGTGCCGGACAACAAGGCTTCCACGCAGGCCGCCGCGGTGCGCCACAACTGGTAGAGCGGCGGGTTGCGGAACAGGTCGGACAAGACCTCCGCAATGCGGCCGATGCGCGACAGCGACTTGGCGGTGTCCTGCTGCTTGAACCAGGACAGCAGCGCGGCAGAAAACACCGGAGTCAGGCGCGCGGCCTCTACCTGTACCTCGCCCGCGCCGGGCATCGACGACCGCGCGAGCGACAGTCCGAGCACGCGAAATTGCGCGACGAACAAATCGTCCTCGGTCAGCACGCCCTTGCCTCGCACCAGGCGCAACTCGTTGACGATGGGTTGCAGTACCAGCGCGCAATCGTCGTGGCCGTGCTCCAGCAGGTCCAGGTAGTCCACGGCCTGCAAGCAGGCGCTGACAAGCGTCGTGTACGCGGCATCGGCCTCACGCACACGACCGGCCGCCAGCTCAGCCAGGGTCTGCGTCACCTCCTCGGCCAGCAGCGCCACACCGTACGCCTGCACCATCACCGCCACACCACGCGCTTCCTGCAGGTGACTCAAGGCCAGGTTCAGGGGAGCCGGGTCGTCGCGCACGTCGCTGTGCTGCTCGATGAGCTGGATCGCCTGGCGCAGATTGTGTTCGAGCTCGCCGCGCACCCAGCGCACGCCGGCTGCGACGCCGCCCAGCGCCTTGGGGTACGTGTTCATGCGCCGGCTCGCCGCAGCAGATCGGACTGCGCCAGCCGGTGCAGGCTTAGCACCTGCCAGTCGCGTCCTTCACGATGAAATCCGCCGAGCACGTGGGGCGTCATCGCCCCGTCCTGCGCCGCGCACTGCTCGGCCGCGGCGAACTGACGATGACCCGCGACTTCATCCGCCAGGAACGCCAGCGACACTCTGTCGGAGTTCAGCACCAGCGCGCGCGACGAAGCGCGTTCCGCGCTGGCGGCCGTGCCGAACAGCAGACCCAGATCGACCACGGTCAACAGATTGCCGCGCACATTGGCCACGCCCGCGAGCCAGGTCGCGGCGTTGGGTACGCGCGTACGCCGCGGCGTCGGAATCACTTCGCGCACGTCGTCTCTGGGCGCCAGCACCCAGTGCTCGCCGCAGCGGAATGCGAGACCCTGCCAGACATCGAGGCTGGCCGCCGCCGCATCGACACGCAGTGCGCGCAGGCGTGCGTCGAGTTCGAGCAGTAGAGCAAAAGGATCGGTGCGCAACTCGCGCAGCGAGCGGCTCATTTGTGAAGATGCTTGCGAACGGCCCCCAACAACTCGTCGCGCGTGAACGGCTTGGTGAGGTATTCGTCGGAACCCACGATGCGACCGCGCGCGCGGTCGAACAGGCCGTCCTTGGACGACAGCATGATCACCGGTGTGGATGAAAACCGCGGGTTGGATTTGATCAGCGCGCAGGCCTGATAACCGTCGAGCCGCGGCATCATGATGTCGATGAACACCAGGTCCGGATGGTGGTCCGCGATCCTGGCCAGGGCCTCGAACCCGTCCTGCGCGGTGAGCACGGTGTAGCCCTCCTTGCTCAGCAGCATTTCCGCCGTGCGCCGGATGGTCTGGCTGTCGTCGATGACCATGATCTTGGCGGCTGCGGTGGACACGATGCGGACTCGACGAGAGAAAGCGACTCAAGGCCGCAGATGTTAACCCCTGGGTTTGGCAAAAATGTTCTGGATGGAATCCGCCACGTCGGCGAAAAAGCGGGTTCTCCGCGTCTGCGCCCACCGGATCGCCTCCGCGTCCGGCTCAACCGCCGACTCATCGTGCAGCACTTCGGTTACAGCAGCCGCAAAAACCTTCGGATCGTCCGCCACGCGGACGCTGCGCGGCAGCTTATCCAGGCCGCGCACCGCCACGGTCGTACACACGATCGGCCGACCGGTTGCGATCGCATCCAGCGTCTTGATCTGTACGCCGGCACCTTCGGTGGAGGGGATCACGATGAGCTTGGCGCCCGCCAGAAACGCAAAGGCGTCCGGCACGAACCCCAGGCTGGCGACCTGCTGGCTGTTGCCGATAATTTTTTCGGCGCCGCGCCCGCCGACTTCGACGCGGACCTCCGGCGCCAGGTGCGGGACAACCCCGGCCATGAACCATTCCAGCCCGACCGCGTTGGCGTGCCAGGTCCAGGTGCCCAGGGTGCGGGCCACGTCCTGCACCGGGTGGAACATGGTGTAGTCGCACGCGCCGCCCGGAACTGCGCAATGATCGACCCGGCTGGAGGCGAGCGAGCGGAAGTGCTGCGCGTCCGGCTCGGTGAGCGTCCAGATCTGCACGGCGCGACGTGCAATTTTCTGCTCCAACTGCCCGATGCGTGAGCTTTCCCGCTGGTAGATCCAGCGCTTGAAAAAACGCTTGGCACCCTTTGCCAGCCCGGCGTAAAGCTCGCTCTCCACGTTGTGTGCGATCAGCGCAACCGGCAAGCGAGTATCGATACCTTCCAGCACCCAGCCCATCTGCGCGTGATCGATCACCACCACGTCTGCACCCTCGGCAAGAAGGGTCCGGAGCTTCTCGCGATACGGCCGGGACACGAATTTCTGCACGGAATAGGCGCGTCCGCACAGGAACGCCATCAGCATCCAGCCCAGCAGGCGCAGGCCGGCCTGCGAGGTTTCGATGTGGCGCTGTTCCGCAACGATGACGCCGGCTCGACCGGCCGGCGACGGTCCCGGACGGGCGAAGCAGATCGTCGTCACTTCGTGACCACCCGCTTTCATCGCATCCACGAACGCGGTGGTGGCCACCTCTCCGCCCGTGCTGCGCTTGACCGGATCGACCTGCGTGACAACGACGACCTTCGCCATTTCTGTGGAACTCGAAGTTGGGGAATCGGGGCAAGTCTTCAACGCGTCATTCCTTTAACCGGAATGACTCCCGCGAAGGCGGGAACCAGTTTCTCAGCCCGAGCATCAGGTGGAACTGCGGGCGGAAGCTGGGTTCCCGCCTTCGCGGGAATGACGGCTTTGTAAGACCGGTAGTTTCAACCCGTGGGCAGTCTAGCAGCGCGATGCAGGAACACCGGAGCCGACCTCAGGGAGAGCCCGGCATCGAATGGGCTACCCTTACGCCTGAATTTTTCGGCTCGTCATTCCCATGCTCGGCACCATCCCCCAGTTGTCCACCAGCAACACCTCGCCGCTGCTGCGCTTCGAAGAGCAATTGATTGCACGCAGCGCCGATATCGAAGCCTGGTTTCGCAGCCAGTGGCTCAAGACGCGCCCGCCGTTCTACTGTTCGGTGGACCTACGCAACGCCGGCTTCAAGCTGGCGCCAGTGGACACCAACCTGTTCCCTGGCGGCTTCAACAATCTAAATCCGGAACTGGGCTCGCTGTGCATCCAGGCAATCCAGTCCGCGGTGGAACGCGCCTGCCCCACCGCCACCGGCGTGCTGCTGGTGCCGGAAAACCACACGCGCAACCGGTTCTATCTAGAGAACGTCGCGACCCTGGCCGAGATGATTCGCGAGGCCGGGTACAAGGTGCGCATCGGGTCATTGCTCCCGGAGATTCGCGAACCGACCACACTCAAGCTGGAAATCTCCGGCCGCGAGCTGGTGCTGGAACCGCTGATTCGCGACGGCAATCGCGTGCGGGTCAGCGACTTCTCGCCCTGCGTCGTGCTGCTCAACAACGATCTGTCTGCCGGTATTCCGCCGATCCTCGAAGGCATCGACCAGGTGGTGATCCCGCCGCTCGGCGCCGGCTGGCACGCGCGGCTCAAGACCCAGCACTTCGGCTACTACCGCGACGTGGCGGCCGAGTTCGGCAAGATCGCCGGCATCGATTCCTGGTGGGTGGATCCGCTGTTCCGCAACTGCGGCGAAATCAACTTCATGAAGCGCGAGGGCGAAGACTGCCTGGTAAGCAATGTCGAACTGCTGCTCGAAGACATCCGCGAGAAGTACGCCGAATACGGCATCGCCGAGGAACCCTTCGCCATCATCAAGGCCGATGCCGGCACCTACGGCATGGGCGTCATGACCGTGCGCAGCGCCAACGACGTGCGCGAAATGAATCGCAAGGCCCGCACCCACATGAGCAGCGCCAAGGAAGGTCGCGAAGTCACTGGCGCCATCATCCAGGAAGGCGTGCACACCTTCGAAACCTGGGGCCCCGACAACCACACCGCCGAGCCGGTGGTCTACATGATCGACCGCTTCGTCGTCGGCGGCTTTTATCGGGTGAACGAAAAGCGCGGCAACCAGGAAAACCTCAACGCGCCGGGCATGAGCTTCAAGCCGCTCGCGTTCGAGAGCTGCTGCAACCATCCCGATTTGTCGGAAGAGCCGGATGCGAAGCCGAACCGGTTTTATGCCTATGGCGTGGTCGCAAGGCTCGCTTTGGTGGCGGCGGCGCGGGAGATTGCGGGCTTGGGAACCTCACGATGATCGACTACGACACCCATTTGGAGGCCGATCTCAGGCGACTGGTCAACGACCTACTCGGCCGTCTCTATTTGGTTACGGGCGATCCGGCGAACAGCATGGGTCGGGAGTCGGAGTTCGTAGCGGCGGTTGAGAGCTTGCGACAGGAAGGCAGGGTTACACGAGGGCTTCGGCCCATGCGTTTGTACGCCTGGGATTTGCTGATCAAGCCGTTGCTGCTCTGTGCGTCAACCCAGCCTCTCAAGGGAGAGGCACTTGCCAGCGTCGAAGCCGTACTCAAGGATTTCAAAGAGCAAGAGTTACTACCGCGCGAAGTCTCCGCTTACGAGTCGGCGATTGAGCGGGTTCGCGTTGGAGAGCCATGGAATGTCTGGCATGCGGATTTCACGCTTCGTTTGTTGGACGCCCAAGAAAAGCCAGCGTAGCGAGCGTAGGGTGCGATGGAGCCGCAGCTTTTGCGGCGTAATCGCACAGTTCACCGCGTCATCGCGCAGGGCACGGTGCGATTCGGCGTCGCCTCATCAGCACCCTACGATGGAGAGCTCGCACCTACGGACCTATACTGGCCGCAGAGGGCAATGACGATGAACGAAACCGAACCCGAAAACCTTGTGCTTCAGCAGCTTCGCGCATTGCGAAACGCGATGGCGGAAATGCAGCGCGAACTGCGTCAGGGCTTCACCACCGTGGAGAACCGACTCGGGCGCGTAGAAACTGCGCTCGGTGAGCTTCACGGCGACTACGCATCTCTGTTGGTCCGCATCGACCAACTGCAGGCCGAAACGAGAGCTTTGAAGACTCGATACGAGACTGTGGGTTAAACCCCAACGCGCCTCCCGCGACCGGCGGGTTACGCCGCAAAAGGCGCGACTAACCCGCCCTACGTATCTGCGGTCCAACGGATAGAGCCGGGGAGAAACCCCAATGGACAACACCACCACATTCCTCGCGATTGCGGCCTCGCTCATCGGCGTGGTGCTGGGCGCGATCCTTCAGGGCTTCGTGACGCGGCGCAATCAGAAATCCACGCAACTCACGGAGTGGCGCAACCAGGCTTACTCGGACTTCCTCAACGCGGCGGGGCTGGTGGCCACGGTGAAGCAACAGGGCCGCAGCAATGAACTGATGGTGGAGCAGATGGCGCGGCTGTCGGACGCCAAGGCGCGCATCTGCGTCTATGGCGATCCTTCGGTCATCCGCCTGCTGGCCGATTTCTGGCGCAAGGGCGCGGTGGATTTGAAGAGCCGCGCGGAAATCCGCGCGTTCACCGAGGCCTGTCTGGAGATGCGGCGGTCCATCGGCGTTTCCACCGAGCAGGTGGACGCCTCGGATATTTCGCAGTTGCTGTTCAAGGTTGATCTGGTGAAGAAGGACCGGGCCGAATAACCCGCCCCACCGATTTCCGGTGCATCATCGCGCCGCATCCATCGTCACGGTACATCACATGATTCGATTGGCCATCCAAGCCGGCGCGGTAACGCTGGCCCTGTCGTTTTCCGCCTGTTCAGCCTCGCCGCCGGCGACGAGCGCGAAGTCCTCCGGCGGCAACTCCAAGGTCGCAGCCGCAACCCGAACCGCGCAAGCAGGCGCGCACTGCAAGGCGCTCGGCGATTTCTACTGGGAAATCGGTGACGGTCGCGGCCCGATCGCGAGCGGCAGTATCGGCGGCGAGTATTCGGCCAACCAGTCGATCGGCGTCGCCTCCGCCTCGAAGTGGGTCTGGGGCGCCTACCTGCTCGAGAAGATCGGCAAGGACAAGGAACTAACCGAGAAGCAGGTCGCGCAACTGGAGATGCGTTCGGGCTTCACCCGCTTCAATCCGATCGCTTGCCTGCTGACGCGCACGGTCGAGGCTTGTTACACGAGTCGCTCCAACGCCGAGGTCGAAAGCAGCAGCGTGGGCCGCTTTTCCTACGGCGGCGGCCATTCGCAGAGAATGGCAGTGGACCTCGGTCTCGGCCGCATGAATGCGGCCGAGCTGACACAGGAAGTGAAGCACTTCATCGGCACGGATCTCGATCTTGCCTACGGGCGCGCAGCCCCGGCCGGAGGGCTGGAAGCCACGCCGGCCGGCTACGGCAAGTTTCTGCGCAAGATCGTCAACGGCGAGTTGCGGATGAAGAACTTCCTCGGCTTCAAGCCGGTCTGTACCCTGCCGCGGGTGTGCAAGGGCTCGTTGTCGAGCCCGGCCAAGGAGGCCTGGCACTACAGCCTCAATCACTGGGTGGAGGACGATCCTGAAACCGGCGACGGCGCGTTTTCCAGCCCCGGACTGGAGGGCTTCTATCCGTGGATATCGGCGGACAAGACCACGTACGGCGTGCTTGCGCGCAAGAAGTTGCGGCTGACTTCGTATTGGGACAGCGTGCTGTGCGGGCGCGATATGCGACGGGCTTATTTCAGCGGCACGGCAGTGCAGTAGGAGGGGCTTTGCCCCGACAAGTCACTCGAATTCCGGAGCGAGGTTGGATCGGCGAGCGCTTGCAGGGGCAGAGTCCCTCCTACAGCCGGGTATGCTGGGTTGAAGCGATAGAAACCCGGCGGTCGTGGATCGGGTAGCGGCCTTGCTGGGATTCGCTATCGCTTCATCCCAGCCTACTTCCGACCTACCCACGCAGGTCGAGCCTCAGCCGCGCTCGTCGTCCAGCCCGGCGCTCAGCAGGCGCGCGGTCTGGCGCACCAGCGGAATGATGCGGTTGTAGGCCATGCGCGTGGGACCGATCACGCCGAGGCGCCCGGCGATCTGACCCTCGACGTAGTAAGGCGCAGTGACCACGCTGATCTCGTCGAGCACGCGGTAACCCGATTCCTCGCCGATGAAGATCTGCACGCCGTCGGCATCCAGACATTGATCGAACAGGTTCAGTAGTTCGCGCTTGCGATCCAGCACTTCGAACAGGCCACGCAGGCGCATCACGTCGCCCAGTTCCTGGAAGCCCATCAGGTTGGTGCCGCCCGCCAGCAGGTAATCGCCCTGGCGCGATTCTTCGCCCATCGCCTGGGCGGCCATGGCGGCGGCTGCGCGCAGCACGAGGTTCACACGGTTCTGTGCGTCCATGGCTTCGTCCAGCAGCGCGCGACGCAGACCCACCAGATCGCGCCCGGAAAAATGTTCGTTGAGCGCGTTGGCGTATTGCTCCAGCTCGTCGGCAGCGTAAGGGCGTTCGGTGTTGATGACTCGGTTCTGCACCTCGCGCTGGTTCACCACCAGGATGGCCAGCACGCGATTGCCGGACAGCGGCAGGAACTCGATGCGCCGCAGCACCGCCAGGTTGCGCCGCGGCAGGGTCACGACGCCGGCCATGGCCGTGAGCTGCGATAGCAGGCTGGAGGCGGCCTGCATCAGGTCGTCGGTCTTGCGCGCGCGTCCGGCCAAGGTTTCGGAGATGCGCGCCTGGTCCAGTTCGCCGAGCAGTTCCGGGGTCAGCAACTGGTCGACGAAGTAGCGATAGCCGCGCGCGGTCGGCACGCGGCCAGCGGAGGTGTGGGGCGAGGCGACCAGGCCCAACTCGTCGAGATCGGCCATCACGTTGCGGATGGTGGCCGGCGACAGGTCGAGCGAACCCGATCTGGACAGGGTGCGCGAGCCCACGGGCTGGCCGTCGTGGATGTAGCGCTCCACGAGCAGTTTCAGCAATTCTGCAGCACGCGGGTCCAGCGGAAGAGGCATCGCTCTGAGGTGTCCTGAGGGGTAACGCGATGGACGCTAGCGTCCCGTATTTTGCGGTGTCAAGGCGTGTACAGTGCCGCCACTATGCTCGCATTGCCGCAACCATGAATTCCTTCCACCGGGTCGGCGTGATCGGCAAACGCCGCGACCCCAACCTCGAACTGCTGCGCGATGTGTGCCGGGTGCTGGGCCATCAGGGTTGCGAGGTGCTGCTCGAAAACAATCCCCTGCTGCGCGGGGAAATCGACGCGCGACTCGCCGACCGCGAAACCCTGGCGCGGGAATGCGAACTGATCATCGTGGTCGGCGGCGACGGCACCTTGCTCGATGCCGGCCGCTCCCTGGCTTCGGCCAAGGTGCCCCTGCTCGGCATCAACCAGGGCCGGCTCGGGTTCATGGTGGACGTGGCGCCGGAAACCCTGACCGAACACCTGGCCGCGATCGTCGGCGGAAGTTACGAACCGGAAGACCGGCTGCTGCTGTCGTCCATCGTCAAGCGCATCGGCCAGGCCGACACACCTGCGCGGCTCGCGGTGAACGACGTGGTCATCCGCAACCAGGCGACCATCCGCATGATCGAGTTCGAGACCTGGCTCGACCAGGAGTTCATCAGCAACCACCGCGCCGACGGCGTGATCGTGAGTTCTCCCACCGGGTCCACGGCCTATGCGCTTTCGGGCGGCGGACCGCTGCTGCATCCCGGCCTCAACGCGATTGCGCTGGTGCCGATCTGTCCGCACACGCTGTCGGATCGACCGATCGTAGTCGGTGGCGACAAGCCGATTCGCATCGTCATCGGCGGCGTGGATCGCGCCCAGGCCATGGTCACGTTCGACGGCCAGACCAGCGAAACGCTCGAACCCGGCGACGTGGTCGAGGTGCGCAGCGCGGCCTTCCCGCTGCGCCTGATTCATCCGGTCGGCTACAGTTATTTTCGAATCCTGCGCGACAAGCTGCGCTGGGGCAGCGGCCCGGATGCGCGGCGCGAGCGTGCCTGAACCTGGAAACAGCAGGTAGACGCGGATTCCGCGGATGAAAGCGGATGAAACTTGAATTTGAATGGAGCAGTCCGCCTGACCTGATGGGCGAGCGCGAAAAACCGCGGCAAGTCCTTGATTGAATCCGTGTTGACCCGTGTAATCCGCGTCTGAATCGCTTTTTCCAGGTTGATCCATTTCTCTCGATGCTCAAACAGCTACAGATTCGCAACCTCGCGACCATCGAGGCCCTGAGCTTCGATCTGGAACCCGGCCTCACCGTTCTGAGCGGCGAGACCGGCGCCGGCAAATCGATTCTGATCGACGCGCTGGGCTTGGTTCTGGGCACGCGCGCCGACCCGGCGCTGGTACGCGCCGGCGCTGCCAGCGCCGATATCGGCGCGACGTTCCGCATCGCACCCGACTCGCCCGCAACAGAATGGCTGCGCGAACACGAGATGCTCGACGAGTCCGATCCGCAGCAATGCCTGATCCGCCGCGTGCTCAATGCCGAAGGCCGCACGCGCGCCTTCATCAACGGCACCGCCGCGCCTGCGGGGCAACTGCGAGAACTCGGCGAGCGACTGGTCGACGTCTACGGCCAGAACGAAAGCCACAGTCTTCGATTGCCGGATGTCCAACGCGAAATGCTCGATGGCTTCGGACAGCACGCTCAGCTCCTGATCGAGGTCGCGACTCACGCCCGATCCTGGCTCGACCTGGAACAGCAAATCGAGCGCACCCGCGCGGCCGCGGCGCGCGATCCCGCGCAGCTCGATTTGCTGCGTCACCAAGTGCGCGAGCTGGAAGCGCTACGGCTGCGCGAAGGCGAACTGGCCGAGATCGAAATCGAGCACAAGCGCCTGGCCAATGCCGGACGCCTCTTGCAGGACGGCGCCCAAGCGCAAGACCAGCTCTACGGCGGCGACCTGGCCATCCACGATCAGCTCGCCGCGTCCACCGCTTTGCTGCGCGGACTGGTTCCGCTGCATTCGGGCTTCGCGGAAATCGAGGCACTGGTCGAGTCGGCACAGGCGCAGGTGCGCGAAGCTGCCGACGGTTTGCGCCGCCTGCTGGACCGGATGGATCTCGACCCGGATCGTCTGAGCGAAATCGAAGCGCGGCTGAGCGATATCCACGATCTGGCGCGCAAGCACCGGGTCCGCGCCGAAGAACTGCCTCAGCGTCTCGTCGCGATACAAGCGGAATTGGACGAAGCCGAAGTCGCCGGCGGACGCGTCGATGACCTGCTCGCCCAACAAGCCAAAACCCTTACGGCCTACCGCGCGCGCGCCGATCTCTTGAGCACAGCGCGCCGCAAGAGCGCGCTCGCCTACTCGAGGGCCGTGACGGCCAGAGTGCGCGAACTCGGCATGCCCAACGCACAATTCGAGGTTCGCATCGAACCCGCAAACCGCTCACGCCCGCGTGCGGTCGGCGAGGACGAGCTGTGCTTCGACTTCAGCGCCAACCCCGGCCAGCCGCCGCGGCCGCTGGCCAAGGTTGCGTCCGGCGGCGAGCTGTCGCGCGTCTCGCTCGCCTTGCAGGTGGTGGCACAGGAAGCCGGCGGCGCACCGACCATGATTTTCGACGAAGTAGATGCCGGAATCGGCGGCGGCGTGGCCGAAGCCGTGGGCCGCCAATTGCGACTGCTCGGCCAGCGGCGTCAGGTGTTGTGCGTGACGCACCTCGGACAAGTTGCGGCCTGCGGGCAGCATCACCTGGCCGTCAGCAAGACCGTGCGGGGCGACCAGACGTTCACCGGAGTGGCAGCGCTTGAAGGCAAGGCCCGCGTCTCGGAACTCGCGCGCATGGTCGGTGGGATCACCACCACGGCGGCGACCGAAGCGATGGCGCGCGAGTTGTTGAAGTCGGCGCAGTCGTAATCCGCAGAGACCGTCTTTCGCGTCAAAAGATTCTTCCTTTAGTCGCACATACGCTGGAAAATATCGACGCGGTAAGAACGAACCGCGTCGGCCCAAACATCGGTCGCGCCCCGATCACGCAAGAATTCAACCAGGCCCCTTTAGCTCTTTCTTTAGCTCTTTCCTTTAGCTCTTTAGCTCACCCGGGGCTACGGTTTGGTCACCAGATCAGCGGCAACCGCGTGATCTTCGAAACCGTCCCCCCGCACACCGACACGTCCGCGCCGGCCTCGACCGCGAAGTCCGGAATCTTCTTCAGCCATTCCTGCAGGCCGATCACCAGTTCGTTGCGCCCCAGCAAGGCGCCGGGACAGCGATGCGGGCCCG
Source organism: Panacagrimonas sp. (assembly GCA_052389915.1). GTDB lineage: Bacteria > Pseudomonadota > Gammaproteobacteria > Nevskiales > Nevskiaceae > Panacagrimonas. Next base: position 12,841 of record JBQTHL010000050.1, read on the forward strand.
CGCCGAAGGTCAGGATCTTGTGTACGGGACGATGCCAGTCGACGTCGAGCGGACGCTCGTAGATCGAGGGATCGAGATTGAAGAACTGCGAGGCGATGGCCAGCATCTCGCCCTTGCGGATGACGCCGCCGCCTTCGACCTCGATGTCCATGCGCGCCTGCCGCGCCATCGTGACGATCGGAAATCGCCGGATCAGTTCGAGCGAGGCCGCGGGAATCAGCTCGGGCTTCTCGACCAGCTCGCGGCGATGTTCCGGATTCCGCGCCAGGAACAGCATCACGAAGCTCAGGAGCGAGGACACCGTGTCGAGCCCCGCCAGCAGCAGGTGGATCGCCGCGCCGAGCGCCTCGGCCCCGTCGATCGGACGCCCCGCGATGTCCGCGTTGATGGTGCGGCTGATCAGGTCTCCGCCCGCCTGTCCCTTGCGCGCGTCGAGAAAGGGCTGCAGGTACGCAGCGAGGTTGTTGAACGCGACCACGCGCTCGTTGGCGTCCGGATGGCGTGTGCCGGCATCGACCCAGTTCGCCAGCTGGGCGCGGTCTGTCAGCGGAAGCTCGACCAGATCCAGGAAGACGGACAACGGCAGCACGTCGCCGACCTGCGAGATGTATTCGCAACCCCGCTTCGGCAGCACGTCCGCGGCCAGTTCGGCGGCGAGGTTGCGCACGTAGTCCGATCTTCCGCCGATGATCTTCGGCGTCATGCCGGCGTTGAGGAAGGCCCGGAACGGCTGGTGCTCCGGCGGGTCCAGGGTCAGCGCCCCCATCACGACCTGGCCCGGCGCGGCCGGCATGAAGAAGTAGCGCGAGCTGAAGCGTTCGTGGTCGGCGTAGAGCGCGTGCACGTCGGGCCCGCGCACCGCGAGCCAGTGGCCGCCGTGGTGCGGTGACCAGACGAACGGGTGCGGCGTGGCCTGCTGGAAGTCGACGAACGCCTCGTGGAAACGCTCGGCGTCGGACGTCGGGTTGTAGACGTCGAAGTCCGTGATCAGGCGGTCTGGCACATGGCTTGGAACGCTGATCCCCTGGGGGATGGCTGCATCGTTCATGCGGACCGGACTCCTGTATCGGCGGCGCCGGGGTCGCGCGCCGGACGAGTATGCGCAAGGCCAGATCGCGAAGAACATACGGGCAAGCCCGGACATGCTCGCCTCCGTAGCCCGGGTGCAACCCGGGGCCTCGCTTGATCGGCGAGGAAAGGCCCCGTTTCACCCGGGCTACCAACTGCGCCGCTGTCGAGGAACAAAAAGGCAAAAAGGCAAAAAGGGGCCGTGTTCAAATTTCCTACTCCCCTCTCGCTTGGCAGATCGCGCCCAATCAGTTGCACCGGGCAGGATCGATGATCCCCGTACAGATCTCCAGGATTTCGTTCAGCACCGGGCCGGTCAGGCGGTCGATTTTCTTGGCGCGCCTGGCCGTCCAGTCCAATGCCTTGATCTGGTGACACAGGACATTCCCGCTGATCTTTAGACCTGTGCCCATCAGGGTCACAGCGGAAATGCCTCGGGCAGCTTCCTGCGCGCCGGTGGTGATGGGCAGCGTCCACGCCAGTCCGAAGTGCTGGTTGAATGCCTTGGGCGTGACAACTAGGCAATAGTGATCGCCTTTCATTTCTCGACCGCTGGCGGGGTCGAAGGCGAGATGCATCACGTCGCCGACATCGGGTGTCGCCTCTCGTTTCCAGCGGCAGGCATTTCATTCCAGTCCCTGGCGCGCATGGCGGCGACCTTCTTCGGCGTGCCGGCAATGATTTCCTGCAGCGTGATGCGTTTTTTCGTCACGGGCTTGATGGTCAGCGTCTCGCCGCTCACTTCCACCGATACCAGATGCCCCACGCTCAGGTCGTTGTCTTTCAGGTACGTCGGCGGGACGGTGACCATGACCGAACTACCGACTCGTCTCAGGGTTGCAGTAGGCATGTCGTGTTCCTTGGAAAGACAAATCCCGCAATTCGCTCGCGCTCATCACAGGCTACGTACTGGCAAAGCTCAAATGTAGGCCGCGACGACAGGCTCACGTAACGTTCTTCCTCCCGCTACTCTTCGCCGGCTTCAACACCGCGGCTTCCAACTCCTCCAAGGCCTCGCCCGCATACACCGCGATGTGTTGCATGTGCGGCAGGGAGTTGCGGCAGCCGATGAAGCCGAAGTTGAGGGTGTCGGCGTAGCCGTTGCAGGTGATGTTGAGCGCCTGGCCGTGGGTGACGAGCGATACGGGGTCGTTGGCGACCATCTTGGCGCCGCGCAGATACAGCGCGTGGTCGGGGCCGGGGACGTTGGAGATGGTGATGTTGAAAACGGGGCGCGTGCGTCCGCCCAGGCCGGTCACGAGTTGCACGATGTACGGGCCCATGAAGGCCATGGTGTAGCCCTCGATCACGTTCTTGGGCAGGCTCTGCAAGTGCTCCTTGGAACGGCGCGTGG
>JBQTHL010000051.1:0-37201 GCA_052389915.1 Panacagrimonas sp.
TCACCGATGACCGGGTGCAGGCGGATTTTCCGCAGGACATTGCGGCCCAGAACGGCAAGACGGTGAAGCTCGTCGGGTTCATGATGCCGCTGGAGCCCGAGCAAAAACAGAAGCACTTCCTGCTCACCTCCAATCCGCCGAGCTGTTTCTTTCACATTCCCGGCGGCCCGGCCGGTGCCGTCGAAGTATTTGCACCCAAAGGCGTCACCGCGTCCTGGGACCCCATCACTCTCGAAGGTCGCTTCGAGACCGTCATTCGCAACGAGGAGATCGGTGTGATCTATCGACTACGCGACGCACGGCAAGTCAAACCATGACGCGCCGAAATCCGCTGGCAACGGTATCCTTTGGCCATGCCTATCCAGACTGCCGATAAGAAAAGTCGACATGCCGACTTGCCCGCTCAGGCCCGCCGGCTGGCCGAGAAACTGAGCGCCGATGCCGGCGAGCGGCTGACGCCCGCGCGTCTGAACGCCTACGCGGAACTGGTCGCCCAGGGGCGGCCCGTCTCCGCTTACGAACTGATGGCGCTGCTGGAAAAGCGGGAGAAGCGCAGGCTCGCGCCGCTGACCGTGTACCGCCAGCTTGAATTTCTGACCCGCATCGGCCTGGTCCACAAGCTGGCCTCGGCACAGGCCTTCCTCGCCTGCGATCACCCCGACCATCCCCACGATGGGCTCTACCTCGTGTGTTCCACCTGCGGCCATGCCGACGAGCTTGAGTCCACGGCGCTGACGCAGTTGCTCGGCAAGGCCGCCAGCAGCCGCGGGTTCAAATCGAACCGTCGCATCGTCGAACTTGAAGGCACTTGCAAGAACTGCGCTGACGATCCGCCGAAGTCCTGATCCTTGCGCTATGTCCAACTCGACCAGGGCGTACAGTGATTGGGCGTGGCGTGCGGGATGTTCGGAGATCGAGAACAGGAGTTGCCAGCCCAGATTGGGCAGGTCCGGGCCGCGTGCGGCTGGTGGTTGGAGTCAGCGCCCCATGGGCGGCGCTCCAAATGGCTTTGTCGTTGACTTCTTCGATGAAGATGTAATGTTATAACATTTATATATTAAAGACACGATCATCAATCATTGCGTGCTGACCGCTGGCGCCAACTTTCGAGGGAGATCGCTCATGCAGTACGACGTGATTGTTGTGAGTGGCAACGACGCTGGTCTCGCAGCCGCGACACGGGGCGCTGCCCACCACTCATTGATCTTTGGCCGCCCCTAGTCCTATTACAGGGTGCGCGACATGGAAATGCGTCATCTACGTTACTTCATCGCCGTGGCGGAGGAACTGCACTTCGCCCGTGCAGCCGAGCGTCTGCACATAGAGCAATCGCCGCTATCTCGCGCCATCAAAGAACTGGAAGAAGATCTCGGCGTTCGTCTGTTCGACAGGACGACCCGCAGCACGCGATTGACGCGCGCTGGAAGACTTCTACTTGAGCATGTGCCACGCGTCTTCGCGGCTCTGGAGCAGGCACGCGCCAGCGTGAGGGCTGCGGCTGCCGGGTATCAGAATCAATTGCGCGTCGCCTTGTCCGACGGCATCACGCCGCCGCGTTTCACCACTTTATTGGCGCAATGCCGGCAGGACGAACCGGAAGTCGATATCCGGTTGTATGAGGTGTCGTTGTCGCAGCAGATCAGAGGACTGCATGATGAGCTCTATGACGTGGGCTTCGCACAGTCCGCCGAGGTCGGTAACGGTATCCTCGCCGAACCGGCCTGGAACGATCCGCTGGTAGTTGCCGTACCCGCACGGCATCCATTGCTGACGTACAAGTGCATTCCGTTGGACGAAGTGCTGCACTATCCCTTGGTGATGTGCGATCCGAAACTATGCGAGGGCTATGCCCGGCAGATCGCGCGGGTTCTTCGTGCCGTGGATGCGGAACCGCTTGTCGCGGAGGAAGTGGCGTCGCTGGACCTGATGCTGGCACTGGTGGCGGCGGGATACGCTCTGGCGCTGGTGGGATCGTCGCAAATCGCTGCCTGCCGGAACGCTGATGTTATCGGCCGACCTCTGGCGGGACGTTCGCCGATGCTGACCACCTACCTGCTGCGGCGCGATGTCGAGCCATCCGAGACCTTGAGCCGCTTCATTGATCGGGTCAGTCCGATCAGCGCGGAAGTCCCTTCGACATGGGCCTCCTCGCATATCCCTGACATCACGAACGAGATCAATTCATGAGAATACTCGCCACGCTATTGCTCACGCTGATGATGACTGCTTGTGGTGAATCGGCGCCAAAGGATACCGTCGAGTCGCTAGTCGCCAATCCCGAACGCCTGAAGGAATTGCGCGAACAGTGCCGCGCCGACCGCACCAAGCTCGGCGACGATGTCTGCAAGGCGGTGGCAGAGGCTACGCGCCGTCGCTTCATGGGAGACGGCCACGTACCCTATACGCCGCCGAAGGAAGCGCCAAAGTTCTGAATCGGCACTTCGCGTAAGAGAATTCCATCCGATTGCTCCGCACGCCGCAACGCGCTTTCGCTTGCAGAAATTCTCCCGCTTTCGCCTCTGCGGGAAGTCTTGTTTTTTCCTTCTGAATTGTGCCGATAACAGTCTTTGACCGGCACTGATCTGGCACCGACTCTGACTTGCGCGGCACTCGTTTCGCCGCGTGATGTACAGGAGCGATTCGGAGGCCAGGATGCAGGCGACGGGCGTGCTGTTGGGTCAGGTGCTGACGGTATTCGGCATCGTGGTCGCCGGCGTGTGGGGTGCCACACAATGGACCGCCGCCGCTCTGGGCTATCAGCCACGCCTAGGCTCGCCGTGGTTCGATCTGTTCGGTACGCCGGTGTATCACCCGTGGCGGCTGTTCGAGTGGTGGTTCTTCTTCGACGCGTACGCGCCTGACATCTTCACCACGGGCGGCGCCATCGCCGGTTCCAGCGGCATGGTCGCCGTGGTGGTCGCCATTGCCATGTCAGTGTGGCGCTCGCGGCAGTCGCGCCTGGTCACGACCTACGGCTCAGCACGCTGGGCCGGTGCTTCTGAAATCCGCAAGGCCGGGCTCACCGATCCGGCCGGTGTCTTCCTCGGCCGGATCGAGCGCCAGTACCTGCGGCATGAAGGACCGGAACACGTATTGACGTTCGCGCCGACACGCTCAGGCAAGGGCGTCGGTCTCGTGGTGCCCACACTGCTGTCATGGCCGGCGTCCGCCGTGATCCACGACATCAAGGGTGAGAACTGGAATATCACGGCCGGCTGGCGCTCGCGCTTCTCTCACTGCTTGCTGTTCAACCCCACCGACGCGAAGTCGGCCGCGTACAACCCGCTGCTCGAAGTACGTCGCGGTACGCATGAAGTGCGCGACGTGCAGAACATCGCCGACATCCTGGTCGATCCCGAAGGGGCTCTGGAGCGACGCAATCATTGGGAGAAGACTTCGCACGCGCTGCTGGTCGGCGCGATCCTGCACGTGCTCTACGCGGGCGGCGACAAGACGCTGCGCGGCGTCGCCAACTTCCTGTCCGATCCGGCGTGTCCCTTCGAGGTTACGCTGCATCGGATGATGAGCACGCGGCATCTGGGTGATGCGCCGCATCACGTCGTTGCATCCGCCGCACGCGAAGTCTTGAACAAGAGCGACAACGAGCGCTCGGGCGTGTTGTCCACAGCGATGAGCTTTCTCGGTCTGTACCGAGACCCCACGGTGGCCGAAGTGACCTCGCGCTGCGACTGGCGCATCGCCGATCTGATTTCCGCCGCGCATCCGGTGTCGCTGTATCTCGTTGTGCCGCCTTCAGACATCAGCAGAACGAAACCGCTGATCCGGCTGATCCTCAACCAGATCGGACGGCGCCTCACCGAATCGCTCGACGGCAGCGACGGCGTGGAGCGCAAGCACAGGCTGCTGCTGATGCTCGACGAGTTTCCTGCGCTCGGGCGCCTCGACTTCTTCGAGAGCGCCCTGGCGTTCATGGCGGGCTACGGCCTGCGTGCCTTCCTCATTTCGCAGTCGCTCAACCAGATCGACAAAGCCTACGGGCAGAACCATTCGATTCTGGACAACTGTCATGTGCGCGTGACCTTCGCGACCAATGACGAGCGCACCGCCAAGCGAATTTCCGAAACGCTGGGCACGGCGACCGAGCTGCGAGCGCAGCGCAACTACGCGGGCCATCGGCTCGCGCCTTGGCTCGGACATCTGATGGTGTCGCGGCAGGAGACTGCGCGGCCGTTGCTCACGCCCGGCGAGGTGATGCAGCTTCCGCCGGACGAGGCCGTGGTGATGATCTCCGGCCATCCGCCGATCAAGGCGAAGAAGCTACGCTACTACGCCGACGCCAACTTCAAGCACCGCGTCCTGCCGCCACCCGCTCTGTCGCTGGACCGCTACGCCGATGCGCCGGCCTCGCGTACGGACGACTGGAGCGCATTGGCGATTCCCGCCATTCCTGCCACCGCTGCGTGCCTCGGCGATGCCGACGACGGCGGTCCGCGGCGGCAGCCCGAGCTGTCCGAGTCCGTCGCCTACATGTTCGAGCCGGAGCACGCGCCCAGCGACTTGGCGCTGCTCGATGACGACGACATGCCGTTGCCTCTGCCGTCCCAGCTCGATCCGCGCTTGCAGCGCGCGGCGCGGCTGGCCGCCCTCGATCCCGACGATGGAATCCCGCTGTGAGTCTCCGTTCACGCTACCGCTTGAACCTGTTCATCGAGCACGACCACGCCCGGCGTCTGGACGAGCTGGCGGCAAAGAAAGGCGTCTCGAAGTCCTCCATCGTCGCCGCGGCACTCGCGTCCTGGCTGTCGCCGGACGCGGGTGACCAGCGCGAGGCGGCAATGGCCAAGCGCCTGGATCGCTTGTCGCGCCAATTCGAGAGACTGGAACGCGACCAGAACATCCTGATCGAGACCGTGGCGCTGTACGTGCGCTACTACCTCACCGTCAGCACGCCGCTGCCCGAGGCGCATCAGGAAGCCGCGAAAGCGCAGGGCAAGGCTCGCTTCGAGAAATTCATCGAACAGCTTGGCCGCCATCTGCTGCGCGGGCGCAGCCTGGTGCGCGATGTGATCGAGGAGATCCAGCCCGACACGCGGCGCTTGGATGATGCGGTACTGGCCGAGGCGCAGGAACAGGAGCGTCCCTCGTGAGCGCCGCTCCGCAATCATCGGCGTCCACCTCGCTGGATCGCCGCATCCGTATGTTGCGCACGGCGATGGGACCGCAGATCGCCGCGGCGCTGGAAGATCCGGACGTGGTGGAGATCATGCTCAACCCGGACGGCGCCTTGTGGATCGATCGCCTATCGACCGGGCGCGCCGTCACCGGCGAGTCGCTGTCTGCCGCTGATGGCGAACGCATCATCCGGTTGGTTGCGGCGCACGTCGGCACCGAGGTGCATCGTCAGCGGCCGCTGCTGACTGCCGAGCTGCCCGAAACCGGCGAACGCTTCGAGGGCATCCTGCCGCCGGCCGCGCCGGGCCCGGCCTTCGCCCTGCGCAAGCGCGCCGTCGGCGTGATCGGCCTGACCGACTACGTTAGCGACGGCATCCTGAGCACGGAACAAGCCGAGTTCCTGCGCCGCGCGGTGCGCGAGCGCCAGAACATCCTGATTGCCGGCGGCACCAGCACCGGCAAGACGACGCTCGCCAACGCGCTGCTGACCGAGATCGCCGCGACCAACGATCGCGTGCTGGTGCTGGAAGACACGGTGGAATTGCAGTGCGCGGCGCGCGACCACGTACCGCTGCGCACCCGCGCCGGTGTCGTGTCGATGACCGAGCTGGTGCGCGCCACGATGCGCCTGCGACCCGACCGCGTGATCGTCGGCGAGGTGCGCGGCGGCGAGGCGCTGGACCTCATCAAGGTCTGGGGCACCGGACATCCCGGCGGCATCGCCACGCTGCACGCGAGTTCCGCACATGGCGCGCTGCTGCGCCTGGAGCAACTGATTCTCGAAGTGGCCCTGATGCCGCCGCGAGCGCTGATCGCCGAGGCGGTGAACGTCATCGTCTTCATCGCCGGCCGTGGGCGTGCCCGCCATGTCCAGACCGTCGCCCGCGTCATCGGCTTCGATGGCAATGGCTACCGGCTCGACGACGCGGTCGCTTCGATTCCGTCCCCGACCACCCGCAACTCTGGAGAACCGCCATGACACATCCCGGCATTACGACCTTCCGCATGTCCGTAAATCCGCATCTGCGCCATGCGCTGCGAGTGTTCATGCCCGCCGCGCTGATGCTCTGCATCGTTTCGACGGCTCAGGCGGCCGGCTCCAGCATGCCCTGGGAAGAGCCGCTGCAAGCCATTCTCGATTCGATCCAGGGGCCGGTGGCGCGCATCATTGCAGTGATTGTCATCATAGCGACCGGCCTGGCGCTAGCCTTCGGCGATACCTCAGGCGGCTTCCGCAAGCTGATCCAGATTGTGTTCGGCCTGTCGATCGCGTTCGCGGCGTCCTCGTTCTTCCTGTCGTTCTTCAGCTTCTCCGGCGGGGCCGTTGTATGAGCGCACCGGATGACTTCGCCGCCGGGTTCGAGGTGCCGCTGCATCGTTCGCTGACCGAACCCATCCTGCTGGGCGGCGCGCCGCGCACCGTGGCGATTGCCAACGGCACGCTCGCCGCCGCCGTGGGTCTGGGCCTGCAACTGTGGATTCCCGGCTTGGTGCTGTGGATCGTCGGCCACTCGCTCGCGGTATGGGGTGCGCGGCTGGACCCGCAGTTCATGCAGGTGTTCGCGCGCCACATCAAGCACCGGCCACTGCTGGACGTGTGAGGGCGATGCGATGTTGAACCTCACCGAATACCGCCAGCGTCCCGCACTGCTCGCCGACTGGCTGCCCTGGGCCGGGCTGGTCGCGCCCGGCGTAGTGCTCAACAAGGACGGTTCGTTCCAGCGCACGGCGCGCTTTCGCGGACCGGACCTGGACAGTGCGACGCAGGGCGAGCTGATCGCCACGTCAGCACGCGTGAACAACGCGCTGCGCCGCCTGGGATCGGGCTGGGCCTTGTTCGTAGAGGCCGAGCGGCGAGCCGCCGCCGGCTATCCGCAGTCCGAGTTTCCGGAAGCCTTGTCCTGGCTGGTGGACGAGGAGCGGCGCGCGGCATTCGAGGAAGACCGGAGCCATTTCGAGAGCGGCTATCACCTGACGCTGGTGTACCTGCCGCCGGCAGAGTCGCGCGCGCGTGCCGCCAAGCTGATCTACGAGAACACGTCGCGGCGTGGAGTGGACTGGCGCGAGCGTCTGAATGCCTTCGTTGCGGAGACCGACCGGGTGTTCGACCTGCTCGACGGCGTGACGCCGGAGATTGCCTGGCTCGACGACGGCGAGACGCTGACCTATCTGCACGGCTGCATTTCCACGCGCCACTACCGCGTCAGCGTGCCCGAGGTGCCGTTCCATCTCGATGCGCTGCTGCCCGATGCGCCACTGGTCGGCGGCCTGGCGCCGATGCTGGGCAACCAGCACTTGCGCGTGGCGACGGTGCGCGGCTTCCCGACGCCGACGTGGCCGGGACTGCTCGATGACCTCAACCGCCTGGGCTTCGCTTACCGCTGGTCTACGCGCTTCATCTGCATGGACAAGGCGGAAGCCGAGAAGGAACTCGGGCGGCTGCGCCGGCAGTGGTTCGCCAAGCGCAAGAACGTGGTGGCGCTCTTGCGCGAAACCATCTTCCAGCAGGAATCGCCGCTGGTGGATACCGACGCCAGCAACAAGGCGAGCGACGCCGATGCGGCCCTGCAGGAGTTGGGCAGCGATCAGGTCGCCTACGGCTACGTGACCACGACCGTCACGGTGATGGATGCGGATGCAGCAGCGGCCGACGAGAAGCTGCGCAGGGTGGAGCGCGTGATCCAGGGCCGCGGCTTCGTCACGATTCCCGAAACTTTGAATGCGGTCGATGCCTGGCTGTCCTCGATTCCGGGCAACGCCTACGCCAACGTGCGCCAGCCCACCGTCTCGACGCTGAACCTCGCCCACCTGATGCCGGTGTCGGCGGTGTGGGCCGGCCAGGAGCGCAACGCGCATCTGGATGGTCCGCCGCTGATCGTCACGCGCACCGACGGCGCGACCCCGTTCCGGCTGGTCACGCACATCGGCGACGTGGGCAATACGCTGGTGGTCGGCCCCATCGGCATGGGCAAGTCGGTGCTGCTGGCAACGATGGCCTTGCAGTTCCGCCGCTACGCCGGTTCGCGCATCTTCGCCTTCGACATGGGCCGCTCGATCCGCGCCGCCATCCTTGGGCTGGGTGGCGAGCACTACGATCTGGGCAGCGACGACGACATCGCCTTTCAGCCGCTGGCGCGCATCGACCACGAGAGCTATCGCACCTGGGCCGCCGAATGGATCGAAGATCGCCTGATCCACGAGGGCGTCGCCGTCGGCCCGGCCGAGAAAGAGGTGGTCTGGTCAGCGCTGGCGAGCCTCGCCAGTGCGCCGGTCGAACAACGCACGATGACCGGCCTGTCGGTGCTGCTGCAATCGAACACGCTGCGCCGGGCGCTGGCGCCTTACGTGCTCGGCGGCGCGCACGGCAGGCTGCTGGACGCCGACCACGATCGTCTGGGCGCGGCCGACGTGCAGGGCTTCGAGATGGAGGAGCTGATGCACAGCAAGGCTGCGGTGCTGGCCGTGCTGCGCTACCTGTTCGCGCGCTTCGAAGAGCGGCTGGATGGTGCGCCGACGCTGTTGATCCTCGACGAAGCCTGGCTGTTCCTCGACGACCCGGTGTTCGCGGCGCGCATTCGCCAGTGGCTGAAGACGCTGCGCAAGAAGAACGTCAGCGTCATCTTCGCCACGCAGTCGCTCGCCGACGTGAAGGATTCCGCCATCGCGCCGGCGATCATCGAGAGTTGCGTGAGCCGCATCTTCCTGCCCAACCCGCAGGCCACCGAGCCGCAGATTCGCACGATCTACGAAGGCTTCGGCTTGAACAGCCGGCAGATCGAGATCGTCGCGCAGGCCATTCCGAAGCGCGACTACTACTACCAGTCGCGGCTGGGCAATCGCCTGTTCGATCTCGACCTGGGGCCGGTCGCGCTGGCCTTCGCAGGCGCCTCGACGCCGCAGGACCAGCGTGACATCGACCGTGTGCTGCGTGACGCCGGCCGCTCCGACTTTGCAGCCGCCTGGCTGCGCCATCGCGGTCTCGACTGGGCCGCGCAGTTGATCGACCGCCACTCACTCGCAGGAGAAACGCCATGAAGCGCAAGTCTTGTCTCAAACCCAGGATCAGGGCGCTCGCCGCCGCGACTGCGATGGCCTTCGGCATCGCGCAGCCCGCGCATGCGCTGTTCGGTGTCGGCGACGTCGTGCTCGATCCAACCAACCTCGTGCAGAACACGCTGACCGCCGCGCGCACGCTGGAGCAGATCAACAACCAGGTGCGGCAACTCCAGAACGAGGCGCAGATGCTCATCAACCAGGCGCGCAACCTGACGAGCCTTCCGTTCAACGTGGTCAACCGCCTGCGCTCGACGCTGGCAACCACCGAGCGCCTGATCGCCGAGGCGCAGGGGCTGGCCTACGACGTGGCGAGCATGGACCAGGAATTCGCACGGCTGTATCCGCACGAGTACGCCGCTACCATCGGAGGTGATCGCATGGCGCAGGATGCGCGCGAGCGCTGGAAGCACACGCTCGACGGCCTGCACACCGCGATGCGGATGCAGGCGCAGGTGTCGCAGAATCTCGGCGATGATGAAGGCGTGCTGGCCGATCTGATCGGCCAGAGCCAGTCGGCTACCGGCGCACTGCAAGCCATGCAGGCGACGAATCAGTTGCTCGCCTTGCAGGCCAAGCAGGCGATACAGGCACAGCAACTTCAGTTGACGCAAGATCGCGCGGCGTCGCTGGAGCTGGCGCGTCAGGCGGCAGCGACCGAGCGTGCCCGCGAGGTGCGGCGGCGCTTCCTCGGCGAGGGCACGCCGTACACGCCGCAAGCCGTGCAGTTGTACGGCCACTGAGGCGCACGCCATGAATGACGTGGCGGTGATCGACCGCTTCCTCAATGTCTTCTCCGCCTATATCGACTCAGGCTTCGGCCTGCTCGGTGGCGAGGTTGCGTTCCTCACCGCCACGTTGGTGGTGATCGACATGACCATCGCTGGCCTGTACTGGGCGATGGGCCATGCCGCGGGCCAGGGCGATGACGTGATCGCCAAGCTGCTGCGCAAGGTGCTGTACGTCGGTGCCTTCGCCTACATCATCGGCAACTTCAACTGGCTGGCCAGCATCGTATTCCGCTCCTTCGCAGGACTGGGGCTGATGGCGTCGGGTTCGGCGATCACACCGGCCGAGTTCCTGCAACCGGGCCGGCTCGCCAAGGTCGGCATCGACGCGGGCGCACCGATCCTCGAACAGATCGGCGACATGGCGGGCTTCCCCGAAGTGTTCGTGAACATCGACGCCATCGTGGTGCTGTTCATCGCCTGGCTCGTGGTGATCGTCAGTTTCTTCGTGCTGGCGGTGCAGCTTTTCGTGACGCTGATTGAGTTCAAGCTGACCACGCTCGCCGGCTTCGTGCTGGTGCCGTTCGCGCTGTGGAACAAGACCGCGTTCCTCGCCGAGAAGGTGCTGGGCAACGTGGTGTCGTCCGGCATCAAGGTACTGGTGCTGGCGGTGATCGTCGGCATTGGCACGGGCCTGTTCGCCGAATTTCAGGTCGCGCCCGCAGAGCCTTCGATCGACTTCGCGCTGGTCATCATGCTGGCGTCCCTGGCTTTGCTGGCGCTCGGGATCTTCGGGCCAGGCATTGCGACGGGGCTGGTGTCCGGCTCGCCGCAGCTCGGCACGGGCGCCGCGGCGGGAACGGTTCTCGGTGTCGCCGGTGCAGCGGTCGCCACGGGCGCGGTGGTGGCTGGCGCAGGCAGCGCCGTCGCGGCCGGTGCGCGCATGGCACCGGGTGCAGCGCGCATGGCGGTCGGCGGCGCGCGCTCGATGGCGTCCACCGCCAGCAGCGCGAAGTCGGCGTTCGATGCGGGTTCCGCTGCCGCTGGCGGCGGTCTTGAGGGCGCCGCCGCAGGTCTGGGCAACGTCGCCAGGACCGGCGCGCAGTCGGTCGGGCAGAAGGTCGCCGCCGGTGCTCGCTCGCTGAAGGCGCGCGCGGCCGCTGCTGTTGATCCTGATGCGGCCGCACCCGCGAGCGGCGCTGCCGGCCAGGGTGGCGCGGGCGCCGCGTCCGCCAGCGCGGCGCAACCCGCCTGGGCCAAGCGTCTGCATCGCCGTCAGCAACTCACCCATGCCGCCACCACCGTCGCCCACACGCTGCGCGGTGGCGACGGCGGTGGCTCCGGCAGCGGCCCGAGCCTGGGCGATTCCTCGAATCCATAAGGAGAACCCGCCATGCGATTCAAGCGACCACAGGTGCGCTATTCCGACACGCCCCAGCCAGCCACGCCGTACCAGGCGGCCGCGCAAGCCTGGGACGAACGCATCGGCTCGGCCCGCGTGCAGGCGAAGAACTGGCGGCTGATGGCCTTCGGCTGTCTGTCGCTGGCCTTGCTGATGGCTGCGGGCCTCGTCTGGCGTTCCGGGCAGTCTCTGGTGACGCCCTACGTGGTGGAGGTGGATGTTGCGGGCGAAGTGCGTGCCGTGGGCGAAGCTGCAACGCCCTACCGGCCGACCGATGCGCAGATCGCCTATCACCTGGCGCGCTTCATCACGCTGGTGCGCTCGCTGTCGATCGACCCCATCGTCGTGCGCCAGAACTGGCTCGACGCCTACGACTACAGCACCGACCGCGGCGCGGCGACACTCAACGAGTACGCACGCGCGAACGATCCGTTCGCGCGCATCGGCCAGAACTCCATCGCCGTGGAAGTGACGAGCGTGGTGCGTGCCAGCGACAGCAGCTTCCAACTGCGCTGGATCGAGCGCCACTACGTGAACGGTTCGCTGTCAGCGACGGAGCGCTGGACCGCCGTGCTGTCCGTCGTGCTGCAAGCACCCCGCAACGAGGAGCGCTTGCGGCGCAACCCGCTGGGCATCTACGTCAACGGTCTCTCATGGAGCCGTGAACTCGACGCGACTCAAGGAGCAAAACCATGAAAGCAGTTTTCCGCATTTACGGATTAGCGGTGATCCTGATCGGCGTTTGCGGATGCGCGTCGCACGGTACGCCGCCGCCCGCGATCACGCTGAACGAGCCGGGGCCTGCCGAACCGATCCCGGAAGTGCCAAAGCCTATCAAAGTGATCGAAATCCCCAAGCCCTTGCCGCTGCCGTGCCAGCTCAAGTCTCTGGCGCCGGTACCGCGTCAAATGCCGGAACCCGCCGATCCTGGGCATAGGGTCGCGTCCGCGAACGAAGCCGCGCGCATGGAGCCGACGCGCGATGGGTACGTCAACGCGATCCAGGTGTGGCCGTACTCGGACGGCGCCCTCTATCAGGTCTACACCAGCCCTGGTCACGTCACCGTGATTGCCTTGCAGGCGGGCGAAGAGTTGCTGACGGTCTCAGCCGGCGACACCCTGCGATGGATCGTCGGTGATACCAGCAGCGGCAGCGGTGCGGATCGAAGGGCCAGCGTTCTGGTGAAGCCGGCCCGGACCGATCTGAATACCAATCTGGTCATCACGACGAACAAACGCACCTACCTGCTCGAACTGCGTTCGACGGAACAGACGTGGATGGCTTCGGTGTCCTGGACCTATCCGCAGGACCAACTGCTTTCACTGCGGAAAACGGCATCCGTGACACAGGCGCTCGCCCCAGCACCGTCGGAATCCGGACTGGTGCTGGAAGACTTGCGCTTCCGCTACGCGATCCGCGGCGACGATCCACCGTGGAAGCCGCTGCGCGCCTTCGACGACGGCCAGCGCGTCTACATCCAGTTTCCGCGGCAAATCGCCCAGGGCGAACTGCCGCCGCTATTCGTGATCGGCCAGCAAGGCGATGCCCAGCTCGTGAACTATCGCTATCGCGCGCCGTACTACGTCGTCGATCGCCTGTTCGGTGCAGCGGAACTGCGGCTTGGCGGCAAGGGGGCTTCGGTGGTGCGCATCGAGCGTGTCGATAGCCCTTCGCGGTGGCAGGGATCATGAACGCGGCCGCCGCCCCCAAGGCGAACCCGGAGACGCTGACGCTCCGCGCTTCGCCTCGCCCGGTGACGCGTCTCAATCGGCGCATGCTCGCCGTGATCGCCGGCGCACTGGCGACGGCTGTTCTGGGCGCGACGCTGTGGTCGCTGCAAGCCCCGAAGCGCTCGCGTGCAACGTCGGCGAGCGAGCTTTACAACGTCGATCGCGTGACGCGATCGGAAAGCCTTACGCGATTGCCGGCGGACTATTCGCAGTTGCCCGTGCCGCCGGAACGTGAAGAAGTGGAGGATTGGCCGCCGATTCTCGGAGAACCGCTGCCCGGCGATCTTGGCGGGCCGATCGTCCGCGCACAGCGCTCAGGCGGAATGGATTCCTATGGCTACGCCGATCCGGCGGAGACCGAGCGTTTGAACGCGGAGCGTGATGCAGAGGCGGCCGCGAAGTCATCGGTGTTCTTCCGCAGCGGACAGCAGGCTGTCGCGAGAGCGGATGCCGCGCCAGCGGAAGCGATGCCGGCATCGCAGGGTTTTGGTAATGCTGTCTTCGAGCCGGCAGGGCCGGCGCTGGTCGCAGCGCAGCCCGCCGACCCGATAGCGATACAGAACCGCCAGGATCAGAAGCAGGGTTTCATGGAGCGCGCAGGTGACACGACAACGCGCAACCCTGCCAGCGTTCAGCTCCCGACTTCTCCGTACCAGGTCATGGCAGGCACCATCATTCCCGCGGCGCTCGTGACCGGCATCAATTCCGACCTTCCGGGCCAGGTCATCGCCAACGTCACCGAGGCCGTGTACGACACGGCGACCGGGCAGCACCTGCTGATCCCGCAGGGCTCGCGCTTGATCGGCCGGTACGACAGTCAGATCGCGTTCGGCCAGCGTCGCGTGCTGCTGGTGTGGACCCGGCTGATCCTGCCGGACACGTCCTCGATTTCGCTGGACCGCCTTCCCGGCGTCGATCCAGCCGGATATGCCGGCCAGGAGGATGGCATCGATTGGCACTGGGATCGCATCCTCGCCGGCGCGGCACTGTCCACGCTGCTCGGTGTCGGCGCGGAACTCGCAGCGCCCGAGCGTGACGGCAGCGACGGCCGCGTCATCGTCGCCACGCGCGAAAGTGCGCAGGAGACGATCAACGAGATCGGCCAGGAGATCACGCGACGCAATCTGAGCGTCCAGCCGACGCTGACCGTCCGCCCAGGTTTCCCGATGCGCGTGATGGTCAACAAAGATCTTGTTCTGCGGCCGTACCAGCCGCTGTTCTTCCAAAGGGGATCGTCGCCATGATCACGAACAAGTTGCGGCTCGGGCCGCTGCCCAAGACCGAGAGCGTCAAGCTGACGTTCGCGTGCCCAGTCAGCCTGAAAGCCGACCTCGACCGCTATGCCGCAGTACATGCGCAGACCTATGGCGAGGCGGTAGACGCTGCGACGCTGATCCCGCACATGCTGGAGGCGTTCGTGGTGCGGGATCGGGGGTTCAGGCGAGTCGTCAGGGCGCCGCGTGCTCCCACATTGGGGCAGTAACAGCTTCGGCATCCGTCACCGCGAGCCATGAAACAGCGGGTGGTGGCGAGACGCCGGCATGACGGTCAATCTCGAAACCATGCAGGGCATTGAAGCCCAGCTTTGTGGCCGAAGTGACGATGAGTTCGATCCATCCATGTGTCCAATTGTGTTTTCGATCACCACTCGGCGAAGTTCCGCAAGTGTGTTCCGTGAGGGCCACACCGAATCCAACTGGGCCGGCAGTCGCTGATTACAACCCGCCAACGGAACGTAGATGCCTATCTCGCGATGCGCTTGAAAGATGCGTGGAGGGCGTCGAACAGGGCACACGCGCTGTGTAGCCGGGCCGTGTCGTCGGGCTGCGTCATTCTGAGCCCATCGAGCAGCCGGGCCACACCAGCGGTTTCTTCTTCACGAAATTTCCCGTCCTTGAAGTCGAGGTCGTGAACGATCCGGCCGACCATGGCCAAGCCCGGATCGTCGAGTTGGAAGCGATCCGCAAGAACTTCGAAGGTGCAGCGGTCTCCTTCGTGCGTGAAGTCCGCTTCCACCATGTCGAAGCGCAGCTGTCCCGGGATCGGCTCGTCCCGCTCCGAGGCAAAGGCGAACCCAGCCGCCGAATCGATGTGACGCAGGATCAGCCACGCGCTCGCCATGCGATCGACCCCGACATCGGGCCGTGTTACCCACGTACGGCCCGCGTAATCTGCTGAAGGCGGGCCCGCTGAAGCGGCTCGCTTGGAACGAGAGGCAGCCTCAAGTCGCCTGAGCACCTCTTCGCAGGACTGGCGACCGACAGCGCCGAAGAAGTCGAGTGCAGCGATTTGCTCGAAACGCTTCCGTGATCGTCGAAGCCGCTGCCGGAGTTCCTCAGAATTTTGGTCCTCTGGGGCCGCGTCACCGGCGCGCAGTTGTTCGGTCAGTTGGGCATAGTCGCTGTCCCGGGCCGCATTGAAAAGCTGGCGGATTTGGGCATCGCTCAGGCTGTCGACGAAACGGGCTTCACAGATCGAGGCCTCGCCTCCCAGCTCTTCGATTTCCTTCTGGAGCCACTGGAAATCTTCACGCGAGCGCTCACTGCTCGGGAGCACGTAAACCGAGTTCTTCACGGCAACGGCACCCAGACCCTGCAGCCGCCGCCAGACCTTGACCCGGACATAGTCGGGCTTGGTGGGCAGAACGTGGATGAGCAGGAGCCACTCGGATGCTTCGTCCATATCGTATCTTTCTATTGATTCAACCGTATCATAGTATATGACTGCCCTACGGACCGTTCCGGCGGACTTAGCGCTATTCCCATCGCGAACACGGAGGTTCCCACATGACCCACGAAGCCGCCGACGGCATGAGCCGCCGGGATGCGCTCGGCCTCATCGGCACCGGCGTCGCCGCTGCCGCCTTTCCCGCCATCTCCCTCGCCGAGGACCGCCCGATGACCGCCCCTGCTTTGACGCCTGCTTTCGCCGGCCAGCATCAGCCCAAGCCGCTCGGCTTCGATCCGGCCAAGCTCAAGGGACTCTCCGAGAAGCTGATCCGCTCGCATTGGGAGAACAACTACATCGGTTCGGTGAAGACCCTCAATCTGATCGAAGGCCGGCTCGCCGCCGCGATGCAGGACAAGGACTTCCCGCCAATTGCCTACGGCGGCCTCAAGCGCGAGGAACTGCATCGCATCGGATCGGTGGTGTTGCACGAGCACTACTTCGACAACCTCGGCGGTGACGGCAAAAGCGGCGGCGACATCGCGAAGGCGCTGTCGCAGGTCTACGGCAGCACGGAAGCCTGGGAAGCCGAGTTCCGCCGCACGGCAATGTCGCTCGCGGGCGGCTCGGGCTGGTGCGTGCTCACGTACAACGCGGCCACCGGCGAGCTGCGCAACCAGTGGGCCTGGGACCACATGCACGGCGCCGTCGCCGCCATGCCCCTGCTGGTGCTCGACATGTACGAGCACAGTTATCACATGGACTACGGCACGGCTGCGGCCAAATACCTCGACACTTTCCTGGCCAACGTGAAATGGGAGACGGTGGACCGCCGCTTCCAGCAGGCACGCCGTTTCACCATCTGATCCTTGCTCCATGCCCAACCCCACGCCCGTCTCTTTCCGGGAAGCCTTCTTCGTCTGGCTCAAGATCGGCTTCATTAACTTCGGCGGGCCAGCCGGACAGATCGCGCTGATGCACCGGCTGCTGGTGGACGAGAAGCGCTGGATCTCCGAGACGCGGTTCCTGCATGCGCTGAACTACTGCATGTTGCTGCCGGGGCCCGAGGCGCAGCAACTCGCCACCTACATCGGCTGGCTGATGCATCGGACCTGGGGCGGCATCGTCGCCGGTGTGTTGTTCATCCTGCCGGGCTTCGCGCTGATGACGCTGATCGCCGTCGCTTACGTGGTCTACGGCGATCTGAGCTGGATGCAGGGACTGCTATTCGGATTGCAGGCGGCGACGCTCGCCATCGTCATCGAGGCGGTGATCCGTGTCGCCAAGAAGGCGCTCAAGCACCCTGCGCTGCACGGGCTTGCCGCCGCCGCCTTCGTGGCGATCTTCGCCTTCGGCGTGCCGTTTCCGCTGATCATTCTCGCGGCAGCGCTGATCGGCCTCGCCGGCGTGCGCTGGGCGCCGGGCATCTTTCGGCCCAAGGCGAAAGCCGGCGCCTCGGATGAGGACGACGAGCCCGTCCCGGACCATGCACACCCCAGCCGAAGCTGGACGCTGCGCGTGCTGCTCGCCGGCGCCGCGCTTTGGGGTTTGCCAATCCTGCTGCTGCTCATGACGATGGGCGCGCAGCACGTCTTCACGCAGGAAGCGGTGTTCTTCAGCAAGATGGCCGTCGTCACTTTCGGCGGCGCCTACGCCGTGCTGGCCTACATGGCGCAGCAGGCGGTCGAGCGCTATGGCTGGCTGATGCCGGGCGAAATGGTGCAAGGCCTAGCGCTGGCGGAAACCACGCCGGGACCGCTGATCCTAGTGCTGACCTACGTTGGGTTCCTCGCCGCCTACCGCGATCCCGGCACGCTGCCGCCGCTGTTGAGCGGAATTCTCGGCGGGACGCTGTCCACGTGGGTCACGTTCGTGCCTTGCTTCCTGTGGATCTTCCTGGGCGCGCCGTACATCGAGCGGCTGCGGGGTAACGTCTGGCTAAGTGCGGCGCTGACGGGCATCACGGCGGCCGTCGTCGGCGTCATCCTCAACCTGTCGATCTGGTTTGCGATCCATGTGCTGTTCTCGCAGGTCGGCGACGTCCGCGTCGGGGGCATGCGCCTGCCGTTGCCCACGCTGGAATCGCTCAACATCGTCGCACTGGTTCTGGGTGCTGCCGCCATGGTGGCCTTGCTGAGATTTCATGCAAACCTGCTGCTGATTCTCGCCGCTGCGGGTGTGTTGGGCGTGGCAGCGAAGACACTGGGCTACGCCTAGCGGCGCTCGGCTGCGAAACCTTGATCCGGGGTCGCCCGCATGGGTCGCGACTGACCGACGTATGCTGCGAGTCCCATGGCATTGAGCCCCAAACCTGTATTGCATCCCGGCGTCGTCGCAGGCTTGACGGCCGCTGCGCTGTTCGGCGTGGGCACGCCGGCTGCCAAGCTACTGCTCGGTTCCGTATCGCCCTGGACGCTTGCTGGCGTTCTGTATCTGGGCTCCGGTATCGGACTTGGCTTGTACCGGCTCATTGCGCGCAAGCGCGACGGTGTACGGTGGCCGAAGGGTGAGTTGCGCTGGCTGGCGGGTGCCATTGCCGCGGGGGGTGTCGTTGCCCCCATTCTGCTATTGCTGGGACTGAGCCGCGCCCCGGCATCCAGTGCATCGCTGCTGCTCAACGCGGAAGGCGTGCTGACGGCCGTGCTCGCGTGGTTCGTGTTCAAGGAAAACTTCGACCGGCGCATCGCGCTCGGCATGCTCGCAATCGTCAGCGGGGCGGCGATCCTGAGCTGGCCTTCGGACGCGGACACCGCGCCGCTGTGGCCGTCGCTCGCGATCGTCGGCGCCTGTCTGTGCTGGGCCATCGACAATAATCTCACGCGCAAGATTTCGCTGATGGATTCGGTGAGTCTGGCCGCGATGAAAGGACTGGTGGCGGGCACTGCGAATCTGTCGCTGTCGCTCGCCATGGGCGGCGCATGGCCCTCGGTCTCGATCACTGCCGCCGGAATGACCGTGGGCTTCGTGGCATACGGCATCAGCCTGGTCCTGTTCATCACCGCGCTGCGCTACCTGGGAACCGCGCGTGCGGGAGCCTACTTCTCGGTAGCCCCCTTCTTCGGTGCCATCGTGTCCGTGATGATGCTGGGTGAGCCGCTGACCTGGCCGCTGGCGATTGCGGGCGCGCTGATGGCGCTCGGCGTCTGGCTGCATCTGACGGAGCAGCACGGCCATGAGCATCTGCATGTGGCGGAGCTGCACGAACACGAGCATGTGCATGGCGACGATCCGCATCACGAGCATCCGCACGAAGGTCCGGTCGCCCCGGGAACGCGGCACAGCCATGCCCACCGGCATGAGCCGATTCGTCACAGCCACGAGCACGTGCCGGATACCCATCACCGGCACACGCATTAGCGCATCGCATCGCCGACGCGCGCCCTCAGTGGCCGGGCTCGAATAGCTTCTCGAAGTAACCGCTGAGCTTGACGGTGACCGTCACCGGCTCGGTGCCGCGGTTGCGCCAGTACCAGCCGTGGTTCCCGTCGAACGGCGCCGTGAAACTGCCGTTGCCGCTGCTCTGGCCCCGATCCTTCCAATAACTGCTGAACTCGTCCGCCTTCGCGTCGAAGGCTTCGCCGTGCATGTCGAAGTTCACTGGACCCGTTGCGGTCCACGCGAACACAAAGCTGTCGCCGCCCTTCATCGCGGCCTTGATCTCGGCGCCTTCGTCGGGCTGGAGCGTCAGCGACATTTCCCCCTCGCGGAAGGCGTCGGCCTGACGCACGACCGGCTCGGCTGCAGGCGCGGCAGCAGTCGGCTCCGCAGCGGTTTCGGTATGGCCGCTCAGCGCCGTCAGGCCCATGGCCTTGCCGACACCCGTCGGGTCGATGCCGTACTCGGCGGGCAGAACGGCGGCCACCAGCAGCACAGCGGCAGCGGTGATGGCCACGGCAGTTGCCCTCAACAACTGCGACGTCGTCGCGTGAATTGATTGGATCGTCTGGGTCATGGAAGTTCTCAAGTCGTAAGCAGGTAGCCGGTCAACTGAAGACCGGTCAGAACGAATCCGGCGGCCATCAGCACCACATTGGCGGCGAAGGCCTGGCGGGCAAATACAGTGGTGCGTCGCCAGAAGCCCATCGCGATCAGGATCGCGGCGAGCGCCAGCAACTGGCCGATCTCGACGCCGACGTTGAACGCCAGCATGTTGGGGATCAGTCCGTCGGGCGACAGCTGCAGATCTTGCAGCTTGGTGGCGAGGCCGAAGCCATGGAACAGGCCGAAGACGAGCACCGCGGCCTTGGTGTTCGGCTGACGACCGAAGAGCTTTTCAAAGCCGCCGAGATTGTCGAGCGCCTTGTAGACCACCGATAGGCCGATGACCGCGTCGACCAGATACGGATTGACGTGCGTGCCGCTGAGCACACCGAACAGCAGCGTCGCGCTGTGCCCGACGGCGAACAGGGTGACGTAGAGCCCGACGTCCTTCAGGCGATACAGGAAGAAGATTACGCCGAAGAGAAACAGCAGATGGTCGTAGCCGGTGACCATGTGTTTGGCACCGAGATAGAGGAAGGGCAACAGCGCGACACCGCTGATGCCCTCGATGAACGCCTGATCGTCTTCCGCGACGCCGTGTGCACACGCCAGCGCCGGTGCAAGCAGGAACAGGAGGCCAGCCAAACATCGCCAACCCGATGGTGAAACACGCATGTGGTGCTCCCGATGAAATTTCGGAGATGCGGCGCCGGGACGCTTCATGCGCCCGGCCTCGCACGGCGCTAGTTCTTCTTGTCTTCCAGCTTCTGCGGCTCGACCTTCTTGGATTCGGGTGTCTCGGTCTTCTTGTGCTCGTGGGTGTGAGAGGACGCCGGCTTCGCCGGTTTCTTGGTCGTCGCCTCATCCTTCTTGGCCGCCGGCTGCGCTTCGGCCGGGCGATCGTCTTGGTCATCGTCGTGGCCGCCGGGATGGGCGTAGGCCGTCAGGGAGGTCAGGCAGAGCAACAAGAGTGCGAACGGTTTCATGAAACAACTCCTTGGGTGGTTGAAGCGGGACGGCAGCATGGCTGTGAACTGCACGATTTCGAAGCTCATGTGAACTTCGCATCCAGTGAGCGTGCCGGAGCCGCGACGGCCGGCGCCGCCGAGCGACTGCCGAACAAGCGGTAGAGCCCTGGCAGCACCAGCAAGGTCAGCAGGGTGGACGAGACGATGCCGCCGATGACGACCGTGGCCAGCGGGCGCTGCACCTCCGAGCCGATGCCGGTGTTGAAGGCCATGGGAATGAAGCCCAGCGCGGCGACCAGCGCCGTCATCAGCACCGGACGCAAGCGTGTCTGCGCACCCTGCAGGATCGCGTCGTCGAGCGTGGCGCCGCCCTGCCGCAGCTCGCGGATAAAGCTGACCATGACCAGGCCGTTGAGCACCGCGATGCCGGACAGGGCGATGAAGCCGACACCTGCAGAGATCGACAGCGGAATGCCGCGCAACAGCAGCGCCGCGATGCCGCCGGTCAATGCCAGCGGCACGCCGGTGAAGATCAGCAGCGCATCGCCCATCGAGCGCAGTGCGAGCCACAGCAAGCCGACGATCAGCAGCAGCGTGACCGGCACCACGATCGCCAGCCGTTGCGAGGCCGATTGCAGCTGTTCGAAGGTGCCGCCGTAGTCCACCCAATAACCGGGCGGTAGGTCGGCATCTTGGGCGACGCGGGCCTGCAACTCGCTGACGAAGCCGCCGAGATCGCGCTCGCGCACGTTGGCGGTGACGACGATGCGGCGTTTGCCGTTCTCGCGGTTGATCTGGTTCGGTCCCTGCGCCAGTTCCAGCTCCGCCAACTCGCCGAGCGGCACGTAACCGCCGTCATTGGGCAGCGGCACCGGCAGGCGCGCGAAAGCATCGACGTTTCGGCGCAGCGGCTCCGGCAAGCGAACCACGAGATCGTGTCGCCGATCACCGTCGAACACCGCGCCGACCGATTCACCACCATAGGCCGAGGCGACTAGGTTCTGCAGGGCGGCCACGTTGAGGCCATATCGCGCCAGCGCTTCGCGTCGCGGGTTCACGCTCATCACCGGAAGGCCGGTGACCTGTTCCAGTGCCGCGTCCTCTGCGCCCGGCACCGCCTTGACGATGCCCTCGATGCGCTCACCGATTTCCGCCAGCGTTTCGAGATCGTCACCATAGACTTTCACCGCCACGTCTGCGCGAACGCCCGACAGCAATTCGTTGAAGCGCATCTGGATCGGCTGCGTGAACTCGTAGTTGTTGCCCGGAATAGGCCGGACCGTGGCTTCGAGTTCGGACACCACCTGGGCTTTCGGCTTGCCCGGATCGGGCCAGTCTTCGCGATCCTTGAGGATGATGAAGTTGTCGGCCACGGACGGCGGCATCGGATCGGTGGCGATGTCGGCGGTGCCGATCTTGGCGACGATGTGATCGACCTCGGGCATGGCTTTCACCGCGGCTTCGAGCTGCTTCTGCATGCCGACCGCTTGCGTCAGGCTGGTGCCCGGGATGCGCAGCGCGTGCATCGCGATGTCACCTTCATCGAGACTCGGCAGAAACTCCGAGCCCATGCGCGAGGCCGCAACGCCCGCCAGCACGACCAGCAGCAGCGCGCCGCCGGCGACCAGCACGCGTGCGCGCAGAACCGCTGACAGCATGGGTGCGTAGACACGCTCCGTGAGCCGCGCGAACCAGCCGTCGCGATGCGCCTTGGGCGCAGAAATCAGCAGCGCCACAGCGGCCGGCACCGCCGTGACCGACAGCGCCATGGCCGCCACCAGCGCCATCACCACGGTTTGCGCCATGGGATGGAACATCTTTCCCTCGACACCGCTGAGCGTGAAGATCGGCAGGTAAACCGCGGTGATGATGAACACGCCGAACAGCGCCGGTCGGATGACCTCGCGGGTGGCGTCGAACACGATGCTCAGTCTCTGTTCCAGCGGCATGCGTTCGCCCGTCGCGCCCTGTGACAATCGCCGCAGGCAGTTCTCGACGATGATCACCGCGCCATCGACGATCAGGCCGAAGTCGAGCGCGCCCAGGCTCATGAGGTTGGCCGACACGCCGGTCTGCACCATGCCCGAGATCGTCAGCAGCATCGTCAGCGGAATGACCATGGCGGTGAGCAGCGCCGCTCGCAGATTGCCGAGTAGCAGGAACAGCACCACGATCACCAGCAGCGCCCCTTCCAGCAGGTTTTTCTGCACCGTGCCCAGCGTCTTGTCGACCAGCCGCGTGCGGTCATAAGCCGGCACGATCTTGAGCCCCGGTGGCAGCGAGGGCGCGATCTGCGCGATCTTGTCGGCGACGGCCTTTGCCACCGTGCGGCTGTTCTCGCCGACGCGCATGAGCACGGTGCCGAGCACGACTTCATGCCCGTCCTGCGTCGCAGCGCCCGTGCGCAGCTCGGAGCCGATGGCCACCGTCGCCACGTCGCTGACACGCACCGGCGCACCGGAGACGTTCTTGATGACGATGGCGGACAGATGCTCGATGGCGCCGCCGCTGCCATCGACCTGGCCCGGGACACGCAGCAGCATCTGCTGGCCGAAGCGCTCGATGTACCCGGCGCC
Organism: Panacagrimonas sp.; assembly: GCA_052389915.1. Lineage (GTDB taxonomy): Bacteria > Pseudomonadota > Gammaproteobacteria > Nevskiales > Nevskiaceae > Panacagrimonas. The sequence goes on from JBQTHL010000051.1 coordinate 23,239, forward strand.
GCGATTGCCATTGTTGGCTTCCAAGGCCTCAGCGAGATCGGCCAGCGAAAGACCATAGGCCAGCAGCCGCGACGGATCGGGCTGCACCAGAAACTGTTTCTCATAGCCACCGATGGAGTTCACGTCCGCGACGCCGGCCACGCGCAACAGCTGCGGCCGCACGATCCAGTCCTGCGCCAGACGCAGGTCCGTCGCGGTGACCGGACTGCCGTCGGCATTGCGCGCGCCGGGTTCGGCATCCACGGTGTACATGTAGATTTCACCCAGGCCCGTCGCGGCTGGTCCCATCTGCGGTTCGATGTCCGGAGGCAGCAGGCTGCCGACCGATTGCAGGCGTTCGGCGACTTGCTGGCGCGCGAAGAACGGATCGGTGCCGTCCTCGAAGGCCACGGTCACCTGCGAGAGCCCATAGCGAGAGAGCGATCGCGTGTAGTCGAGACCGGCAAGACCCGCCATCGCGGTTTCCAGCGGCAGCGTCACGCGTTGTTCCGCTTCGAGCGGCGTGTAGCCCACAGCCTCGGTGTTGATCTGCACCTGAACATTGGTGATGTCCGGCACCGCGTCGATCGGCAGGGAGCGGTAGCTCCAGATGCCGACCGCGGCGATCGCGAAGACCGCGATCAGCATCGGAATGCGATGCCGGATCGAGAGCAAAAGAATTCGTTCGAGCATGGCGGACCCCTTAGTGATCGTGGCTCGCGCCGGACTTTTCGATATCGGCCTTGATCAGGTAACTGTTCTCGGCCACGTAGTCGGCTCCGGCTTCGATGCCGCCGAGCACCTCCACATAGGTTTCATCCTGACGGCCGAGTTCGAGCATGCGCACCTCGTAGGTCTCGCCGACCTGCGCGAACACCACGGTGAAGTCTCGAAAGCCCTGGAGACCGCTGCGCTTTACCGCCAGCGGCACGGCGGTTTCGCCGACCTGCACAACGCCCTGCACGAAGAGCCCCGGCGTCCAGTGGCCTTGCGCGTTGTCGAGCACGATGCGCGCGGTGTAGACGCCGCTCAGCGAGCCGTGCTGTGGGCCTTCGGCCGGTGCGATGCGAACGATCTTGCCGGTGCCTTCGATGTCACCGTCGATCGTCTTGAGCTTCACCGCCTGGCCGACTTTCACGCGCTGCAAGTCGCGCGGAAACAGCGACAGCTCGGCCCACAACTGGGCGTAATCCGCGACCACGAACAGCGGCTCGCTGCCCGCGCCTTCGCCGGCATTAGCATGGCGCTCGACGACGACGCCCGAGATCGGAGACGTCACCGCATAGGTCTGCAGGCTGTCGTTGCTCTCGACACTGGCCAGCGTTTCGCCTTTCTTGACGGCATCGCCAACCGATTTGGCCACCGACTTGATGGCGCCAGGGAATCGTGCGGTGACGGCCCGGACGTACTCGGCGTTCGGCACGATGCGTCCCGTCAGCGTCACGGTGTCGGCAATCGTCGCGGGTCCAGCCTTCTCGGTCTTGAGCCCGGCGTCGGCGGCGATCTTGGCGGCGATGCTGGTGCGTCCTTCGAAGCTGTCGAACGCCCAGCGATGCTGCTTGCCATTTTCGGTGGCCGTCACCACCACGCTGAACGAGTGCGGCTCCTGCACCGTGCCGCTGCCGATCAGGTACTCACCGCGCGGCGAGAACGTGAAGTGGTCGATCTTGTTGCCCAGGCGCGTCAGCTCGACGCTCACCGTCGCCGCGTCGGGCGGCAGCGGCTTGTCGTTGCGGAACAGATAGACGTGATACTCCGGCGGCACGCCGTCCTCGAAGATCTGCAACTCCAGCGCGAACTCGCCGACGCGCAGCAGGCGGCCTCGATGCGGCCCGCGCTCGAACTCCTCGGTCTTGGCACCATGACCCGGTTCGCCGGCCCCTTCGGTGTGTGGTTTGCATGCGGTGAGCGTGGAGACGGCCAGCAGGCCTGCAGCAACGAGGGTGAAGAATTTCATGGACGGTCTCCGGTAGCGCCGAGGCTTTCGCCGGTCAGACGCTCGATGTCGATGCGGTAGTTGTGGAAGTCGGCGGCGGTGTCGATCAGCCGCGTGCGCGCCGCCAGGAGGCGTTGCTGGGCGTCGGCCCACTCAAGGTACGAGTAGCGCCCGCGCTCGTAGGCGTAGCGGGTCTTGTCGAGCGCCTTCTGGAGCTGCGGCAGCACCTCATCGCGCAACACGCCCGAGACGTGCCGGGCGTGCTCCATCTCCTGATACTGGGCATAGAGCTGGTGCTGCGCCTTGAGGAAGGCGGTCTCACGCTCGGACTCGATGCGGCTGCGCTCGGCCTGCGCGATTTCGATCTGCGGGGCGGCGCGCTTCGATGCGAACAGCGGCAGGCCGATGCCCGCGACGAAACCCATGTCGTCACCGATCTCGTAGCGACGCACACCCAGGGTGGCGCGCAGGTCGGCGCGCCGCTGCCGCTCCGCCAGCCGCAGCTCCGCATCGCGCAGCCGCTCTTCGTCGGCGAAGCGCAGGAAATCCGGCGATGCCTTCAACTTGGCGATCAGGCCATCGAACGCGCCTGCATCCGGCATCGCCAGAAGGTCACCTCGCACCTCGCCGAAGTCGGGCTCCGCCACGCCGATGGCTGCCGCCAGCGCATGGCGGCGGGTCGCAAGGTCATGCAGCGCGTCTTCCAGCTCAAGCCGTGCTTCGGCCACGGCGACGTTGGCACGTGCAGATTCGGCTTCGGGTGCAGCGGCGGCCCGCACGCGGCGATCGACCGCCGCGGCCGTGCTCTCCGCCAAGGTCACGGTCTCGCGTGCAGCGACCACCCGCGACTGCTGAGCCAAGGTGGCCACGAACCGGCGTGCCACCTCCGCGACGATGTCGAGCTGCCGGGCCGCGTGCTCGGTGCGCTGGCGTTCGAGGCTGGCTTTGGCCACCGCTCCGCGCGCATCCCGCTTGCCGCCGAGTTCGATGACCTGGCTCAGGCTCAATGTGGTTTGTGCCGAGTCGAAGCCGGAGCGGTCACCCGAGCCGCCGATATCTTCCACCAGCAGGTCCAGCTCCGGCGTCGAGCGCAAGGCCGCCTGCCGCCCGCGCGCCTCATAGGCCTGCACCCCGAAAGCGAAACCCGCCAGTTCAGGGTGGGTCGCCAGCGTGCGCTTTACCGCTTCGGGCAGCGAGATCGGGGCGCCTGAGGTGATCTCAGGCTCGATGGCGCCGGCGACTACCGGCGCCAGAGCACAGCACGCCATCGCCATGGCGCGCAAAAGCATGTACCGCATGATGGAACTCCCAACGCAACAACGAACCGCGTGAACGCGGCAGACCCCTCAGGGCAGACTGGAATCAGCCTGCGAGGGGCGGTGCGTGGGATAGAGGTTGGAAGTAAGTCCAGCGTCGGCGAGGGCGGTGTTCGCGCCTGACACTCAAGTAGCGCGGGGCCTGTCGCGGCACGAACAGCAGTGTGACGATCGCGGACAACAGCGCGATGAGTAGCGTCGATGGGAGCTTACCGGTGGTCTGATCCGGTGAATCCGCGTCGACCTCGCCATGCGCCATGTGAACGGCCAGGTGATCGCCCGCCATCTCGGAGGTCAGGTCATGGTGCGAGTGCCCATGCTCATGGTCGACTCCGACCGACGGAGTCGAATGGTGATGATCCGAAAGCTCGTGATGTGCGTGCAGACCCATTCCTCTGGCCAGGACCAGAAGCAAGCACAGCATGACAACGAGTGGCAGTGGAAGAGACCTCACCCGGCTATGGTCGCATGTTGCGCCCTCAACGCCAACGATACGGCGGTCAACATCGGGTGCCCGCACCGACGACTCCGGCGGTTCGGACACGCGTGCGAGTGGTCGGCGCCCGCTACGACGCCTTTACCCGAAGGCCTTCTCGTCATCCGGCGGGTTCACTCGAACGCAAGTCGCACACCGCCGAACACCTGCCGGCCGTCGTCGGGTAGGAACAGGTTCTTGTTGGTGACGTCTGGAAGTCGGTCGTCGTCGAGACGCTGCCGATGTCGCGGTGGCCGGTGAGATTGCGGCCGTCCACGAAGATCGTCACCCCACGCAGTTCAAAGCCGCTGCTGTGTGAACAGCAGCGGCTTTGGTATTGGTGCCCGAGGCCGGAATCGAACCGGCACAGCCGTGAGGCCGAGGGATTTTCTTACCACTTCGGCTTTCGCCGCCAGCGCTGGCGCTGTTTGTGGTCTGGAGCACGCCTTCACCATGGCTTTACAGCCTTAGGTGCCCGCCGTCTGCTCTCTACACCTTCCCAGCCGTGTGGCCTGGGCTTGGCTCGGCGTTGGCTCAGATGTCGCGACATCCAGGGCTTTCGCCGAATTTGACGGGCGTCACCTCAAGGGTTTCCCCAGGAGGGCCCAAATTGTTTAAGTCCCTTGTGTCTACCGATTTCACCACTCGGGCGTGGTGCTGCGCCTTGGAGTCTATTCCTTCTTAAAATCTGCTGACTCCTAGCTGGCCCCTGCTCATCAAAGCGAAATTCAGAAGCAAGTCTAAAGAACTTGCAACTGATTGTCTCACTTGGATTTCCACTTCAGGGAAGAGAGGCAGCGGGACTTGACAAAACAGATTTTAAGTCCCCGGCGTCTACCGATTCCGCCATTCGGGCATTGCATCCGTGAAACACTCATGCAGGGCAATCAGATGTGATGTGTCACCCGACAAGCATACTGCAAGGCCGCAGATCAGCGGCTTCGCGGCCCCGGTATCCCGAGGCCCGGCCAGAGCACTCGGCCCTGCTCGATCTCGCGCACGAACCACGCATGATGGCCACGCGCCAGGACCCACTCGATGCGCTCGCCGCGCCAGAAAATCCTGTGCCGCTCGATGTCGCGGTCGTCCGCGCGCATGCCTTCGAGGTATTGCTTCGTGCGCACGATATCGGCGCGGCAGATGTCCAGCGTGCGCATGCGTCGCAGCCAGTCCGCCACTCGCGGGAAGCGCTGACGGTCGAAGCCGACGCCGAGCGGACGCACCGATACCAGGTGCGGAAACAGCGCGAGGTCGGCAATCGATAGTTCTCCGCACAGGAACGCCTGACCTTCCAGGTCGCGTTCCAGCGCCGCGTAGATCTGGTCCATGTCCCGCCGCGCGGCCGCGAGCATTCCGGGCGGCATGACGTCGTCGCGGTCTGCCCAGGACCAGTAGGAAATGTCGATCAGAATCGGATCGATGACCGAATCCGAACAGCGTTCCCAGGCCCGCGCACGCACCCGGTCCGCAGGCTCGCACGGAACGACCGGCTGCTGCGGGAAGACCTGTTCCAGGTAGGCCACGATGTCGGCCGAGTTCACGACGATGAGCCCGTCGTGATCCAGCGCCGGAACCTCGACCCTACCGTTGACCGCGGCCAGAGTCTGGTGCGCTGACTTGCGCAAGCCGTCGAGCGTCTCGAACGCAAGGCCCTTGTGTTCCAGCACCAGCCGCACCTTGCGCGCGAAGGGACTGAAAGGATTGTCGTAGAGCTTGAGCATCGCGAACCTCCGGGCATCGATCACGGATGAGCGACAGCGTCTTCCGCCGCGTTCAAAAGAACAATAGGCAGGGATGAGTCGGGAACCGCGCTGTCGCGACAGGTTCCCTGGCGTCACGGCCAGTCATAGCGGCACCTCGCCCGTGCACACTAGATTTCAGCAACCCCCGAGCCTGTAGGAACGCCGCTTGACGCCCGAACATTTTGACGTGTTGATCGTTGGCGCCGGCCTGTCCGGCATCGGCGCCGCTTACCACCTGCAGGCGAACTGTCCCAAAAAGACCTACGCCATCCTCGAAGCGCGCGATGCCATCGGCGGCACGTGGGACCTGTTCCGCTATCCGGGCATCCGCTCGGATTCGGACATGTACACGCTCGGCTATTCGTTCCGGCCGTGGAAGGAGGCCAACGCCATCGCCGACGGGCCATCCATCCTCAACTACGTGCGGCAGACGGCACAGGACGCCGGCATCGACCGCAAGATTCGTTTTCAGCATCGCGTGATGCGCTCGGACTGGTCCTCCCAAAACGCGAAGTGGACGGTCGAAATGCAGGTCGGGCCGTCGAACGAGACGCAGCGCTACACCTGCAACTTCCTCTTCATGTGCAGCGGCTATTACAGCTACGCCGCCGGTTACACGCCAGATTTTCCGGGCGCAGAACGCTTCAAGGGCCGCATCGTGCACCCGCAGAAATGGACTGCGGACATCGACTACACCGGCAAACAAGTCGTGGTGATCGGTAGCGGCGCCACCGCCGTGACCCTGGTGCCGGCCATGTCGGACAAGGCCGCGCACGTCACCATGCTGCAACGCTCGCCGAGCTACATCCTCTCCCTGCCCGCCGAGGACGCCATCGCGAATGCTCTGCGCCGCATGCTTCCATCCATGCTCGCCTACGGCATCGTGCGCTGGAAGAACGTGGCGCTGGGCACGCTTATCTATCAGCTCAGCCGGCGCCGGCCGGAATGGGTCAAGAAGATGATTCGCAGCGAGCTGCGCAAGAGGCTCGGTCCCGATTACGACATCGATAAGCATTTCACGCCCAGCTACAACCCCTGGGACCAGCGCCTGTGCCTGGTGCCCAACGGCGACCTGTTCAAGGCCATGCGCAATGGCCGCGCCTCGGTGGTCACGGACCACATCGAGACCTTCACGGAGACCGGCATCAAGCTCAAGTCCGGCGAAGAGCTGCCGGCCGATCTCGTCGTGACCGCCACCGGTCTGGACCTGCTGGCGGTAGGCGGCATGCAGATCGCGGTCGATGGTCGCGAAATCGAACTGGCCAAGACCATGAGCTACAAGGGCATGATGCTCAGCGGCGTGCCCAATCTGGCGATCACGCTCGGCTACACCAACGCCTCGTGGACCCTGAAGGCCGACCTCACCTGCGAGTATGTCTGCCGCCTGCTCAATTTTATGGACAAGCACGGCCACAGCCAGTGCGTGCCGAGAAAGAACGATTCCTCGCTTGCCGAACTTCCCTTCATCGACTTCTCCTCGGGCTACATCCAGCGTGCGCTCGACAAGTTCCCCAAGCAGGGATCGAAGGCGCCGTGGAAGCTCTACCAGAACTACGCGCTCGACATCCTGACTCTTAAGTTCGGGACGCTGGAGGATGGGGCGATGGAGTTCGCCGGCGCGCCTCGACCCGGATAACAGCGATCTAGCCAGTTCGACTGGATAGTTTCATCGGAGGCTCTGGCCGCGGACCGGACACGGCGCACCGGAGTGCGGGATCGCCAGCGTCGCAGCGAGCAAGCTGGTGCGCTTCCCGGCTCCGTAGACCCGAGCCGGAATCCGCCTCGATGGGTGGTCGGTTCCAAGGGCTCGGAACACGAAATGGGTGGGCCTCGCCGAACGAACCGGAATCGGACATCGGCCACCGTACCGAAGCCGTCATACTTGCGCCCGCTGAAACCTCACTGAGCGCACGGCAATCCGGCTTCATCGCCGACCCGCAGGGGCACAGCCACTAATCGATGCATGTAATGGATAAATCCAGTTTGCCGGCACACTCGCCGTTGATGCAGCAGTATCTGGCGCTCAAGGCACAGGTGCCGGACACGCTGCTGTGGTTTCGCATGGGCGATTTCTACGAGCTGTTCTACGACGACGCGCGCAAGGCCGCGCGCCTGCTCAACATCACGCTGACGCGGCGGGGAGAATCTGCGGGCGCGCCGGTAGTGATGGCAGGCGTGCCGTACCACCAGCTCGACAGCTACCTCGCGCGCCTGCTGAAAACGGGCGAGTCGGCAGCCATCGCCGAACAGGTCGGCGAGGTGGGCGCCGACAAGGGTCCGGTAAGACGCGAAATCGTGAGGCTGGTCACGCCGGGAACCGCAACCGACGAGGTGCTGCTCGATCCTCGTCGATCCAGTCTGCTGGCCGCGGCTTGCCGTATCGACGACGCGTTTGGCCTTGCCTGGCTGGAACTGTCTTCTGGGCGTTTTGCGGTTAGCCAGTCCGCGTCCGCGCGCGACTTCGGCTCCGAGCTGTCGCGCATCGCGCCAAACGAGTTGCTGGTTCCGGAAGACTTCGAACTGCCGCTCGGCGACCGCGTCGGTACACGCCGGCCGCCCTGGCATTTCGATCCCGCCTCGGCGCAGCGCCTGCTGTGCAGCCAGTTCCAGACCCCGAGCCTGCGCGGCTTCGGCTGCGAGCAGATGGACGCCGCCGTCGCCGCGGCGGGCGCGCTGCTGCAGTACGTGCAGGAGACCCAGAAAACGACTGCGGTCCACATCTCGGGCCTGAGAGTCGAGGCGCCGGAAGATACGCTGATTCTGGACCCGGCCTCGCGACGCAATCTGGAGATCGACCGCACCTTGCTCGGCGATCACGAGCACACCTTGCTCGCAGTGCTCGATCAGTGCGTGACCCCAATGGGTTCGCGCGCGCTGACGCGCATGCTGCTGCGACCGATCCGCGACCGGCGTGAACTCGAAGCGCGCTTCGATGCCGTCGACGCTCTGTTGCCGGATCATGCCTTCGCCGCTGTGCGCGACAGTCTGCGCAGCATCGCGGATATGGAACGCATTCTGGCGCGGGTTGCGCTGCGCTCCGCGCGACCGCGCGACCTCACCGGCCTGCGCGATACGCTCGCCGCGCTGCCCGAGGCGCGGCGCTGCCTCGATGGCGTGGCGTCCGGGCGCATCGAGATTCTGCGTGCGCATCTGGGCCATCACGATGAACTGGCAACATCGCTGCAAGCAAAGCTGGCCGAAACACCCCCGCTGACCGTGCGCGACGGCGGCGTGTTTCGCGAGGGCTTCGATACGACGCTCGACGAGCTGCGTAGCCTGTCCACCAACGCCGACGGCTTCCTTGTGGATCTGGAAGCGCGCGAGCGCGCACGTACTGGCATCGAGACCCTGAAGGTCGGCTACAACCGCGTGCATGGTTTCTATATCGAGATCGGGAAAACCCACGCCGCGAAGATTCCGCCGGAGTACACGCGACGCCAGACCTTGACGAATTTCGAGCGCTACATCACCGAGGACCTCAAGCGTTTCGAGGAGCAGGTGCTGTCGGCACGCGACCGTGCATTAGCGAGGGAGAAGGAGCTGTACGAGGCGCTGATCGAGAGGCTGGTTGCTCAGCTATCGCCCTTGCAGACCGCGGCCCAGGCATTGGCGGAACTCGACGTGCTGGCTAACCTGGCCGAAGCCGCGCAGAGGCTCGATCTATGCCGCCCGGAACTCGACGATCAGCCCGCCCTCGACATTCGCGCAGGCCGCCATCTGGTCGTCGAACGTCAGTCCAGTGCTCCCTTCGTACCCAACGATCTGCACCTGGACCTGGACCGTCGCCTGCTCGTCATCACCGGCCCGAACATGGGTGGAAAGTCCACCTACATGCGCCAGACCGCGCTGATCGTGCTGATGGCCTACGCCGGATGTTTCGTGCCAGCGAAGTCCGCGCGGCTGGGTCCGGTGGATCGCATCTTCACGCGTATCGGCAGCCGCGACGACCTGGCTTCCGGTCAATCGACCTTCATGGTGGAGATGACGGAGACCGCCAACATCCTGCACAACGCCACGCGCCAGAGCCTGGTGCTGATGGACGAGATCGGGCGTGGCACTTCAACTTATGACGGGCTCTCGCTGGCGCGAGCCTGCGCCGAATTTCTCGCGCGCGAGATCGGCGCGCTCACCCTTTTTGCCACGCACTACTTCGAACTCACACGCCTTGCGCAGGCTATTCCCGGCGTGGCCAACGTACATCTCGACGCCGCGGAATTCGGCGCCGAAGGCGAGAAGCTGGTCTTTCTGCATACCGTCAAGGAAGGTCCGGCCAACCGCAGCTACGGCTTACAGGTAGCGGCGCTGGCAGGGGTACCGCCGACGGTGGTCAAGGCGGCACGAGGGTATTTATTGGAACTGGAACAGAAGCCGCAACCCTCCCTAAAAGGATCGGTGCGCGAGGCCATACCTCAACTGTCGTTGTTCGAGCCACCTGTTTCACTGGCGCTCGAACTGCTCGACGAGATCGAGCCCGATGCGCTGTCGCCGCGCGAAGCGCTGGACGCGCTGTACCGGCTCAAGAAACTGCGCTGACTGCGCCGGCCCAAGGGCCGGCGCAGTCAACAAAAGGCTTACTTCGTCGCGTCTTCGACCTTGTCGCCGGCGTTTTCCAGAATGTCCTTGGCGTCTTCGCCAGCATCCTTCATCGCTTCGCCGTCGCGCGTGTCGGTTGCATCCCCAACAGCGTCCACGGCTTTTTCCACGGCCGACTCTTCCTTCTTCTTGCAGGCGGTCATGGAAACACCCAGGCTCAGAACGGCCAGCAGTACAGCACTTTGCATCTTCATTAAGTCACTCCGGTTGGTTGGTACGAATTCCCGGACGCCCATCCCACGAACGGTCCCGAGGCCCAAGCACGGTAGGCTGGGCGACTGAACGGTAGCTGATCGGCGATTCACCTGTGCTGTGGCATATTCCGCGCCCCTATGAGTTCGCACACCGTGCATCGCACCCTTTCCGCATGAACCAGCCCTCTTCCCAGACTTCGTTTCCCCGTGCCGACATCCGGGTGCTCCTGCTCGAAGGTGTGAGCCAGACCGCGCTCAAAAGCTTTCGCGACGCCGGCTATTCGCAGATCGAGTACCACGAGAAATCCCTGCCCGAGGCCGAACTCGCCGCGCGCGTAGCCGAGGCGCACATCGTCGGCATCCGTTCGCGCAGCCAGTTGACCGCGCCGATGTTCCAGAATTCGCGGCGCCTGATGGCCGTGGGCTGCTTCTGCATCGGCACCAACCAGGTGGATCTCGCCGCGGCGCAGGCGCGCGCCATCCCCGTATTCAATGCGCCCTACTCCAACACGCGCAGCGTCGCGGAACTGGTTATCGCGGAAGCGATTCTTCTCATGCGCCGCATTCCCGAGAAGAGCATGGAATGCCATCGCGGCGGCTGGTCCAAATCGGCGGCCGGCAGTTACGAGGTGCGCGGCAAGACCCTGGGCATCGTCGGATACGGCCACATCGGCACGCAGATCGGCGTGCTGGCCGAGGGCCTGGGCATGCGCGTGATCTATCACGACGTGGAAACCAAGCTCGCGCTCGGCAACGCCAGCCCCGCGGTCAGCCTTGACGATCTGCTCGCACGCGCCGACATCGTCAGCCTGCACGTGCCGGAAACGCCGTCCACGAAGAACATGATCAGCGCCGGGGAACTCACACGCATGAAGAAGGGCGCGGTGTTCATCAACGCCTCGCGCGGCACGGTGGTGGACATTCCCGCGCTCGCTGCCGCATTGAGATCGAAGCACATCGCGGGCGCGGCGGTGGACGTGTTCCCGGTCGAGCCCAAAGGCAACGACGACAGATTCGTGTCCGAGCTGGTCGGAATGGACAACGTGATTCTCACGCCGCACGTCGGCGGCAGCACTCTGGAGGCGCAGGAGAACATCGGCATCGAAGTCGCCGCCAAGCTGATCCGCTACAGCGACAATGGCTCCACGCTCTCGGCCGTGAATTTCCCGGAAGTGTCGCTGCCCGAACACACCGGCAGCCGCCGCCTGCTGCACATCCACGAGAACCGGCCAGGCATGCTGGTACAGGTCAACAATCTGTTCTCGGCCGCGGCGGTCAACATCGACGCGCAGTACCTCCAGACCACCGGAAACATCGGTTACGTGGTCATCGACGTCGATGCATCCGAATCGCTGGCCGAGTCGCTGAAGGACAGTCTCGCGGCGATTCCCGGCACACTGAAAACACGTCTGCTCTACTGAGAATGTTGTTCAGCCAAGTCCTGGGCACCCTACGCGCAGACGGCGAATTCTGGTGCGCCGACGCGCCCGCAAGCTGGGGCCAGGGCCGCACATTGTTCGGCGGACTGCAAGCCGCGCTGCTGGTCGCCGCGATGCGCCGGAAAATTCCGTTCGACATTCCGCTGCGCAGTCTGCAAACCAGCTTCATCGGCCCCGTACCGGCGGGACAGGTACGCATCGAGGTGAAGCTGCTGCGACAGGGCAAATCCGCCATTCACGTGCAGGCCCACACCGTAAGCGACGAGGGCATCGGCTGCACCGCGCTGGCCGTGTTTGGACGGGCACGCGCATCCACAGTGAACATCGAACCGCTGTTCCCCTCGTTCGAGCACAAGCCGGAAAACATCCAGCCGAGTCGCCATCTGGAAGGCCTCACGCCGCCCTTCATCCAGTTCGTCGATCAACGCTGGGCCAGCGGCGGGAAGCCGTACAGCGGCGCGAATGACGGGCGCACGCAAATCTATGTGCGCTACCCCGGCGAGCCCGCCGTGGCCGAGGGCCTGGTCATTGCGGTTGCCGACACCATCCCCTCACCCGCCCTCTCCACGCTCAAGACCTTTGCGGTCGCCAGCTCCATGTGCTGGACCCTCGAATTCCTGGTCGACGACATCGCCAGCCTGCCGGACGGGCACTGGCTAGTGGATGCGGAAGCCACGGCAGCGCGCGACGGCTATGTCTACCAGACCGCGACCGTGTGGAGTCCCGACCATCGTGCGGTGGCACTGTCGCGGCAAAGCGTGGTGGTGTTCGGGTAGCCGGTACCGGCGTGCCCCCGAATGCGCAAAATCATTCACGTGGACATGGACGCGTTCTACGCGTCGGTGGAGCAGCGCGATGATCCCAGCCTGCGCGGACGCCCGGTCATCGTGGCCTGGCGCGGCAATCGCTCGGTGGTCGTTGCGGCTTCTTACGAGGCGCGACCCTTCGGCGTGCGCTCGGCCATGCCGGCGGTTCGCGCGGAGCGGCTGTGTCCGGAGGCGGTGTTCGTTGCGCCTGACTTCACGCGGTATCGCGCCGTGTCGCGCGCAGTGCGCGAAATCTTCCTGCGCCACACGCTCGTGGTGGAACCGCTGTCTCTCGACGAGGCGTATCTCGATGTCACCGAAAACCTGACGGGCCTGGCCACGGCCACTGAAGTGGCGCAGACCATCCGCCGCCAGATTCGCGAGGAACTGCAACTCACGGCCTCGGCCGGCGTGGCGCCCAACAAATTTCTCGCCAAGCTCGCGTCGGACTGGAAGAAACCGGACGGCCTGTTCGTGATCCGGCCCGAGCGTGCGCAGGAACTGATTGCGCCGCTGTCGGTATCGCGCATACCCGGCGTGGGCCCGGTGATGAATCGCAAGCTCGCCGCCCTGGACCTGGTCCATATCGCCGATCTGCAAGCGGCAGATGTGGGCATCCTGGAACAGCGGTTCGGCCGCTACGGTCGGCGCCTGCACAAACTGGCCCACGGCATCGACGAGAAACCGGTCAGCAGCGACCGCGAGCGTATCTCGGTGTCGGCCGAGGACACCTTCGAAGAAGACCTGCATCTCGATCAGATGGAGCCGCACATCCGGCGCATGGCCGAGCGCACCTGGGACGCGGCCACCAAGCTCGGACGGCCCGCGCACACCGTGGTGCTCAAGCTCAAGACTTCGGACTTCCGGATTTTGACGCGCAGCATCACGCAGTCGAATGCCACGGATTCGGCGGACGCGCTTGCTCAACGCGCGCTTGCACTGCGTGAGCGAGTGAGTCTTCCTAGTGAAACCCGTTACCGGCTGGTCGGCGTCGGCCTCAGCGGATTCGTGTCGCCCGACATAGCTCCAACACAGCCAGAATTATTCGCAGAGGACGAACCCGCATTGCCCTCCAAGTCGTCGCAAAACCCCGGTACCGACAGCGCATAATCCGCGTCGAGGCGGCGTCCGCCGCCCGACCTAGAAAGGGGAACTCTAATGACCGGAATGGAAGCTTTGCTGTACTACGTGCTGTTGATGATCGCGGTGGTGCTGGTGTATGCGGGACAGCGCATTCCGCTGGCGTTGACGGGCAAGAGGCCCATCGACTCCTGGACGCGCGGCAAACCGGTGATCGATCCGGGCTTCATCGTTCGGGCCACCCACGCGCACGCGAACATGGTGGAGAACCTGCCGCTGTTCGCGGCGGTGGTGCTCGCCGCTGCGGCCATGGGCCAGAGCCCGGTGGTCGATGCCTATGCCTGCTACGTGCTGTACGCGCGCATCGCGCAGCTCGTGATGCACCTGATCGGTACTTCGTTCG
>JBQTHL010000052.1:0-81600 GCA_052389915.1 Panacagrimonas sp.
CCTGGGCTATGCCTACCACCTGGCCGGCGACAAGGCCAAGGCGCAAGCCGCTCTCAAACAGGTCCAGGGCAAAGACGGCTCCGCAGACTTCGCCAGACTCTGGGCCATCGTCGCGGCTAAGTAAGCAGGGCGGGGAAAGCGCACCGTTCAGCGGTTTCCCCAAGCTGGATCGATCCGGGCTTCGTTTACTCTCAGCTCTCTCAGTCCGACCGCCAGTCAGTTGTTTATGGCCAGGGTCGTGGCTTTGTTCCCTCCGCAGACTCTCTCCCCTTGCGGAGGGGTTTTTTTCTGTGTGTCGTTCGTCTTCACCGACGCAAGAGGGCACCTCATGATGAACCGACTACGCGTTCTGCTTTTCGCAGCACTGGCTTGTTTCGCTCAGGCCTCGGCGGCCGCAGGGCCTGATGGATGGATCGTGGCCCTGGGTTGGTCCCCGGAGTTCTGCAAGGCCCATCCAGGATCCAAGGAGCAGCAGTGCACCGAGGAAAACTACTTCCTGCTGCACGGGCTCGCGCCGGTTTTTCGTGGTAACGCGCCCGGGTGCAGTTCCGGCAGATTGCCGGAAGAGTTGGCCGATCAAGCCCGACTGGATGTCCCCAATCGCGCCCGTGTGAAGTACATCTGGTTGAATGAGGGTTCGTGCAGCCGGCTCGAGCCCAGGGAGTATGTCGTCCAGTTGGCACGCGCCGCGCGACGCTTTGCCGTTCCGCTCGAATATCGTGAGGCGGTCGGCGCGAACCTGGATCTGACCCAGGAAGACTTGAAGTCCGCGTTCATTCGCGCGAATCGCGACCTGAAGCCGGACAGCCTGCTGATGCAATGCAGTCGCGGCTTTCTCACCGAGGTTCACATCTGTGTGGATACCGCGTTCCAGCCACAGAGCTGTGGGGAGGGGCAAAGCGGCTCGTGTAAGGAAAAGATTCGCGTGCGTGGCATTCCGGCGAACCGGCTGCGGGAAGCCGAAGACAACTGATCGCCTGGATCGGTGCCGGGCCGTGGACTCAGAGCTTGTGAATCTTTCTACTGCGCTCGGCATTTCGCGTTACGGCGGTCCTCGCAATGCTCATGTATTTCAATACACTCCGCTTGCTCCGCTCCGGCGGAACGCGAACTGCCCTCGCTCGCGACGAAATCTTCACAAGCTCTCAGGGAATCGCGACCGCAGCCAGCAGTTCTTCTGCGGACGGCGCGCCGCCGTTGGCCTCGGTCGCCGGTATCAGGCGATGGCCGACACAGGCCGGGAACACGGCCTGCACGTCCTCCGGGATGACGGCGCTGCGTCCGTCAACGAGTGCGAAAGCCTGGGCCGCACGTCGCAGCGACAGGCCGGCACGCGGCGAAAGCCCCTGGCGCAGGCCGCGGTGTTCGCGCGTGGCACGCAGCAGCGCGAGCACGTAATCGATCAACGCAGGCGAGGTGTGTACCGCGCGCGCCTGGGCCTGGAGCCGCAGGAGTTCGGCCGGATGCAGCGAAGGCGCAAGCTCCGACAGCAGGTCGCGACGATCGCGCTCCAGCAGCAGCGCACGCTCTGCCGCCGCCGGCGGATAGCCGAGCGACAGCCGCATCAGGAAGCGATCGAGCTGAGATTCGGGCAGCGGGAATACGCCGATCTGGTGAGCCGGATTCTGCGTGGCGATGACGAAGAAGGGCTCGGGCAGCGGGCGCGTTTCCCCCTCCACGCTGACCTGGCGTTCCTCCATGGCTTCGAGCAGCGCCGACTGCGTCTTGGGGCTGGCTCGATTCACCTCGTCGGCGAGCACCAGTTGCGAAAAGATCGGGCCGGGATGAAACCGGAAGCTGCTGCTGGCTTGCTCGAAAATCGACACGCCCACGATGTCCGCGGGCAACAGGTCGGAAGTGAACTGGAGGCGCTGGAAGTCGAGGCCGAGTACCCGGGCGAGCGCCAGCGCAAGCGTGGTCTTGCCGACGCCGGGAATGTCCTCGATCAGCAGATGGCCGCGCGCGATCAGGCAGGTGAGCGCGAGCCTGATCTGCGCCTCCTTGCCGAGAATCACTCGGTTGAGGTCGGCCTGAACGGCTTTGAGCGCGGGATTCATGCGGGCATTGGGCGCGTGTTGGATCAGATGATTGCAGTGTAAGTGTAGGAGTACAGACTTGGATCGCAAGGCACGTGAAGCTGTTCGGCAGATGGCCAATGCCACCGACTACGCGACGTGGCGCGAGGCCGCGGCGCAGCTCGATGTCAGCGAGGGCGGCGACGACTGGAAACAGGACGACTCCAGCGACAGTTTCGACTGGCGCCTGATCCGTTCGCGCCTGCGCCAGATTCGAAGCGATCGCGAGGAGGGCGCGGTCGTTCGCCTGGTTCATCATCTGCGGCAAGGCCTGCACTGGAACCTGGGCAACATCGGCAATCCCGAGTTGTACGGACATGCGCGGGTCGGCACCAAGACCCTGATCTTCGATTACGTGACCGAGGTCTGTTCGGCGCTCGAAGAACTGGCCGAGATGGAGCACCCGGAGTTCAGCGACGAATCCAAACGCCAGTTCTTTCGAGAGACCGCGCAGTCCTTCGGACGCTCCGCGCTCATGCTCTCGGGCGGCGCGACCCTGGGCCTGTTCCATGTCGGCGTGGTCAAGGCGCTGTATCGCGAGAAAGTCATGCCGGTGGTGATGTCCGGCTCCAGTGCCGGCAGCGTGGTTGCCGCCACAGTGGGCACGCGGCCGCCGGCGGAAGTCGAGCAGTTGCTCGATCCGAAGAACGCCTACTACCACTTCTGGCGCATGCTCAAACCGGCGCAAATGTGGCGTCGCCGCGCGCTCATGGATCAGAGCCAGCTCCGGCGCGCCATCGCCAAGAACGTGCGCGACCTCACCTTCGAAGAGGCGTACAAGCTGACCGGGCGCATCGTCAACATCACCGTTTCGCCCGCGGGTGAAAATCAATCGCCGCGGCTGGTGAACTACCTCACGTTTCCCTACCTGTATCTGCGCGAAGCGGTGCTCGCGAGTTGCGCGGTACCCATCCTGTTTCCGCCCGTGATGCTGATGACACGCAACGAGCACGGCGAGCGCGTGCCCTGGATGCCGCTCCTGCGCTGGAACGACGGGTCCATCAAGTCCGACCTGCCGGTGCTGCGCCTGCGCCGCCTGCACAACGTCAATCACTTCATCGTCAGCCAGACCAATCCCCACGTGATTCCATTCGTGAGCCGGCGCGAACCGGGCGCGCGCGGCTTGGTGCACGGCGCCAAGATTTACGCAGGCGCGACCTTGCGTTCGCAGGCGAGCGGCTTGCTCAAGCTCGCGCGGGCGGTGCTGCCGGTGCCCACGCTGGGACAGACTATCGACACCGCCACCAGCATTCTCGACCAGGACTACCGCGGCAACATCAACATCTTTCCCGATATCAGCCTGTGGCGTTACGCCAACGTGACGTCCAATCCCAATCCGGCGGACGTGCAGCGTTTCATGCTCGAAGGCGAGCGCGCAGCCTGGCCGCGCATCGAGATGATCCGAATCCAGACCGCCATCGCGCTGACCCTGGATCGTTGCCTGGAGAAGCTCGAGGGCCGTGTTGCGGCGGCGCCGGCGCCGAGCCTGCCGCGCAAACCGGGCTTGCGACTGGTCTGGGATCGCGGCGCGGCCTGAGCGTTCAAAGCGCCGCGATCTTCGCAGCCTGCTCGCGCAATGCCGCCAGATCGCGCCGCTGCTTCTCGGCCAGATCGCGTGCCTGCTGCTGCACCGCCTCCGGCGCCTTGCCGAAATTGGGATTGGCGATGCGCGTTTCGACCTTGCCCAGGTCGATTTCCAGCTTCTCGATCTGCCGCGTGAGGCGGGCGAGTTCGGCGTTCTTGTCGATGAGGCCCGCCATCGGTACCAGCAGGTTCATGTCGCCGAGCCGTGCGCTGGCCGACTGCGGCGCGTGCTCCCCGATCACGAGAACGCGTGGTGCTTCGACGCGAGCGAGAAATTCGATGCTGCCTCGCAGTCGCTCGATCCTTTCAAGGTCCGACGCCGAGGCGTTCTGCACCAGCAGAGGCAGAATCTTCGCAGGCGAGATATCCATCTCGCCGCGAATCTGGCGCACGCCGAGAATGAAGCCCTTGAGCCATTCGATATCAGCCTCCGCCGCGTCGTCGATCTTCTCGGGTTGAGCGACGGGGTAGGGACGCAGCATCAGCGTCTCGCCTTCGACGCCAGCGAGCGGCGCCACACGTTGCCAGACCTCTTCGGTGATGAAGGGCATGATTGGGTGCAGCAGGCGCAGCCAGGTTTCCAGCACCCGTACCAGGGTGCGCCGCGTGCCACGCTGCTGCCCGGCGTTCCCGTTTTGCAGGGCGGGCTTGGAGAGTTCCAGGTACCAATCGCAGTACTCGTTCCAGATGAACTGGTAGAGCGCGGTGCTGAGCAGATCGAAGCGGTAGGTGCGGAAATGCTCGGCGCACTCGGCCTCCAGCTTCTGCAAGCGAGAGACGATCCAGCGGTCCGCAGAAGACAACTCGAAATCGCCCCTTTCCCCCTCTCCCCCGGCCCCTCCCCCGCGAGGGGGGAGGGGGGAAAGGCGGGTCGCGCCGAGGGCTGATGGATGCGGCTCCACTAGAGCCCCTCCCCCCTCGCGGGGGAGGGGTTGGGGAGGGGGGGAGGCGTTCATCAACCCGTTGCGCGCCGCGTTCCTGATCTTGTTGCAGAAGTTCCGATAACCCGCGGCGCGTGCCGCATCGAAGCGGATGTCGCGGCCCTGAGTCGCGAGCGCAGCGAAGGTGAAGCGCAGCGCGTCGGTCCCGACCGCCTCGATGCCCTTCGGATAATCCTTGCGCGTCTTGGCCTCGATCTTCGGCGCCATCTCCGGCTTCATCAGGCCGGTGGTGCGCTTGGCCACCAGGTCTTCCAGCGCAATGCCATCGACCACATCCAGCGGGTCGAGGATGTTGCCCTTGGACTTGGACATCTTGTTGCCTTCCGGGTCGCGCACCAGGCCGGTGATGTAGACTTCGCGAAAGGGCACATCCTGCATGAAGTACTGGCCCATCATCACCATGCGCGCGACCCAGAAGAAAATGATGTCGAAGCCGGTGACGAGCACGCTGCTCGGATAGAACTTCTTCAGCGCTTCGTTGGCTTCCGGCCAGCCGAGCGTGGCCATGGGCCAGATGTCGGAGGAGAACCAGGTGTCGAAGACGTCTTCGTCCTGCTTGAGCGATACGTCCGCGCCGAGCTTGTGCTTTTCACGGACCTCGTCTTCGCTGCGACCCACGTAGACCTTGCCCTCGGCGTCGTACCACGCCGGAATGCGATGACCCCACCAGAGCTGGCGCGAGATGCACCAGTCCTGGATGTTGTCCAGCCACTGGCGATAGGTGTTGATCCAGTTGTCCGGCACGAACTTGATACGGCCGTCTGCGAATACGTTGAGCGCGGGTTTGATGATTTTGGTCCACCCGCCCGCCGGTGTCTTGCGCGTTAGGTCAACAAACCACTGATCGGTCAGATACGGTTCCAGTATTGCGCCGCTGCGGTCTCCGCGAGGCACCTTGAGCTTGTGATCTTCGATCTTCTCGACGAGGCCTAGTGCTTCTAGGTCAACGAGAATTTTTTTGCGCGCGACGAATCGATCGAGCCCACGATAGTGGCCTGGAATCATTTTGAAGTCGTACATCGAAACCCATGCCGCCGCCGATTTGACTCCAGGTTGGCGGTCCGCCCGCCGAAGCGTCTCTTCGAGAAGGCCATCGTCGAAGCTCGATGAAATGATGGAGCCAGTCTTGTTAAAGATGTTGAACATTGGCAACTCGTGCCGCTGCCCTACCTGGTAGTCGTTGAAGTCATGTGCCGGAGTTATTTTTACGCAACCGCTGCCGAATTCACGATCCACGAAGTCGTCTGCAATCACCGGGATCTCTCGACTACACAGCGGTAACAGCACCGTCTTGCCGATGAGGTGCTTGTACCGCTCGTCTTCCGGATGCACCGCCACCGCGGTGTCGCCAAGCATGGTCTCAGGTCGCGTCGTCGCAACGACTAGATGCCCCGAACCATCCGCCAGCGGATACCGGAAATGCCAGAGCTTTCCGTTCTCTTCTTCCTGCACCACCTCAAGGTCGGAGATCGCAGTCTGCAAGACCGGGTCCCAGTTGACGAGACGCTTGCCGCGATAGATCAGCCCATCCTCGTACAGCTTCACGAAATGCTCGACGACCGCCTTCGAATAACCGTCATCCATCGTGAAGCGATTGCGCGACCAGTCCACCGAACTGCCGAGCCGGCGAATCTGCTGCTCGATGATGCCGCCGGAATGCGCCTTCCACTCCCAGACCTTGTCGACGAACTTCTCGCGGCCCAGGTCGTGGCGGGCGATGCCTTCGAGCTTGAGATTTCGCTCCACCACCATCTGCGTGGCGATGCCGGCGTGGTCGGTGCCCATCTGCCACAAGGTGTCCCGGCCGCACATGCGCTCGTAGCGGATCAGCGCGTCCATGATCGTGTGCTGGAACGCATGGCCCATGTGCAGGGTGCCGGTCACGTTCGGCGGCGGAATCAGGATGCTGTAAGGCTCGCCCGAGCCCGAGGGGGCGTAGCAGCCGCGGCTTTCCCAGAATTCGCGCCAGTGCGCTTCGATGGGGCCGGGGTCGAAAGTTTTTTCCATTGAAAGCGGGCGGTCTGCACGAAAGGGCGGCATTGTACCGGCACCGTTACCGGCGACTGCCGCTTCCTGCCCAGGCGCGATTCATTCGGGCATTTGCTTATATCGTTTGTGGAATTTGTGTCTTCGAGATTGAGGCGCTTCGAAGCGCACCCATAAACTGTGCGGATGAACATGCCAAAGACCTCGACCTTCGCCGGTCTGAGCGAAGCCCAGATCGAGAATCTCAACCAGCGCTACCTGCCGCTCGGATTCGAAGAGCGGCTGCGCCAGCTTTACCTGGACTTCGATCCGTCCAAGATCATGGTGACCTCGTCGTTCGCTGCGACCTCGGCCTATTTTCTGCACATCGTTTCGCGCGCTCGGCCGGAGCAGGTGATTCATTTCATCGACACCGGCTACCACTTTGCGGAGACCCTCGAGTACCGTAAGTACCTGATCGATCTGTTCAAGCTCAAGGTCGAGGACGTGCGCGCAGAGGACTGGAAGCACCAGTTCACGCAAACCGAGCAGACCTATCTCAAGGACCCGGACTTCTGCTGCTCCGTCAACAAGGTCGAGCCGCTGGAGGCGATCAAGCCGAACTTCCATGTCTGGGTGTCCAGCCTGATGCGCTGGCAGACCGACCATCGTTCGAGCCTGCCGGTGTTCGAAATTCGTCGCGGCATGATCAAGTTCAACCCGATGATCGACGTGACGCGCGAAGAGCGCGACGCCTACATCCGCGAGCATGACCTGCCGTTCCACCCGCTGGTGGCCAAGGGTTACTCGTCGATCGGCTGCACGCATTGCACGGTGCCGGGCGAAGGTCGTGCCGGGCGCTGGCTGGGCAAGCCCAAGACGGAATGCGGTTTGCATTTGTAGGCGTCCTCGTCTCCGCTAGGGCGCGCCCTAGCTTGCCGCTGGTGTGTGTGTGATCGGACCCTTCCGGCAACGCGCCAAACCAGGAATCGGCGCGTTGTGTCGCCACACAACACCAAACCTCAGGAGAACTGGATGAACTCTTTCAAGCGATGGACCGCGGGCGCTGCTGCGTGCGGCGCCTTTTTCTGTGCGCCGGTTGCGCTCGGCGCCACGACCGGACACGTCGGCGTGTTCAGCGACTACGTATTCCGCGGCCAGGTGGCCGAAGGCGGCGCGGCGGTGCAGGGCGGTATCGATTACGCGGGCGCCAACGGGATTCTGGCCGGCGTATGGAACAGCAACGCCAATCCGTTCGGCGGCAACGAGTTCGACGTCTATGCCGGCTATCTGCACAAGATCAACGACAAGCTGCTGGTGGACGTGGGCGCGCTGTACTACATCTTCAGCGAGGACGAGGAATTTCCGCTGATCGATGTGGATGGCGACGGCACCGTGGATCGCACCGACCTCGACACGCTGGAGATCTTCGTGACCGCGTTCGCCGGCCCGGTCAAGTTTCAGGTGTACTACTCCCCGGATTACCTCGGCACCGACGACGCCGCTTTCTACTACTCCGGCACCTATACGCACCCGCTCAAGGACACCGTCACGCTCGCAGCACAGGTGGGATACACCGATGGCGACGGCGCGGAATATATCTATGGCGACAGCTACGTGGACTACAGTCTCACGCTCAACAAGACCGTACGCGAAGGTCTGGTGTTCTCGCTTGCCTTCATCGACACGGACCTCGACGACGAGGGTCGCTTCGCGGGTACGGAAGACAAGCCCAAGTTTCTGGTGAGCGCCAAGCAGACGTTCGCGTTTTAGGGATCGGGGGGCCAGGTCGCCATCAACTGTCTCAGCGATTGCAACCGATCGGGCACACCCATCCGATCGGCTTCCTGCGCGATACGGCGAACGCTGTCGGGCTTGAGCTTGGTGATCAGCGGCGATATCCGGTTCAAGGCTTCGGCTTGCATGCTTTGGAGCAGCAACAGCATCGGGGTCCAGCTTCCTGCGGTTTGAACCGCTCGCAGGATGCGGCCGAAAGCGGCGTCGGAAAGGCGGTCCGCAGCACCCGCCATACGCTGCTGGCCGGCTTCGTCCAGAAGTGGAATCATCGGCAGCAGCAGGTCCCACAGATCGTCCGAATCCGCCGCGGCAAGTATCGAGTCGATCACGGAATCGTCCTGCACGACTTGCAGGTGCAGCAGGCGCTTGCGGTAGGGTTCGTCCATTACCGCGATCACGGGCAGCATCGCGCTCCACAGACCCTTGGCCTGGGTGGAGCGCGTCATTTTGGTGAGAATCGATTCGTCGAGCGAGGCGGCAAATTCGCCGAGACGCTTGCGCATGCCGGAGCCGACTTCGCTCATCAGGGAGAGTGCTTCCGACCAGAGGTCCTGCGACTCGTCCACCGCCAGGTACACGATGTCTCGCAGCCGCGTTTCGGGCAGGAATTCGATGATGCTTTCCAGCCGCGCCTTGTCCTCGACGAAGAACGCGACTTGCAACAGCGCGGCGTTGTCGGTGATCCGGTTCATCACGGCGCGAATGGCGTCCAGGCTTACGTAATCGACGAAGCGGGCGAGGGTGACGAACTCGCCGCGTCGTGCGAGCACGACCGCGACGTCGACCAGCCGCGGAATCGGCATGAGGGTCAGCACTTCGCGCACGTGGCGCGGATCGATTTCCAGGGTCACGTCGGCGAGGAATTCGACCGGCAGGCGTTGCGCCAGGTCGGCGGCGCGTTCCGGCGCGATTAGCCCGGCAACTCTCGCGCACAGCAGCGGGCCGAAGACTTTTTCGGCGATGAGCGCGTTGAGTGCCGCGGGCAAAAGCTTGCTAGCAGCGGCGACGCGACGTAGGCGATGTTCGTCGGCATCGAACAGCCGCGCGCTGGCGCGTTCGCGGAATTCGCGAATGCTGGCGGCGTCGATCACTTGCAGGTAATCCAGGTCGGACTCGCGCAGACCGAGCACGCGGGCCAGCTTGAGGATTTCGGCGCGACGGGCCAGACGACTCATGCTTGACTCATATGCCGAGCACCTTGCGCACCGGGACACGCAGCAGAAAGGGCAAGTGTTCGAGCGCGCGTGTGAGCGCCGTATCGAGCTGGTGCTTCTGGCGCGTGCGTGCGGCGCGCAGTGCGGCTGTCAGGCCCGCGACGCGGCCTGGCGCCAGTTCGCCGAAGGCTTCGGGTGCATCACCGCCCAGTTCACGGGCGAGGGTCTCGACGTCGGCACGGACCATCAGCGCGCCGCCGCCTCTGCCGGTTTGCGTTCGAGGCGCAGGGTTGCGAGATCGAGATTCAGATCGGCCTCGACGATGGTGGCTTTCACGGGGTGTTGCGGAAGTTGCAGGCTCACGGGCAGGGTGGAAATGATGGGCACGCGGAATTCCTGGTTGACCTTGAGCGCAGTGTTGAGCGTGGTGCCGACCGGCGCGCGGATGACGTGATCGATCTGCACCTTGAGCGGCCCGCGATACTTGAACGGGATGTCCTGCTTGACCGGCACGACCAGCTTCACCGGCAGGTTCAGCTTCATCGGCAGCTTGGCCTTGAAGTGGAGATTCTTGTACTTCTTCACGTTCTGGAAATTGACCGGGGCCTTGGCTTCGATGTCGGCGATGGTGTCGATGGGGATGACGCCTTCGTAGACGATGGTGGTTTCCAGCGGCACTTTCGTATCGAGCGTGATGATCGTGTCGTAAGTGCCTTTCACCGGCAGGTTGAGGGTCTGCTGCAAAGGCACCTGCGCGGTGATGACGCCCTTCATCAGCACATCGATGTCGTTGGTGGTTTTCAGCACGATGCTGGCGGTTTCCGGCAGGCGGATGCGGACCGGTTGATCCGTCAGCATGAGGCGTGCGGCGATGTTCATGAACGCCCAGTAGCCGAGCAGGCCGCCGACCACGACAAGACCGAGAGCGCCGAACGCGAATGCGGGCCAGAGCCAGCGGCGCTTGCGAGGAGCGGTTGGCGGAGAAGGTGGCTGCGAGTCCGATGCTCCTGCTCCAACTGCTTCCGGCTGCGAACCTCCGTCTGGAGCCCGCCGCAACGGATTGCGCGCCCGCGGGAGCTTGAAGAAGTCGTCGTCCTTATTCACTGCGAGGCTTCACTTCGGAGCCTGCTTGGTCGTCCTTGCGTTCGAGCCGCAAGGTGCGCAGCGGCAGGCGCAGGTCGGCATCGACGATGGTTGCGGCCAGCGGCTCGCGCGAGAACTCGGCCTCGGCCGGGATATCCGACTTCACCGGTACCGACAGATCGGCCTGGATCGGGATATCGGCTTCGATGACGGTGCGCAGCGGCACGGTGAGGTCCTGCACGATCTTCACGCCGACCGGCGCGATGAACTTGATCCGCACCGGCTGATCCACCGGGATGTCGAGCGACACCGGCACGATGGCTTTCACCGGCACCTTGCCGCGGATGGGCAGCTTGAGCTTGTCGCCGAGAATCTCGGCATCGATCACCGCGTTCAGATCCAGCACCTGATCGAGCACGATCTGGTCGCGTACCTGCACCTCCATCTTGATCGGCACGATGCCGTCGAAATCGGCGATGACGTTCAGGGTTTCCTTCACCGGCACCTTGATGATCTGGTCCACCGGCACCTTGGTGTGGATAACGTCGTCGAGCCGGATGTTGAGATTGTCCAAGGCACGCGCCGTGACCTTGAGCTTCTCGTCGATTGTGATGCGCGCGGGCTGATCCACCAGCATCAGGCGGGCGTCCACGTTCTTGAACACCCACATTGCAACCAGCGCGCCGCCGACCGCTGCGCCGATCAGGATGGCCAGTGCGATCAGCCAGATCAGCGCGGAGCCGCGCTGCGCCTGTAGGCGGGGCTCTGCCCCGACCGGAGTCCGCGCTTCGCGATCACGCTTGAATATTGAGCGGGCTGTCGAGGCAGAGTCCTTCCTACATGTCGTGTTCATGCGAGCACTCAGAATTCGTAGCTGACGGAAATGCCCATCGCGTCGCGATCGCGCAGCACGTGCGCATCGCCGCCGCCGGTGAACCAGGAATAGATCAGGTCGAAGCGCCAGCCCAGATACTGGCCCTGCAGGTTGGCCACGATGACCTTGCGTCCTTCCAGAAAATTTTCCGCCAGGCCGGGCGCGACGCCCTGCAAGTCCTGCGCAAAGATCAGCAGCGGGCGCAGGGCAAAGCGCGGATACAGCACGTCGGTATAGCGCAGCAGCGCGGCAAAGCGATAACCGTAGGCCAGATCGGTGACGTAGCCGTCGCGGCCGTTGGAAATGGGGTTGATCTTGAGCGCATCGCCGGTGTCGGCAATGCCCGGACTGAAGTGCGTGTGCGTCCCCGGTCCTTCGAACTGAATCTGGTTCAGGCTCGGCAGGCCGGGAATGTAGTTCGCGCTGAGTTCCAGCAGGTAAACCGCTTCGTCGGCGCCGAACAGCGAACGCGCACCGGTGATCTTGGTGAAGCCGATGGTGCTGTGCAGGGTCTTCAGGCGTTCGTATCCGCGCACGAGGCTGTTGGGCGCGACTTCGCCTGGCCTGCCGCGACGGAACGCGGTCAGGTAAGTGGGAATGGCGCGGGTCGAGGCGGCCAGGGTCGCGACGCCGGGGGCGATGACCACATCGTTGCGCGGGAAGATCGGCTGGAAGGCGGTGAACAGCACGTCCTCCAGATCGACCTGCACCGGCTGGTTTTCGCGGAACACGAACTCGCCCTGGATAGCGAGATTGAAGGCCTCGGTATCGAACGACAGGCCCCAGAGCTTGATGTCCTCGGCGTAGTCCAGGAAGTACTGGCCGGTTTCCAGCGGCAAGGCATCGAAGCCGGCGTTGGGCGCGTTGTTGAGGCCGGGCACGCCGCAGTCCAGAAGAAAGTCGGCCACATTCATGGTGTCGTGGCCGCGCGCATTGCCTTCGCGCCGCGTGCACGCCGCGTCCGCTGCAAAGGCGCTCACCGAGGGCAGGCGCGAGTGGTAATTGGCGTGGAAGAAATTGAGCGAAATGGGCGAGTCGAAATATTCGTCCAGCAACCAGTACAGCGCGATGCCGAACTGTCCCGTATTGCTGGGTTCGTTGTTGGCCGCGCGATTCAGCGAGAAGCTGGTGTCGGTGACCAGCCGCGCCAGCGCCAGCGCGGGCAGGCCGATTTGCCCGGGATCTTCCGGCGTCTTGCCGAACGGACCGACGACGTACTCGTTGGGCGTGACTTCGTTGCCGCCGTCGAAGAACGAGAAGAACGAGCCGCGGGCCGGAAATCCGTAGGGCCGCCATTCGAGCTGGTAGAAGGCCTCGAACGACAGCGTGCCTCGCACCGGCCCACGCACCACCAGCATGTTCTGCGGAAAGTAGATGTCTTGAAGCTCGAGACCGGGCCGCGACAGCGCGTTGGCGTCGGGCGGGTTGACGAAGTTGAGCGTGCCCTGGACGTTGATTGCGGCCTCGCCCCAGGTCAGGACTTGTCGACCGAGGCGGAATTCCAGGGGCTGCTCGTCCCAGGAGTCCATGAAGTAATACGCGTTGGCTTCCATCAGCTCGATGCTGTTGCCGATCTGGCGCTCGGTTTCGGAGGGGCGATCCGATTCCGAGCGAATACCGGGCTGCGGGCCGGGCACGTCGAGGCGGTTGAAATGTGTTTCCTTGAAATCCGTGTTGACCGGGTCGTAGAAAGCCAGCAGACCCAGTTCCAGGCCGTAATCCACCGTCCCGAATTGCAGCTTGGAGGTGAGCTTGAGTCCCGAGCTGACGATGTCGCCCTTGTTGTAGTTGAGGTCACCGTCGTCGGTGTTCGACGACAGCGCGCCCGGTGCGGCGAGGAAGCGCTCGTTGGGCTCGGTGTTGTTGGGTGTGAGCGCGATGCAGTCGTCCTGCGCGCAGAGATCCGGGTCGAGGCTGGCCTTGCCGATCAGGCGGTCTTGGCGCTCCTGCATGCGCCACGCGGCGCCGAGCGATACGCGGTTGCGCCATTGCAGCAGCCAGCCGTCGAAACGGCCACCGTCGAATTCTTTCTCGTAGCCGCCGGACGTGGGAGCGTTCAGTGCGAGAGCAGCTGCCGCAGCAGCCAGCAAAAGTCTCCGCATCAGTGCCCCACGCCAGCAAAATTCAGCATGATCTGAACCTGCATCTCGCCGACCAGAAAGCCGAGCACCGCACCGACCGCGATCAGGATCCATTCGTCCTGTTCGAAGGCCGGGCGCAGCAGGCCCTCGAACTGCTCAGGCGTGAGTTCCTGCATGCGCGAGACCAGCGTGTTCTCGATGTCGATGGCATCGGCGGCGTAGGCCTCCATGCTCTTCATCGCTTCGGGCAGTCGCTCCATCACTTTCTCGGCGATGACCTTCTTCATCTCCTGGTACTGGCGGCTGCCGACGGCGAATACCACGATGGGCTTGGCGAGACCCGCCTGCTCGTCGACCAGCCGCTGTACTTGTTTCTGCACCATGCCGAACATGCGGTCGGACAGCGGACCGCGCAGGATCGCGTCGATGATGCGGTTCGGCGTGATGATTTCCTTGGCGATCAGACGGCCGTATTCGGCCGCCACTTCCTTGCGCCGTTTCAGGAACAGGCCCTGCCACTCGAAGATGCCGAGATAGCGCGTCGGGTGCTTGGGGTTGAACACCATCTTCAGCGCCAGCCAGTCGGTGAACCAGCCGGTGAAGCCGCCGAACAGCGGCATGACCCAGGGGCTCTGGGTGAACGCCCAGGTCACGGCCTGCACGCAGCCGATGATGAAGCCGAAATAGATGCCGCTGTTGCGGATGAATCTGAACTCGCCTTCGCCCGCTTCCAGGAAGATGCGGTTGAGCAGCGGCACGTCGCGCAGCAGGTTGGTGACGACCATGTCCTTCAGGTCGAACACGCTGTCGATGTTGTTCTGGATGTCGAGCATGATCTGCTCGACCAGCTTCGGCGCCTCGGCCTTGATGCGGTTGATGATGAGGTTCTTGATCGCATCCGGTGCCACTTCCCACAGGCCCGGCTGGTAGTGGCTGGCCACGTCGCGCGTTATGTCCTCGATGGCCGCCAGCAGCGGCGCCTCGATCTCCTGCGCCACGCGCTTGGGATCGAGCTTCATGAAGATGTCTTTCGGCTTGATGAGGTGCTCGGTCATCGTGTCGCAGGCGATCGACGCCATGATCGCAGCCTTGCGCGGCACGATGCCCTGCCAGCCCAGGTAGGGCGGGATGCCGAGAAACTTGATCGGCTGGAACATCATCTTGATCGCCACGATCTTGGTGACGAAGCCGATCATTGCGGCGACCACCGGCATCGATGCGTACAGGAACCAGTTGGTCTGTACGTCCACCACCACTTGTGCCCAGCTCTGCATTGCCCTGCCTCCTCGTTAGCTACTTGTTCGAGCGGCTCGTTTCATCTCCGCCGCAGCTTTACCAGCTCGCCTTGTCCTTCGGTTCGCACGCCGCCCAGAACGCTTTGCCGGCTTCCGACATGCGTACGGTGCGTCGGAACAGCTTGGACCGCAGGCCGTTCTTCTCGATTTCGTCGCAGGTCTTTCGCACCCGCGTGTCGGCTTCGAGCAACTGGTATTTCAGTTGCATAGCCTTGTCCTCGTCACCCGACTCCAGCAGACCCAGCGCGCGCAGGTGGGTGATGTAAGTCGATGTCTGCTCCGGCAACATCACTCCCGCCTCGCGGCCCACCGGGCTCAGATTCTCCAGCCAGCGCTGGTTGGCGGGCCCCACGCGCGGACCGGCCGCCACATGCATCAGCGCGGCGTGATGGCCGTCGGCAAGCGCTGCGAGGATGCGCGCCTCGTCCGGCACCAGTTGTTGCGCGATGCGCAGCAGGAGCCGTTGATGAGCACTCTCGCTGCTCTGTTCGAGCGAGTCCTCCAGCAGTTGCGCCACCACCTCGATGGCGGTCTTCGGGGCTTGCGCCCGGGCGGCAGGAGTTTGCCGAACAGGCGCGACCGATGCGCTCTCGTGCCGATGCGTCGGTGATTCCTCTTCGTCTGCGACCTCGTCCATGCGTCGTCGAAGAGTCGAAAGCGCCAGCTTCTCGGCTTCGGACACGCCGCGGTGCGCGAGGTGCAGCGCCTTGCGCGGGCCGCGGTAGGCAAGCTTCCAGGCGCCGGACGCCAACTGGCCGAGCAGCGAGGTCGCATCGCTCTCGCTTGCAGTTCCGCCCGCGCCGGTCGGCGCCGATGGGTTGTCCGTCTCAGGTTCTTCAGCTTCCGACATTCGCCTCCTCCCAGGCCAAGCCAGTACTACACACCCATAAGGCCGCTTCATCGACGTCAACGCTCGCGGCGTTTGGACAGGCCCATCTTCCAGAACTGGATACGCGGCAGGTCCTGCACCACTTCTTCGGTATGGCCTTCGATGGTCGAGGTTCTGCGGTCCAGTATTTCAATGTAGACCAGCATGCGGAAGACGGCCATCACGAATTCCAGGAAGACCCTCACCACCACCACCACCGCCAGGAATACCACCGGCCCGAACAGCGTCCACACCACGCCCAGCCAGAACGATTGCAGAAAAGCCGTGACCACGCCCAGCACCACCAATGCGCCCACCGCCAGCACCGCCACGCGATAGATCAGCGGCAGCATGCGCGTGGTGATGATCTGTCGCATCTCGAAATCGAACAGGTTACGCAGCAGGTCGCGGAGCGCGGTATTGCCCAGGCCCTCCGTTTCCCTTTCCGTCGCTTTGCCTTGCGCGGAGCTGCTTTTTTGCGTCGGGTCCATGTCCGGCCCTGAATTATTGCTGCGCGGTAGCCGGAGGTTACGCCCGACCCGAAAAAAAGGACACCGGCCAATGAGACAGTTTCGCGATGGCTCTCCGGCCTACGCTGTGACACCCTAGGAGCCGTCAGGGAGTAGCAGCAAACGTGGCGCCAGTTCGGCCAGGTTCATAAGCGGAAAAAGCCAATGCGCGATTCGGGACAATTGCTGGAAGTCGTCCATCAGGCCCTCGTGAGCGGGGGCTTCGACGTGGAGGCCATCTATCGACGACTCGGCTACAACGCCGAAAGCCTGCCCCTGCGCCAGATGCGCACGCCGCATGGCTTGCAGGCGTTTTTCTGGGAGACGGTCGAGGCGGTCACTCAGGACCCCGATGTCGGATTGCATCTGTGCCTGCACGCGCCGGTGTTCCGCGGCGAGGTCATGGAATACCTGATGCTGTCCAGCAGCACCTTCGGCGAAGGCATGCAGCGCGCGGTGAAGTACATGCGCCTGGTCAGCGACGCGCTCAACATGCGCTTGCAGCAGGACGAGAAGGGCACGCGCGTGGTGGTGAAAGGCAGCACCATCGAGGCGCCGCAACTGCGCCATACCGAGATTCTGGTGGCGCACCAGGTGATCCGCTTCGGCCAGATGGTGACCGAAGGCAAGTACGCACCGAGCCGCGTGCTGCTGCGCGTCAGCCGGCGTGCGCCGCAAGCCGATTACGACCGTATCTTTGGGTGCCAGGTGGAATTCGAGGGCGTAGAGAGCGAGATCTGGTTCGACCCCGAATTGCTCGCCTATCGCTCGCCGCGTTCCAGCCCCGAGCTGCTGCAACTGCACGAGGAGCACGCGGAAAAACGCCTGACCACGCTCAAGCGCGAGGACCTGATCGAACGAATCCGTGCGGTGTTCGCGCAGCGGCTGGAACTGGAGCGCTGCGACCTGGAAGAAGTCTCGCGCGAACTGCATATCCCACCGCGTCGCCTGCGCTTCGAGTTGTCGCGCGCGGGCACCAGCTTCTCGCAGGTGCTGGCGGATTTCCGCTTCGCCCTGGCGCGCAAGCTGCTGGCGCGCACCAAGGAACCGGTCGAGGACATCGTGTACCTGACCGGATTTTCCGAACCCAGCACGTTTTATCGCGCGTTCAAGCGCTGGTCCGGAATGACGCCGGTGCAGTACCGCGACTCCAAGCGCAATCGCCCGATGCGGGCGGTCGAACCGACCGATTAAAAGCCCTTGTAGGAGGGGCTCCGCCCCGACAGTCAGTCGCCGACCGAGGTTGGTTCCGAAATTCGAGCGGCCGGTCGGGGCTTGAGCCCCTCCCACAGCTTGCTCCGCGAGAGCGCTCCCATCTCCCTCTGTGGAGCTGACCATGCCCGCGACTGTGTTCATGATTGGCCTGTGGGACAGGCCGCCATGACGCCCCGACTCATGGCGACCCGGCTTGCGCGCGCCTATGATCTTGCACGCGCTGTTGTGGCGGCGGTTCTGCCGCAGGCCTCCGTAGCGCTCCAACAACCCTGAGGAGAATCGAGATGCGCAACCTGGGATTCAAGCTCGGAAGCAGACGCCATTGTCTGCTCGCCGCCATCGTCGCGGCAGCGCCCGGCCTGACGTGGAATGTGGCCATGGCCGACGACGCCAGCGACCTTGGCGGCAAGCTCACGCCGATCGGCGCCATCCGCGCCGCCAATGCGGACGGCTCCATTCCCGAGTACACCGGCGTCAAGAATTTTCCGGCTGACATGCTGACCTGGACGCCGGACTATCTCGAAGGCCTGCGCACCAAGGACGCCGCGAAGCTCGAAGTCGAGTTCAAGAAGGCGATCAAGCCCGAATTCCTGACGGCATTCGACACCGTGACCAAGGCCAATATGGCCAAGTACGCGGACAAGCTCACCGGCGGTCACAAGGCACTGCTCGAAAAATACCCCACGTACAAGCTGCCGCTATACAAGGGCGTGCGCACCGGCTTCTTCCCCAAGGAAATCGAGGAAGCCACCAAGAAGAACGCGACCACCGCCAAGCTCACGGGTACCGATCTGGTCGAGGGCGCAGCGGTCGGCTTCCCCTTCCCGATTCCCAAGAACGGCGCGGAGGTGATCTGGAACCACCGCATGAAGTATCGCGGCAACGCCGCCAAGCGCTTCAACAACCAGGCCATCGTCAAGTCCGACGGCAGCTTCCAGATCACCAAGCTGACCGAGAACGTGAAGTTCAAGTACGCCAACTTCCAGGATCCGCCGGGTCCCGACAACAAGTACCTGCTGATGTACCTGTCGGAAACCATCTCGCCGCCGCGCGTAGCGGGCCAGCTCACGCTGGCGCACGAACTCATCGGCAAGGATGCGGGTTCCGGTCGCGCTGCCTGGATCTTCTCGCCCGGTCTCGGCCGCGTGAATCGCGCGCCCGACGTGGGCTACGACAACCCGGCCGTGGGTACCGACAACGAGCAGTACTTCGACCAGATCGACGTGTTCAACGGATCGCTCGACCGTTACGACTGGAAGCTGATCGGCCGCAAGGAGATTTACATCCCGTACAACGCCTACCAGATGAACTCGCCGCTGGTGAAGTACAAGGACCTGCTCAAGCCCTTCCACATGAACCAGGATCACGCGCGCTACGAGCTGCACCGCGTATGGGTGGTGGAAGCCAACGTGCGCGCCGGAGTGCGCCACAACTTCGCCAAGCGTGTTTTCTACGTCGATGAAGATAGCTGGTCTATCGCCGTGGTCGACAATTACGATGCCCGTGGCCAGTTGTGGAAGGTGCAGGAAGCTCACCTCATCACCGCGCCCTTCGTGCCGACCGTGACCGGCTCGCCGGAAGTCATCTACGACTTGCAGAGCACGCGTTACTTCACCACTGCGATGGCCAACGAAGACAAGATCACCGACTTCAAGGTCAGCTACACGGACGCGGAGTTCGATCCGTCGGCGCTGAAGAAGAAGGCGCGCAGCAAGTAAGGTCGGCTGCGATCTTGAAAAACGCCGGCTAGCATCCGGCGTTTTTTTTGCGTCCGCGCAGGGGAGCGCGCTCGTAATGAAGCCTGAACGGGAAACAGGGAGTCGGACGATGAAGCAGCTTGGGACGCGATTGCTGGAAACGGCGATCCTGGCATTGATCTGCACCGCGCTGTGCGCCTGCGGAATAGGCAGCGCCAACCTGCGCAAGGCTGGCGCCGGTCTCGCGCCCTGCGACGGTGGACCCCACTGCGTGTCTTCCGAGGAAACCGCCGCCGACCGCAAGGTCGAGCCGCTGCGCTATGCCGGCAAGCGCGAAGACGCCTGGAAGCGGCTTGAAGCCGTGCTGAAGGCCATGCCCCGCACGAAGCTGGTCGCGAACACGCCCGACTACGTTCACGCCGAAGTGACGACCTCGATCATGCGTTACGTGGACGATGTGGAATTCGTGTTCGCCACGAAGGAGCCGCGCATCGACGTGCGCTCGTCCAGCCGCATCGGCTACTACGACTTCAAGGCCAATCGCGAGCGCGTGGACGCGATCCGCGCAGCGTTCGAGAAGAAGTGAACGGGGCGGCGGCGTCCGCCGAGGGTCCGTACCCCGCGCGTTCGTTCGCCTGGTTCGTCGTCGGCCTGCTCACGCTGGCCTACGTCTTTTCCTTCATCGATCGTCAGATTCTGAGCCTGTTGGTGGTGCCGATCCGGCGCGACCTCGGGATCTCGGACACGCAGATGAGCCTGCTCATGGGCTTTTCGTTCGCGGTGTTCTACACCTTCTGCGGCATCCCGCTGGGACGTCTCGCGGACGGCTGGAGCCGGCGCTGGATCGTGACCCTGGGTCTCATGTTCTGGAGTGCCGCGACCGCGGCGTGTGGCCTCACGCAGCATTACTGGCATCTGTTTCTGGGGCGCATCGGCGTCGGCATCGGCGAGGCCGCGCTTTCGCCCGCGGCCTACTCGCTGATCTCCGACTATTTCCCGCCCGAACGCCGGTCGACCGCGATCAGCGTCTACGGGATGGGGATTTTTCTCGGCTCCGGCATCGCCTACATCGTCGGCGGACTGGTGGTGGGTTACGCCTCCGCGAAAGGCGATCTGATGCTGCCGATGGTGGGCGCAACCCGCCCCTGGCAGCTCGTGTTCTTCGTGCTCGGCGGTGCCGGTTTGATGTTCGCGTGGATGCTGCTGCTGATCCGCGAACCTGCGCGCCGTGGCGCCGGACACGGTTCGATTCCCTTGCGCGAGGTACTGGCCACGCTCAACCGCCATCGGCGCACCGTGCTGCTGCACAACCTCGGCTTCGCCTGCATGGCGCTGGCGTCGTACTCGGCGACGAGTTGGCTGCCGAGCGTGTGGCAGCGCGTACATGGATGGCCGATCCGGCAGGTCGGCGTGACCTACGGCTGTATCGTTGCCGTGTTCGGCGGCTGCGGAATCGTCTTTGGCGGCTGGCTGGCGGACCGCTGGAAAGCTCGCGGCCTGAGCGACGCGACCTTGAGAGTCGGCGCGATCGCGGCGTGCGGCGGCGTGCTGCTGGCGCCGCTGCTGCCGTTCGCGCCCAACGGCTGGGCGCTGGCGGCGCTGGTCGCTCCGGCGACCTTCCTGCTCAGCATGCCCTTCGGCGTGGGGCCGAGCGCCATCCAGGACCTGGTGCCCAACCGCATGCGCGGCCAGACCTCGGCGGTGTACCTGTTCCTGGTCAACATCATCGGCCTGGGAATCGGCCCCACCGCGACCGCCATGTTCACCGATTATGCGTTCGCGGACGATCTCAAGGTCGGGGTGTCACTGGCCATCGTCATGGTGACGGCGCAACTCGTGGCATGCCTGCTGCTGGTTCGCGGTGCCGCCCACTACCGCCGCAGCCTGGTGGAGATGGCCGCCAGCGGCCTCAGGCAGAACGCGTAGCAACGTCGATCAAGGCTTCTGCTGCCTTGCACAGACTGGCCGACGGCCCCGCCGGTCCGAGCATGATGCGCGACAGGCAGGCGCCATCCATCAGCAATTGCAGCGAGTCGGCCAGAACGTTCGGTGCATCGACCACGAGCCGGCGACACAGCTCGCGCAGGCGGCGGCGTTTCTCGCGGTTGTAGGCCAGCACCACTTCGCGCGCAGGATGCGCGGCGTCGGTGAGCTCGATGGCGGCATTGGCGATGGGGCAGCCGCGGTCGTCTGCCGCTCTCTGTTTGCGCGCCTGGCCCTCGAACAGTGCGAGCAGGGCGGCGCGCGGATCGTTGGCGTACGGCTGCACCGTCTCGTCCCACCAGGCCCAGAATTCCTGTTCCGATTGGCGCAGACATTCGGCCACCAGTTCGTCCTTGCCGGGGAACGCGCGGTACAAGCTCATCTTGGTGGCGCCGGCTTCCAGGGCGATGGAGTCCACGCCCACGCTGCGGATGCCCTGGCGATAGAACAGCTCGCGCGCCGCGTCGAAGATGCGGTCGCGCGCGCTGCGGCGCGTTTCGCTCGCAGAAGATTCCTTTGCAACTGAACCGCTTGTGCCCGACATGGTGAGCCTCGGTGCTGCCCGCTCTTGAAATGATACCGATCGGTCGCACAAAATGCGTCATGGTACCGATCGGTATCATCCGAAACGTGGAGACGCGTCGCGGTTTTCCAAGCCATCAGGAGAGGAACATGAACCGGAAGATTGCGCTGGTCACGGGCGCCAACAAGGGCATCGGTTTCGAGACCGTGCGGCAGCTTGCTGCACAAGGCATTCACTCGATTCTTGCCGGCCGCGATTCTGCGCGCGGTGAGGCGGCAACCACGGTGCTCAAGAGCGAAGGGCTGCCGGTGGAATACCTGCAACTCGACGTCAACGATGCCGCGAGCATCGAGCAAGCCGCGCGCGAGGTGGAGCGGCGTCACGGCCGGCTGGACATTCTCGTCAACAACGCGGGCGCGATGCTCGATTCCACCGACCGACCGCCGTCGGCGCAATCGCTCGAGGTCTGGCGCAAGACCTTCGACACCAATGTGTTCGGGCTGATTGCGGTGACCCAGAGCTTCCTGCCACTGCTGCGGAAGTCCGCGGCAGGTCGTATCGTGAATGTCTCCAGCGTGCTGGGCTCGATCACCGACCAAGCCGATCCGAAAAGCGTGTACTACGACTTCAAGGTTCCGGCCTACAACGTGAGCAAGGCAACGGTGAACGCCTGGACCGTGCAGCTCGCTCACGAATTGCGGCAGACCCGCATCAAGGTCAACTCGGTTCACCCCGGACACGTCAAGACCGATATGGGCGGATCCGGTGCACCGCTCGAAGTGGTGGACGGTGCGAAATCTTCGGTCGAGCTTGCGTTGATTCCGGACGACGGTCCGAATGGCGGTTTCTTTCACCTTGGGCAGCGGTTGCCCTGGTAATTCTTCAACTCAATGGAGCAATAAAAGATGACCACGCTGCACAGCCCCCTCCAGATGGGCGACCTGAACCTGCCGAACCGTATCCTCATGGCGCCCCTCACACGCTGCCGCGCCGGCATTACGCACATCGCGAACGAGTTGATGGCGGAGTACTACGCGCAGCGAGCCGCCGGCGGGCTGGTCTTTACCGAGTGCACCATGGTGTCCGGCGAAGCCAGCGCCTTCATCGGCGAAGGCGGGATTTATTCGCCGGCCCACGTCGAGGGCTGGCGCAAGGTGACGGACGCGGTGCACGCCAAGGGCGGGCGCATCGCCATGCAGATCTGGCACCCGGGACGGGCCACGCACCAGGACATCAACGGCGGGGTGCAGCCCATCTCTTCCTCCGACAAGCCGATCCGTAACGAGGAGACGCATACGCCCACCGGCAAGCATCCGTACCCCGCGCCGCGACCGCTGCGCACGGACGAGATTCCCGGCATCGTCGAGTTGTTCCGCCAGGGTGCGGAGAACGCGAAGAAGGCGGGCTTCGATGGCGTGCAGTTGCATGGCGCGCACGGATACCTGCTGGACCAGTTCCTGCGCGACAGCCTGAACGATCGCACCGATGCCTATGGCGGCTCGATAGCGAAGCGAGCGCGCCTGCTGTTCGAGGCGATCGATGCGGCGATCGGTGTGTGGGGCGCTGGCCGAGTCGGAGTGCGTATCTCGCCGCTGGTGCCGTTCAACGACATGTCGGACTCCAGCCCGCGCGAGCTGGTCGCCTACATTGCCGAGCAGGCCTCGGCGCGCAAGCTCGGTCACTTCGAGTTGCGCCACGATCAGTGGGATCGGCCGGAAGAACTGGAGCTGGCGAAAATCGCGCGACGCAGTTTTCATGGCGCGCTGCTGCTCAACGGCGGATTCGACGGTGCCTCGGGCGAAGCTGCGGTGGCCGAGGGCCGTGCGGATGCCATCGTCTATGGCAAGCCCTTTCTCGCCAACCCGGACCTGGTCGAGCGCTTTGCAAATAAGGCAGCGCTCAACCCGGTGGATTTCGGCACGCTGTATACGCCCGGGGCGAAGGGGTATACGGACTATCCGCGATTGGCGGCTTGACGGTTTGGCGCAGACCCGCAGGCCTGCGCCCATTCTCGCGGGCATGGCCCGCGACCGGCACCGAGGTACTTCATGAATCGGCACGGTGGGGGTAGTAAGCTCGCCGAATGCCTCCATTCATGATTCTGCCGTGAAAGAAGCCCCCCGCGACACCCTAAAAGTCACCCGCCTCAAGCACCGGCGCGATGCGCTGTTCAAGCTGAAAGCCGACTGGGCGCCGGCGGGCGACCAGCCGGCCGCGATTGCGGGCATGGTCGAGAATCTGGAAGCGGGTGTCGCGCACCAGACCTTGTTGGGTGTGACCGGCTCGGGAAAGACGTTTTCGATTGCCAACGTCATTCACCAGGTGCAGCGGCCGACGATGGTGCTGGCGCCGAACAAGACGCTGGCTGCGCAGCTCTATGGCGAGTTCAAGGAGTTCTTCCCGGAGAACGCGGTCGAGTATTTCGTCAGCTACTACGATTACTACCAGCCGGAAGCCTACGTCCCCAGCACCGACACCTTCATTGAGAAGGACAGCGCGATCAACGAGCACATCGAGCAGATGCGCCTGTCGGCGACCAAGGCGCTGATTGAGCGGCGCGACTCGATCATCGTCGCGTCGGTCTCGGCCATCTACGGCCTCGGCGATCCCGAGAGCTACTTCAAGATGGTGCTGCACCTGAAGGTGGGCGATCAGATCGATCAGCGCACGCTCATGCGTCAGCTCACCGCGATGCAGTTCGTGCGCAACGAGATGGACCTGGCGCGCGGCAATTACCGCGTGCGAGGCGATGTCATCGACATCCACCCGGCCGAGGCCGACGACGAGGCCGTGCGCGTCGAGCTGTTCGACGACGTGATCGAAACCGTCTCGATCTTCGATCCGCTGACCGGCGAGCTGCGCCAGAAAGTGCCGCGCTACACCGTGTACCCGAAGTCGCACTACGTGACGCCGCGCGAGAAGGTGATGTCGGTGTTCGGCGACATCAAGGACGAGATGCGCGAACGGACGAAGTGGTTCCAGTCCAACGGCAAGCTGCTGGAGGCGCAGCGCATCGAGCAACGCACGACCTTCGACCTGGAGATGATCCAGGAGGTCGGCTTCTGCTCCGGCATCGAGAACTACAGCCGTTATCTCTCAGGTCGCGGTCCGGGCGAACCGCCGCCCTGCCTGTTCGACTATTTACCTCCGGACGCGCTGGTGGTGATCGACGAAAGCCACGTCACCGTCCCGCAGCTCGGCGCCATGTACAAGGGCGATCGCAGCCGCAAGGAGACCCTGGTCGAGTACGGCTTCCGCCTGCCGAGCGCCATGGACAACCGGCCGCTGAAGTTCGAGGAATTCCAGCGCCTGGTGCCGCAGACCATCTACGTCTCCGCAACGCCCGGCCCGTACGAAAAGGAGAAGTCGGGTTCGAGCATCATCGAGCAGGTCGTGCGCCCGACCGGCCTGGTCGATCCGCAGGTCGAGGTGCGGCCTGCGCGTACCCAGGTCGATGACGTGCTCGGAGAAATCCGCATCCGCGCCGAGAAGCACGAGCGCGTGCTCATCACCGTGCTGACCAAGCGCATGGCCGAGGACCTTACCGACTACCTGCACGAGAACGGCGTCAAGGTGCGCTACATGCACTCGGACGTGGACACGGTCGAGCGCGCGGAAATCATTCGCGATCTGCGGCTTGGCATATTCGACGTGCTGGTCGGCATCAATCTCTTGCGCGAGGGGCTCGATCTGCCGGAGGTTTCGCTGGTCGCGATTCTCGACGCCGACAAGGAAGGCTTCCTGCGTTCCGACCGATCCTTGATCCAGACCATCGGCCGCGCCGCGCGGCACCTGGAGGGCAGGGCGATTCTGTACGCCGACCACATCACCGACTCGATGCGGCGCTCGATGGACGAGACCGATCGCCGCCGCGCCAAGCAGACCGCGTTCAACCTGGCCAACGGCATCACCCCGCGCGGCGTGGTCAAGCGCGTCGCCGATCTGATGCGCTACGGCTTCGACGACGGCAGCGGCAGCACCATGCTCATGGCGGCCGAAGCCAGGAAGGTTTACGAGGCGAAGCTCACGCCGGAACTCATGGCCAAGAAGATTGCCAAGCTCGAAAAAGAGATGCGGCTTGCCGCCCAAAACCTGGAGTTCGAGAAGGCCGCGAAGTTGCGCGACGAGGTGCGGCGACTGCGCGAGCAGATCCTGCTGCATGCGGCCTGATCGCGGCGCCGAATCCGATTTGCTTCTGAAGGCGCGCGCCGTTAACCTTCGCGCCCCTGCGGTCCTGCAGGCGCGTAGCTCAGCTGGTTAGAGCACCACCTTGACATGGTGGGGGTCGGAGGTTCGAGTCCTCTCGCGCCTACCAAGAGAATCGGGCACTTGCTGCCTTCCGGCGTTACGCCGATTATGATTTTCGAAGCTTCGGCCAGTAGCCGTTTCCATCGAACAAGCGAATCCCATGTAGGAGTGCACCATGCGCGCGACCCGCCGACGGCGGACGCTTTTGCGGCTGGCTCTTCGACGACTTTCGCGGGCATGGCCCGCTTCTATCAAACAAGAATCCTGTAAGGCTCGTGTAGGAGGGGCTCTGCCCCCGACTGGCGCTCGCAGAACGGACCGCGACTCGACGCGAGAACGCCAGTCGGGGCAAAGCCCCTCCTACAGTTTGCTTCGCGATAACGGAGCGCATCGTTTGTGATATACCGCACATAGCCAACGCGGTTAGGGATTTGCACTCGGGTCGCTAGGGTGCCTGATCGACGGCCGCAAGCGACGAGGCGCCGCAATGTCCAACATTCCCACACCTCAGCATAATCACCTCTTGGCGGCCTTGCCGGCCGAGATTCAGGCCCGCTTGTTGCCGCACCTCGAACTCGTTTCGCTGGAGTTGGGCAAGGTCTTGTACGAGTCCGGCGACGCCCTGCGCCACGTGTATTTTCCGACCGACTCCATCGTGTCGCTGCTGTACGTGATGGAGAGCGGCGCCTCGGCCGAAATCTCGGTGGTGGGCAACGAGGGGATCGTCGGTGTGGCCCTGTTCATGGGCGGCGAAAGCACGCCGAGCCGGGCGGTGGTGCAGAGCGCGGGTACTGCGTTCCGGCTGCCCGGAGAAAAGCTCAAGGACGAGTTCAATCGCCACGGCCAACTGCTGATGCTGATGCTGCGCTACACCCAGTCCCTGATCACGCAGATGGCGCAGACGGCGGTCTGCAACCGGCACCACTCGATCGATCAGCAGTTATGCCGCTGGCTGTTGTTGTCGCTGGATCGGTTGCCGAGCAACAAGCTGATCATGACGCAGGAGCTGATCGCCAACATGCTGGGCGTGCGCCGTGAAGGCGTCACCGATGCCGCCGGCAAGTTGCAGACGCTGGGCGTCATCAAGTACATCCGCGGCCAGATTACGGTGCTCGATCGGCCCCAGTTGGAGGCGCTGAGCTGCGAGTGTTACGCCGTGGTCAGGAAGGAGACCGATCGCCTCCTGCCGTATCTCGACCCGGTCAAGGCCCTCCCGCTAATCGACGTTGCGAACGCGGAACAGGGTTCCAGGCTGCCGCGGGTCCGGGCTCGAAGACCGGCGCGCTGACTGGCGGGATTTCCCGCATCGAAGATAGGGCGAGGACGCGAGCCACTTCCGGTCGGGGTAGTACGAGAACACGTATTGCCCGTCCTTGATCGTGTCGATCAGCGAACGCGCGACTTCCGGCCGTACCGCCGGGCATCCCAGGCTGCGCCCGAGCCGACCCTGGGTGCGAAGAAAAGTCGTATTCACGTACGGCGCGCCGTGCATGACGATGGCCCGCTCCTCGGCGCGGTCGTTGAAACCGGCTTCGAGGCCCTGCATGCGCATCGAATAGCCGTTGTGCCCGTCGTAGGAATGCTGCGTGCGAAACAGGCCCAGGCTCGACGCATAGCTGCCGACGGCGTTGGAGAACGAACGCGCGTAGTTCTCGCCGGAGTTGCGGCCGTGCGCGACCAGTTCGGTGAACAGCTTGCGCCGCTCGGTGAGGTCGAACACCCACAGGCGCGGTTCGGTCGAAGGCCGCGAGTAATCGATCACGGCCAGACGCCGCGCTGCGGGCTGGCCCTGTTCGGCTGCACAGGACGTGGCGGCAACGGCAAGCCGAATGACCTCGGGATCGGCCATCGGCGCGGTCTGGATCAGGGCGTCTTCGAGGGAGATATCGGCGGTGAGGGTCGCCGTGGAGGCCATCGAGTAGCCGCCGAGAGCCCCGATCAAAAGTGCGTAGCGGACGAAGGACGACATCGCGAGTGTCTCTATGAGCGTGCCGGACCTTACCTGAGAAGAGGTGGCAGCGTTCGCAAGTGCGGCTGAGCGGTACGTATGACCGTTTGTCGCAGCCGGCGCGGGATTCTCCGTTCGTGGTTCTAGAGCTTCACCACGAACGGAGAACCGAGGGCGTGTGTCGGGGTAGCCTGTCAAAGCCCCGCAAGCTCCTGCTGCTTGAAGTCGTACCCGTAAACGTCACTGAAGAATTGCGGCACGCCGTCCTCGTCCACGCGCGCGGTCAGATACACCAGGTGCACAGCGATCGGATTCTTCAGCATCACCTCTTCTTCCTTGCCGGCGTGCATCGCGGTCTTGATGCGTTCGGCGGTCCACTCGGGCTGGTCGCGCAACAGGTACACCGCCAGGGCCTCCGGCTGCTCCAGCCGTACGCAGCCGTGGCTCAGGTCGCGCGTGAGCTTGTCGAACAGATTGTCCGCGGGCGTGTCATGCAGGTAGACGTTGTATCGGTTGGGGAACAGGAACTTCACATAGCCCAGCGAGTTGCTGGGTCCGGATTTCTGTCGGAGCTGGAAGTCTGCCTCACTCTTCGCGTTCGCCCAGTCGATGCTGGAAGGGTCGATCACGATGGCCTTGCCGCCCTCGTAGCGCACCACCTCGATGTCTTTTTTCTCCAGGTAGTTGGAGTCCTTCACGATCGAGGGCCACATCTCCTTGACCTCGATGCTCTCCGGAATATTCCAGTAGGGGCTGAACACGATCTTGGTCATCGTGTCGCTGAAGACGGGGGTGCGATGGATCGGCTGGCCCGCAATCACCCGCATTTTCAGAGGCACGGCTTCGCGCGCGTCGCGCACCTGCATGCTGTAGCTCGCGATGTTGACAAGGATGTGGGGCGTGCCGAAATCCGCGGGCATCCAGCGCCAGCGTTCGAGGTTGAGTGCGAGCTGGCGCGCGCGCTCCGCGGCCGGCACGTTCATCGCTTCGATCATGGCCGTGCCGGGCACGCCGTCAGGGTCCATGCCGTGGCGGGATTCGAAACGGCGCACGGCTTCGCCCAGGTTTTCGTCATAGGTGTCGATGACGGCGATCTGCTTCGCGTCCGGCGTTTTTTCGGGCTGCGTCGCGTTGCGCTCCTCGAACTTGTCCTGCGCTTTCGACAGGTCTTCGTTGAACACGTTGTCGCCGCCGCGCGGTTCCTCCTGCATGTCGCCGAGGATCAGCAGATTGTTTCGCAGCGCCGCCAGGTGCGGGCTCGGCTCGCCGGCTTTCAGCTTCAGGTCCGCCGGAATGACTTGCAGTTTTCCCTCGGCGGCGATCTTGCGATAGCGCTGAAGCATCTCCCTCACGCGTGCGTATTCCGGGTGCGGTGGAGCCAGTTCGTCTGCCAGCTTCTCCAGATCATTGCCGGCCACAGCTTTCTGCACGATGCCTGCAAGGTCGATCTCGCGCGGCGTGACGTTCCAGGTTCCGTCGATCTGCTTGGCGACGGGATGACCCAGCGCGATGTGCGAGCCGTAACGCAGCAACGTCTGGGTCAGCTCCAGCTCCAGCGCCGTCGCGGCGTTCAGATCTTTGTTGCCTTTCAGGCCCTGCACCTTGGCGGTGAGAGCATCGAACGCGTACTCCTGCGGATTCAGACCCTCGTCAGCCGACGCGGCGAGCACCGTCGTCAGGCTCTGCACCGCCGGCAGCGGCTCGCCCGCGACGATCCACGCCGGCTGGTTCTGCCGCAGCTCGTAGAACTTCCGGGTTTGATCCCGAAGCTGCGGGTCGTCCTTGGCAGTACCGGCAGCAGCGAGCAGTGCCTTCAGGGCCTCGGATTCGCGGGCGGAAATCTCGGCCTGGCGCTGACAGCCCGCCGCGGCAAGAACCAGCAGGCATAAAAAAATTGCGCGAGCCTGGCTGCTGAAAAACGTCATTCATTCACTCCGTAGTTTGTGGCCGCTGGCCTACCAGCATGCGTGATATCGGTGTTCTTCTCTGCCGGTTAGCGCACCTAGGAAGTCGCGCAGCAACAACCCTGTAGGTCGGTGCAGGTCGGGCTTCAGCCGACACCCTGACGTGCACGGGTTGCTCCGTCGTCATGCGCTGTGTGGTACAGCGAACCGACCACCGAGAAACCAGCGATCACACTTCCGAGCTGGTCATCCCGCGTATCTTTTTAGGAGAGTGAAGTGCCTGCTGCAAGCGCCGCGCCTGTCGTCAACCGCTTGATCGAGGGACTGCCACGCGCGGAGCGAAAAAAGCTTCTGGACCGATGCGAAACGGTCGATCTGGTTTTCGGCACTGTTCTGTGCGAGCCCGACCAGCCCTTTCGTCACGTTCACTTTCCGCTGTCAGGGTTTATTTCCCTGGTCGCGCCGCTGACCGGCCATCAACCGCTGGAAATGGGCCTGATCGGCAACGAGGGCGTGCTCGGCGCAACC
Organism: Panacagrimonas sp.; assembly: GCA_052389915.1. Taxonomy (GTDB): domain Bacteria; phylum Pseudomonadota; class Gammaproteobacteria; order Nevskiales; family Nevskiaceae; genus Panacagrimonas. The sequence goes on from JBQTHL010000052.1 coordinate 30,273, forward strand.
CTGGTGCTGGGGGTTAACGAAGTGCCGCTGCGCGCCCTGGTGCAGGGTTCGGGTAGCGCCTTGCGCATGACCACCGTGCAGTTTCGGAAGGAACTGCACGGTAGCCCCGCCTTGCTGCGCATCCTCAATCGGTACCTGTACGTCCTGATGGCGCAGCTCGCGCAAACCGCGGGCTGCACCCGTTTCCACGAGGTCGAGGCGCGGCTGTCGCGCTGGCTGCTGATGACGCACGACCGCGCCCATGCCGACCATTTCCATCTCACGCACGATTTCCTCGCCGGCATGCTCGGCGTGCGCAGGAGCGGCATCACCATCGCCGCTGGTGCGTTGCAGGATCGCGGTCTCATCAGTTACACCCGCGGCGAGATCAGCATTATCGACCGCAAGGGCCTGGAGGCGGCGTCCTGCGAGTGCTACGCCGCGGTCATCGAGGACTATGCGCGGCTGTTCGCGTAGCGGACCTGAGGCGCAATCCATATCCATCCGTGCGGTACTGAACAGACGGTCATAGTAGCGCCGGGCATTGTGCAGTCTCGTGAAGGCACGACAGTGCTTTTTGCCCGGCCCCTCTTGAAAAGGCCTTCTGCACGGTGGGAAAACCTGATGGGAAACGCCATGACCGTAACTCGCCAGCAGCACGCGTCTTCACTGGACGCTCCCGCAGCATCCGGCACCGCACGCTCAGTCGAAATCGAGAACGTGGATCGCCTTTGCGCCATGGCCGCTGCCTTGCTCGAAGTGCCTTTCGTCACCGTGGTCTGGGGTGCCGACGGCGCGCGCTCGCAGCAACATTCCTGGGTTCGCGAAGACAGCGAGCACCCCGCCCACCTGGAGGTGATTCGGTTGCTGTGCTCGAACACGGTGCTCGGCGCCGTCCCCGTGACGATCGACGATATCCATCTTTCGCCGGTATTCAGCGCACTGCTCACTGCCAGGGCCTCGACCATCCGGGCTTGCGCGGGCGTGCCATTGATGACGCCGGCCGACCAGTTGATCGGGCACCTGTTCGCGATGGACCTGGTCACCCGCCCCTGGACCGAACGCGAGTTGAGCGTGCTCACCACCGTATGCCGGCTGGTGGCGCTGGCGATCAAGCTCGCCGACGGCGCATCCGAGTCGGACCATAGAGCCGACGCCTTCTCGAACAAGTTCGAGGCGCAGGAAGATCTGCTCGCCGAAATTGCGCACGATCTGCGGCAACCGCTGGCCCTGATTTCGAACTGCGGAGAACTGCTGGCGCGCGAAGACCTGCCGCAACGTCATCGGCATGGGGAGACCTTGCGCAAGGGCGTGCGGACCATGAGCACCCTGATCGACGAAATGCTCACGGCCAAGCCTTCGGCGAGCCTGGAGCTGCGGCATATGGACCCCGTGTCCATGGTCCGCGAGGCGGTCCATCACCTCATGCCGCTGGCCGCGCGCCATGGTTTGTCCATCGAAGGCTCGGTAGAGGAGGGCTTGCCCGCCATCCACTGCGATCTGGTCAAGGTGGAGCGCGTCTATTCGAACCTGATCGGCAACGCCATCAAGTTTGCGGCGCCGTCGAGCACCATTCGTCTCAGCGGCCGCCGAGTCGCCGAGGGCGTGCAGTTTTCCGTGAGCAACAACGGGTTGGATATTTTTGCCCCGGACGTCAGCAAGGTTTTCGAACGCCGATGGCAGGCGACGCAGGAAGGCGAAGGGCGCGGCCTGGGGCTGGCGATCGTGAAGAAACTCGTCGAGGCCCACGGCGGTTCGGTCGGTGTTCGCAGCGAGGCGGGCACGACGGCGTTCTGGTTCACGCTTCCGGTCTGAGAAAGAAATTCCGTTGTGTGCGGTACAGCACAGAACTCGTTTTTCCGAAGGCGCAACTTAGTACTCGTTGGCGCGAACCCCGAATCCGTACCTCTCCCTCCTGTTGTAGTCGCTTGTTCCCCACGAGCGATTCCCGGTGCGGATTCGGACCTTGTCCGCTGGTGCAGCACTGCACCAGCGGATTTTCTTTTTCCTCAACCTTCTTTTGCTTTTATGTCCGGGGCCTGCTGGCGCTCGATTTCCTTGCGTTTGATTTCGAGATACTCGGCGCGTTCGAGCTCGCTCAATTGCAGCGGATATAGCTCTACCTTGGCATGCCAGTCGCTTAGGCGTTTTTCCAGCCGCTGCGGCGCCGGTACCGATAGCGCTTCCAGGTAGGTCTCGATCGCCAGGTAATAGCGCATGGTGTTGCGCTCGATCACGCCGCGCTCGCCTCCGATATAGACCGGCCCGCCGTCGTCCTCGCGCCCGACGACGCTGAAGCCCACCTTGTTGCGTCCGCTCGTCGCCAAGTACCCGCGCAGGGCCAGGCGGGCCGCAAAGCCGGTGGTGTACGAATAGGACATATGCAGGAAGCTTCGTGGCGCATCGAGCTTCACTGCCTCGAGCACGATGCGATAGCGGCTGGTGCCGAGCGGTCCCTTGTCCGCGCTCAGCATCACCTGCAAATAGTCGGGCGTGGTCTCAACTACCTTGTAGAGAAATTCGAGCCGCTGCGCATCCTCCAGCGGCTGGTCGTGCTTGCGTCCGACGATCACACGAAGCACGTCGCCGGCCTTCGAAGAAGAAGGGATGCAGGCCTTGACGTTGAATTGCAGAATCAGGATGTCGCACCAGGCCTCCATGCTCTGAAGCGCCTTGCCGACAACAGAGAAGGGTTGTTCCATCCGCGCGTACACGCCGCCTGCCAGATCGCCGGAGTCCTCGCTCGATACCAGATGCAGTGGACGCTGGAACGGGCTGCTCTTGAGGGGTTCGCGCAAGGCCGCGTGCCTGGCCTCGAGCGATGCGGCGTCCTGCGCCTGTACCGGCGGTACGACGGCCAGGGCGCAGAACAGCGCGAGTCGAACCAGGGGGCGGGAATGGTTCACGGCTTGGACTGCGGCAACTCCCATTCCCAGCTCTTGAACGTGTAGAAAACGCCGATTGCGACGACCGTGCTGCTATCGGTTTCCACCAGCGGGCTGTCACGCATGACCGAGCCGCCCAGCGCGTCGTGCGTAATGCCCAGACCGATGCGCCATTTGTGTCGGCGCAGACCCAGGTAGGCCGTGGCGCGCGCACCGCTGTAACCGCCACCGACGTCATAGGCCGGCCGCTCAAGTGTCGCGAACCGCTCCTCGACCGCATAGAAGTAGCGGTGATACTTGCTCGAAGCCCACAGCGGGCCGGCGCCGGCGCCGGTCTCGACCTTCCAGCCGCCTTGCGTCCAGTCGCGACGAAAACGCAGATGCGGATAGGCCAGCCAGCCGATGCCCTCGGCTTCCTTGAAATCCGCCGCCGCCACCGCGCGCACCGGCAGCCGCAAATCCCAGGTGCCGCCGGCCTCGCCGAGACGCCAGTCCAGCGAAGGTCCAATCTCGAAGGTCGGCAGCAACTCCGGCATGCCGCGGCGCACGGAATCCTGGCTGTCGTCGCCGGGCAGCGAGGCCGATGCGCTCAGTCCCAAGTGCAGCTTTTCGGTCTGGAACAGTCGTGCCACCAAGCCGTCGCGCGAGAGCTGCAAGCGCTCGCTGTGGTAGGCCAAGTAGGGCGTCGGCAACACGAGGGTGCCGACCTCCCCCGAGCCGCGATAGTCGGGCCGTGTGAGCGAGGCCACACCCGCGCCCAGATCCAGGCGCGTCGGCTCCGGCTTGGGCGCTGCCGCGCCCGTGAGCACGAGCAGCGCCGCGGCGCAGAAGATCAGGCGACGCGTGGTTTTCGGCATAACAAGATGATCTCGGCGACGTCGTCCCCGGCTGCGAGTCCCGCCACCAGGCTGAGTTTTTTCTGGAAGCGCAGTCCCAGCGGCATGAACACCCGGTTGTACCACCACATCGCGCGTTCGCGCCGGTGCACCAGCGCCCACATTCCCAGGTCGAGCAGGCGCGAAGACTTGGGTTGCATGCCGTAGACCGCGCTCTGCTCCACGATGAATCCGTGCTCGTCGAGCTTGGAAGCAAGCGCTTGCGGGTCGTAGCGGCGACGGTGGCCGACGAAGTCGTCGAACGCGGTCCACATCGCGGGATGCAGCGGCACCGACAGCAGAAAAGCCGCGCCCGGCGCGGCCACGCGCGACAGTTCCGACAGCGCGCCGTCGTCGTCGTCGACGTGTTCGACGATGTCCAGCGCGCAGACCAGTTCGAAGGCGCCGTCGGGAAACGGCAACGCAGTGATATTGCCTTGCACCGCGTTACCGCCATGCTCGCGCAGGCGTACGAGCGCCGGCACGCTGATATCGACGAACTGCGTGCCCGCGATCGGCAAGCGCGGCCGCAGGCCAGGGGCTACTTCGAGCCGGCGCGGCGACTGTGCAGTCAGCTCTTGCACCAGCGGCCAGGTGTTGAAACGCTCGGGTGCAACAAGCTGCGAATCGCGCCACAGCGGGTCGTAAAATTTGCGGTTCGTGTCGAGCAGTTCTGACTCGCTGCGAAACTGGAGAGTGGGTGGATTCATGTGCCGGCGACACTAGCACTTCGCTTCTGAACGGCCGCGCGCCAACGCGCATGCAGCATCGCTGCCACCCAGCCCAGCGCAACGCCGGCGATCACATCCACCGCGACGTGCTGGCGCGTCGCCAGCGTCGAGTACACGATTCCGCAGCCCCAGATCGCGCTGAGCATCCGCAACCAGTCGGGCGCGTTTGCACGGCGCAGCAGCCGGTCCAGCCAGATCGCCGTGAACACGGCAAAAGCAGCGTGCAGCGAGGGCAGGGCGTTGCCGACATCGTCGGCTGCGATGATGGAACCGAGCGGCGGATACTGCGTCCAGTCGAACGTCGTGCCCGGACTCGCGGTCGGCCACAGCAGGAACACCAGCATCCCCGCCAGGCTCAGCGCGACCATTGCCAGGTAATAGTCGAGCAACTCGCGCCGGTCGATCAGCAGGCCGGGCGCCAGCGCGACGTACGGCCACAGCGAAACATACAGCCACAGCGCACCCGGCCAGAATGCAATCCAGCGGTCTATCGGCGTCACCGGCATGAGCGTGACCGGCCACAGCGGAAACTTGAGCAGCAGGAAATAGCCGAGGAAAAATCCGCCCGCGATCAGGCAGGCCGCGAGCGTCTTGAGCACCGCGTGAGCCTTGAGTCCTTCCCAGAGTTGGTGAGCCCAGCCGGAATGCGTTGCCCGGTCCGGTTTGCGGATGACGGGAGTCGCAGCGCGAATCACGTCGTCGCCTCGCCGGCGCGCAGCAGCTCGGAGACGGTCACGCACTGCAAGCCGCGGCGCCGCAGGCCCCGGAGAATCCGCGGCAGCGCCTCCGCGCAGGCCGGACGGTGGCGACCCGGCAGGTCATGCCCGTCGTGCATCAGCACGATGTCGCCGGGCCGGATCTTCCCCAGCACTCTTTGCGCGATGCGCTCGGGGTCGTCGCTGCACGTGTCGCGGCTGTGCAGCGACCAGGCCACCACCGTGAGTTGCAAGCGCTGTGCGGCCCGCGCCAGCGGCGGGCTCTTGAGCCCGATGGGCGGGCGGTACAGCGGCTGCGCCGGACGGCCGGTGAGCGCCGCGATGGCCTGCGCACCGCGCTCGATTTCGCGCAACTGCCGGGGTGCGCCAAAGAAATTCTGCCAGCGCGAATGCTCCCAGGAATGATTGCCCAGCTCGTGGTGCTCGGCCTCGATGCGCCGCGCCAGCAGCGGATGTGCCTCCACCGAGCGGCCGATGGTGAAGAAGGTCGCGCGTGCCCCGAACTGCGCCAGCGCGTCGAGCACGGCGGGTGTCACTTCCGGGTCCGGCCCGTCGTCGAAACTCAGTGCCACGTAGCGGCTCTTGCGCGAGCCGTGGCTCACGGTGGGGTAGAACAGGCTCGAACCCGGCCGCGCAATGCCGTCGACCATCAGCGCCAGCAGAAGCAACGCGGGGATGCCGACGCTGAGCAGCGAGAACCCGAACAGGCCGATCGAGGCAGCGGCGACGGCAGCGCAGAACAGGAGCAACAGGTCAGCGCGCTGCGGCCATCCGGGCTTGCGGTTCATGTGCGCATCCCGCCGTCGACCGCAATCACCTGCCGCGTGATGTAGCCCGCGGCCTCCGACATGAGATAGCCGACCAGGCTCGCGACCTCCGCTGGTTCGCCGAGGCGGCGCGCCGGGATGGCCTTGAGCAGCTCGTCGACCGGTACGCCGTCGAGCATGTCGGTGCGGATCAGTCCCGGCGCGATGCAGTTGACGGTGATGCCGCGGCTGGCCAGTTCCAGCGCCAGCGCCTTGCTCGCGCCAATGATTCCGGCCTTGGCCGCGCTGTAGTTGACCTGGCCGTGGTTGCCACCCAGGCCGGCCACCGACGACAGCGTGACGATCCGTCCCGGTTTGCGCCGCCGGATCATGGGCAGCACCAGCGGCTTGAGGATGTTGTAGAACCCGTCCAGATTGGCCGTCAGGACCGAGTCCCAGTCCTCAGCGCTCAGTGCCGGAAAGATCGCGTCGCGGTTCATGCCGGCGTTGCACACCACGCCATAAGGTGCGCCGTGCGCCGCGACATCCGCCTCCAGCGCTGCTGTCGCCGCCGCACGGTCGGCGATGTCGAAGTGAAGGATGCGGATTGGCACCCCGGTGGCCTGCACCTCGGCCGCGGTCTGCTCCAGCGCAGCTGACGCGCTGCGGCCGTGCAGCACCAGACTGAAGCCGTCCGCGGCTAGGCGCAAGGCGATGGCGCGGCCGATACCGCGGCTGGCGCCCGTCACCAGAATCCAGGAGCGTGTGTCGTTCATGGCAGGGGTTGCGACTCCACCGTTAGCGAGTAGCCGAATTCGAAATTGCTGAGCCAAAAACGGCCTCGCCAGGGATCGGCGTTGCCGTAGTGGACTTCCGCCACCAGGCGGCCGTCACGCCTCAGCCGACGGGTTGCGGGAGTCGGCTCGGCGACCTGCCAGGAAGTATTTGCGAGCGCCTGCTGCAAAGCCGCCAGCGGCCACAGCGCCAGTTGCAGGTCCGCTAGTACGCGCCTAGCGTCGAGCTGCGATGGCGCTTGCGGGCTCGACTCGGCCGTCAGCGTGTTGCCGTCGTGGCGCAGGCCGAACAAGCGCTGACCCTGAGCGCTTAAGCCCACCAGGGTCAGAAGCTCCGGACTCACGTTCACCACGCACTGGAAAGCCACGTCTTGTTGGCCGAACGCGCCATGCAGAATTTGCAGGACACTTTGGCTTGCACCTAGCGTGGCAGGCGCCAGCGGCGGAAACGCCGGAGGCTTATGCAGCGGCATTAGGCTGCATGCTGACAACAGCAAGCACACGACAGGCGCCAGCGATGCGAAAGAAGTCCTACGCCAAGAACACGGTCGCGGGCATGGCCCGCTCCTACATAAACCGAGATCCGTAGGAGCGGGCCATGCCCGCAACAGACCTGCGAAGACGCTCCTCGGGAGGTTCATGCAGGCTCCGTCCGCTGACCGGGCCTTTGCAGCACCAGTGCCAGCACAAAGGTGAAACCCACACCGACCAACAAGGTCAGGCCGATGGCGCGGATGAAGGGCGTAGCGCTGAAGGCGAGCAGGCCGTAGGACAGCGCCGCGCCCACGGACGACAGCCCGATGGCGAGCACCGTGGCGGCGCGCGAGGCGACGCCTTCGCGCAGGAAAACGGCATAGTCCACGCCCAGGCCCAGCACCACGAACAGGCCGAGCACATGGAACAGGTTCAGCATGCCGCCGCAGGCGCCGAGCACGGCCAGCGTGAGCAGCGCCGCAGACAGCGGTGCCGCCAGCAGCCGGGCGGCGTCGGCTGATCCGTAGCGCAAGGCCATCGCCGCACCGACCAGACCGTAAGCGGCCGCCAGCAGCAGCAGCGCCAGCCGGCGGTAGCGACCGAGCAGTTCGGAGACCGCGGCCGCGCGATCGACGAACTGCACGCCGGGTAATTGGGCGGGCAGGGATCGCAGCGCGGCGAAGTCGCGGATGCCACTGAGGCTCACGATGCCGGCGTAACCGTTATCGACCGAGCCGAGCCACAGATCGCGATAAGGCGCGGACGCGGTATCGGAGAGCCACTCGTCCACGCGCAGCGGCGCCGGGGCCGCGGCGAATTCTGCCAGGCGCTGGGCGATCAGGTCCGGTGGAAAGCCGAGTTGCTCCATCAGCTGCGGACCCAGGCCGCCAGCGCGATAGACCTGTGCGGACAGCAGCGCGTGGTTGTGCTGCTGTCGCTGCGGTGATGGCAGCGCGCGGGTGACGGCGCGATAGGTAGCCAGCCCACCGCTGCTCACTTGCGGATCGAGCCATTCGCGCAGTTGCTCCTCGCGTTCGAGCACTTCTTCCGGGGAGCGTCCCTGCACCAGGAAGAACTGGCTATCGGGCGTGCTACCGAGCAGCTCGCTCACGCGCGCGTCATCCGCCAACCGTTCCGGGGCAGCGGAATACAGCAGGCCCACGTCGTCGACGAACTCGATACGGCTCAGGCCGAACAAGGCCAACGCCGCTACCACTACAGCGGCGAGCCGCTGGCCACGACTTCCGAACCTGTCCACGCTTCGATCGAGCCGCATTGCCCAGCGCAGGGGCAGGGGCTCGCCGCGTCGGGGCCGAGGCGCCAGCACCGGGTACCAGCACAGCACGGAGCAGCAGGCCACGATCAGTCCAGCGGCGGAGAACACGGCCATCTGGCGCAGCCCCGGCAGCGGCGTCAGCCCCAGGCTCAGATACCCCAGCACGGCGCAGCCCATGCCCATCGCAATGCCGGGGCCGACGTGGCGCAGCGCTTCGTGCGGCGTCCAGCCCGAGGGCTTGCGAAACTGGTCGGCCAGGAAATGCGTGGAATAGTCCACCGCCACCCCGATCAGGCCGCTGCCGAACACCAGCGCGATCAGCGTGACCTTGCCGAACACGAGCTGGCACAGGCTCAGCGCCGCGAGCGCACCGCTGCCCAGCACCAGAGCGCTCAGAGCCAGGGGCCGCAGCGATCGGAACGTCAGCAGGATCATCAGCGCAACACCGACCATCGACAGCGAGCCGACCAGCGTGATCTCGGCGCGCGCACGCCGCGCCGCGTCCGCCGCGTGCAGAATCACGCCGGACGAGAGCACCACCGCGCCCTCGCTGCGTGCCTGCGCCGTTGCGGCGTCGATCACGGGAACGATCCGGTCCTGGGTTTCGGTGGAGAAGGGTTCGGCGCCGATCTGCGCCGCGATCAGCACGTAGTGGGTGCCGTCCTGCGTCAGCATCGGCACGCCGTGCTCCGGGCGCAGATTGCCGAGCGCTCCGGCCTGCTGTGCCAGCGCGGCCCCGAGAAAATTGAACGGGTCTTGCGCCACCGGCAGCGCTCGCGGCAGCAGGCCGGGACCGTAGATGTCGGTCAGGGCCTGGGCAAGCAGGGGCGCGGTCTGCCCCGTGAGCAGCAGTTGGCGCTGCGGTTCGGCCAGAAAACCGAAACGATGCTTGCGGTAAATATCCGAGGGTGCGGAGATGGTCTGCGCCGCATCCACCTCCAGCATCACCTGCTCGAAGACCTGCGCCGAGCGCAATCGACCCGCCAGTTTCGCTGCGGCCTCGCGCGCCTTTTCCGCATCGGACGCGCCCACCATGAACAGCAGCTTGTGCGAGAGCACGTTGCTGTAGCGCTGCTGTGCGAGGGCGGCCGCGGGTTCCTGCTCCTGCTCGGGCAACAGCGCGAACAGGTCGGTTTCGATCCGCAGTTGCGGTACCACGCGCAGCACGTAAAACAACACCAGCGCCGCCATCGCCGCGGTCCAGAGCCAGAAGCGAAAGCGAACGCCCGGCAATTCAGGGCTCAAAACGCTGGCGCTCGATAGAGCTGAGGTTGGCAAGGGGCTGCGCCGTAGCGTCCAGGTCGATTTCGGTGCGGTCACCAGCGGCTTCGAATAGCGTCACCTGCTCGATCTGTTTGCGGCCGCTGAGTGTTGCCTGCTGGAACCACGCCGCCAGCGCGGCATCGCGCGGGCGCAGGCCGAGCAGGAACGAAGAGGGGGGCGATCCGGCGGGCATCACGAACAGCTCGAAGCTTCGCGCCAGGGTGTCGAGGTCGAGCGCGAACAGCGCGAAGAAAATGGACGAGGCCACTTCTGCGCCAGGTTGCTTCGCGCTGCTGCGAGACTTCGACTGCTCGAGCAGACCGGCCTTGGTCAGCGTCAACTCGGAATCCAGCGGCGTCTGCGTGTGCCACCAGATTCCGCGGTCGCGAACCAGCAGGAATTCGCCGGTTGAAGTCAGCGGTCGCGGAATCTCGCGCAGGAATTTTCGCTGCTTGTAGGTGCCGCGCAGGACCTGCACCTGTCCCAGGTCGGGCATGGCGGCGCGCAGATCGGTCTGCGCCTGAGCCGGCGTTCGCGGATGCTCGAACACGTCCGCGGCCAGCGTGGGCACGGCCAGCAGTGCGGCGAGCAGCCAGCACAGAGTCTTCATGGCCGTAGCCGCCGCCACAGCAGCCACGGCAGTCGCAGGCACATGCCGACGATCAGCCGCAGATGCATCGCGATCAGCCGCAGGTTGTCGCGCACCATCCGGAAGTGGGACACGCCGTCGGCTGGATAGGTCACGCGCGTGGGCACGCTCAGCACACGCACCCCGCGCCACAACATGTGCACCATGATCCCGGTGTCGAAATCCATGCGCCGCCCGACCTTGCCCTCGTTCCAGATCGCCAGCGCAGTGTCCAAGGGGTAAACCCGGAAGCCGCACATGGAGTCGCGAATCTGGAAGGACAGGGTTTCGACCCAGACCCAGAAATGAGTCAGGTACCGGCCATAGAGGCGCACCCTGGGCACCGACTCGTCGTATAAGGGAATGCCGGTGATTAGCGCCCGGGGTTGCGAGCGCGATAGTGCCAGCAGCCGCGGCAGATCGTCGGCGTCGTGCTGACCATCGGCGTCGATCTGGATCGCGTGGGTAAAGCCGGCGGCCAGCGCCTGCGCGCAACCGGTCATCACGGCCTCGCCCTTGCCGCGATTCTGCGCATAGCCGCACAAGTGCACCCACGACGCTTCACGTTGCGCGATCCCTTGCAGCGCTTCGCGACTGGTATCGCCGCTGCCGTCGTCGACAATCCAGCAGTTCAGTCCGAAGGGCTTGAGTCGTTCGATGGTGGCGCCGATGGCGGCTTCGTGCCGGTAGAACGGAATGACGATGCAGGGCCGGTAGTCCGCCGCGGCGCCGGTCTGCGCCGAGGTTTCCGCGGTCGCCGCCGATGATCCGCCGTCGCTCATGAGGCCGGCGCCGCTCTTGCGTCGCCGGGCGCACGCGAAGTCGCTGCAGTGGGCAGCGGCGCGGAGCCGCCGGTGCGCGCGGCGAAATATGCGGCCAGGTGACGGGTCACTCGGCGCGCAGCCATCGACGGGGGCTCGCCCGGCACCACCAATCCGGCCAGGCGGATCGGCTCGTCCACGGTGATGCACCAGTGCGGGCGGCATGGCGGCACCCGGTACCAGACATCGGACTTGGTCAGCCAGGTCGGCTGGCACACGATGGTCACCGGTAGCAGGTCACAGCCGGAAGCCAGCGCGATGTGCGCCGCGCCGCGCTGCATCTTCAGCGGCTGGCCCTGCACGCTGCGCGTGCCCTCGGGGAAAACCAGCAGGGAGTCGCCGGCGCGCAAGGACGCGGCGCAGTTTTCCACCAGGCTCTTGGGACTGCCGTTGGGGATGTAATCGGCCCAGCGCACCGGCGCCCGCAGGAGCGGGTTGCGCAGCAGCGCGTTCTTGACGATGCAATTCACATGCGGCATCTGCGCGCCGAGGAAAATCGCGTCGATCAGGCTGGGATGGTTGGCCACCACCAACTGACCGGGCGCGGACAGCTTCTCGGCTCCGTGCACCTCCCAGGTGAGCGCGCCCAGCGCGCGCCACGTCCCGAGAAAACAGCGCGCGCAGTAATGGATGCAGCGGCGTACGCGCCAGCGGGTTGCCGACTCGTCCGGCGAAGTCAGCCGGACCAGCGGGATCATCGCCAAGTTCAGCACGATGCAGACCAGCCCGAATAGGGTGAAGCACAGGCCGGTGGCGATCACGCGCCAGGTGCGGTCTGCCCGGCCGCGCCACCTGCTCACGCCTCGTCCTCCGGGGACGCGGACCGCGGGGACGCGGTGAACAGCCCCTCAATTTCGATCGCCAGATCGCGCCGGCAGATATCGCCTGCGAGGAACAGCAGCGGCACGTCCTCGCCGAACAGGTGCCGAGCGTGCGACAGCAGCACGGGCTGGTGCCAATCCGGACGCACGAACATCTTGAGGCTGGCGGCGCGAAACGGCCCGGCCGAGGGCTTGAGCGAAGCCGCGTGTTGCAGCAGGGCATCGAAGTTGCGCCGGGTCTCTTCGAGTTGCGCCAGTGCGTCGTCCGGGTGCCGCGACTCGTGACCCACCACGCTGGCGGTCCCCGAGACGAACAGATGAATCCCGTCGGGCCAGTGCTTGAGCGTGGCGCGCGAAAAACTCGGGCTCCTGGGGCCGTACTCGGCCGGATAGCGGAAGGCGCTGACCTGGCGCGGATTCTCGACCTGCTCGCCGGGCTCTCGCGCGGCCAGGAAGTACACGGTCATGCCGCTGCCGTGGGTGCCGATCGCGGTGGCTGCGGGCAAGCGGATTTCAAAGTCGGGCTTGAGTGCCAGGGCATGGCAGCGCCCCTTGGTGAACTGGCGGTAGCGCTCGGCGTCGCCTTCGCCTCGGTTGATGTGTGCCAGAAAATTCCAGATGCGCAGCCAGCAGGGATAGCCCAGGCGGCGCAGCAGCAGGTCGATGCGCACGTAGGCGCGCGTGGTGGCGCGATCCAGGTCGGCGATCTCGTGTTCTTCCAGGTGCAACTGGCCGAACAGCACCTCGCCGTTGTGCGCGTAGCCGAAGCCGTCTGCCCAGGCGTGCTGGACCGGCACGCGGCTGCGCCACACTTCCGCCACAGGCACCGTGTCGAACTGCGGCAGCGCAACGTGGACCTGACGCGGATCGGACGACCGGACGGCGCCGGTGCCGAAGCGGATCTGCGCGAGGATGTCGCGACTCAGGGGCGCGTCCGAATCGGCCTCGTAAGCCACCCTGTAAGAGCAGCGGTAGGTATTAGGATCGGGCGCCATCGGTAAACTCGTAAGCCGCCACGCGTGCGTGGGCGATGGTCGATAGAGGTATCTTCTTCAAAGATGATAGACGCTGTAGCCGGTGTCGTCTGTTGTCCACCGGACGGAGCTTGCCGTCAGGGCTCGCAACGGTAGCTGAACGAATCGCCGTGTCGACGCGCGCAGCGCGTGAAGTCGGCGTTCGAGCGGTAACATATCGTGGTGGGGGGCCACAGTTACAAATAATTCGAACGTCGATAAGGGAACAGTTCATGTCTGTAGCATCCGCCGCCGAGCGCGAATTGGCGCAACTGCTGGTCGCCGCACTCAATCTCGAAAGCGTGGATCCGGATACGATCGATCCGGAGGCGCCGCTGATGGGTCACGAGGCCGGCGGGCTGGGACTGGATTCGATCGACGCCCTGGAAATCGCGCTGACCGTGGAGCAGAACCACGGCGTGGAACTGCGCACCGACGACGAGAACATCACGCAGATTTTCGGCTCCCTGCGTGCGCTCAGCGCGCATGTGCAGACCCATCGCAAGAAGTGACGCCCAAGCGGCTCCCGCTCATAGCGCCCGACGAGCCGCTGCGCACGGTGGCATGGCGCGGTCTGCGCAGCGTCAGCCAGCAGGAATTCCTGAACGACGTGCGGGCGCTGGCCGCCCGACTGCCGGATGCCACGCATGCGCTCAACCTGTGCGAGGACCGCTACCGGTTCATGACCGCGTTCGCCGCGGTGTGCCTCCGCGGACAGACCAACCTGCTGCCGCCCAGCCAGTCCTCCGGCGTGATTGCCGAAATTGCGGGCGCGTATCCCGGCTGCTATGCGCTGGGCGAAACGGCTTACCCTGACCTGCCGCTGCGGTGGATCGCGGTGAACGATGCCGAGGCGAGCCCCGACCCGGCGCCGCAAACGGTCCCGCTGTTGCCCGAAGATCAAGTCGCCGCCCTGGTCTTCACTTCCGGCAGCACCGGCGCACCCCAGGCGCACGCCAAGACCTGGCGTACGCTGGTGCAGACCGCGAGGCTGTCCGTACAACGCTTCATGCCTGATGGGTATGAAGCCGGACTCGTCGCTACCGTGCCGTCGCAACACATGTACGGCCTGGAGACCACGGTGATGATGGCGCTCGCCGGCGGTTGCGCGGCACACAGTGCGCGCGCCTTCTTCCCGGCCGACGTGCGCCAGGCCCTGCAGCAAGTGCCGGCGCCGCGCGTGCTGATCACCACGCCGGTGCACCTGAGAGCCTGTCTCGCCGCAACCCTTTCGTTGCCGCGTCTGCACCTCGTCATTTCGGCCACCGCGCCGCTGGACCCGGAACTGGCGGCGGCGGCAGAAATCGCGCTGGGTGCACCGGTTCAGGAAATCTACGGATGCACCGAGGCCGGTAGCATGGCCTCGCGCCGGCTCGTCGACTCGCCGATCTGGCGGTTCTTTCCGGGCATGAGCTTGAGCCGTCAGGACGGCGCGGACATCGTGGACGGTCCCAACCTGACCGCGCCGGTGGTTCTGCCCGACGAGGTGGAGGATCTGGGCGAGGGGCAATTCCGCCTGCGCGGGCGCAGTGCCGACATGCTCAAGCTCGCGGGCAAGCGCGGCTCTCTCAGCGAGCTGACCGGCCGGCTATTGCGGATTCCCGGCGTATCTGACGCGGTGGTGTTCGTTCCGGAATCGCTCGCCGACGGCGAAGTGCGGCCGGCGGCGCTGGTGGTGGCGCCGCAACTGAGTGAGTCGCAGATTCTCGCGGCGCTGGCGCTGGTGATCGATCCGGTGTTCCTGCCGCGGCCCCTGATCCGCCTGTCGCGCCTGCCGCGCAACGCCGTGGGCAAGCTGCCGCGCGCGGCGCTGCTGGCCGAGCTGGAGCGCAGCCGTGCATGACGAGTGCCGCACCAGCGCGCGGGTGCCTGCCGGGCATCCCTGTCTGGCCGGGCATTTCCCGGGTCAACCGATGGTGCCGGCGGTGCTGCTGCTGGAGCTGGTGCTGGACGCCTTGCACGCCTGGCGCGGGCCGCAGTGGCGGCTGCGAAAGCTGGTGGCGGCGAAGTTCCTGTTGCCGTTGCTGCCCGACGAGCGCTTCGAGATCGTGCTGTGCATGACGGATACGCGGCTGGACTTTCGCTGCGAACGCGAAGCGCGTCTGCTGGCGCAGGGCACCTGGGAACTGATGGGTTAAGCCGTGAACAAGACCTGGGAGGAACAGGGCGAGCGCAGCAGTGTGCGCACGCTGCGTCTGGTGTCATGGATCGCGCTGCACCTGGGTCGCCGGTTTACCCGCCTGTTGCTCTACCCGATCGTCGCGTACTTCCTGGTCACGGGTGGTGAACCGGGGCGCGCCTCGCGCCGTTTCCTGCGCCACGCGCTGGGACGCGAGCCGAGCTGGATCGACCGGGTTCGCCACTGGTACGCGTACGCCGCGGTGATGCTGGACCGGGTATACCTTCTGGCCGAGCGCGACGCTTACTTCGCGATGGATATCCAGGGGGAAGAGCGGGTGGTGGAAGCCACGCGCGACGGCGGCGGCGCCCTGTTGCTGGTGTCCCACTTCGGCAGCTTCGATGTGATGCGGGTGCTCGGACAGCGCCGGCAACTGCCGATTCGTATCGTGCTCGATCGCCAGCAGGGCGCCATGCTCACGCAGATGTTGGAGGCGCTGAACCCGGTGCTCGCAGCAGGGGTCATCGACGCCTCGCAGCGCGGCCCCGCCCTGGCGCTGGAACTCAAGCAGGCGCTGGCGCAGGGCGATCTGGTGGGCATGATGGCCGACCGCATTCACGGTGCGCAGCGCACGGTGTCGGTGCGGTTCATGAATCGTTGCGCACAATTGCCGGACCATCCCTGGATACTGGCGAGCGTGCTGCAAGTGCCGGTGATTCTCGCCTTCGGGGCCTATGAAGGCGGCAACCGCTACCGCATCCGTTTCGAGTTGCTGGCGCAACGTATTGTGCTGCCGCGCGCCAACCGCAGCGCCGCCATCCAGGGTTATGCCCAGGCCTACGCCGACCGGTTGGAGGCGCAGGTGCGAGCCGCGCCATACAACTGGTTCAACTTCTTTGATTTCTGGACCGATGAAACCGCTGCGGATTAGCCAGTACACGCTCAGCTCCGCGGTCGGAGCGGGCAAGGCCGCGCACCTGGTTGCGCTGCGCGCGCAGCGCACCGGTCTGAGCCAGCTGCCGTTCGAGACCTGCACCTTGCCCACGTGGATCGGCCAGGTTGCGGGGCTGGCCACGCCGCTGACCGGCGAACTGGCGAGTTGGGATTGCCGCAACAATCGTCTCGCCGAGCTTGCGCTGCGCAAGGACGGGTTTCTCGACTCGGTGGCGCAACTGCGGGAGCGGTATGGTGCGCAGCGGGTCGGCGTGTTTCTCGGCACCAGCACCTCGGGCATCCACGAGACCGAGCTGGCCTACCGCGCGCGTGATCGCGAGCACGAAGACGCGCTTCCCGAGTGGTTCAACTTCCGCAAGACCCAGAACATTTTTTCGTGCGCGGATTTCGTGCGCCGCCGGCTGCAACTGGACGGCGTCAGTCACGTGATCTCGACCGCTTGTTCGTCGAGCGCCAAGGCCTTTGCCTCGGCTTATCGCGCCATGCACAGCGGACAGTGTGACGCGGCCGTGGTCGGCGGCGTGGACAGCCTGTGTCTGACCACGCTGTACGGCTTCAATGCCTTGCAGCTTTTATCGGCCGATATCTGCCGGCCTGCCGATGCGCAGCGCAACGGCATCTCGATCGGCGAGGCGGCCGGCTTCGCGACTCTGGAATTTTCGAGCGAACCGGGTCTGGCGCTGCTGGGCTACGGCGAGAGCAGCGATGCCCATCACATGTCCACGCCCGATCCCGAGGGGCGCGGCGCCTTCGAGGCGATGGCCGCTGCGCTGCGGCGCGCCGATCTGGCGCCAGGGGATGTCGGCTATGTGAACCTGCACGGCACCGGAACCAAGGCCAACGATCTGGCCGAGGACAAGGCGGTTGCCGCGCTGCTGGGCACCGACACGCCGTGCAGTTCGACCAAGGGCTGGACCGGGCACACCTTGGGCGCGGCTGGAATCGTCGAAGCCGCGATCAGTCTGCTCGCGATCGAGCACGGTCTGCTGCCGTGCAGCCTCAACACCCGTGAGCGCGATCCCGCCTTGCGCTGCGCGGTCCTGACGGACAACCGCGAAGGGCGCGTCGCACATGCTTTGTCCAACTCCTTCGGCTTCGGCGGCAGCAATTGCAGCCTGGTGTTCGGAGTGCAGGGATGAAGCCGCTGTTCATCGAGGCCGTGGGCTGCTGCGCGCCTGGACTCGACGGCTGGGCGGAGGCGCAGCCGGTCCTGCGCGGCGAGCGCCCGTATCTGCGCGAAGATCTGCCGCCGCATCCGCCGCAAAGGCTCCCGGCCAACGAGCGGCGACGCGCCACTCTGGCGGTGCGTCTTGGGTTCCGCGTGGCCGAGGATGCACTGAGCTCAGACGGCCGCGCGCCCGAGAGCCTGGCCACGGTGTTCGCTTCCTCGGACGGCGACACTCACATCGTGCATCGCATCAGCGTGGCGCTGAGCGAGATGCGGCGCGTGGTCTCACCCACCGACTTTCACAACTCCGTGCACAACGCCGCTGCCGGCTACTGGAGCATCGCGGCCGGCGCGCGGCTGCCCTCGGTGAGCCTGTCGGCGTGTTACGCGAGCTTTGCCGCCGGGCTGCTGGAAGCAGTCGGCCTGGCGCAGGCCGAAGGGCTCGACTGCCTGCTGGTGGCATTCGACGTGCGTCCGCCCGAGCCACTGCTGGCGCGCTGGCGCATCACCGAATCGGCGGCGTTCGCGCTGATGCTGTCGCCTCGGCGCAGCGCCGGCTCGCTCGCAGCAATGCACGTGGAGACGATTCCGCGCGCGTCGGAAACCGTCATGAACACGCCTGAGCTGGAGGTTCTGCGTCAGAGCAATCCGGCCGCGCGCGCACTGCCGCTGCTAGGGCGGCTCGCACGTCGCGAGTCCGGCCGCTTGCTGCTCGACGGCGCCGGCGAACACAGCCTTAGGCTGGACCTGGAGATGCTGTGATCGACCGAGCCGGGATCGCAGAGCTGATTCCGCACGCGCTGGGTATGTGCCTGCTCGACTCGGTGGGAACCTGGGACGACATCAGCATCCGCTGCATGGCGCTCAGCCATCGCGATCCTTGCAATCCGCTGCGTCGTCACGAGCGTCTCGCCGCACTGCACCTGTGCGAGTACGGCGCACAGGCGATGGCCGTGCACGGCGGTCTGCTCGCACAACGCGAGCACGGCGCCAGGGCCGCTCCCGGCGTGCTGGCGGCGCTGCGCGATGTCGAATTCGCGGTCGAGACCATCGACGACATCGAGGAGCCGCTGACGGTTACGGTGCGCAAGAAAATCAGCGATAGCAGCGGCTGGCTGTACGAGTTCGAAGTCGGCGCCAATGGCCGCTGGCTGGCGCGCGGACGGGTGACGGTGATCCACCGGACCTCGACGTGACGATAAAGGTCTCCGGGTTGCGCTCGCCCGGATCGACGTAATCGCGAGGGGGCAGCGATGGACGCGCATGGCGGCGGTACCGACACTGTTGCCCGAATTCGAAATAACTTTACAAAGAATTCACGGAAACGGAGAATCCACCGCGCCGAGGAATACGTGTGGACATGTTTTCGTACCGCCGTCTTGCCCGGATCGCAACTGTCAGGATTCCAGAACTGAAATGAGCTTCACCAAATCCATCGTCCTCGCCGTACTGGTCGTCGTTACCGACGCGCCGTAGGGGACGCTGCACGCAATTACCAACCCCCGCTGGCGCAACGTCCGGCGGGGGTTTTCAGTTTCTGAATGCGCCGGAGGTTACGCCCAGGGGATCCAGACCGGAATCACCATGGACATCACAGGCGCACAACTCATCACCTCGTTTCTCGAACGGCGCGACACGGCCTTCGTCGCTGGCATCCCGGGCGGCGCGGTCTTGCCGCTGTATCGCGCGCTGGCCGATTCGAGCTTGAAGCACGTGCTCGCACGCAACGAGCAGGGCGCGGCTTTCATCGCGCAGGGTTATGCGCGGGTTAGCGGTCGCGCGGGTGTGTGCATCGCCACGTCCGGGCCCGGCGTGACCAATACCGTGACGGCGCTGGCCGACGCCAAGGCCGATTCGGTGCCGCTGGTGTGTCTGGCCGGGCAGGTGTCGCGTGCGCTCAAGGGAACGGATGCGTTCCAGGAAGCGCCGACCGGTTTCATCGTGGACCGCATTACCAAGGCGCACTTCGAGATCGGGTCTGCGGCCGAACTGGCTGAACTGCTGCCCGAGGCTTTTCGCATCGCCGAGAGCGGACGGCCTGGGCCGGTGCTGCTGGATATTCCGAAAGACGTGCAGACCGAGTACGTGAGCCTCGACGACGTTCCCCAGGCCTTGGCACCGGGTTACGCGCCAAAGCCGAATCTCGATGCGCTCGCGCGCGCCGTCGCGATGATCGAGCGCGCGCAGCGGCCAGTGCTGTACCTCGGCGGCGGCGTGCGTATCGCGCGCGCGTTTCCCGATGCTCACCGCCTCGCCGAGATTGCCAGCCTTCCAACCGTGACGACCTTGATGGCGCTGGGCACTTTGCCGGCCGATCATCCGCTGAACCTGGGCATGCTGGGTATGCACGGCGCGCGTTACGCGAACCATGCGATCGACGAATGCGATCTGCTGATCGCCGTCGGCGCGCGCTTCGACGACCGCGCCACCGGCAAGCTGTCGGCGTTTGCGCCGAACGCGCGCGTGATTCACATCGACGCCGATCCGCGCGAGCTGGGCAAGCTGCGCCGTCCCGATCTCGCGATTCACGCCGATGCGGGCGCGGCATTGCGCGCGCTGTGCGAAGCCCTGCGCCCGCAGATGCGGACCAACTGGCTCGCGCGTGTGGGCCAACTCAGGCGCGAGTACCCGATGCCCGGGACGCATCGCCGGCCAAAGACTCTGATCGCAGAGATTGCGCGACTCGCCGGCCGCGAGCGCGCAATCACCACCGATGTGGGCCAGCACCAGATGTGGATGGCGCAGCACTATCCGATAGCGCGGCCGGAAGGCTGGCTGACTTCGGGCGGGCTGGGCACGATGGGCTTCGGCATTCCTGCCGCCATCGGCGCCGCGCTCGCGAATCCGGAGCATGGCGCGTTGTGCGTGACCGGCGACGGCAGCCTGCTGATGAATGTGCAGGAACTCGCGACACTGGCCGATCTCGGGCTCGACGTGAAGATCGTCGTGCTCGACAACGGCGGCCTCGGTATGGTGCGTCAGCAGCAGAGTCTGTTCTATCAGCGCCAGCACACGGCTTCGGCCTATCCGCGCGGAACGTCGATCTGCGCCCTGGCTGAAGCGTTCGGCATCCCGGCGGTCGATCTGGGCCTCGCGCGCAATCCGCAGGCGGCCTTGCGGCGCGCGTTCGCGCAGGCCGGGCCGATGCTGGTTCGCGCGCCTGTCGATCCCGAGGAGTTGGTGCTGCCGATGGTGGCGCCCGGCAAATCGAACATCGAAGCGATCGCCGAGATGGCGGCATGAACACGTTTTCGAAGGTGCAGACCTGCGAACGTCCGCCGCTCGACTGGCCCGAGCCCGAGGCGCTCGGGTTCGGGCAGTACCTGGCGCCTTACGCGATCGTTGCGGATCATGCGGCCTGCGGCTGGTCGGCACCCCGTATCGTCCCGCTTGCCGAAGCGCGAAGTCCGGTGGCCTGCGGCGGCTTGCAGTACGGGCTGTCGGCATTCGAAGGGCTCAAGGCGTATCGGGCGCCGGATGGTCACGCGCACCTGTTTCGGCCTGTCGAGCATGCAGAGCGCCTGAGAGCCAGTGCTGCGCGACTCTGCATGCCGCAGGTCGATCCAGGTTTGTTCGTCGAGATGTGCCGCCTCGCAACGCAGGTGCAAGAGTCCTGGCTGCCACCGCACGGACGCGGTTCATTCTACCTGCGGCCCACCCTCTATGCGGACGAAGAGGCCTTGGGTTTCAGAACTGCCAGCCGGCACCGGCTTGTGGTGCTGGTGACGCCTTCATCCGATCCCGTGCTGAAAACCGTGAACCTGTGGGCAGAGCCCGAGTTGACGCGCGCGGCTCCTGGTGGGCTCGGCGCCGCCAAGACCGGCGGCAATTACGCGGCCGGACTGCTCGGGCTGCTGCGCGCGAAAGAACAGGGATGCGACGACGTCGCCTGGTTGGACGCCGCCACGCACACCAAGCTGGCCGAGGCCGGCACCATGAACCTGTTCGTCGAGATCGACCGCGTGTGGTGCACGCCGCCTCTGGACGGAACGATTCTGGCTGGCGTCACGCGCGATTCGCTGATGCGCCTGATGCGCGACGAGGGCCTGGAAGTCGCCGAGCGAGTGCTCGATCTGAACGAACTCGTGCGACTCGAAAGGGCCGGGCGGGTCGGCGGCGCCATCGGCACCGGCACGGCGGCGCGGATCGTGCGCATCGCTTCTATTACCGGGCCACGGACAAGGCTGAGTCTGCGCGACCCGGGTCACGCAGAACGTTTCAGTCGCATGCTGAAGTCAGCTCAGGAGGGCAGCGTCATGGCGCTCCCGCAATGGCGGCACGCGGTGTGACGCGATGGCCATTCAGGGGTGCGACTCCATGAAACTCTTGACCTGCGAGTCCGCATCCTGGCGACTGAGTTTGTAGCGTAGCTGGACCACGCCTGCGAGCTTGTGCACGTTGCCGCGTACCAGCAGCAATTCTTCCTGCGGCACCTTGGGCCAGGTCGTGCCCGCGTCGGGCAACAGGCCCTTCCAGCGGGCGAGGACGGCAGCCTGGTCCGCCATCTCGGCGGCCTGTACCTGCTTGCGCGTGCGTGCGACATAAGGAGTCGCGGGTGTCGCGATCGGGGTGGTCATGATGTTTTCTCGGGTAAGGACCCTGGGGTCAGCCCGTTACCATACGCCCTTATCGAGCGCCCCATCGCTGTCCGGCGCCGTAGCGCCGGCCGATCAGCAATCCACTCCTTCGCGATTCTGGCGGGCTTTTTCAGCCAGCGCTTCGGGCACGATGTAACGGCCACCGCGCATCACGGCTTCGGGCAGGTGATATTCGCCGTCGTCGCCGACGAAGGATTCGGCGTAGTGATACTTGCCGTCCTTGCCGCGGAAACAACCGCGCGGATGGTACTTGCCGTCCTGACCCTTGAACGCGCCCGGCGGGTGATAGCGTCCGTCGTCGCCCAGGAAGTAGTACAGCGGGTAGTAAACGCCGTCGTTGCCGCAGAACTGGTCCTTGTGACGGTACTGACCGTCTCCGCACAGGACTTCATCCTTGGGGTGATAGCGGCCGTCGGTGCCCAGGTAGTGGCCGGGCGAGTAGTACTTGCCGTCGTTGCCCAGAAAATGACCCTGGGGATAGTAGTTGCCATCGGTGCCCAGGAATGTCCCGGACGGATACATCTTGCCGTCCACACCACGAAACTTGCGGTCTGAAGCGGTGCTGACGGGGCGGTTGCGAGCAACCGCGCGTGTCGGCGAAGGACACATATCGAACTCCATCTGAAAACTTCTACGCCGGCACCCTTTCAGCCAGTGCCGCCGTTCCTCTCAAACGAAAAAGCCGCGGTGAGCCGCGGCTTTTCCGCTCAGCCTAGATCGCTCTTACAGAGGGCGGATCTGGGTGGCCTGCATGCCTTTCTGGCCACGGGCCGCGGTGTATTCCACCTTCTGGCCTTCGGTCAGGGACTTGAAGCCGGAGCCCTGGATTTCCTTGAAGTGCGCGAAAAGATCTTCGCCTCCCTCGCTGGGGGTGATGAATCCGAAGCCCTTTGCATCGTTGAACCACTTCACGGTACCGGTCGATTTCTCGGACATTGCTGCTTTCCTCTAAAAAATTTAAGTGAGACGAGCAGGCAACACGCCTGCGCGGTGCAAGCGATCAAGAAAGCTAGCCGGGGAGATCATGCGAGGCCGCTGAAACGACGGGCCAGACGAAACCGAGGGAATCAAGCTTGAGACGACTGCCGCAATAGGGTAGGCCTTTCCATCCGTCCTGTCGAATGCGATGGCGCCGCTACATACGGGGGCACGCCCTAGGCGGACAGGGTCGCGGGCGCGCATTCAGAATTCGGTGCGGGCAAACAAAAACGGTTGCGAGGAGAAAGCTCAAATGAAATTCGGCGTATTCGATCACGTGGATTACAGCGATCTGCCGCTCGGCGAGCACCTGGAAAATCGGCTGAAGCTGGCCGAGGTCTACGACCGCTGCGGCATTCACGGCTACCACGTGGCGGAGCATCACAGCACGCCGCTGGGATATGCGCCTTCGCCGAGCGTGCTGCTCGCCGCGGTGGCGCAGCGCACGCGGCGCATGAAGATCGGGCCGCTGGTGTACCTGCTGCCGATGTATCACCCGCTGCGGCTGATGGAAGAGATCTGCATGCTCGACCACATGAGCCAGGGCCGTTTCATGCTCGGCGTCGGACGCGGCGTGTCGCCACACGAGCTGCGCCTGTTCGGCGTCGATCTGTCCAAGGCTCAGGAGATGTACGCCGAGTCGCTGGAAATCCTGATGCGCGGCTTCCGCGAGGACAAGCTGACGTTCCATGGCAAGCACTATCGGTTCGAAAACGTGCCGATGACGCTCAGGCCGGTGCAGCAGCCGCACCCGGAACTCTGGTACGGGATCCTGACGCCAGACACCACTGTCTGGGCCGCGGCCAACAACGTCAACGTCGTTACGCTCGCGCTCAACGAAGGCGCCAGGCACATCGCGGACCGCTATCGCGCGGAGTGGGCTAAGCTCGGCAAGCCGGCCAGCGCGCTGCCACTGATCGGCGTCAGTCGCCACATCGTGGTGGCGGAAACCGACAAAGAGGCCAAGGAGATCGCGCGCCGCGCCTACCGGAAATGGTTCGCCAGTTTCGACAAGCTCTGGCTCGACAACGGCATGTCGGTGCGCCAGGCCTACCCGCCCATTGCCTTGCTCTATCCGGATACCTGGGACGAGGTCGAAGCCGTGGGCAATGGCTGCGCCGGCTCGCCGGAAACCGTGCTGCGCTTCGTGAAAGAGGAAGCCGAGCGCACCACCATGAGCTATCTCGTGTCCTGGTTTGCTTTCGGCGATCTGAGCCTGCGACAGGTGACGCGCTCCGCGGAATTGTTCGGTCGGCACGTCATTCCCGCGTTCGAGAAGGAGGCGCGCAAGGCCACTGCCTGATTCGGTATCTTCCAGATGGGCGGCGTTCGCAGAGGCTTCCTTCACGATCCCGCAACCCGAAGCAATGGAAGGCCTGAAACGAACTGGGGTCAGCAAAGTTGCTGACCCCAGGCTGCCACCGGAAGCGCGGCTACAAAAGACTTAGTGCTGCTGCAGGCTCACCGAGTCTATCCAGACGCTGCCACTGTTCTGAGCGAGATTGAAGGCTACTTGCGACATTGCAGTCGAGGTCGCGGTGAAGGTGTAGGCGAACTGTTTCCAGAACGTTGCGAGTTGAGGTTTTTGGGTCATGTACAGGGTCCACGGAGCCTGTCCCATCTGGACCCCAACTTCGACCTGCCGGTCCCATTCTGCGCGCGCGGAGAATCTGAGCGTGTATTTGCGGCCGGCGATCAGAGAGATGCTTCGCTGATTCAACTGGGCGAGGTAGGCCGAACTTTTCGGAACGGTGACCGTGACCTTGATCGAACGGCCGCCCTCGGTCTTGGTCGACGTGTCGAAGGTTGAGTTGCCTGCGGCGCCTCCCTGGAAATAGAGGGTCCAGGGACTCAGGCTGCCGGACTCGAATCCCGGATTGATCAGCATATTGGCGGACGGCGACGGTGCGACGGGCGGTGCCGGCGTCGGAGCAGGCTCGACTCGGGGAGGTACCGGCGCTCCGGTGGTATCGAACGTCCAGGGCAGGTTCTGGATATGGTCGCGGAACGGCTTCCCGTAGGCGCTGGGAGTGCCGTCGTTGGCGCTGATAAGGCCCCATCCGCCGCAAGCGTTGACCGGTTGCCAGACCCAGGCCATGTACCCCTGTTTCTTGCCTTGCATGTAATTCATGAAGGCCTTGTTGTAAGCCCCGCCATCACATCTATCGATGCCGAACTCGCCGAGGATGACGGGCGCCGACAACCAGGTGTTGCCCAGATTGAAGTTCCAGCAGGCCTCGCCCGGACACGAACTGCCGAAGTTGTAGTTGTGCCACGACACCGCCAGGTTGTTGAGCGGGTCTTGCGGTTTGTAGTTGGCCCAGTCCGCAATTTTTCCGCTGTGGTCGATGCCCGGCGCCATCAGGACGTTGGCGGCGCCGGTCGTGCGGACCGTGTCGACCAGTTCCTGGATGCCCACTGCCGTGTAGTTCATGGCCTGGCCGGTGGTGGGCCCCGGACCCATATCGAACAGAAGACCCGCACAAGCCGAGCGACCGTCCCTGACGCAGCGCCATTTCTGATCGTTCGTGCCAGTTGTTTTGGGCTCGTTGTACAGATCGAAGATCACCGAACTGTTGCCCTTGAACGTATTCGCGACCTGGCGCCAAAAATCGATCGAGTGATCGACGTTGGGCATGGGGTCCTGGCCGGAGGCCGGGGTCGTTCCCGCAGCCGACCAGTGCAGATCGACGATGGCGATCAGGTTGTTGGACGTGATCAGGTTTACCCAGGCAACGATGGCGTCGCGGTAGGGCTTGCCGATGAAGCGCGAGGTGCTGTTAATCCCGAGCCAGCAGGATTCGTTGAGCGGCACCCTGACGGCATTGATGTTCCAGGACTTCATCGCATCGATGACGCTCTGGTCCATAGGACCGTGACCGAAGCCGCCGCCCTGGATGCATTGGTACTCGGTGCCCATGCGATTCACGCCGTGGACGAAGACACTCTGGCCGTTACTGTTCTGAATCTGGTTGCCGACGACTCGAAGACCCGTCACCGGGATCTCCTCGGCCGCGGATGTAGGCGCCGACAAAGCCGCTCCCAGCAACAGAAGAAAAAGCGCGTTCCTGATTCCTGAATAATTCGATTTCATGTGTTTTTTCCCACCGCTCTTTGGATGCGTTGCTGATTGGTCGTTCGTCTTCCCAATAAATAAGGCAGACGGACTGCTTTGAATGATGAAAATGACTTAGTAATGTTCTGAATTAAAATCGGATGAGTAGGGCGAAAATCTTGATAGGAGACCGCCAAGAAGCTGGCTATAAATCTGGTATTGACGTTGCCTTGATCGCGCGTTAATCGATCTTTATCGAATCAATTATTTTTAAAAAAGACGCTTATATGGATTGATCTTTTTGGAATGCCCGACTCAGGTAAAGTCCTGCGTGAGGAAACTTGTACCAGTGGGCAGTCCGATCGCCTCTTGCCGCAGGATGTGCGGTCCGCCTGGACGGGCTAAGTGGCTTGATTCTGAAAGGTGAGAGACGCGTCAGGCGTTGTCCGGAATTGGCCGAAGAACGATGTCGAGTGCAGACGCGGCGAACCCTATCCGGGCTGAGGTTTTCTGCGAAAATGCGAAAAATATTCCTGACGATCTAGGTCGACTCCGGGGCGACCTTCGAGGCTTCTGGCGAAGCAGATGGGGTGGCGTTTCGGGAGCGTCGGCGTACTGCTTCGTCGGGGCATGACCGGGTCAGTCGGCGGGCCGGGCAGACGCCGACAGCCAGGCTTTTGTGGGGCAGCGGGCTGGCCGCGCGTGCATCTCACGATCGATGTCGGGCCTCGTCGCCTGGACTTCGCGACACGCCCGCTCGGACCGTTGGGCCACGTAAACCCGTGCCGGGTTCTGAAAGAATCCGGGAGGTGAAGCGGGGGAAGTGAGATGGCAAATACGGATACCAGGAACACGCTGCTGGACTGGTTCCATCACTGGGAGCTGACGCAGCCGCGCAAGGTCTATCTGACGCAGCCGGTGGGCGCGCAAGTGACGGACTACACCTGGGCCGAGGTCGGTGACCAGGCTCGGCGCATGGCGGCGCATCTGAGATCGCGCAAGCTGCCGCGCGGCAGTTCCATCGGAATTCTTTCCAAGAACTGCGCGCACTGGCTGATTGCCGATCTGGCGATCTGGATGGCCGGGCATGTCAGCGTGCCGCTGTATCCCACGCTGCATGCCGGCACCGCGGCTTACGTGCTGGAACACGCCCAGGTGAGGGTGTTGTTCGTCGGCAAGCTGGAGGCTGCGGACTGGCAAGCGGTGCGCCCCGCCATATCCGAGGCCCTGCATTGCATCGCCCTGCCGCTGGCGCCGCCGATGGAATGCCCGTCCTGGGAAGAAGTTATCGCGAAGGCGAAGCCGCTCAAGTCGGCCGCGCATCGCAAGGCCGGCGAGCTGGCGACCATCATCTATACCTCAGGCAGCACGGGTCAGCCCAAGGGGGTGATGCTGAGTTTCGGCGCAATGCTGTACTCGCCGGAAGGGTGGCGGCAGATCATCGACTCGACACCGGCGGACCGCGTGATTTCCTACCTGCCGCTGGCGCACGCGGCGGAGCGGGCGGCGGTTGAGGCATCGTCCTTACGCAGCGGTTTTCATGTGTACTTCTCGGACTCGCTGAGCACGTTCATCAGCGATCTTAAGCGTGCGCGGCCGACCTTGTTCCTGTCGGTGCCACGGCTGTGGACCAAGTTTTATCAGGGCATACAGCTGAAGCTGCCGGCCAAGCGACAGAAGATTCTGTTCCGCACGCCGGTCATCGGCCGCATCGTCAAGCGCAAGCTGCTGCGCGAGCTGGGGCTGGATCACACACGCGTCGCCATCACCGGCGCTGCTCCACTACCTTCGGCGATTCTGGACTGGTATCGCGAGATCGGGCTCGAACTGCTGGAGGGCTACGGCATGTCGGAGAACTTTGCCTACTCGCACGGCAGCCGTCCGAATCAGGTGCGCGTCGGCTACGTGGGGCAGACCGTGCCCGGCGTGCAATGTCGCATCGCCGACAACGGGGAGATTCTGGTGAAGAGCCCGTGCAACATGCTGGGTTACTACCGAGACGAGGCACGGACCGCGGAGGCCATCGACACGGAGGGCTGGCTGCACACGGGCGATCGGGGCGAGATCGACGGCAAGGGCCGCTTGCGCATCACCGGACGCGTGAAGGAACTGTTCAAGACCGCCAAGGGCAAGTACGTGGCGCCGGCACCCATCGAAAATCTTGTGATGCGCCACTCTCGCGTCGAGGCCGCCTGTGTAGCCGGCGCGGGTCGTCCGCAGCCCTATGTGCTGGCCATGCTCAACGCCGACGCGCAGCAGGCCGCCGCCGATGCCCGCGCACGTGCGACGCTGGAGAGTGAATTGTCCAGTCTGCTCGACGACGTCAACAGCGAACTCGAACCGCACGAGGTGCTGGACTTCATGGTGATGGTGAAGGAGCAGTGGACCATCGAGAACGGATTCCTCACCCCCACGCTCAAGATCAAGCGCGACGTGATCGAGGCGCGCTACGAATCGCAGATCGAGCCCTGGGCTTCGCGGCGCAGGAAGATTGTGTGGGCCTGATCGGAGAACACGCATGGGCATGATGAACCGTTTCCGCGACCAGGCCCTCGCGCTCAACGAGCGCGTGGTCGAGGTCGCCAACAACGCCTTCGACCGCATCTTTATACCCGGCACGCTGGTGCAATCCGGGCAGACGCCACACGAGGTGATTCACACCTACGGCATCACCTCGGTGCGCTACTACCCGCCGCTGGATGAAGATCAGATCGAACTCGCCGACGGCACGAAAATGTTCGTGCAGGGCGAAACCCACGGCGTGCCCTTGGTGTTCGTGCCGCCGCTCGCCGCACGGCCGACCATCTTCGATCTCATGCCCAACCGCAGCCTGGTGAAGTATTTCGTCGCACGCGGATTTCGTGTGTACCTGATCGACTGGGGCGAGCCGGGTCGCGAGCAGGCGCACTACGGGCTCGGCGACTACGTCAACGATCTGATGCCCGAGGCACTCAAGCGCATCCGCGAGCACGCGCAGGTAAAGGAGTTGAGCCTGTTCGGCTGGTGCCTGGGCGGGTTGTTCTGCCTGATGTACGCGGGCATCTCCGGCGACGCTCAGTTGCGCAACATCGTTACGGTCGCCAGTCCCATCGACACGCGCGAAGGCAGCATCATGGGCCAGCTCACCGCTGCGCTGATGAAGCCGGCCGAGCTGGTGCGCAAGTTCACCAACTTCCGATTGCACAACCTGGCGCCCGAGAAGCTCACGATCCCCGGCTGGGCGAATTCGCTGGTGTTCAAGCTGACCAATCCCATCGGCAGCATCACGACCTACTGGGATCTGATTCTGCGATTGTGGGATCGCGAGTTCGTCGAGAGCCACACCACCACCTCGAACTTCCTCAACAACATGCTGGCCTACCCGGGCCGGCTGATTCAGGACATGGTGGTGAAGTTCTCGATCGACAACGATCTGTCGAAGGGCCGCATCGAGCTGGACGGACAGACCGCCGATTTCAGCCGCATCCTGAGTTCGGTGCTGATTTTCGCGGGTGCGACCGACACTCTCGTGACGCCGGATGCCGCGCGCAAGAGCCTCGAATTGGTGGCCTCCGAAGACAAGCGTTACCTCGTTGCGCCGGGTGGCCATGTAGGCGTGCTGGCGGGCGCCAAGGCGCAGGCGGCGGTGTGGATGGTGGTGGCCGAGTGGCTGGCGGATCGCTCGAAAACCGAGGTGACGCGTGCGCCGGAAAGCTTCGAGGCCGAGCGCAAGATCAGACGGCGGAAAAAGCTGTCGGACGATCCTGCGTTCTGAGGTTCATCAACGCAATTGCCTGAGCAGGAAAACGTAGGCCAGCGCATCCATGTAAGCGCGCTGTCGGTTGTTGGCAGCGCCGCCGTGCCCGCCCTCGATATTCTCGTAATAGAGCGCGCGATGTCCTTGTTCGAGCAGGCGCGCCGTCATCTTGCGCGCGTGCGCCGGATGCACGCGGTCGTCGCGCGTGGACGTGGTCAGCAGTATCGGCGGATAGCGCACATTCTTACGCGCGTTCTGGTATGGCGAATAGCGCGAAATGAAGGCCCAGTGCGCGGGCAGATCCGGGTTGCCGTACTCGCTCATCCAACTCGCGCCCGCGAGCAACTGGTTGTAGCGGCGCATGTCGAGCAAGGGCACCTGGCTCACCACCGCGCCGAACAGATCCGGTCTCTGCGTCATGGCCACGCCCACCAGCAGGCCACCGTTGCTGCCGCCCTGAATGCCCAGATGCTTGGGCGAGGTGACGCCGCGCCGGATCAGGTCTTCCGCCACCGCGGCAAAATCGTCGTAGGCGCGCTGACGGTTTTCCTGGACCGCGGCCTGGTGCCACTGCGGGCCGAACTCGCCGCCGCCGCGGATATTGGCCAGCGCGAACACGCCGCCGCGCTCCAGCCACGCGGCGCCCACGCCGGCGCGGTAGCGCGGCGTCATCGGAATCTCGAAGCCGCCGTAGCCGTAGAGCAGGGTCGGGTTGCTGCCGTTGACCTTGAGTCCGGGCTTGCCGACCTGGAAGTAGGGGATGCGCGTGCCGTCCTTCGATAGAGCCTCGCGCTGCACGATCTCCAGCCCGGAGGCCTGAAAGAAATCCGGCAATTGCTTGAGCAGGATTTGGGTGCTGCGACCGAAACTTCCTTCCAGCAGCCGGGTTGGATGCAGGAAATCCTCCACCGTGACGAAGTAATCGTCGGAACGATCCGGATCGAGTGCACGGGCCGAGGCCTCGCCGAATTCGGGCACGGCCACCTCGGTTCTCGTCCAGCGGCCTTTGTCGTAGCGCAGCGCCAGCACGCGACCGCGAACCTTGTCGAGCAGGTTGAGCAGCAAGCCATTGCGCGTGCGGTCGTAACTGTTGAGCGACACCTGAGCGCTCGGCACGAACAAGACCTCGAACGCGCGGTTGCCCTCGATGAAGGAAACCAGCGGAATCGCGATCAGGCTGCCGGAGGGATAAGCCCGGCCGGTGATGCGCCAGGGACTGCGCAGTTGCAGCAGCAACTGGTCCTTGAACAGGCTGATCTCCGCGTCTGCCGGCACTTCGAGCTTGGCCAGGTGGTCGCCCGAGCGCAGGAAATGTTCGTACTCGAAAAAGCTGATCGCGCGCTGGATCACTTCGCGCTGACGCGCCGGCTCGTTGAACACCTGGATGCTCACGCCGACATCCGCCTTGCCGGCTTCATAGATCGTGCGAGCCGACGCGATGGGCGTGCCGCGCGTCCACTCCTTGACGATGCGCGGATAGCCGGAGGCGGTGAAGCTGCCGGCGCCGAAATCGGTTGCCACCAGCACGCTGTCAAAATTGCGCCAGGCGATTTCGTGCTTGGCTTCCACCAGCCAGAAGCCGTTCTTCACGAAGCGCTTGTCGAAGGTGTCGAACTCGCGGATCACGTGCGCATCGGCGCCGCCGCGTGAAAGGCTCAACAGGCAGCGCGTGTACTCGGGATAGAGGCAATCGGCGCCCTTCCACACCCAGTTCTCGTTTTCCTGTGCGCTCAACGCATCCAGGTCGAGCACCGTTTCCCAGGCGGGATTGAGCTTGCGGTACTCGACCAGTGTGGTGCGCCGCCAGATGCCGCGCGGGTGTTGCGCGTCGCGCCAGAAGTTGTACAGCCACGCGCCCTGCTGAATCACGTCCGGAATGCGCGCATCGGAATCGTAGATCGACAGCAGGCGCTGGTAGATCGGTGCGAACTCCGGCGCGGCTTCCAGCTCCTTCTGCGACACCGCGTTGCGCTCGCGTACCCAGGTCAGGGCTTTATCGCTTTCCACCTCTTCCAGCCAGAGATAGGGGTCGGCCATATCGAAAGCGTGCACGGAAATCGGAAGCCCGGTCAGGAAGATCAGCGCGGAGAGAGTCGGAAGGTTCATGAGCAGCTTCTATCGGATCGTGTGCCGAAGGTATCTGGCGACGGCGAGGCGATCAAACCTGTTCCCCCGGGCAGCGTCTCGACACCTGTCCGTCATGTCCGACAGGCCGGGCGTCTGCCGGTTCATTAAGGCCGCGGTGGACGCGACGGCACATCGTTTGCGGGCCACAATGTGGCATGGGCTATACCTGCCAGATCGGAGTTCGCGGCTATCGTTTCGACAGCCTGGCCGAGTTGCTGGCCAAGGCTTCCCCCGAACGCTCTGGCGATCAACTCGCCGGCCTCGCCGCCGCCAGCGCCGAAGAGCGCATGGCGGCACGGCTTGCGCTGGCCGAGGTTCCGCTGGCGCGCTTCCTGGACGAATTGCTGATCGCGCCCGAGATCGACGAAGTCTCGCGCCTGATCTGCGATGGCTTCGATTCCGCCGCGTTCGCGCCCGTGGCTTCGCTGACGGTGGGCAGCTTCCGCGACTGGCTCCTGTCAGATGCCGTCGATAGCAATGTGCTCGCAAAGCTCTCGAACGGACTGATGCCCGAGATGCTCGCGGCGGTCAGCAAGCTCATGCGCAATCAGGATCTGATTCTGGTTGCGCGCAAGCGGCGAGTGGTCACGCGCTTCCGCAACACGCTGGGGCTCGAAGGGCGCATGTCCGTGCGGCTGCAACCCAATCATCCGACCGACGATGCACGCGGCATCGCGGCCAGCATTCTCGACGGCCTCATGATGGGCTGCGGCGACGCCTGCATCGGCATCAATCCGGCGAGCGACGATCCGGCGCGGCTGGCCTCCCTGTGGCGTTTGCTCGACACCTTGATCACGCGCTTCGATATTCCGACGCAGAGTTGCGTACTCACGCACGTGACGCGGCAGATTCAGGCGATCGAAGCGGGGCTGCCGCTCGACCTGGTGTTCCAGTCCATCGGCGGCACCGAGGCGCTTAATCGCAGCTTCGGCATCAGCCTGTCGCTGCTGCGCGAGGCGCATGACGCGGCGCGTTCGCTCAATCGTGCGCCGGTCGGCAGCAACCTGATGTATTTCGAGACGGGGCAGGGCAGTGCGCTATCCGCCAACGCGCATCACGGCATCGACCAGCAGACCTGCGAGGCCCGCGCCTACGCCTTGGCGCGTGCGTTCGACCCGCTGCTCGTCAACAGTGTGGTCGGCTTCATCGGTCCGGAGTACTTGTTCGACGGCAAGCAGATCATCCGCGCCGGTCTGGAAGATCACTTCTGCGGCAAGCTGCTCGGCCTGCCGATGGGCATCGATGTCTGTTACACCAACCACGCCGATGCCGATCAGGACGACATGGACACGCTGCTGACCCTGCTCGGCGCGGCCGGCGTGAATTTCGTGATGGGCGTGCCGGGCGCCGACGACATCATGCTCAACTACCAGTCCACCAGCTTTCACGATGCGCTTTACCTGCGTCGCGTGCTCGGCCTGCGCGCCGCGCCGGAGTTCGAGGCCTGGCTGAGCGCATCCGGCATCACCGACACGACGGGTACGCCGCGCGAAGCGCACCAGGTGCAGGCCTTGGGCGATCTGCGCCACTTCGTCGAACGGGCTTTGACGTGAACCAAGATCGCCCCCTGGTCGCAGCAGCGGCCGGCGTTTCGGAACCTTCACCGGCCTGGGCAGAGGTGTCTCGCCTCACCGCCGCGCGCGTCGCGCTGGGCCGCAGCGGCGTCAGCCTGCCGACGCGCGAGGTTCTCAACTTCAGCCTTGCCCATGCCCGTGCGCGCGACTCGGTACACATCCCTTTGGACGTTCCGCGCCTGCGCCAGGAACTCGAACAGGATGGATGGCCGGTGCTCGAAGTGAGTACCCAGGCGCCGGATCGCAGGGCCTACCTCGTGCGACCGGATTGGGGTCGCAGGCTGGACGAGTCGTCGAGAGAAAGACTCGCTCCTCTCGCGGATGGAGAAGCATCGTTCGATCTCGTCTTCGTCCTCAGCGACGGCCTCTCGCCGGTCGCATTACACAATCACGCTTCAAAGCTGCTGGGCCTCCTCAAGCCGATGCTCGCCTATCTGTGCGTCGCCCCGCTGGTCATCGCGACGCAGGCGCGCGTCGCGCTCGCTGACGAAATCGGAGAAC
Source organism: Panacagrimonas sp. (assembly GCA_052389915.1). Lineage (GTDB taxonomy): Bacteria > Pseudomonadota > Gammaproteobacteria > Nevskiales > Nevskiaceae > Panacagrimonas. The sequence continues at coordinate 64,105 of JBQTHL010000052.1, forward strand.
GGCTTCAGGCACGGCTCGCCATCAGCGTCATCGGTGAACGTCCCGGTCTGTCCTCACCCGACAGTCTGGGCATTTACCTCACCGTCGATCCGAAAGTCGGTCGCACCGATGCCGAGCGCAACTGCATTTCCAATATCCACGGCGCAGGGCTGGCGCCGGCGAGTGCCGCGGCGCAGCTCGCGGAATTGATACGTCTTGCGCTATCGGCCTGCCGGTCGGGAATCGGGCTTGCCCAGGCCTCGGACTCGTTACCGTTGGAGGAAAAGACGTTAGTCCAGAAGTAGGGCGGGCAACGCGGTTTCATGCGTTGCCCACGCGGATCGTGGCGCAACGGTGGGCAGGTGACGCTTGTCCACCCTGCTCTCGCTCACGTTAGCCGCTATTTGATAGCCTGCGGTGCCGTGAGAACCCTATGAATGACCTAAAAACCATTACTACTCCGACGAATGATGCACCCCAAAAAATTATAGTGCTGCTTTCATAGAGGAAAGTCTCAAAAAACGCCACAGTAGCTCCACCAATCAAAGCAGTGCCGATTACGAGGTCGCGTATGGCTCTTTTCCTAAGCAAGTTAAGAAATTCGGGACTGAGTTTTAAACCAATCATGCCGCGATCAACAAACGCTTGAATACTCTTGCGGTCAGCTTTTGACGGTGAGGCAAAGGACTGCCACTTGTCGCTGACAAAAATATCGAAGCCCGAAGCCTCGCTTAGAAGACCAGAAAGGCGAAAGCATAGTGCGGCGTCATGAAGTGAGTACTGGATGCTTGGAGTTCCATCGGGACCTGAGAGGAAGGCGGTGTCGTGATTCAGGCTCAACGACCACGGCGCAGCGAAGAGCCTGTTGAGCATGCCGAACGGTCGCAGAGTGATATGCACCGAATAGTTCGGTGAGGGCGCAGGTCTGACTAAGGCCTTGGTTGCCGCGAGGGTAGCAAGTACGGGCTCGATTCGCGGAGTGGATTTAACTAGTTGCTGCGTTCCCTTTCTTTCTCTCTCTGCCTTGAGCCAACTGTTCTGATGTGCCTTATCCACAAAGGTTCGTCCCTTTGGAATGCGCATTCCACAGCCACACTTGCACACCGGCATCTGTAGAGATCCTCTTTTTGTTGCAACGCCTTGTTATACGACCAATAGACCGCCGACGCCGACAAACGAACCGAGACCTACCCCGTAGAAAAGCATTGAGATTCGTGCAAACCTGTCAAACAGAAGATCGGCGGACTCCAATGGCAGGAGCGCTTGATCTGAGTACTTCCTAACGAGTGCAAGGACAGACTGATCGAGCGCCTCTTGCTCGTCAGCTTGGAGATCTCCAGCTTCTTTCTTCATTTCCAGCTCAGAACCCGAGAAGCGTGCCCTAAAACTATTCAGTGTGTTGGAGTACCAGAGTGACGCGAGGGAGCAAGAAATAGAGAGGGCGAAGGAGAGCCAACTTCCGATAAGCAACCACGAGGCAATGGGCGTTGCTGCTGCTTCAACTATCTTTTCGGCGAAGGCTACGCTACCAACCACTATTGCGGAGGACAGCGACAAGATCAGTTTGACGAGATCAACTCTGCCCGCCCAGTATTGGCCGTGCGTCGCTAACATTTCGTCCGCAGTTGCCTTCGCCGCGGCTCTGGCTCGCTTTGTCAGCACACCTGGATCAACTTTCAGAGCCATTTCTTTCTGACTCTTGCTGTAGAGAATGAGCGGCAGAAACTACGAGCGCCTGAGAATAGGAGAACATCACACCCGACATGAATCTCGCTGCCCACGCAATGAAAGCAGCGATGCAGAAGTATTTGAGCAAGCCCAATCCGATGTTGCTGGCAAAGAGCCGATAAACGCCGACGCTTAAAATGCCAAATGCTATAAGCCCGCCGATCCACGGCGTGATGATGGCAACCGTCATAAGCCATTGCGCCGCCCGCAACTTCATGCGTTTCACCCAACGAAGAACATTGCGACGGTGCAAATGATGCCCGCCAAACAGGTCAGCATTGTTGCCGCCTGATACAAGCTCCGATTTCCAGACTTGGCGATTCCATCAAGTGGTAGCACAACAATCCAGCCCAGAACGAACGCGATGATTGGATCTTGCCACCGGAAGAAGTAGAACCCTGAAAGGATGACCGGGATCCACGCAAAAGCGGCGATGCCTGTTAAGAAGTTAAAGGCCGGCGGTCTCATGAATCCGTGGGAGTACGGATTCATATCGGCGAGCTTGCTAACAGCGGCCCCCGCACCCAAGAGAGAGCTTCCTGCCCAGAACAGCTCGGGACTCATCTATCGCTACCTCCTGGTCGTATAACGAGGCTATAGAAAAGCGGCCATTTGCGTCTCGCATGACAGGACGGGCGAGTCTGCATGCGGTTTTGTTTGCGCGGCTTGATACGGCGTCACGTTGTTTCACCTGTGAATGGGGTGGTCTGCCGTGACGATACGGCCAGCCGTTCCGCATTCCAAGTCCTTTGTCATGGCGCTGTGCTTTGCAGCTTCTGCACGTTATGGACGATGGCAAAAAGTTTCCATCGCGCATCGACCTTGCGGTGAATCATATGCGGCAGCGAGCACGTCAGTATCGGCATCACCAAAGTTACTCGATCAGACCAGAACCGCGTGCGAATCCGCTTTCGTAAGTCCGAGGGTTCTCGAGCGGGCGCGATTGTGAGCAGTCCAGCGACGGACGAAGGTGACTCGTCTCAGCCCATCAACCTGCTGACCCGCTTGATGCGCGCACCCAGGGCGGACAGCTTGCCCTCGATGTCCTCGTAGCCGCGATCCATGTGGTAGATGCGGTCGATGATGGTTTCACCGTCGGCGGCGAGCGCGGCAAGCACGAGGCTCGCCGAAGCGCGCAGGTCGGTAGCCATGATGGGTGCCGCCGCCAGCCGCTCGCGCCCCGTGATGATCGCGGTGTTGCCCTCGATGCGGATGTCCGCGCCCAGGCGCAGCAACTCCTGCGCGTGCATGAAGCGGTTCTCGAAAATGGTTTCGCGGATGGTGCCGACACCTTCGGCGACGCAGTTCAGGGCCATGAACTGGGCCTGCATGTCGGTGGGGAATCCTGGGTGCGGCATGGTGTGCAGGTTGACCGCGCGCGGACGCCGGTCCTGCATGTCCACGTCGATGAAGTCCACGCCCGTCGCCACTTTCGCGCCCGCCTGTTGCAGCTTGACCAGGACGGCGTCGAGCAGCGAGGGGTCGGTCTTGTTGATGCGCACCCTGCCGCGGGTGATGGCGGCGCCGACCAGATAGGTGCCGGTTTCGATGCGATCCGGTAGCACGGCATGTTTCGCGGCGTGCAGATTTTTCACGCCCTGGATGCGGATGGTGGTGGTGCCTTCGCCCGCGATTTTCGCGCCCATGGCGCGCAGGCAGCGCGCCAGGTCCATCACCTCGGGTTCGCGCGCGGCGTTTTCCAGAATGGTGTCGCCCTCGGCAAGGACGGCGGCCATCATCAGGTTCTCGGTGCCGGTAACGGTGACGGTGTCGAGCACGATGTGCGCGCCCTTGAGTTTCGCGGCGCGCGCATGGATGAAGCCGCCTTCCAGCTTGATCTCCGCGCCCATGGCTTCCAGGCCCATGAGGTGCAGGTTCACGGGACGCGCACCGATGGCGCATCCGCCGGGCAGGGACACATGCGCCTCGCCGCGCTTGGCCACCAGCGGGCCGAGTACGAGGATGGATGCGCGCATCGTGCGCACCAGTTCGTAGGGCGCGATATGCGTGGTGATCGGTTTGGCGTCGATCAACAACTCGTGCGGATCGGGCTGCTCTACCGACACGCCCATCTGCGTGAGCAGCTTGCGCGTGGTGCCGATGTCCCAGAGCTTGGGCACGTTGGTGACGTGCAGCGGTTCGTCCGACAGCAGCGAGGCGCAGAGGATGGGCAGGGCCGCATTCTTGGCGCCGCTGGCGGTGATTTCGCCATGCAGCGGGCCGTTGCCTTCGATGATGAATTTGTCCACGAAAATGGCCGGTCTTCAGACGAGAGCGTAGCCCGGACGAAGTCCGGGATGAGTGGAAAGTGCGACGGGGGAAATCCCGGACTTCGTCCGGGCTACCGGGATCAGGCCGCCCGCGTCGTCAGTTGCAGCGCGTGGATTTCGCGGCCCATCTTGTCGCCCAGCGCGGCGTAGACCATGCGATGCTGCGCCAGCGGCATCTTGCCGGCGAAGTCAGGGCTGATGACTTCGGCTTCGAAGTGCTGGCCGTCGTCGCCCATCACCTTGACCTGCGCATTGGGCAGGCCGGTCTGGATCAGGCGCTGGATTTCTTCCTTGGTCATGAAACGTTTCCTGTGGAACCTTGCCTAGTGTCGCATCCTCGGGCGCTCGCAGGATTCATGGTCGCAAGCGGTATCCGCGCACGAGCATCACCATGCACACGGTCGAGAGCAGCACAAAGAATCCCCCGCTCCAGGCCAGACTCAGGGCCGGCGACACGTCGGAGTGACCGAAGAAGCCGTAGCGGAACCCGTCGATCATGTAGAAGAACGGGTTGAAGTGCGAGGCGTGGTACCAGAACGGCGGCAGCGAATGCACCGAGTAGAAAACGCCGGACAGGAACGAGGCGGGGGTGATGAAGAAGTTGGTGAACGAGGCCACGTGGTCGAATTTTTCGGCCACGATGGCGGCAATCAAGCCGAGCACCGCCAGGCTCCCGCTGGCCAGCAGGAATTGCCCGATCAGCACCAGCGGCGCTTCAACCGGCAAGTGCACGAAGGGCAGGGTGACGGCCAGCATTGCGATGGCGACCAGCGCCGTGCGCACCAGCGCCGCGATCACGTACGCGCCAAACCACTCCAGCGGTCCCAGTGGCGACATCAGCAGGAACACCAGATTCCCCATCATCTTGCTCTGCATCATCGACGAGCTGGTGTTGGCGAAGGCGTTCTGGATCACCGTCATCATCACCAGGCCCGGCAGCAGGAACTGGGTGTAGCTGATGCCATCGTAGGTCGAGGCGCGGCCCTGCATGGCCTGCGCGAAGACCAGCAGGTACAGCACCGCGGTGATAACCGGCGCGGTCACGGTCTGGGCCAGCACCGACCAGAAGCGCATCACTTCCTTTTTCAGCAGCGTGTAGAAACCCATCTGGTCGGGGCTCATTGGGTCAGCTCCACGAAGATGTCTTCCAGGTCCGGGTCGCGCGTGTGGACGTCTTCAATGGCGACGCCCGCGCTGCGCAGCGCGTCGAAAACGCTGGCGATGGGGTGCTTCGCGGTTTCCAGCTTAAGCTCCACCGTGCCCGCTTTTTCGCTCGCGACCAGCGCTTGCAGCGATTCGGGCAACGCATGTCCGTTCGCGAGCTTGATGCGCAGAAAACGGAAGGGATGACGCGCCAGCAGTTGCGTCGTCGTCTCCAGCGCCTGCACCTCGCCGTGATCGAGGATGGCGATGCGCTCGCACATCTCCTGGGCCTCTTCGAGGTAGTGCGTGGTCAGCACCACCGTCGTGCCCTTGGCGTGCAGGTCGCGCATGAAGGCCCACAAGGTTCGGCGCAGTTCCACGTCAACGCCGGCGGTCGGCTCGTCCAGAATCACCACTGGCGGCTTGTGCACGAGCGCCTGCGCAATCAGCACGCGCCGCTTCATGCCTCCGGACAGAGCGCGCATCGAGGTATCGCGCTTATCGTCGAGTTCCAGGCGCTCCAGCATTTCGTCGATCCACGGCCATACTTCGCGGCCGCAGCCGTAATAGCCGGCCTGGATGCGCAGCATGTCCACCACCTTGAAGAACGGGTCGAACACCAGTTCCTGCGGCACCACGCCCAGCTTGCGCCGCGCGTGGCGGAAGTCGCGCACGGTGTCGTGGCCCATCACGCTCACACGGCCACTGCTCATGCGTGTGAGCCCGGCGATGATGCTGATGAGCGTGGATTTGCCGGCGCCGTTGGGGCCGAGCAGTCCGAAGAATTCGCCTTGGTGGATCGCAAAGCTGACGCCCTTGAGCGCCTGGACCTTGCCATAGGACTTGGCCACGCCGTCGATCAGCAGCGCGTCCTGGTTATTTGTTGTCATGTGGCGGGATTATCGGGCGCGGGCCGGGGACGCGAAAGGGGCGCCTGAGCCCGGGTGGTCCGTTGCAATCGGGTCGAATTCTGCGGAATCAAGCTGCGGTCTCCGAGCAACGACCTTTAGATCAATCCCGTCATTCCCGCAGAGGCGCGTTCGGCTACTGGAGAGCGACATTGAGTCGCTCTCCAGCCGAAGCCAAACGCTCCAGTTTCTTAGCCCCAACTGCACGCGGATCGCGAGCGAAAACTGGATGCCCGCCCCCCGACAAAACATTCGGGGGCAGGCCCCGCGGGCATGACGGTTCTTTTTCGCGTGCCGCCCCACTAGCATCTGACATGGACACTGTAATCGTCTGGTTCCGGCGCGATTTGCGCCTGGCCGATAATCCGGCGCTTCATGCCGCGCTGGAGCGGCACGCGCGCGTGATTCCGGTCTTCATCCACGACCCGAACGCCGAGGCGCCGTGGGCGCCCGGCGGCGCCAGTCGCTGGTGGCTGCATCATTCGCTGGATGCGCTCGATGCTGGTTTGCGCGAGGCGGGTGCGTCGCTGGTGCTGCGCGTCGGCGACACGCTGGAGCAGCTTCGGCAAGTGGTTCATGCCAGAGGCGCCACTGCCGTGTACTGGAACCGGTTGTACGAGCCTGCGTTCGTTGCGCGCGACAAGCATGTCAAGGAGGCGCTGCGCGCAGAAGGACTCACCGTCGAGAGCTTCAACGCCGCGCTGCTGTTCGAGCCGTGGACGCTCAAGACCGGCGGCGGCGAGCCGTACAAGGTGTTCTCGCCGCTGTGGCGCAACGCCAGCGTGAAGCTGCACGAGCAGATCGCGTCGGGTCGCGCGCCGTTGCCGGCGCCGCAGGCGATTCCGATGCCGGAGAAAACGCCCGACTCGCTGCCGCTGCAAGCGCTCGATTTATTGCCCCGCATCGCCTGGGACGCCGGCTTCCACGCTAGCTGGAAACCGGGCGAAGCAGGTGCGCTTGCGCGGCTCGAAAGCTTCGTGGAAGACGCCGCAGGCCGATACCGCGAAGAGCGCGATCTGCCGGCGGTCGATGCGACGTCCTGCCTATCTGCGCCGCTGCATTTTGGCGAGATCTCGCCGCTGCAACTGGTCGCGCGCCTCGAACGGCTGACCACGGAAGAGCCGGCCGCGGGCGTCCAAGCGAACGTCGAGTGGTATGTGCGCGAACTCGGCTGGCGCGAGTTTGCGCATCACCTGCTGTTTCATTTTCCGCGTACGCCGGAAGTGCCGATGGTCGAGAAGTTCGCGGCCTTTCCCTGGCGTCAACGTCGCGAATACGCGGCCGACCTCGTGGCCTGGCAGCGTGGCCGCACCGGCATTCCCATCGTCGATGCCGGCATGCGCCAGCTCTGGCATACCGGCTGGATGCACAACCGCGTGCGCATGATCGTCGCGAGTTTTCTCACCAAGAACCTGCTCATTCCCTGGCAGGAAGGGGCGCGCTGGTTCTGGGACACGCTGGTGGACGCGAGCCTGGCCAACAACACCCTGGGCTGGCAGTGGAGCGCAGGCTGCGGAGCGGATGCGGCGCCTTACTTCCGCATCTTCAATCCGATATTGCAGTCGGCGAAATTCGACTCGGACGCCGCGTATATCAAACGCTGGGTGCCCGAGCTGCTGAAGCTGCCGGCCGACGCGATTCACGCGCCCTGGCTCGCCAAGGCCGGCGTGCTTGCCGAGTCCGGGGTGAAGCTGGGGCAGCACTACCCCGCGCCGGTGGTCGATCTGGCGGGGTCGCGGGAACGCGCACTGGCCGCTTACCAGGCCATCAAGACTCGCGCCTGAAGCAGGTCGCGCGTAGCATTCGGTTATGCAAATGCAGAGCCTGAAACATTGGACCGAAGAGGAGTATCTGGCCTTCGAACGGGCCAGCGAAACACGTCACGAGTTCGTGAATGGCGATGTATATGCGATGTCGGGCGCGAGCCTGCGGCACGCTCGTCTGCTCAATAACCTTTTCCTCAGCTTGGGTCCGCAAGCGCGCCGCAGAGGATGCGAGGCGTACGGCCAGGGCGTGCAGGTACGCATCCGGCAGATTCGGGACACGCGCTACTACTATCCCGATCTGGTCATCTCCTGCGATTCCGAGGACGACGACACTCACACCCTTGCGCGCCCCTGCCTGATCGTGGAAGTGCTGTCGCCGACGACGGCGCTCACCGATCACCGCGAGAAGAAGCGCGCCTACCTGAGCCTGCCTTCTCTGAAGCAATACGTCCTGGTGGACCAGGATCTCGCGCATATCGAATCGCTGCGGCGTGAGGGCGAGGGCTGGCTCCAGGAATTGCTGTCACAAGGTGATCGTCTGCGGCTCGAGTGTGTAGAGGCGGAACTCGATTTCGAGACCATATACGCCGGGGTCGATGTCCAGCAGCCGATGGCTTAGCCGCCCGAAGCCAAGGCCCGACGCATCGAACCGAAGCGCTTGCGGTACTGCGCCGGCGTGAGATTCACGCGGCGCTTGAACAGGCGGCTGAAAAATCCGGCGTCCTCGTAGCCCACCTCGTCGGCGATGGCCTCGATCGATTCGTCTCCGGCCTCCAGCATCTGTTTGGCTTCCTCCATGCGCAGGGTGTGCACGTACTCCAGCGGCGACATGCCGGTGGCCTGGTGGAAACGCCGGGTGAAGGAGCGCTCGGCCAGACCGCTGAGGCGCACCATCGCCGCGACCGGCGCCGCCTCGCGATAGTGCTCGGAAATCCAGGTCTGGCAGCGCGCGACCAGCGCGTCCTCTGACTGGCGTGTACGCGCGAGCATCGCGAAAGGCTGCTGCCCGATCTCGTGCCAGTCGATCAGGTTGATGCGCGCGACCTGCATTGCCGCTTCGACGCCGCCATGTCGCGCGATCAGGTACAGCGCCAGATCCAGCCAGGTCACGCCGCCGCCGGCCATCACCAGCCGGTTGCCCGCACCGCTCACCACCAGCGCACGCTGCTCGCGCACCGTGACCCTGGGGAAGCTCGCGCGCAAGGTGTCGCACCAGGCCCAGTGCGTGGTTGCCTCGTGGCCGTCGAGCAGGCCGGCATGCGCCAGCAGCATGGCGCCGGAGCAGGCGGTGGCGATGACCGAGCCGGCCTCGTGCCGCGTCCGCAGCCAGGCGAGTTCGGCGTCGAACAAGCCATCGAGCGGCCAGCCGGGCGGCAGGTTGACTTCGGGGATGCAGACGATGTCGGACGCGACGCAGTCGGCGAGCGTCGCGTGTGGCGCCAGCGGCACGTTGTTGCCGATGGCGAAGGGCTCTCCCAGCTTCGCCACGATCTGCGGATGGAACAGGCTGGGGCCGGGCTCGCCGCGCAGCATCACGCCCCAGTCCCGGCCCGCAGACATGAACAGGTCGTACATGCCGTACACCGCGGACGCGCTGGTTTCCGGGAAGGCGAGGATGGCGACGGAGGCAGGGCGGAAAGCGTTCATGGCCGAATCGTCCAGTTTCTTGCCGGAGCGACTTTAGTGGATCGCGGCGCGCGGGCCTACCTTGCGCGCCGTGGTTCCACCCCTTCGGAGATCAAAAATGCCCACCCCGCTCGAACTGCTGTTGCACCCCGTCTCGCTGACGGTTTTCGCCATCTACGGCGCGCTCATCGCCTGGGAGGCGATCCTTCCCGCGCGTACGTTGCCGACTTCACCCTGGTGGCGCACGCGCGGTCTGGTCGGCTTCTTCGCGTTCTTTTTCCTGTCCTCGTATCTGCCCCTGCTGTGGACCGAGCAGCTCGTGTCCTATCAGTGGTTCGATCTCACGCTTCTGGGGACCTGGGGCGGCGCCCTGGTCGCGGTTGTGGTTTACGAACTCGCGGTCTATGTCTGGCATCGCAGCATGCACGCGTCCAATGGCCTGTGGCGCCTGATCCATCAATTGCACCACAGCGCGGAGCGCCTGGATGCCTGGGGCGCGTTCTGGTCCAGTCCGCTGGACATGATCGGCTGGACCGTGGTGCTCAGCCTCTGCCTGACGCTCGGCATGGGCCTGACCGCCGAGGCGACGGCCGTGGTGATCTACATCACCACGTTCTTCTCGGTCTTCCAGCACACCAACGTCCGCACGCCGCGCTGGCTGGGCTATGTCATCCAGCGCCCGGAGAGCCACTCGCATCATCATCAGCGCGGCGTGCATGCGATGAACTACTCGGATCTGCCGATCTTTGACCTCTTGTTCGGTACCTGGCGCAACCCCGAGCGCTTCGCGCCCACGCAGGGTTTCCACGACGGCGCCTCGTTGCGCGTGCAGGAGATGCTGTTGTTCCGCGATGTCTCGAAGCCGCGTGAGCAAACCGATTGCGTCGCCGAGAGCACCACTCGTTACGCCTGACCCCAACCCGGAAGACAACCCATGAAACATGACATTCGAAACACCCCCGTTTCCTGCGACGACGCCGGCGTGCTCGCGCTGTACGAACAGGCCTTGCGCGAATACCAGAGCTACGTCGGCGATGCCGTCGCCACCATCGACCGCGCGCTCGTCGCCCGGCCGGACTTCGTGCTCGGACACGCATTCAAGGCCGGCGTGCTCATGACCTTCGGCGAGAAGCGCTTCGTGCCGGCAGCCGCCGAAAGCGTAGCGGTCGCGGAGCGCCTGCTGAACCGCGCCAATGATCGCGAACGCGGCCTGATTGCCGCGGCGCGCAAGCTGGTCGATGGCGACTGGCACGGCGCCTGTGCCACTTATGATCGCGTGCTGGTCGATTATCCGACGGATGCCTTCGCGATTCAGACCGCGCATCTGTTCGACTTCTACCGCGGCGACGCGCTCAACCTGCGCAATCGCGTTTCGCGCGTGCTGCCGCACTGGAGCGCGGACCTGCCGGGCTGGTCGTACATCCTGGGCATGCACGCCTTCGGTCTCGAGGAGTGCAACCAGTACCCCGAGGCCGAGGACGCGGCGCGGCGCGCGCTGGCCCTCGAGCCGTGCGACGCCTGGGCGGTGCACGCCGGCGTTCACTGCATGGAAATGCGCGGCCGCATCGACGAGGGCATCGCGTGGCTGGAGACGCGCGTGAACGACTGGGCGCCGGACAACGCCTTCGCCTTCCACAACTGGTGGCACCTGGCGCTGTTCCATCTAGATCGCGGCGACGAGCGCAAGGTCCTGGAACTGTACGACGGGCGCGTGTATCCGCAGACAACCGATGTCGCCCTGCAATTGATCGATGCCACCGCACTGCTGTGGCGGCTGCGCCTGCTCGACGTCGATGTGGACGATCGCTTCCAGGCGCTGTCGCGGGCCTGGGAGGCCAAGCTGGACGAGGAGCGCGGCCACTACAGCTTCAACGACGTGCACGCGATGATGGCCTTCGCTGTCACCGGCAACGACTCTGCGAGCGAATGCCTGCTGCGCAACATGGACGCTGGGTTCGGTGCGGAGGTCGGGGTGCCCATCGCGCGCGGCCTGCTCGCATTCGAGCGGCGACGCTATGCCGAAGTCCTGGAACTGCTGCTGCCCGTGCGCGACCAGGCGCATCGCTTCGGCGGTTCGCACGCACAGCGCGATCTGCTGACGCTGACCCTGATCGAGGCGGCGCGTCGCGTCGGACAGACGAAGCTTGCGCGGCACTATCTGGCGGAGCGTCGGGTTCATCGCCCCGCGAGCGCGCTCGGAAAGCGGCTGGAAGCCCGGCTTCACTGAAGTTTCGAAGATGGGTTGTGGCCAGTGGTTGCGCGTCGGTTCGAGCTCGCGCGCTCGAACCGACCCGCGTCAGCCAGACGCTCTACCGGGTGGGCAGCGGAAACAGCCGTGGAATGGATTCGCTCGCGGTCGCCCGAACGCGCGTGACGTAGAGCTGCGACGCATCGTTGTCCTCCGGATTGATCTCGATCATCTTCGCGCCCACTGCGCGGGCTTGTTCGGCGAACCCGGCCGCGGGCCAGACCACGCCCGAGGTGCCGATGGAAACGAACAAGTCGGTCTGGCTCACGCAGGCGGTCGCTCGATCAAAGACCTGCGAGTCCACGTTGTCGTGAAACCACGTGATATCAGGCCGCAGCCAGGTGTCGCATTGCGGGCATCTGCGGTGACGGTACGCGCCGGCCTCAAGGTCTTCGGAAATGCCGTGGGCGTGGCAGCGCTGACGCCAGAGTGAACCGTGCAATTCGGCCAGCACTGCGACACCCGCCCGTTGCAACAGACCGTCAATGTTCTGCGTGATCACCGAGATATGCGGGAACGCGGCCTGTAGCTGGGCCAAGTGCAGGTGCCCCGCGTGTGGCGCGCAGGTCAGGGCCTTGCCGCGTCGCAGTTCGTGGAAGTCCAGTACCTTTAGCGGATTGCGGTCGAAGGCGGCCTGGCAGGCGTATTCCTCGTAGTTGTATTGGCTCCACACGCCGCCACTACCGCGGTAGGTGGGCACGCCGGACTCGGCGCTCATGCCGGCGCCGGTTAAGAAAACCACGCTGGAAAATTGACTGAGATCGAGCGCGTCCATATGCATTGAATTGTAGGTCGGGAGCGAGGTGGGCAAGGGCCGCTGCGCATCGTTGTGGTTTGAAGCCTGCCCTTATACTGCCGCGCAATTCCAACGATTCATGGGCAATGAACCCTGCTTTCGACTTCACTAGCCTCGGGCGCCGCACGCTGGAGATCGAGCGCGACGCTGTGTCCGCGCTGATCGAGCGCGTGGACGAGAGCTTCACGCGGGCCTGCGAGCTGATGATGGCGTGCAAGGGCCGCGTGGTCGTCACCGGCATGGGCAAGTCGGGGCATATCGGCGGCAAGATCGCCGCGACCCTGGCGTCCACCGGCACGCCCGCTTTCTTCGTGCATCCGGGCGAGGCCAGTCACGGCGACCTCGGCATGGTCACACGCCAGGACGTGGTGCTGGCCATCAGCAATTCCGGCGAGACACCGGAAGTGCTCACCATCCTGCCGCTGTTCAAGCGCATGGGCGCACCGGTGATTGCGATGACCGGCAAGCCGGGCTCGACCCTGGCCAAGGCTTCGGATGCGCATCTCGATGTCTCGGTGGCGCAAGAAGCTTGTCCGTTGAACCTTGCGCCCACCGCGAGCACCACCGCGACCCTGGCGATGGGCGATGCCCTCGCCGTAGCGCTGCTGGAAGCACGCGGGTTCACGTCGGAAGACTTTGCGCTGTCGCACCCCGGTGGACTGCTCGGTCGCAAGCTGCTCATGAAGATTCGCGACGTGATGCGCACCGGCGAGCAGATCCCGCGCGTGCTGCCCGGCACCAAGCTGACCGCGGCGCTGCTGGAGATGTCGCGCAAGGGTCTGGGTATGACCGCGGTGGTGCAGCCTGACGATACGGTGATCGGCATCTATACCGACGGCGATCTGCGCCGCACGCTCGACCAGGGCATCGACGTGCGTACCGCCATGATCGATCAGGCGATGACCTTAGGCGGCAAGTCGGTGGCGGCTGATCACCTTGCAGCCGAAGCGGTGCAACTCATGGAGAAGCACAAGGTCTCGGCGCTGCTGGTGAAGGACGAGGCCGGCAAGCTGATCGGCGTGATTCACATGCACGACCTGCTGCGCGCGGGAGTCGTCTGATGAGCGCGCTCGATTCGACCGAGGTTCAGCGGCGCGCGGCCACTATCCGCGCCCTGTTCCTGGATATCGACGGCGTGATGACCGATTGCAAGCTGTACCTGACGCCGGACGGCGAAGAGCTGAAGGCCGTCAACGTGCGCGATGGCTGGGGCATGAAGGCGCTAATGAAGCACGGCATCGAGGTTGCCGTGATTTCGGGGCGTCCGTCCAAGGCCATGCAGAAGCGGCTGGAGTGGCTGGGCCTGCGCCACGTCGTGCTGGATACCGAGATCAAGCTGCCCGCTTACGAGCGCATCCGCGACCAGCTCGGCCTCACCGATGCGCAGTGCGCCATGATGGGTGACGACGTACCCGACCTGCCGCTGCTCAATCTCGTCGGCCTGGCAATGACGCCGGCCGATGCGCATCCCAAGGCGCTAGCGGCCGCGCACTTCGTCAGCCGCTGTCGCGGTGGCGATGGTGCGATTCGCGATGCCGCGGACCTGATTCTCGCTGCACGCGGCTTGGGCTGAGCAATGCGTCGATACATTGGCTCTCTGATCGCCGTGATTCTCGCCGCGCTCGCGATTCTCTTTTTTCGCTCCGGCGATCCCACGCCCGGCGCGGTCGCGGCGCTCGAAGACACGCCGCGCTACACCCTGCGCGGCGCGCAGTGGCGTCGGTTCGACCTACAGGGTCAGATGGAATTCGAAGGCCGCGCGCGGACCATCGACTATTTCGACGACGAATCGGCGCGCCTGTCGCAGGTCGAGCTGACTGCCCTGACCGGCTCCGGTTCGCCCTGGACCGCAAGCGCGCCGGAAGGCCGCGCGCCTGCTGGCGAGCGGCGCGTGCAGTTGCGCGGCGGCGTGACCGGGCAGGGGCGCTGGCCCGACGGCGAGGCGCTGGAGTTCACCAGTCCCGAGCTGTGGCTGGATTCGGCCAAGCAGGAACTGACGACCGACGCGGCGGTGCAGATCGAAAGCCGCAGCAAGCAGGTTGCAGCGCGCGGCCTGCGGGTCAGGGGCAAGAAACAGCAGGTCATGCTGTTGCAAGACGTGAAGATGCGCTATGTCCCGCGCCCATAAGCTGCTCAGCCGCGCCTTTAGCGTCCTGATGGCAACAGGCGTTCCGCTGGCGCTGGCGCAGAACAGCGCCAGTCCGCGTCCCACCGGCCCGATCACCATCGAGGCCGACCATGCGGACTGGAGCAAGGGCGGTGCAATGGTTTACGTCGGCAACGTGCGCCTGCTGTCCGGCGATTTGAAGCTGGCCGGGTCGCGCATGGAATTCCGCCAGGCTTCGGACGGGCAGTTCGAAGCCCGCATCGACGGCGGACCGGCCACGCTCAATCACGCCGGCCTGCCTACCGAAGACGGCAAACCCGGCCCGCCGGTGAGCGCTCGCGGCGAGACGATGACTTACGACTCGCGTGCCGCCACGGTTGAAATCGACGGCGCCGCGACCCTGGCGCGCGGCACCGACGAGATCAAGGGCGGCAACATCCGTTACGACGTGACCAACCGGCGCATCCAGGCCAATGGCGGGGAGGGTGGACAGGTGCGCATCGTGATTCAGCCGCCGCCCCCGGACGCAGACAAGAAGCCCAGCCCCCCGTCGCCTAGCCCGTGAGCGAGAAATCCCTGCTGGTTGCGACCGGGCTGGTCAAGCGCTACAAGAAGCGCACGGTGGTGCGCGACGTCTCGGTCAGCGTGCGCGCGGGCGAGATCGTGGGCCTGCTCGGCCCCAACGGCGCCGGCAAGACCACCTCGTTCTACATGATCGTGGGGCTGGTGCAGGTCGACGGCGGCAAGATCGAGTTGAACGGCAAGGATGTGACACGCCTGCCCATGCACGCGCGGGCGCGACTCGGGCTGGGTTATTTGCCGCAGGAGGCCTCGGTCTTCCGCAAGCTGACGGTGGCGCAGAACATCGACGCCATCCTGGAATTGCGCGGTGATCTGGATCGTGCCGGTCGCGCCGCCGAGCTGGAACGGCTGCTGACCGAGCTGCATATCGGCCATATCCGCGATGGCGTCGGCGAATCGCTGTCCGGCGGCGAGCGGCGGCGCGTGGAAATTGCGCGGTCCCTGGCCGCCAACCCGCGCTTCATCCTGCTGGACGAGCCCTTTGCCGGCGTCGACCCCATTGCGGTGGGCGACATCCAGACCATCGTCCATCATCTGCGTGATCGCGGCATCGGCGTGCTGATTACCGACCACAACGTGCGCGAGACCCTGGCTTTGTGCGAGCGCGCCTACATCCTGGCGGAGGGCAAGGTCATCGCCGAAGGCCGGCCGGAAGAGCTGCTGGAGAACGAGACGGTTCGGCGGGTGTACCTAGGCGAACAGTTCCGGCTCTGAGTCCGGGAGCGAATCCAACCGATCTGGCGCCGCTGAAATTCGAATGCCGCATTAGACCGTCAAGAAGGCGCTTGAAGCAAGACTCGTACCGTCGGTTAGAATCGTGCCATGAGCCGAATCCAACTGCTTCTCCTTTCCTGATCCGATGAAGCAATCGCTGTCGCTGCGTCAGGGCCTGGGCCTGACGATGACCCCCGCTCTGCAACAGGCTATCCGCATGTTGCAGTTGTCGAGCCTGGATCTTCAGATGGAGATCCAGCAGGCGCTCGACTCCAACTTGATGCTCGAGGCGGATACCGACATCCAAGAAGCCGGCAACGACGCCAGCAGTGAGGTCGCGACAGACGCTCCCGCCGAGGCAGCGACCAAGACCGAGGACGCGCCGATGCTCGACGAGGTCCGGGTGGCGGAGACCATTCCCGAAGACATGCCGGTGGATGCCGACTGGCAGGACGTGTTCGACGATCACGCGCCCGCCTCGTCTTCCGCAAGCGACGACGAGGGCTTGCAGGACTTCCTTCAGGCCAATCTGCACAGCGCGACCAATCTTTACGAGCACCTGATGGCGCAGGCACGGGTGGCCTCGTTCGATCCGGAGGAATCGATGGTCGCTGCGCACCTGATCGACGCCATCAACTCCGACGGCTACCTAGAGGACTGGCCCGGCATCTGCGAGCGCCTGGGCGAGAATCCCGGCATTCCACAGTCTTGCCTCGATGAGATTCTGGCGAGGGTGCAGGACTTCGACCCGCCCGGCGTGTGCGCGCGCGATCTGGCCGAGTGCATGCTGCTACAGCTTCGCCAGATGCCGCGTGGCCGTCCCGGGCGCTGGGCGGCGATGGAAATCGTCGAGGCCGGCTTGCTGAATATCGCGCGGCGCGACGAGGCCGCGATCATGCGCGCCACCGGCCTGACGCCGGAGGACGTGCGGCTTGGGCTGGAGCTGATCCGGTCCTTGCAACCGCATCCGGGTCGGCCGTTCCAGGCGCACGAGTCCGACTACCTGATGCCGGACGTCATCGTCACCAAGAAGAACGGCCGCTGGCGGGTGGCGCTGAACCCCGAGCACATGCCGAAGCTGCGCATCAACGGGCGCTACCAGGGCTTCATCAAGCGCGCCGACCAGTCCAAGGACCAGCTCCAGCTCAAGCAGCACCTGCAGGAAGCGCGTTACTTCATCAACAGCCTGGAATCCCGGAACGAAACCATCCTGCGTGTGTCGCAATGCATAGTCGAGGAACAGCGCGCGTTTCTGGAGTATGGTGAAGAAGCGATGCGCCCCTTGGTCCTGAGGGACGTTGCACAGACATTGGGGATACACGAATCAACCGTGTCCAGAGCTACCGCCAACAAGTACATGCTGACCCCGCGCGGTCTGTTCGAGCTCAAGTATTTCTTTTCCAGCCACGTGTCCACCACCCAGGGTGGAGTGGCTTCGGCAACTGCGATTCAGGCCATGATCAAGCGCATGATCGGCGCCGAGGACGCTACCCGTCCGCTGTCCGACTCCACCCTGGCAGACCTCTTGCTGAAGGAAGGTATCCAGGTGGCGCGGCGTACCGTCGCGAAATACCGCGAGGCGCTGAACATTCCGCCGTCCCACGAACGCAAAGCCGTTGCATAGGAGTT
>JBQTHL010000053.1:0-41167 GCA_052389915.1 Panacagrimonas sp.
AAAAATTCAGTAGCGGGTGTCGGGTTTCCGGCCACTTCGCAGCTGCTGCGAGGCGTCCGCCGGCCTGTCCTTCAAGAACTGTTCCCCGAAATTCGCTCGGGAATGGAAGTTCATGCGGCCGCCGACTGGCTGAACAGGCGCACGACGGCGGCGACATCGAGAATCAGGGATACGCGGCCGTCACCGAGAATGGTCGCGCCGGATACGCCCCGCACGCGGCGGTAATTGGCTTCCAGGCTCTTGATGACGACCTGCTGCTGACCGACCAGTTCGTCGATCTGGACTGCCACCTTGCGGCCCTCGGCCTCGACGATGACCACGATCGCCTCCTGCGGCGAACGCCGCGCGCCCGGCAGCGCGAACCACTCGCGCAGATCCACCAGCGGCAGGTATTCGTTACGTACGCGCACCACGATGCCGGCGTCGGCGACGCGCTTGACCTGCTCCGGCAGGGGCTGCAACGACTCCACGACCGAAGACAGCGGCAGGATGAAAATCTCGTTCTCCACGCTCACCGACATGCCATCGAGGATGGCCAGGGTGAGCGGCAGTCGGATCAGCACATTGGCGCCCTTGCCCGGCGTGGAGGAAAGCTCCACCGTGCCGCCGAGCGCCTGGATGTTCTTCTTCACCACGTCCATGCCGACGCCGCGGCCGGACACGTCCGTGACCTGTTCGGCGGTGGAGAATCCGGGCGCGAAGATCAGCTGGTGGACGTCGGCATCGCTCATCGTCTCGCTGCACGCGATGCCTTTTTCCGCCGCCTTCGACAGAATCTTTGCGCGGTTCAGGCCACGGCCGTCGTCGCAGACTTCTATGACGATGTGCCCGCCCTGGTGCGAGGCCTTGAGCGTGATGCTGCCGGTCGCATCCTTCCCGGCGGCGATACGGTCTTCAGTGGTCTCCAGCCCATGATCGAGACTGTTGCGAACCAGGTGATTGAGCGGATCGGTGATCTTTTCGATGACGCTCTTGTCGAGTTCGGTCTGCTCGCCGACGGTGACCAGGCGCACCTGCTTGCCGAGCTTGGCGGCCAGATCGCGGATCAGGCGCGGGAAGCGGCTGAACACCGCTTCCATCGGCAACATGCGCGTGGCCATCACGGCCTCCTGCAGCATGCGGGTGTTGCGGTCGAGCTGGGACAGACCCGAGAACAGTTTCTCGTGCTGCACCGGGTCCAGCGCCGCCGCCTGCTGCGTGAGCATGGCCTGGGTGATGACTAGTTCGCCGACCAGATTGATCAGCGCGTCGATCTTCTCGGTGCCGACGCGGATCGAGGCGCCGTCGTTGGCGGGCTTGGCGCCGCGGGCGGCGACGGGAACGTCGGGCTGCTTGTCGATCATAGGAGCGAGCTTGGGTGACGTTGCTCCTTCCTCCGCGACAGCGGGGGAAAGAGCAACAGCCATCGGCTCGATGCTCAACTCGCACTCGTCCTCCACCCAGGAAAAACACTCCTGCACGTCGGCACGCGCGATGTCGCCGCGCAAGCGCAGCGTCCACGACAGGTAGCAGGTTTCGGGCTGCGCATCCTCGAAGCCTGGCGCGGCCGGCAGCACGACTTGCGCGTCCATCTCGCCGAGCGCGGCGACCGCACGCAGGATGCGCAGCGGATCGTTGCCGCTGCGGAACAGATCGGGCCTGGGCGCGAAGCGGATGTTCCATCCCGGCGCGGCCGGCGTCGCCACGGGCTTGGGCAGCTCGATCTTCTCGGCCGTCGGGACCGACAGCGCGACTTCCAGTTCGGACTGCACTTCGACAATCAGGCGCAGGTCGGCGTCGCCGCCATCGCGCGCCGCCGTGAGCAGGCCGCGCATCGCATCGCCGGCGCGCAGCAGCAGATCGACGTCGGGCTGAGCCAGCCGGCGGGTGCCGGAGCGCATCAGATCGAGCAGGGTCTCGGCGTGGTGGGTGAAGCCGGCGACGGCCGCAACGCCGAATGTGGCCGCACCGCCCTTGATGGAATGCGCGGCGCGAAAGATCGTGTTGATGACTTCGGCGTCGAAGGCCGCGATGTCGAGGCGCAGCAACGCCTGCTCCATGGTTTCCAGATTCTCGAAACTCTCCTCGAAAAACGTCTTGTGGAAGCGTGCCAGGTCGATGTTCATCCCAGCACTCGCTGCACCGTGGCCACGAGCTGCTCCGGATTGAACGGCTTGACCAGCCAGCCGGTCGCGCCTGCGGCCTTGCCTTCCATCTTCTTTTCCGGCGTGGACTCGGTGGTGAGCATCAGCATCGGCGTGAACTTGTAATCGACCAGCGCGCGCAGGCTCCTTACCAGGGTGATGCCGTCCATGCGCGGCATGTTCACGTCGGCCAGCACCAGGCGGAATTTCTCTGTCTTTGCCAGGTCCAGCGCGGCCTGGCCGTCCTCGGCCTCGGCCACGTCGAAGCCGGCGGACTTGAGCGTGAAGGTGACCATTTGTCGCATGGAAGCGGAGTCGTCTACGGCGAGGATGCGATTCATGCCCGGGCCTCTTGGGTGAGGTTCATCAAGGTGGTAACACCCAGCAGCGCAGCCGCACTCCTGAGTGCCTCGGAAGGAGCCTGCCAATGGGTCTCGTGACCGGCGCCGCGGCGGTCGCGGCAGAACAGGCAGAACAGTTGCAGCACGGCGGTGTGGATGCGCGTCACGGCCGCTGCTTCGAGCACGACCGACGCGGCGTCATCCAAGTGGGCGACGAGCTCCCGGTGCAGTTCCGCGGCGGCCTCGATGCCGAGTTCGGCGGGCAGGTGGATGAGGGCTCCAGTGGCCATCGGGGGTGTGCTGTCAGGCATGGCGGGCGGTCCGCGGATCGCCGGGGGCCCGGACTGGGCGACCGATTGCGGCGATCCGATGCGGGCTTGCTACAACTTCTGTTCCCGCCATGGCAGGACTGCAATGGCGGATTTCCGGCGGAGCTCGGTCGCACTGCTGCGCCGCAATACCTGGCGCTCGAAGATTCGCAGTCGGGCTCCTGCGGAGTGATCGTGCAGAACCGATCGGCCGGAGCCGTCGGGTGCCGACGTGCAGCGGATTGGCGCTGATGGCGAAGCGGTTTGCGGAAGTCGGTTGGTTCAGCTCGCCAGCAGCGCAGGCACGTCGAGCAGGGTCATCGTCTCGCCGTCGCGCACCACCACGCCGGTGACCGCGCGGCTGCGGGGGGCGCCGGCGCACGGGACCTGCTTGATGGCCGGGTCGGCAATCTGGCGCACGCGGGTGACCCGGTCCACACGCGCAGCCATGGACTCGGCGCCGGTGTCGAACACGATCAGCGGACCGGCCGGCTCGCCCGAGGCCTCCAGGCCCAGGCGCAGCCGTAGGTCCACCACGGTGACGATGGCGCCGCGCAGGTTGATCACCCCGAGTACATCGTGCGGAGCGCCGGGGACCGGTTCGATTTCGGCTTCGGCCAGTACTTCCTGCACCGACAGGATCGGCACCCCGTACAGCTGCGAGGCCAGCTCGAAGCCGATCCAGCGTCGCATCAACTCGCCGCGGCGGCCGGCGTCGGGATCGGGCGACGGGCTGGGCGTCACCCGATGATGCTCATGGTTGGGAGTGCAGTCGCTGTTTCTCACGCGCGGTCACGCCTGGATGCGCGGCGCACGTCGGCGGCCACGCGCGCTGCCGCCGCCGGTCTCCACAGCGCGGCGACGCCTCTGCTCTGAGGATGGAGTCGGGAATCGGCGCTGAGGATGTCCACACGCTAAGGGTTCCTCGAACGCGCCCGGACCAGGCCTGGAATATCCACGATCAGCGCCACGCGGCCCTGCGGCGTCACCGTCGCGCCGGCCACACCGGCCAGCCCGCGCAGCGACGCACCCAGCGGCTTGATTACCACCTCCTCGCGACCGCGCACCTGACGCACGATCAAACCGAATCTTTCTTCCGCGAGCATGACCACCACCACGTGACGGGAATTTCCCGATGTGGCCGTGGTATCGGCCGCGCCGGCCCAATCTTCAAGATCGATCAGGCGCAGGTTCTCGCGCTTGAGCGGCACCACGTTCCAGGAACCGACCTTGCGGATGCTGTGCGGGTCCAGCGCGAACACGTCCGCGACCATTGCCAGCGGTAGCGCGAACTGACGCTTGCCCGCATCCACCATCAGGGCGGGCAGGATCGCCAGCGTGAGCGGCACGCGCAGATGGATGGCGCTGCCATGCCCCGGCTGCGACTCGATGTGGATCGAGCCGTTGAGCGCGAGGATCGCGTTGTTCACCACGTCCATGCCGACACCGCGGCCGGACAGGTCGCTGACCTGCTCCTTGGTCGAGAAGCCCGGCAGGAAAATCAGTTGCAGCGATTCGTCGTGCGACAGCCGCGCCGCAGCGTCGGTTGTCAGCAGCCCCTTCTCGACGGCCTTGTTGCGGATGCGCTCGGGGTCGATGCCGGCGCCGTCGTCGCGCACCGTGATGCGGATGTGATCGCCTTCCTGGCGCGCTTCGAGTTTGAGCTGTCCGGCCGCCGGCTTGCCCTTGGCCACGCGCACGTCCGGCATCTCGATACCGTGATCGACGCTGTTGCGCACCATGTGCATGAGCGGATCGCCCAGGGCCTCGACCAGGTTCTTGTCGAGGTCGGTTTCCTGGCCGATGAGAGTGACTTCAATCTGTTTGCCCAGGCCGCGCGCGACATCGCGTGCCAGCTTGGGGAAGCGCGAGAACACCTTCCCCACCGGCTGCATGCGCACCTGCATCACCGTGCCCTGCAGGCCGCGGGTGATGAAGTCCAGGTCGCGCACGGCACGGGCAATTTCGCCACCGCCGGTGGCCCCCAGTGCCTTGAGCCGGTTGCGCACCAGCACTAGCTCGCCAACCAGGTTCATCATGCGGTCGAGCTTCTGCGTGTCGACGCGGATCGAGGTTTCGCCCGCCGCGGCCGTCGTCGCGGGCTTGGCCTTTGCGGACTGCGCAGACGTCGGCAGCTCGGGCGTCCCGACTGCCGCGGGTGCAGCGACGCCAGCAGGCGTGCTCGACTCGGCAGTGGCCAGCTTCTTCTCCAACGCCAGCCGATCGAGCAGCGCGTCGAACTCGTCTTCGGAAATCGTATCGCTGCCGGGGGGCTCGGCCTTTTCGGGCTCCACCGGCGCCTTCTTCGCGGCCTGCATCTGGTCCAGCAGCGCCTCGAATTCGTCGTCGGAAATCGTATCGTCGGAAGCCGCTGGCTCCTCGACCTTCACTGCCACGACCGGCTTCGGCGACGTCATCAATCCGTGGAGGCGTGTCATCAGCTCGCGCGGTGCCGGTTCCGGCTCGGCGCCGTCGGACACGCTCGCCATCATCGTCTGCACCTGATCGACGCTCTGCATCACCGCGTCCATCAGCGCGGCATCCACCGCGCGCTTGCCGTTGCGCAGCGCGTTGAACACGTCCTCGGTGGCGTGGCAGATCTCGACCAGCGGATTGATTGCGAGAAAACCAGCCCCGCCCTTCACCGTGTGAAAGGCGCGAAAAATCGCGTTCAGCAGGTTGCTGTCATCCGGGTTGGATTCCAGCTCCACAAGCTGCCCACCCAGACGCTCGACCAGATCCCCGGCCTCGACCAGGAAATCGGCGCGAATGTCGTCGTCGACGGCGGACAATTCAGAATCCCAGATCAGCGAGCAGATCGTCGGCGTCGTTCTGGCTGACCGCAGATGGGGTGAGGCCCTTGATCTCCGGCCCATGCAGACCGTTTGCCGGCGCCGAGGCATCGGAGGTGCGGATGCCCAGTTGCGCACCCGAAGCGCGCAGCAAATCCAGCAGGGCGTCTTCCACGCTCTTGACCAGTTGTGTGACCCGGCGGATCACCTGGCCCGCAAGGTCCTGGTATTCCTGAGCCTGTGCCAGTTGCGAGAGCTTCTCGCGCAGCTGCTCTGTGGACCCGGCTATCTCGACGCGAATCTCGTCCACGCTCACTACCAGGCCCGACAGCGAGCAGGGCGAACCGCTGTTGGCCTGTGCACGCTGGCAGGCTCTGCTCAGAGCGTGAGTCGCGAGCGCGATGCACTGCGTGAGCTTCTGGCTCTCCTCGACCAGGTCCAGCGTCTTGTGCGCGGCTTCTTCCGTGACCTTGACCACGTACTCCAAGCGCGAGCACGCATCGGGAATATCCCGACCCGCCAGGTCGGCAATCCGGTCGTCGAAGCGCAGCTCTCTTACGGCCTCGTGCAGGTCGCGCGTGAGGCGCGCGACACTGACGAACAGGCCCTGTTCGCGTTGCTGAACCAGGCTGGCAAAGCGCACCTCGAAGCCGGCGTCGTCGCCATTCTCCAGCGTCGTCGTCAGTTCCCGCATTCTTGCGAGCAGGGTGGCGCGATCCGGCGCCACCTGGGTGGGAGCGTTCACAGTGTTCTCCTCCGCGATGGCTTCTTAGGCAGCTTCTGCGAGGCGCTGGAAAATCTTGTCGAGCTTTTCCCTGAGCGTGATCGCGGTGAAGGGCTTGATGATGTAGCCGTTCACGCCGGCCTTGGCCGCTGCGATGATCTGTTCGCGCTGCGCTTCGGCTGTGACCATCAGCACCGGTAGCCCGCGCAGCTTGGGCTCGGCCCGGATTGCCTGGAGCAGGTCGATGCCGGTCATGCCCGGCATATTCCAGTCGGTGACGACGAACTCGAAACCGCCGCCCAGCAGCATGGGCCAGGCGGTCTTGCCGTCGTCGGCTTCCTGGGTGTTGGTGTAGCCGATGTCGGCGAGCAGGTTCTTGACGATGCGACGCATGGTCGAGAAGTCGTCGACGATGAGAATCTTCGGGTTTTTGTCCATGAGTAGGTTTCCTAGATGTAAGCAATCTCGCGTAGGGGCTGCAGCTCCACTGCGGCCTCAGCGTGAAAAGTTTTTGTCCCAATCACCCAAGTGCCATGTCAGCCGACTGGCCGAGACGTGCTCGCAAGCGCACCAGGGACTCTCTGCACCGGCCCGAGACGGCGGCAAAGGATTGCCGCCCTGCGTAGGTCGGCAATCCTTTGCCGACACCTGCGCAGACTTTCCTTAAAGAAGGCGGTACCCGCAGCACTGGCGCGGCGCCTTGCGCCTGCCGCTGGGCTCCCTGGGCGATTGACTGGTGCACGCGTTCTGCGAGTCCGGATTCGAGGGCGGATCTGCCCGTTGCGATGCCGTTCTGCAACACCTGTTCCAGTGACCCGGCCAAGGTGAGAACTCACAGATCGTTATCCAGGACATTGATTTTATGAACGATCACGCCGCCCAGCGCGATGCGAACGGGGTCGGTCGACGCGACGGGATCCTGGCTGTGCGGCGTGGCTTCCGCCAAGGCTTCGGCGGTCACGGGCAGGTTGCGGATCGACACGCTTTCGGTGAGCAGCCCTTGCAGGACGCGCACGAACAGCGCGAGCGTCAGGGGGTCTTCGGCACCACGTCCATGGCCCGCTACAAGGCGACGCTGAACTCCGCCTCGGTCTTCGACCGGATCTCGTCCAGGGTCACGCCCTTGGCGATTTCGATCAGCTTGGCACCGCCATTCTTACGGTCGATTTCGAACACGCCAAGCTCGGTGATCAGCACATCGACCACGGCCTTGCCGGTGAGCGGCAGGGTGCACTGCTTCTTGAACTTGGGATCGCCCGCCTTCTCGTTGTGCTCCATCACCACCACGATGCGCCGCACACCCGCGACCAGGTCCATCGCGCCGCCCATGCCCTTGATCATCTTGCCGGGCACCATCCAGTTGGCCAGGTCGCCGTTCTGCGCGACCTGCATGCCGCCGAGGATCGACAGGTGGATGTGGCCACCGCGAATCATCCCGAAGGAGTCGGCGCTGGAGAAATAGCTGGAGCCGGGCAGGTCGGTGATGGTCTGCTTGCCGGCGTTGATGAGGTCGGCGTCCATCTCGCCTTCGTACGGAAACGGGCCGATTCCGAGCAGGCCGTTCTCGCTCTGCAGGGTCACGGTCATGCCCTCCGGCACCATGTTCGCCACCAGGGTGGGAATGCCGATGCCGAGATTCACGTAGTAACCGTCGCGCAGTTCCTTGGCGGCGCGGGCGGCCATTTCGTCGCGGGTCCAGGCCATTACACGGTCTCCTTGCGTGGACGCGTCGTCGGGCGTTCGATGTGCTTCGGCTGCTTCGTCGAAACCACGATGCGGTTGATGAAGATGCCCGGCGTGTGCACGTGGTCGGGATCGATCTCGCCCGGCTGAACCAGCTCTTCGACTTCCGCGATGGTGATGCGCCCGGCGCTGGCAATCATCGGATTGAAGTTGCGCGAGGTCTTGCGATACACGAGGTTGCCTTCAGTGTCGGCCTTCCAGGCTTTCACGAGGGACACGTCCGCGGTAAGACCCGTCTCCATCACGTACCAGTCGAGCGAGCCGTCGGGATTCGGAAACTGCCGCGTCTCCTTGCCGTCCGCGATGATCGTGCCGTAGCCGGTGCGCGTGAAGAACGCCGGGATGCCCGCTCCGCCGGCACGCAGGCGCTCGGCGAGTGTGCCCTGCGGGTTGAATTCGATGTCGATCTCCTTCTTCATGAAGGCCTGTTCGAGAATCTTGTTGTCGCCGGCATAGGACAGGATCACCTTGCGGATCTGGCCGTTGGCCAGCACCAGCCACATGCCGTGGTTGTCGCAGCCCACGTTGTTGCCGATGACGGTCAGGTTCTTCGTGTTGGTGTTGCGCAGCGCGACGATCAGGTCCAGCGGCACGCCGCACAGGCCGAAGCCACCGGCTGCCACGGTCATGCCGTCGGTGACGACGCCGCGCATGGCGCTGGCGGCGTCGGGATATACCTTGGAACTCACTTTGAATTTCTCTCCCTGAGATGAAGGTCCGCTCGCGGGCGGAAGACTTCGCCGCGATGCGTTGCAAAAGCGGGGCGAATGGTCACCTTTCCCGGAGCGGCGATCAAGCTGAGAGAAAGATTTCAGACGCGGATCACGCGGATCACGCGGATCACGCGGATCACGTCGATTGCGGGCTGTACTCCTGCTCGCCCGATGCGTGGAGTACGCAGGACCGGTGCAACCCAGTCTTGATCCGCTTCATCCGCGTAAATCCGCGTCGCATTGGGTTTCCGAACTCGACGCTATGCAACTGGCCGGTGCAACGAAATGCCCGTGGCATACTCCAAAGCGATTCCATCCCGCTTCCGAAGTGACACATGGCTGAGCAGAGATCCTTGATACGTCGCCTCTTCGACATGGTCTGGGGCGTGGTCATCACGCTCTACCGTGTGGTGTTCTTGCTCGGCATCGTGGTGTTCTTCGGCTTCGTCTGGATGGCCTTCAAGGGTGGCCCCACGCCCAAGGTGGAGAACAATGTCGCGTTGGTGATCTGGCCGACCGGCGACGTGGTGGATCAACTCGACCCCGAAACCCGCTTTGTCGAGCGTATTGCGCGGGAACCCCCTTCGCAGACCCTGCTGCGCGATCTGACCGACGCGCTGGAAACCGCGGCCGACGATCCGCGTATCGCCACCGTCGTGCTCAAGCTCGACACCCTGAACAGCGCCGGCATGGCGCAACTGGAAGAGCTGGTGGCGGCGATGCACACCTTTCAGGCCGCGGGCAAGACCATTCACGCCTACGGGCCTTACTTCGACCAGACTTCCTACTACGCGGCGGCTGCGGCCGACGACGTGTCGATCGATCCGATGGGTTCGGTGCTGCTCGAAGGTCTCGGCGTCTATCAGCAGTATTACAAGGACGCGCTGGACAAGGTCGGCGTGCAGATGAACGTGTTCCGCGTCGGCGAATTCAAGGCCGCGGTCGAGCCCTTCATCCGCAACGACATGTCCCCCGAAGCGCGGCGCGCCAACCAGGAATGGTTGGGCGACCTGTGGACCGGCTACGGCCAGCAAATCGCGACCAGCCGCAAGCTGGCCCCCGGGATCGCGGACACCTACGTCAACGGATTCCGCGCGGGCATGGAAAAACTGCGCGGTGACGGTGCGGCCTACGCCAAGGAAATGGGCCTGGTCACGCACGTGGAGTCGCTCGCCGAATTCCGGCAGCGCATCGCCACCGACGTGGGCATCGACGAAGACCACGGCAGCTTCCGCCAGATTCATTACGCCGAGTACCTGCACGCGGTCGAAAAGCAGCGCGGCAGGAAAAAGAAGGGTGACGCCGGCAGCGACATCGCGCTGGTCGTGATCCAGGGCGAGATCGTGGACGGCGTCGGCACGCGCGGCCAGGCCGGTGCGGACACCATCGTGGAACTGCTCGAAGAAGCGCGGCGCGACGACCAGGTCGCCGCGGTGGTGCTGCGCATCGATTCTCCCGGCGGCAGCGCCTGGGCTTCCGAACTGATCCGCCGAGAGATCGTGCAACTGCGCGAGGAAGGCAAGCCCGTGGTCGCGTCGATGGGCGCGGTCGCCGCCAGCGGCGGCTACTGGGTGGCGATGGACGCCGACCAGATATGGGCGCACGAAACCACCATCACCGGCTCGATCGGCATCTTCGGCCTCATTCCCACCATCAGCCAGCCGCTCGAAAAGCTCGGGATTCATGTGGACGGCGTCGGCACCACCTCGCTGGCGGGCGCATTCCGCATTGATCGGCCGCTGTCGGAAGACGTATCCGCGATCTTCCAGGCCGAGATCGAAAAGGGCTATCGCGATTTCGTCGAAGGCGTCGCCAAGGGCCGCAAGCTGGAGGTGGCGAAAGTCGAGTCCATCGCCCAGGGCCGCGTCTGGAGCGGCACCGATGCCAAGGGCTTCGGCCTGGTCGATTCCTTCGGCGGGCTCGAAGATGCGGCGGGAGCCGCTGCCAAGCTTGCGGGCCTCGGCGAGGGCGACTGGAAGCTCGAAGAGTTCCGGGCGCTGCCGATGTTCCCGGGCAATTTTCTCGGCTACTTTTTC
The DNA here is from genome assembly GCA_052389915.1 of Panacagrimonas sp. Taxonomy (GTDB): domain Bacteria; phylum Pseudomonadota; class Gammaproteobacteria; order Nevskiales; family Nevskiaceae; genus Panacagrimonas. Next base: position 10,781 of record JBQTHL010000053.1, read on the forward strand.
GGCTCGGCGGAAACCTTGCTGGGACGCTGGTCCGCCACGCAACCGATCCTGAAAGCGATCGAGCGAACCGGCGTCAACGCATGGCTCCAGCGCTTCGACGATCCGCGCGGCGTCTACGCACACTGCATGTGCGCGCCGAGTTTGGGTTCGGCCAGGCACTGACACCGGGCTGAGGGCGATTTTCCCGGCAGATGACCGACGCCGCCACCCGACCCATCGGCGTGTTCGACTCCGGCGTCGGCGGTCTATCGGTGCTGCGCGAACTGCGCCGACTGCTTCCGCGCGAGGATTTTCTTTACTACGCCGACAGCGCCCATTGCCCCTACGGCGGCAAGCCGCAGGCTGAAATCCAGTCGCGCGCCGTTCACATCACGGAAGAACTGCTCGCCGCCGGGTGCAAGCTGATTGTGGTCGCGTGCAACACCGCCACCATCGCCGCGGTCGAGCATTTGCGCGCGAATTACCCGGTGCCCTTCGTGGGCATGGAACCGGCGGTGAAGCCCGCGTGCGCACTCACGAAAACCGGCGTGGTCGGCGTGCTGGCCACGGGTGCTGCGCTCGGCGGCGAGAAATTTCACCGGCTGGTGGCCGAACATGGCGCTGGCGTGCGCGTGATCACGCAGCCCTGTCCAGGGCTGGTCGAATGCGTCGAATCGGGCGATCTCGATGGTCCGCGCGCGACCGAACTGGTCATGCGTTATCTGGAACCGCTGCGCCTAGCCGACGCGGACGTGCTGGTGCTGGGCTGCACGCACTATCCCTTCCTGCGGCCCGTGATCGAGCGGCTCGGCGGTTCTTCGGTGCGCGTGATCGACACCGGTGAAGCCGTCGCGCGCCAGGCGCAGCGCGTGCTCGAACGCGAGGGGCTCTCGAACCTCGCGGATCGGGCGGGGCGGTTCGAGTGGCGTTCCAGTGGAGATGTCGAGCAGGTCGGCCGGCTCGTCGATCGGCTGGCGTAGGCGCCGCGCAGACGACGCCGGAAATCCGTCGGCCGTTTTTGCGGATGCCGCGTCAAAGCTTTGGCAGAGGCGAACAAATAACGCGCGCGTCGCAAGTCTGTCGCGGGCATGGCTCGCTCCTACAAGAGGACGGAACCTGTAGGAGCGGGCCATTCCCGCGAGTGTCTTCGGTATGCGTTCGCGGCCGCGTGGCACACGGGTTGCACCCAGGCTTGCAAACCCGCACCACCCGCCCGTACGACACATGGCCAGCGCAGCCGACACCGCCGAATCTCCTCGTTCCGAAGCGGCTCCACTCGCAAAAAAGCGTGGCATCAGTCTGGGCGTGCTCATCGGCGCGATCCTGTTGTCGATGGCCGTGGCCGGCGGTGGGGCCTGGTTCGTCTTCGGGCGATCTGTGCCTGCCGCCAATGACCATGAAGACGCAGCCGGGGAATCCGGGCAAGAGACCGCCGAGCTGCCCGCAATGGCGGTCTATCTCGCGCTCGATCCCGGATTCGTGGTCAATCTCGAAGACCCCGAAGTCCCGCGCTACCTGCAAACCGAAGTCCAGTTCATGGCGCGCGATGCGCATGAGCTGGAATCGGTCAAGGCACACGTACCGCGTATCCGCAACAGCCTGCTGATGCTGTTCGGCCAGCAGAAGCCGGCCGATCTCGCCACGCGCGAGGGCAAGGAAAAACTCCAGCTCGCGGCGCTCGCCGAAGTGCAAAAAGTGATGCAGGCCGAGATCGGCAAGCCGGTCGTCGAAGCCGTCTACTTCACCAGCTTCGTCATGCAATGAGTACGTCCGACTTGCTGTCCCAGGACGAGATCGACGCGCTGCTCCACGGCGTCGATTCGGGCAAGGTCGATATCGAGCCGCCGCCGGCCGCGCCCGGCGAGGCGCGCGGGTTCGACTTCGCGACGCAGGACCGCATCGTGCGCGGGCGCATGCCGACCTTGGAGATGGTCAACGAGCGCTTCGCGCGCCTGTTCCGCATCGGTTTGTTCAACATGCTGAGGCGCCAGCCCGAGTTGACCGTGGTCGGCATCGAGATGATGAAGTTCGGCGAGTACACCCACTCGCTGTTCGTACCCACCAGCCTGAACCTGGTCAAGGTCAAACCGCTGCGCGGCACGGCGCTCTTTATTTTCGAACCGCGCCTGGTGTTCTCGGTGGTGGAAAATTTCTTCGGCGGCGACGGCAAGCTCAACACCAAGATCGAGGGGCGCGAGTTCACGCCCACCGAAACGCGCGTGATCCAGTTGATGGTGCGCCAGGTGTTTTCCGACCTGGTCGAGGCCTGGAGCCCGGTGCTGCCGCTGGAGTTCGCGTACCTGAACTCGGAGGTGAATCCGCACTTCGCCAACATCGTCTCGCCGGGCGAGATCGTGTGCGTGTCGAAATTCCTGATCGAGCTGGAAGGCGGCGGCGGGCACCTGCACATCACCTACCCGTACTCGATGCTGGAGCCGATCCGCGAACTGCTCGACGCCGGCTTGCAGTCCGACCGCCAGGACAAGGACGAGCGCTGGCCTATCACACTGCGCGAGCAGTTGCAATCGGCCGAGGTCGAACTGGAGACCGAGCTGGCCAGCGCGACCATTTCCCTGCGCGACCTGATGCGTCTGAAGGCCGGCGACATCATTCCCATCAACCTGCCGAAGTCGGTGGACCTTTGCGTCGAAGGCGTGCCGGTATGTCGCGGCCAGTTCGGCGTGGCCAACGGCCACAACGCGGTTCGCATCGAAGAGCTGATTCGTCGTCCCGCACACCCCTCGCATCGCACCCCGTCCGGAGTTGCCGTATGAACGCCTCGCCTAGACCCAATGTATCGCCCGCGCAGTTCGAACAGTTCGGTGTCGGCAGTGCGCCCTCCAGCGCTAACGACGTCAACCTCGATGTGATTCTCGACGTCGCCGTCACGCTGTCCATGGAGGTGGGCCGCGCGCGCATTCCCATCCGTAACCTGCTGCAACTCAACCAGGGCTCGGTGGTGGAACTCGAACGCATCGCCGGCGAACCGCTCGACGTGTACGCCAACGGCACCTTGATCGCGCACGGCGAGGTGGTGGTGGTGAACGAGCGTTTCGGCGTGCGCCTGACCGACGTGGTCAGCCCCGCCGAACGCATCAAGAAGCTGCGCTGATTTTGTAGGAGGCGGTTTGCCCTATCGCGGATTGACACAACGTCAATCCGCGACCAAGCCAAACCGTGCCCCGACCGGCCCATTCGAAAGTGGAGATATCCTCGATGTTGCAGATGGCCTTAAGCCTCGCCGCCGTGGTCGCGATGATTCTCGGCCTGGCCTGGCTGACGCGGCGCATGCAGGGTTTGCGCGGCACGCAGACTTCCGAACTGCGGATCAAGGCGACGCTCGCCGTCGGCCTGAAAGAGCGCGTGGTCATTCTGGAAGCCGCAGGCCAGCAATTCCTGATTGGTGTGGCGCCGGGACAGGTCAGCATTCTCAAAGCACTTGGACCCGCGGACGCCGTTTCAAAGGCCGATGTCTTCAAGAACGACTCTGCGGCCCCACCGAGTCTGGGCGAATCCTTTGCCCACCAGCTCAAGCAACTGCTCGGACGATGAACCTTCTGCGTTTGACCGCGCTCGGCCTGCTGTTCGCGGCCGGACCCAGCCTGGCGCAGACCGCGGGCTTGCCCGCCGTCACGGTGACACAGGGCGCCAACGGCGCCGCCAGCTACAGCCTCAGCATCCAGGTACTGGTGCTGATGACGCTGATTACCTTGCTGCCCTCGATCTTGCTGATGATGACGGCGTTCACCCGCATCATTGTCGTGCTCGGGCTGTTGCGGCAGGCGCTTGGCACCGGGCAGACGCCTTCCAATCCCGTGCTGATCGGTCTCGCGCTGTTCATGACCCTGTTCGTGATGCAACCCGTGATCGATCGCGTTTACAGCGACGCGGTGCAGCCCTATCTCGACGGCAAGATGGAACCCAAGCTCGCACTGGAAAAAGCCTCACAGCCGATCCGCGACTTCATGCTCAAGCAGACGCGCGAGAACGAGCTGATGACTTTCGCGAAAATTGCGAAGACCGGCCCGTTCAACTCGCCGGACGAGATTCCCTTCGCTGTGCTCGCGGCCGCATTCGTCACGAGCGAGCTGACGACCGCCTTCCAGATTGGCTTCCTGCTGTTCATTCCGTTCATCGTCATCGACCTGGTCGTGTCCAGCGTGCTGATGTCGATGGGCATGATGATGCTCTCACCCATGCTCATCTCCGCGCCGTTCAAGCTGATGCTGTTCGTGCTGGTGGATGGCTGGGCGCTGCTGATGGCATCACTTGCGGGGAGCTTCGTTACATGAGCCCCGAGCAGGTACTCACCTTGTCCAACGAGGCGCTCAAGCTGGCGCTGATGCTCAGCGCACCGCTGCTGCTGACGGCTCTGGTAGTCGGGCTCGTCGTCGGCCTGTTCCAGGCTGCGACGCAGATCAACGAGATGACGCTCAGCTTCATTCCAAAACTGATTGCGATGGCGCTGGTCGTCGTGGCCACCGGACCTTGGATGCTGGGGTTGCTGGTGGATTACACGCGGCGCTTGATCGAGAGCATTCCGACGCTGATCAACTGAGCCGGGGAACAGGGCTTGCACCCGGAGCTGCATGATTGAAATCCCCGCGGACCAACTGCTCGGCTGGCTGCAAACCGGCCTGCTGGTGCTGGCGCGCATCGCCTCGATGCTGATGCTCGCGCCGGTGTTCGGTGAGCGCGGCGTGCCGCAGACCGTGCGCCTGATGCTGATTCTGCCGCTGACGATTCTGATTCTGCCGCTGGTGCCGCAGGCCGTGCCCCTGCAAATCTTCAGCGCGGTCTGGCTCTCCGCGATGGCGCAGCAAATCCTGATCGGCGTGGCCATGGGCCTGACCCTGCGCTTCGTGTTCGAAGCCTTCGCGCTCGCCGGTGAACTGATCGCCAACAGCATGGGCCTCGGCTTCGCTCAACTCGCCGATCCCATTCGTGGCGTGTCCACGCCCATCGTCGGGCAATTCCTCGTCATCACCGCCAGCCTGATGTTCGTGGCCAGCGGTGCGCACCTGATCCTCATCGACGGACTGGTCGACAGCTTTCGCTACCGGCCTGTCGCGGAAACCGTGCTCAATCTCGCCAGCGTCCGCCTGATGATCGACTGGTCCGGCAGTCTCTTCGCGGGCGGCGTGCAGCTCGCGGCGCCGGTGTTGACGGCGATGCTCGCGGTGAATCTTGCCATCGGCGTGCTCGGGCGCTCGGCGCCGACCATCAACCTGATGGCCGTTGGTTTTCCGCTGACACTGATACTCGGCTTGCTCATGCTGCGCTGGCTGCTGCCGAGCATCGCAAGCCTGATGTCGAACTGGCTCGACTCAGCCTGGCCAATAGTCGGCAGCCTGTCGGGAGCTTGAAATGTCCGACAACAGCAGCCAGGACAAAACCGAACGCGCAACCCCCAAGCGCCAACGCGAGGCGCGTGAAAAAGGCCAACTCGCGCGCTCGCGCGAACTCACCACTGCCGTGCTGATTGCCGGTGGCGTGGCGGTGCTGCTGGCTCAGGGTGGATCGATGATGGCGCAGGCCGTCGGCCTGCTGCGCGATGCCTTGCAGATCGACCCGGCCGAGCTTGCGAGCACCGCAGACATGCCGCGCCATGCCGGCGCGCTGTTGCGGGCGGGTCTGATGGTCGTGATGCCGATACTCGCGCTGGGTTTCGCCGGTGCGCTTGCCGGGCCGCTGCTGCTCGGCGGCTGGAACTTCAGCGCACAGGCGCTGATGCCGCAGTTCTCGCGATTGAATCCGGTCACCGGATTGGGCCGGTTGTTCTCTTCGCGCGCCTGGGTCGATCTGGGCCTGGGCCTGTTCAAGGTCGCGGTGCTCGGCGGCATCGGCGCGGCGGTGCTGTACTCGCAGCGCGCGCAACTGCCCTTGCTCGCGGCGATGGACCCGCTCACCGCGACGGCGCAGATGGGCAGCATCGTGCTGGGCCTGCTCGGCTGGCTCGCGCTGGGCCTGGTCGTGATCGCCGCGCTCGACGTGCCCTGGCAGTTGTTCCGTCACGGCAAGGAACTGCGCATGAGCAAGCAGGAGATTAAGGAGGAGTACAAGCAGGCCGAGGGGCGGCCCGAGGTCAAGGGCAGGATTCGCCAGGCGCAGCAGGCGCTTTCGAAGCGCCGCATGATGGCCGCGGTGCCGACCGCGGACGTCGTCATCACCAACCCTACGCACTACGCGGTTGCGCTCAAGTACTCCGCTGGCGCCATGCGCGCGCCGCGGGCGGTGGCGAAGGGCGCGGACGTAATTGCCGCCGCCATCCGCGAGTTGGCGCGCGAACATCGCGTGCCCATCGTTTCGGCGCCGCCGCTGGCGCGCGCGCTGTATCGCTCGGTGGAACTCGATCAGGAAATTCCTGGCGCTTTGTTCCAGGCGGTGGCCCAGGTGCTCAGCTATGTCTACCAGTTGCGCAACTGGCGCGGCGGAACGCCGCCGCCAAAGGTGCCGGACGTGGGCGAGGTGCCGGGCGGCGAGGTGGAGCCGCCGGTCTGATTGTTTGCGGCAACCCGGCTCGCTTTTTCCTGGGTGCGATAGCGCACAGAGAAACCTGAACCAACTGTCTATGTTCGATTACGTACGAACATGGGGTGGGACGATGAATAGGGTTTTCTTGCTGCTCGCGATTTTGTTTTTCCCCTTGGCTGCCACGGCAGGCAACGGCTGGTACTTCGGCCTGGAAGGTGGCGCCAATTTCGCGGAGGACCAGGAGTTCCTGGTCTACGACTTCGACCCCTTGAACATCCAGGTGGTCGAAGACGGCTCGCAGGTGAGCGACGTCGGTTTCGATACCGGCTATCTCGGTGGCCTGTTCGGCGGTTACGCGTTCCCCGGCGGATTGCGGCTGGAACTGGAACTGGTCCGCCGTCACGACGAGTTCGACAGCATCGATCTGGCGGACGGTCGATCTTCGGAGATCGTCGAAGGCGAAGAGGACACGGACATCGCCATGGCCAACCTCTGGCTGGACTTCTTCAAGTCGGGGTCGATTCATCCTTACATCGGCGGCGGCGTGGGCGCGGCCCGGATCGATATCAGCGATCCTGCCTTCGACGGCACGGTGCTGTTCATCAACGGCTCCGAATTGCGCGACGACGACGACACCGTGTTCGCCTATCAGGGCGGCGCCGGCATCGGTTTCGACCTGACGCCGCAATGGACGGCTTCGCTGGACTACCGCTACCTGAAAACCGAAGACGGCGAATTCAACCTGCTGGAAAATTTCCCGGACAGCCACGTCGAGACCGAGTACGAATCGCACTCGGCCCTGCTGTCCATCCGCTACTACTTCCGTGGTCCGCCCGAGCCGGCGCCGGAGCCCATACCGCCGCCGGTGGAGGTCGTGGCCGCGGTCGAACCGCCTCCTCCGCCCCCGCCGCCGCCCTGTGTGCTGGCGGAGCCGGGCCAGCCGATGGACATGGCGGGCTGCAAGACGGGCGACAGCCTGGTGCTGCGCGGAGTGAATTTCCTGTTCGACCAGTCCTCGCTGACGGTCAACGCCAAGGTCATTCTGGATCGGGTTGCCGAAGCGCTGAAGCAGCGTGCAGACATCAGGATCGAGCTTTCGGGACACACCGACGGCAAGGGTTCCGACTCCTACAACCAGCAGCTTTCGGATCGGCGCGCGGCGTCGGTCAAGCAGTACTTCATGGAGCGCGGAGTCGACGGTGCACGCATCACGACCGTGGGCATGGGCGAGACCGTGCCGGTGGCGGACAACGCCAACGACGCAGGGCGCGAACTGAATCGGCGCGTGGAGCTGAAAGTCACGGCAATCGACGCTGCCCTTACCGCGCCAATCGTCGATGTACCTGCCGCGGATGCCGCGGCCGACCCCGCGGTCAGCCCACCGCCGTGAAAAACACGCACCTGTAGGTGGGGCGAAAGCCCCGACTGGCCGTTCGAATTCCGGAGCCCGGATCGGTCGGCGAGTGACGATAGGGGCTTTCGCCTTTCCTACAGTTTGCTGCGCGATAACGGCGCGCACCGCGCTGCTCCAGCGCGACAGGAACAGAAGTTGCTCCTTCGAATTGGCAAGACGACCGTAGACTGGCTACGACTGTCCCCATCTGGAGAGCGGTGCTCTTGAAGTGGTTCGGCTCCGACGTGAAGCGGATGATGCAGACCGGCGACGTGAGCAGTCGCCTGCCCGATGACCGCGCCCCGGTGCTGTCGCTGGTGTTGCCGCTGCTGAGCGCCCTGGTGCTGGCCAGTGTCGCCACCATCGCTACGCAACCCGACACGCATCTCGCCGAACTGGCTTACTTTGCCGGCGGCGGGCTCGCACTGGCGGTGCTGGCGGTCATGTTTCGCCTGCGTCGCGTGAGCCACGACCTGGCCGCGTGGACGACGCTGGCGATCGCGGAGGCGCTGATTCTCGAGCGCGTCCTCACCCTGTTTCTGAACGGGTATTTCGACGATCCGGCGCGCAGCTTTTTCATGCCGGTGTTTGCCTGCATGCCGCTGCTGTACCTGATCGCCTTCGTGCTGCTGTCGGCGAAGCGTGCAACATGGACGGCGATCGCGCTGTGGCTGTCGATGGCCGTGCTGATTACAGGGCTCACGCTACCGTACTGGACGGAGCGTCCGCTGCGCACGTCGCTGTTCGCGCTGACGAGCTTTGTCTGGTTCGGGCACGGCCTCTTCGTGATTCTGTTTGCGGCTTGGGCTCGCCGGCAGCAGGCGCTGATCGAACGCCACGTCGCATTGATCGATTCGGAGCGGCGCGCACGCGAGGCGGCCAGCGAAAGCGAGGCACGTTTCCGCGGCATCTTCGAGGTCGCTGCGGTGAGTATCAACGTTACCGACGAGGATGGGCGTTACCTGATGGTCAACCAGGGCATGGTGGACATGCTCGGCTACACGCGCGAAGAACTCCTGGGCATGGATTTCCGTGCGGTAACGCCGGCCGCCGATCTGGAGCAACTCGGGCAGATGGCGGGACAGGTTGCCGGCCGCACGCTCGATCAGTTCCGCCGGGAGAAGCGCTACGTCCGCAAGGATGGCGGCATCGTGTACGCCGAGATCGCCGTGCGCGAGCTGGCCGTTTCGGCCGGACAGGAGCGCCGCTTCATATGCGTTGCGCTCGATATCAGCGAGCGCAAGCGCGTCGATGAGCAGGCGTCCGAGGACCGGCGTATCCGTGATTTCCACTTCGAGAACACGCCGCTGGCCGTGGTCGAGTTCGGGCCGGATATGAGTATCCGGCGCTGGTCGCGTCGTGCCGAGCAACTGTTCGGCTGGAGCGAGGCCGAGGCCGTGGGCCGGACCGCGGAGCAACTCGGCCTGTTTCCGCCGGAACAGGAGACGCCACGTCGCGAACGTGTGGGGCGCATGTTCCGCGGCGAGCAGGATCATGTTTCGGCCGTGGTGCCGATGGAGCATCGCAGCGGCCGGAAACTGTGGATCGAGGTGCATAACTCGGTGACGCGCGATGCCACAGGGCAGGTGCAAGCCGTGGTCTCGATGGCTCTCGACATCACCAGAAGCGAAGAGATACTGCACCAACTCAATCAGAGCGAGGCGCGCTTCCGCGGCATATTCGAAGTCGCCGCGGTTGGCATCAACGTTACCGACGAGAGCGGGCGTTACTTGATGGTCAACCAGCGCATGGTCGATATGCTCGGCTACACCCGCGAGGAACTGCTGGAGCGCAACTTCCGCTCGGTGACCTTGCCGGCCGATGTTGGCGAAAGCGACAGGCTGAACCTGGAAGTGGCCGCCGGAACGACCCGGCACTTCAGTCAGGAAAAGCGGTACGTGCGCAAGGACGGTGGCATCGTGCACACCGAGATCTTCGTGCGCGAGCTGGTGAGTTCTGCAGGGCAGCAGCGCAATTTCATCTGCGTGGTGCTCGATATCTCCGAGCGCAAGCGCGCCGAGGCGCAGGCCATTGAGGACCGGCGCGTGCGCGATTTCCATTTCGAAAACACCCCGCTGGGTGTGGTCGAGTTCACGCCCGACCTGCGCATCCGGCGCTGGTCGCGCCGCGCCGAGGAGCTGTTCGGCTGGAGCGAGGCCGAGGCCATGGGCAAGACCGCGGAGGAACTCGGGGTTATTCCGCCGGAGCACGTGGCTCTGCGGCGCGAGCGCATGGATCGATTGTTCGGTGGCGAGCAGGACCAATATTCCGCGGTGGTCCCGATGACCCACCGCAGCGGCCAGCGACGCTGGCTCGAAGTGCACAATTCGGTGACGCGCGACGCCGAAGGCCGGGCGCAAACCCTGATTTCCATGGTGCTCGACATCACCGAGCGTCAGGAGATGATGCGCCTGCTCGACAAGAACGAGGCGCGCTTCCGCGGCGTCTTCGAGCAGGCGGCGGTCGGCATGGCTGTGCTGGACGCCGGAGGGCGCTGGCTCAAGGTCAATCGCAAGCTCTGCGAGATAACCGGCTACGAGTCTGACGAGCTGTTGCAGATCGATTCCCGGACCATTACCTACCCCGACGACCTGGCCGGCAGCCTTGCTCTGGTCCAGCAGATCGTCAGCGGTGCCATCGACAAATACTCGCTGGATAAACGCTACCTTCGAAAGGACGGAAGCGTCGTCTGGATCGCGCTGTTCGTCGGCCGTATAGAAGCGACTGCGGACACGGCCGTGTCCTTCGTCGCGGTGATCGAGGATATCAACGAGCGCAAGGCGGCCGAAGCGAGATTCAAGGCGCTCACCGCCAGTCTCGAATTGCAGGTGAGCGAACGCACCGCGCAGTTGCACGAGATCATTCGTGGCGGCCAGCGCCGCAACGAGGAACTCACGCTGATCGCCGAGATGAGCCAATTGCTTTCGGCGGCCAATAACCTCGGCGAGGCCGGACAAGTAGTGATGCTTTACCTGCCGCGCATCTTTCTGCAGGCCGACGGCGCGCTGTACCTGGCCGACGCCACGCACGAGTCGTTTCAGCGAAAGACCCATTGGGGTGCCGCGCCGCCCGGTGCGCCTGTATTTCCGAGCGCCGATTGCTGGGCGCTGCGTCGCGGCGAGATTCATCACGTCGAGGGCGAAGCCGACGCGCTGTACTGTCCGCACGTTTCCTCTCACAGCTATCGGCACCCGCATCTGTGCGTCCCGATCCAGACGCTCGGCGCGCAAATGGGCCTGATAGAACTCGCCTGGGGCCGCGCAGCCGACGGCTGGGCGCCCGAGATGCCGCTGGTGAAGATGGTGGCGGATAAAATCGGCCTGGCCTTCGGCAACCTGCGCCTGCGTGAGGAGCTCAGCCGGCAGGCGCTGATCGATCCGCTGACCGGACTCAACAACCGGCGCTGGCTGGAAAACTGGCTGCGCGCCCGCGTGGCGCGTCATGCGCGCAGCGGCGAGGGCTTTGCGGTGCTGATGATCGACGTGGATCACTTTAAGTCGGTCAACGACGAGTACGGTCACGAGGCCGGCGATCGTGCGCTGCGGGAAATCGGCCGGGTACTCGCAAGCTCGGTGCGAGAAGACGAAGCCGTGGCGCGTTTCGGCGGCGAGGAGTTCACCGTCGTGCTCGATACTGACCATCCTTCGCAGGCAATGGCCGCGGGGCAGCGCATACGCGAGGCGGTCGCCTGCATGCGTGTACAGTTCAAGGATGGGGAGCCGCTGGCGCTGACGGTCTCGATCGGTGTGGCGCTGTTTCCCCTCGACGGCGCGGATGCGCAGAACGTGATCGAACGTGCGGATGCAGCCTTGTACGAGGCCAAGCACAGGGGTCGCGATCGGGTGAGCCTGTTCGCTTCCGTCGGGACACCGGCGCTGAATTAGCCGCCGATACCCCGTTGCGTCCGCCGCGCGCGATTGCACCGCTCACGCCCGTCCCCTAGAATCCGCCCCCCTTTCGCCGGCCCCGCCGACGAAAGCCCTGTCCCACCGGTGGCACTACGGGGGACTGCTCCGGGGCTCGAAGCCCCGACATCCACAGGAGTTTGCATGCGTCACTATGAAATTGTGGTCATGGTCCATCCGGACCAGAGCGATCAGGTTCCGGCCATGATCGAGCGGTACAAGGCGATGGTCGAATCCGACGGCGGCAAGATTCATCGTCTGGAGGACTGGGGCCGGCGCCAGCTGGCCTATGCCATCGCCAAGCTGCACAAGGCCCACTACGTGTTGATGAACGTGGAATGCACCGACAAGGCCCTGGCCGAACTCGAGAACGCGTTCCGCTTCAACGACGCCGTCATCCGCAAGCTGGTCATCCGCCAGGACGCTGCCGTCACCACGCAGTCGCACCTGTTCAAGGTGCCCGAGGAAGACAAGAAGCCCGAGTACAAGCAGCGCCAGCAGGCCGAACTCGCGGCGCTGGATGCCGAAGCCGAAGCTGGCGAAGATGCAACCGAGGAGGCGCTCTAATGTCCCGCGTATTCCGTCGCAAGAAGTCGTGCAAGTTCACCGCCGAAGGCGCCACCACGATCGACTACAAGGATCTGGCCACGCTCAAGCAGTACATCGGCGAGAACGGCAAGATCGTTCCGGCCCGCGTGACCGGCACGAAGACGCGCTTCCAGCGTCAGCTCTCCACCACCATCAAGCAGGCGCGCTTCCTGGCGCTGCTGCCCTACACCGACAAGCACGAGTAAGGAGAACCGTATGCAAGTGATCCTTCTCGAAAGGGTGAAGAACCTCGGCGACCTCGGCGACACCGTGAAGGTGAAGTCCGGCTACGGCCGCAATTTCCTGTTGCCGCAGGGCAAGGCGCTGCCGGCCAACGAGCCCAACCGCAAGGTGTTCGAAACGCGCAAGGCCGAGTTGGTGAAGCGCTCGCAGGACTCGATCAACGCCGCCAAGATTCGCGCGGAGAAGATCGGTGGCCAGACGCTGACCATCAAGGCGCTGGCGTCGGAGGAAGGCAAGCTCTACGGCTCGGTCGGTCCGGCCGAAATCGTGCACGCCGCCGAAGCGCTGGGCATCGATGTCGCGAAGAACGAGATCGACATGGTCACCGGTCCGATCCGCGCCACCGGCACCTTCGCCGTTGCCGTGCGTCTGCACTCGGAAGTCGAGACCAGCCTGAACATCGTGGTCGAGGCGCAGAAAGGAGGCTGAGTTTTTCGCCTCGTATCGCGGTAAAGACGGCCCGCCTTGTGCGGGCCGTTTTCGTTTCCTCGCTTGGTTTCAAACTCCCCAAAGCGACAAGAATCACGCAAAGGCGCAGAGAAAAGCGCAGAGGCGCAGAGGCAAGAATTCGGCATTTTCTTTTCTCTGCGTCTCTGCGCTTTTCTTTGCCGTCGCAGCTTAGTCGCTGCTCCATTGCGTGATTCGTTTGACGTTGCTTTTCCGAGCCGCGAATCGATCACACAGCGCGCCCACAAAATTCCCACAAGCTTGTCCCCAGATCACGGGCTGAGCGGGCGTTACACTGGCGCCCGCAACAAGAACTCAGAGGCTTTATGGCCCAGATCAGAGCCCTGCCGGCGCAGACTCGCCAGCCCCCTTACTCGATTGAAGCCGAGCAGTCCGTGCTCGGTGGCCTGCTGCTGGACAACCGCACCTGGAACGACATCGCGGATCGCCTGGGCGAGCAGGACTTCTACCGCGCCGATCACCAGTTGATCTGGCGGGCGATCTCCGAGCTGATCGGCGCAGCAAAGCCCTGCGACTTCGTCACCTTGACCGAGCACCTGCGCGCGCGCCGGCTGCTCGATGAAGCGGGCGGCCTGTCCTACCTGGGATCGCTGGCCAACGACACGCCGAGCGCGGCCAACGTCACGGCCTACGCCGACATCGTGCGCGAACGCTCGGTGCTGCGCAGCCTGGTCGCGGCTGGCGGTGATATCGCGGAACTCGGCTACCGGCCCGACGGCCGCGAGACCGCAGAGCTGATCGATCACGCCGAGCAGAAAGTCTTCGCGATCCGCGAGCGCGGCGCCAAATCGCGCAGCGAATATTTCGCCATGCCGGTGGTGCTCGACCAGGTGTTCGAGCGCATCGATTCGGTGCGGCGCAACCCCATGGGCATGGCTGGATTGCAGACCGGCTTCATCGAGTTCGACAACAAGACCACGGGCCTCGGCCCTGGCGATCTGATGATTCTCGCGGCGCGTCCGTCCATGGGCAAGACCTCGTTCGCCATGAACATCGCCGAGCACGTGGCCTTCGACCGCAAGGAAGCGGTGGCCATGTTCAGCATGGAAATGAGCGCGGAGCAGTTGGGCTTTCGCGTGATCTCTTCGCGCAGCGGCATCCCCCTGCACAAGCTGAAAAGCGGCGAATTGAACGATGCGGAAATGGACCAGCTCACCTGGACCATTGGCCGTCTGCGCGAGGCGCCGCTGTTCATCGACGAGACCGGCGGCTTGTCGCCGATGGACCTGCGCGCCAAGGCGCGGCGCCTGGCCATGCGCGAGAACATCAAGCTGCTGATCGTGGATTACATCCAGCTCATGCAGGTGCCGGGCAAGGGCGACAACCGCGTGCAAGAAGTCAGCGAGATTTCGCGTCAGCTCAAGTCGCTGGCCAAGGAACTGAAGATTCCGATCATCGCGCTGTCGCAGCTCAACCGCGGACTGGAGAACCGCGACAACAAGCGCCCGCGCATGTCCGACCTGCGCGAATCCGGTGGTATCGAGCAGGACGCCGATCTCGTGGTCTTCATCTACCGCGACTGGGTCTACGACAAGAGCAAGGACGAGCGCGAGGCGGAGATCATCATCTCCAAGCAGCGCAACGGCCCGCTGGCCACGATGAACGTGCAGTTCATCGGCGCCAATACCAAGTTCGAGAATCCCACCGGGGCTGGCTACGGATGATCCCCCGCGTCACCGCGACGGTGAATCTGTCGGCGATTCAGCACAACCTTGCGCAGGTGCGCCGTCTGGCGCCCAAGTCGCGCGTGATGGCCGCGGTGAAGGCCGATGCCTACGGCCACGGCGCGGTGCCGGTGGCTCGTGCGCTCGACGACGCGGGTGTCGACGCGCTCGCGGTGGCCTGCATGGAAGAAGCACAGGTCTTGCTGGAAGCGCATCTGCGCGCGCCGATTGCACTGCTCGAAGGCGTGCTCTCGTCGGACGAAGCCGCGCTCGCCGCGTACGAAGGTTTGCAAGTCGTGGTGCACGACTTCTGGCAGGTGGAACTGCTGGAAGCGATGCCCGCGGAATCCAACATCGCCGTCTGGTTCAAGCTCGACAGTGGCATGCATCGACTCGGTTTTCCGCTCGACGCGATTCCGCGTCTGCGTGAGGTATTGAAGCGGCATCCGTCCTGGCGTTTCCAAGGCTGGATCACGCATCTGGCGCGCGCCGATGAAACGGATTCAAGCGCGACTCCCGACCAGATCGCCGCGTTCGACACTGCGCTGGCCGGCGTTCCCGGCGCGCGCTCCATCGCCAATTCTGCGGCGCTCATCGCCTGGCCGGACTCCCGGCGCGACTGGGTTCGGCCCGGGCTCGTGCTCTACGGTGCAAGCCCGCTGCCGGGCAAGACCGGAGCCGACCTGGGATTCCAGCCCGCGCTGCGGTTGACGAGCCGGCTGCTCGCCATCCGCATGTACGAGGCTGGCGCCGCTATCGGCTACGGCGCTGCTTACCTCTGCCCCGAGCGCATGGCCATCGGTGTGGTCGCGGTCGGTTACGCCGACGGCCTGCATCGCTCGCTGCCCAACGGCTCACCGGTGCTCGTCCGCGGCAAGAGAGTGCCGCTCGCGGGGCGCGTGTCAATGGACATGATCACGGTGGACTTGCGCGGCGTGCCGGAAGCACGGGTAGGCGATCCGGTGCTGCTGTTCGGCGACGAGCTGCCCGCAGAAATCGTCGCGGGTTTTGCAGGCACGCTTAGCTACGAACTGTTCTGCGGCCTGACCAATCGCGTGCGCTTCCAGTATCTCGGTGTGGACTGACCGATGGCCAAGCTCAAGACTGCCTACGTCTGCCAGAACTGCGGCGCCTCCGCGTCCAAGTGGTCGGGCCAGTGCAGCGATTGCGGCGCCTGGAACACGCTGATCGAGTCAGTCGTCTCTCCCACGAAGTCCGCAGTGCGTGGCAGCAACGCAACCTCAGCGGTTCGTCGCCTTCATGAAGTGGAAGCGGAGTCGTCACCGCGCCTGCCCTGCGGCCTGGCCGAAATGGATCGCGTGCTCGGCGGCGGCCTGGTGCGCGGCGCGGTGATTCTGATCGGCGGCGATCCGGGCATCGGCAAGTCAACGCTGCTGCTGCAAGTGCTGGCCGCGGTCGAAGGCCGACTCGACACCTTGTATGTGACGGGCGAGGAATCGCTGTCGCAGATCTCGATGCGCGCGCAGCGCCTCGGTCTGCCGCGGCTCGACCTGCCGGCGCTGGCCGAAACCAGTGTCGAAAGCATTCTGGCGACACTCGCTGCGACCCGTCCCGGCTTCGTCGTCATCGACTCGATCCAGACCCTCTACACCGAGACGCTGGATTCCGCGCCCGGCTCGGTGTCGCAGTTGCGCGAGTGCTCCGCGCAACTCGTGCGCTACGCCAAGAGCACGGGCACGACGGTGGTGCTGGTCGGCCATGTCACCAAGGAAGGCGCCATCGCCGGTCCGCGTGTGCTCGAACACATGGTCGATACCGTGCTGTATTTCGAGCACGATCCGGGTTCGCGCTTCCGCCTGATCCGTGCGGTGAAGAACCGCTTCGGCGCGGTCAACGAACTCGGTGTGTTCGCCATGACCGATGGCGGGCTGAAAGAGGTGAGCAATCCGTCCGCGCTGTTCCTGTCGCGCCACGAACAGCCCGTGCCCGGCAGCGTCATCACCGTCACGCGCCAGGGCACGCGGCCCATGCTGGTCGAAGTGCAGGCCCTGGTTGATCGTTCGATGATCGGCAACCCGCGCCGGGTCGCGCTCGGTCTCGAAGCCAATCGCCTGAACATGCTGCTCGCCGTGCTGCACCGTCACGGCGGCATCGCGCTGGGCGATCAGGACGTGTTCGTCAACGTCGTCGGCGGCATGCGCATCCAGGAACCAGCAGCCGATCTGCCGCTGTTGCTGGCCGCGCTCTCCAGCTTCCGCGGCCGGCCCCTGCCGACCGATCTGATCGTGTTCGGCGAAGTGGGTCTCGCGGGAGAAATCCGGCCGGTGCAGGGTGGTGAAGAGCGTCTGATCGAAGCCGCCAAGCAGGGCTTCAAGCGCGCCCTGGTGCCGGAAGCGAACAAGCCGCGCAAGGCGGCGGTGAAGCTGGAGATGGAAGTGACCGCGGTGAGCCGGCTGGATCAGGCCTTAGCGTTTGCGGGGTGAAGATGATGCAAAAGTCGCTCGGTACGTTGTCCGGTGACCACCCTGAGGTTCCTGACTTTGGGATTATCGCTACCTCAACGGCTCGATCTTGAATGGAGCGTCACCCTTCGCAGCCAGGGGCCAATTTGCCACGAGTTCTTCCCGTCGCAGCTCGATCCATGCGTGGATCAGACGAGTCTGCTTTGCGGGCAACTATCCGGCAAGCATCTCACTGTCGTCTAGCGTAAACACAGCAGGGTCATCTGCGTATTGCACGTGAATATGCGGCTTTGCATATTGCTTCATGAGCATGAAATACATACGCACGATGACGCCGTAGAACGACCAAGCTCAGTGGACGGTGCGAGCGGCAGCGAGTCGCCGTTCCGCCGCAGCGCCGGGTTAGACCTGTTGCCCATCGGTCTGTGTTGGTTTCTTTACAAACAGGAACGACACCGCTCCGCCGAGTCCCATGACGAGCAGGAGGAACGGTAGCGAATAGAACCAGTTGATGAGTGGAGCGTGCAACAGAAATACGTTGGCAATACTCAGGACCCAAACGATTACAGTGACGACCAGCAGATGGCGAAACCGGTTGGTTCTGGCGAGACAGCCAGCGACCGTGAAGCCAATAAGCGCAAAGAGAAAATTGGACAGCGCGATCGCGAGCAGCATGTTCGGCGAATCTTTTGCGCCTAGTGAGGTGGCTAAGAAACCGATGGGAATGCCACCGAAGAACGTTAGTCCCATAACGATGAGAACGTCGCGAGCCACAGCTTTCCAGTTCATGAGGGACTCCTACAGGTCTAACATCGAGATAACAGGCACCGGATCGCTCCTGTGGTGTGATCGCGCAGCTATATTCGTCATCAAACCTGCCGGATGCAAAAGTCTCGGCGACTCAGCCCTCTGATGGCGCGCTCGGAATCTGCATCGTCACGC
Source organism: Panacagrimonas sp. (assembly GCA_052389915.1). GTDB lineage: Bacteria > Pseudomonadota > Gammaproteobacteria > Nevskiales > Nevskiaceae > Panacagrimonas. Next base: position 28,860 of record JBQTHL010000053.1, read on the forward strand.
AGTGCAGGCTGCCGTACTGCTGGATCAGCCAGCGGCAATCCACGCCCACGACTTCACGATCGGGAAAACAGGGCCGTAGCCGTGCGAGTGCTTCGGCATCCTGTGGCAGGCCGTAGACCGGCACCAGCACCGCGACATTGATGATCAGGAAATTCGCGTAGCCCGCCGGCAGGCGCTTGCCGTCTTCATCGAAGATTGGCGCGGGCATGGGTAGCGGCACGAGCCGGTAGGGCGAGCCGTCGCACTGACGGAATGCGTGCAGTTCGTCCTGCATCGCAGCCAGGTCCTCGAAGTGCTCGTCGCTACGGTCCTCGCAGGCCTGGTACGCGATGGTCTGTGCATCGCAGAAGCGCGCAATGGTGTCGATGTGGCCATCGGTGTCGTCGCCGATCAGGTCGCCGTGCTTGAGCCACAGCACGCGGTCCACGCCGAGGCGCGGTTTGAGGAAGGCTTCGATGCCGGCGCGGTCGAGATGTGGGTTGCGTGTGGGTGCCAGCAGGCAGCGCTCGGTGGTCAACAGTGTGCCCGCGCCATCCACCTCGATGGCGCCGCCTTCGAGTACGAAATCCTGCGACTCAACCGGTGCGCTCCAGGCGCCGAGTTCGGCGAGCCGGCGCGTGAGCGCGTCGTCGCGCTCGGCCGCGAACTTGCCGCCCCAGCCGTTGAAGCGGAAATCCAGGTGCACGAGCTTGTTGCCTCGCACGACCGTGATCGGCCCGTGGTCGCGCGCCCATACGTCGTCGGATTCGGCGCGATGAATGCGTACGCGATCTGCGTTCGCACCTGCCGCGGCGAGTCGCGACAACAGCGGTGCCGGATCGAGGCCGTAGTTGATGTGCACGGGCTCGAAGCGGCTGATGGCTGTGACGATGCCGATGAAATTATTTTCCACCGCGGCGAAATGCCGGGAAAAATCGCCGTCGGCCCGGGGCCAGGTCATCATGACGGCGGATTGCGGCGCCCACTCTGGCGGAAGGAAGTCGGACATGAAGGGATCGATGCGAAAGGACGAAGCGCGCAAGCTTAGCGAAGCTGTGTGCCGTTATTCGGGGGTTCGTTCGCCGCGCCGTTCGAGCACGACGAAGGCGATGACCAGTCCGTCTTCGTCGCTGAGCGAGACGTGTCCGGCGCAGATGCCGAGCGCTTCCAGACGCGCAGCCATCGCAGACGAGAATACGAGGTGCGGACGGCCCAGCTCGCCGCGTGCGACGCCAACCTCGGGATTGTCGTAACCGCGCACGCCGGTGCCGAGCGCCTTGCCGAAGGCCTCTTTCGCCGCCCAGGCCTTGGCCATGAAATTCGCGGGGCGTCCGGATTGCAGGTACTGCGCGAGTTCCTGCGGGTGCAGCAGGCGCTCCGGAAAACGCTGCGGATGCCGGGCCAGCACGGCTTCGATGCGAGACACGCGGATCAGGTCGGTGCCGATGCCGTAGATCATTCGGATGGCGGTGTGCGCGCATCGCCCATCGCGCGACGAAATTCCGTCACCGCGGCCGGCAGGCCTATGAAGACCGAGCGTGCGATCAGCGCGTGACCGATGTTGAGTTCCACGATTTCGGGAATGGCCGCGATGAGACCCAGGTTCTGCACGGTGAGACCGTGGCCGGCGTGGACTTCGAGCCCGGCCCGCGCAGCAGACGCGGCGAAGCGGCGGATGGCGTCGAGTTCATGTTCGCACTCAGAGCCCTGCGTGTCGCAATACCGCCCGGTGTGAATCTCGATATGCGGTGCCCCGGATTTCAGCGCGGCTTCGAGCTGGCGTGGATCGGCGTCGATGAACAGCGCGACCACGATGCCAGCGTCCGCGAGTTCCGAGCACGCGTCCTTCACAGACGCCAGATGGCCGGCCACATCGAGCCCGCCTTCGGTGGTGATTTCCGCGCGGCGTTCCGGCACCAGGCAGGCATAGCGCGGCGCGGCGCGACTGGCGATGGCCAGCGTCTCGTCGTCCAGCGCGAGTTCCAGATTCACCGGCACTGGGCAGCTCGCGATTAGGCGCGTCAGGTCGTGGTCCTGGATGTGGCGGCGGTCTTCGCGCAGATGGATGGTGATGCTGTCCGCGCCGGCGCCGGCCGCCGTCAGCGCGGCTTCGACCGGGTCGGGGTAGGGCGTGCCACGCGCCTGACGCAGGGTGGCGACATGATCGACGTTGACGCCAAGGCGGATCGGAATCGCTCTTGCGTCGGGGGTGGGCTGGCTCATGCGATGGGCTCGATGAAGACCGGCGGATTCTACCCGCGCCGTCGCCATTGCCGCGGCTGGCAAAGGTGGCGCCGCGCGTAACCGTCAGCACCGTGCGCAATCCGTCGGCCAGTATCGAGCAAGACCATCAATGCGTTCCGGCATTCCCGCCTGCATCGCGACCCCGCGAGCCAGTGGCTGCGGCGGCTGATTTTCGAGACGTTCTCGAATTGAAGCATCATGTGCGGGCTCATCCAACCGGCCCTTGAAACCCGCGTCCGTCCATGAAGCTCTTCAGTTACTTCCGTAGCTCCGCGTCCTACCGGGTCCGCATCGCCTTGCAGCTCAAGGGGCTGGCAGCGGAACAGGTTCCCATTCACCTGTTGCGCAACGGTGGCGAGCAACTGGGCGCCGAGTTCGGCCAGATCAACCCGGCCCGACTGGTGCCCGTGCTCGAAGACGAAACCGAGCATCTGACCCAGTCGCTGGCGATCATCGAGTACCTCGACGAGCAGCATCCAGAGCCACCGCTGCTGCCGCGCTCTTCGGCAGCGGACCGCGCCTGGGTGCGCCAGCTTGCGCTGGCAATCGCCTGCGAGATTCATCCGCTCAACAATCTGCGCGTGCTGAAATATCTGACCGGTACCCTGGGTGTGTCGGAGGATCGGAAGAACGACTGGTATCGGCACTGGGTCATGCTGGGTTTTGCTTCGCTGGAGCAACAGCTTGCGCAATCGCCGCGGCGCGGGCGGTTCTGTTTTGGCGATGCGCCAGGGCTTGCCGATTGCTGCCTGGTTCCGCAGATTGCCAACGCCGCACGCGTGAACACCGACATGACGCCGTATTCGACCTTGCGCCGGATCGAAGCGGAGTGCCTGAAGATCGAAGCCTTCCAGCGCGCGCACCCGTCGCGCCAGCCGGATGCCGACGCCTGATTGAGTCCGAGGGAAATCCATGAACACCAATTTCGAAACGATCAAGACCGAAGTCAGCGGCAACATTGCGTGGCTCAAGCTCAACCGGCCGGACCGCGCCAACGCGCTCGACCTGCGTATGTGGGAGGAACTGCCGCGCGCGCTGGAGTCGCTGGATCGCATGACATCGGTGCGAGCCATCGTGCTCTGTGGCGAAGGCAAGCACTTCACCGCGGGCATCGACATCTCCGCCATCGACTGGCTGAGCGGCGTGAAAGCGGGCGAGCCTTGCGCGACGCGCGCGAGCGAAAAGGTGCTGACTTTCATCGAGCACGCACAGGCCGCTTTCAACGCGGTGGAAAAGGTTCGCGTGCCCGTCATCGCTGCGATTCACGGCGCCTGCATCGGCGGCGGCGTGGACCTGATCTCGGCCTGCGATGTGCGCCTGTGCACCGCGGATGCGCGCTTCTGCATCAAGGAAGTGGACCTCGCCGTGGTGCCGGACGTGGGTACATTGCAGCGCCTGCGCCACGTCATCGGCTTTTCGGCGACGGCCGAACTGAGCTTTACCGCGGAGACTTTCGACGGGCGGCGCGCACAGTCGCTCGGCCTGGTGTCGCGTGTTTGTGAGTCCAAGGAAGCGCTGTTCGAAGCTGCCTTGGAGATGGCACGCCTGATTGCATCGAAGCCCCCGACCACCGTGCGCGGCATCAAGCGCAACCTGCTGTGGGCGCGCGATCACAGCGTGCAGGATGGTCTTGCCTACACTGCGGCCTGGAACGCGGGCATGCTGGTGGGCGAGGATTTGCGCGAGGCCGTTGCTGCGCATGTCGAGAAGCGTCCCGCGAAATTCCGGGATTGAATTTTTCGTAAGCGAGTAACGCCTGGAAAATTCAGAACCGTCATTCCCTCGAAGGCGGGAATCCAGTCCCTCAGCCCCACCGGCGGCTGGGTTACGGGCGAAAACTGGATGCCTGCCTTCGCGAGCATGACAGCTGTTTTGTGTCGCCTATTTCTGTAAATCTCAATAGTTGCGCATTGCCATTGGAGCCCACCGTGACCCTCGCAATACTCGAACTCGATCCCGCCACCGGCATTGCCAAGGTCACGGTCAATCGTCCCGAAGTTCTCAACGCCATCGACGTGCCCACCGCTCGCGCGATTCGCGATGCCGTACTCCCCCTGGCCGGCGATTCGCGTGTGCGCTGCGTCGTGCTGAGCGGAGCAGGCCGCGCCTTCGTCGCCGGCGGAGACCTGACAGGATTTGCAGCAGATTTCGATCGGGCCGCCACGGTCGTCGACGAGTTGCTGGACGCCCTGCATCCCGCCATCGAGACGCTGCGCAGCATCGACGCGCCGGTCATCGCCGCGGTACACGGCGCCGCGGCCGGTGCGGGGCTTTCCCTGATGGCAGGTTGCGACCTGGTGGTCGCGGCGGAAGGAACGCGCTTCATCGTCGCCTACGACCGGATCGGCGCTTCGCCGGATTGCGGCGGTACTTTCTTTCTGCCGCGCATGATGGGCGAGCGTCGTGCCGCACAGTTCGTGATGCTGAGCGAGACCCTGGATGCCGCTGCGGCGCTGCAAGCGGGCCTGGTCAATCGCGTGGTCGCGCCGGATCGGCTCGCTGCGGAAGTGGACGAGATGGCGCGCAAGATCGCCGCCGGCCCCACGCGCGCCTACGGGCAATACAAGCGCCTGGCAGCGCGCGCATTCGATCGCGGCCTGCACGAACAACTCGAAGCGGAACGCGAGGCCTTTCGGGCAGGAACCCGCACCGCCGATTTCCGCGAAGGCGTGAGCGCCTTCATCGCCAAGCGCCCTGCGACATTCAACGGGAAATAGGCGGTGAGGCTGCCAAAGGCTCAGGGACGATGTCGGGCTGCAGGACCGCTTCGAGGAGCGATACGTCATTGTCCGTGGTGGTTTGCGATCAAGCCTTGATCGAGTTATTTCGACGCCCAGCTTCAGCCGACCGCCAGCCGAAGCGAAGCGTAGGCAAAAAGTTCCCGGGCGCCCGTCGAACTCTCATTCCATCATGCATCCGAGGACCAGAAACGCGTGGTGAATGTGCAGCAAACGGCCGTCGCGAATGCTGATGCGGAGGCATCGCGAAGAATCGTCGGCCTGATCCCCGCGGCGGGCCGTGCCACACGTCTGGGGTCGCTGCCGTGCAGCAAGGAGCTGTTGCCGGTCGGATTCATGCCGGACCCGCACGACGCAAGCCCGCGACCCAAGCCGGTTTCGCTATACGTGATCGAGCAGATGCGGCGTGCCGGCGCATCGCAGTTGTGCATCGTGTTGCGATCGGGCAAGTGGGACATCGCCGAGTACTACGGCGACGGATCGCGCCTCGGGCTGAGCATGGGCTATTTCCTCATCGACGATTCCTGGGGCCCGCCGTTTACGGCGAGCCGGGCCGCGCCCTTCATCCGCGACGCAACGGTGTTGTTCGGATTTCCGGATCTGCTGCTCGATCCGCCGGACCTCATGGCACAGGTGCTCGCGCGACTCGACCGGACCGGTGCGGACATCGTCCTCGGCCTGTGTCCGATGCATCGCGCGGGCGCGCTGTCGGACGTGGTGCGAACCGATGCGTCCGGTCGCGTCACGAGCCTGGAACCCAAGGAACAAAAGCCGGCGCGGGGTGCCAGTGACTGGACCTGGCTCGCGGCCGCGTGGCGTCCGCGCTTCACCGCATTTATGGAAGCGGAAGTTGTGCGCCTGTCCGAATCTGCGATCGGCCGATCGCAGGCGTCTCCGCCGGAATGGCCGTTCGGCAGCATCGTTGCGGCGGCGATACGTGCGGGTATGCATGTGGACAGCGTGGGCGACGAGTCCTGGAGCATGCTCGACACCGGAACGCCGCAGGGCCTGATCGCCGCACGCGCGTTCCCCGGCGTCTGGTCGGGCGAAGGTGGCGGATGAAACGTCCTCGAAAGACTGCTTTCTGGCTGATCCCTGGCGAACCGCACCACAGCCGCTTCTCTGCGCAGATCGCGCAACTGGCTGTGGCTTACGACACCCCGGTGTTCGAGCCGCACATCACCCTGCACGTGGCAGAAACCACGCCCGAAGACGATCTGCCCGCGCTGCTGCAAAGCGTGGCCTGTGCCGTGGCGCCGTTCGCGATGAGCGCCGGCGCTTCGGGCCATTCGCGCGAGCGGTTCAAGACCTTGTTCGTCGAGTTCGACGATCCCAGACCTGTCGCAATCCAGAACCTTCTGCGCAACGGACTTCGCGGAGCTTCGTCCTATGTGCTCGCTCCGCATCTGAGCCTGCTTTATCGCGAGGCGCTCGACGAACCGGTGCGGCGGGTACTGGCTTCCGGGCACGGTTATCGCGGTCGACTCGTTCGCTTCGAGCGATTGGCAGCCGTATTCCCGGGGGGCGGTCGCGAGGATTTCGACGACGTTCTTGCGTGGGACACGGCCCTGCAAGTGCGGCTCGGCGATTGATCGAAGCGTAACTTCAGGTCTCGCCGCTCGATTCGGCGTCGAACCAGCCCTTGTGAGTCTTCGCCGACGTCCAGACCTCGCTATGCAGCTTGCCGAGCAGCAGCGGGTCGCTGAGCAGAACGTTGCGCGGGCCTTCGCCGAGAGATTCGGGGCCCTGGGTGAGCGAGCGCTCGATGAGATGTTCGCGCTGCTCGATCAACGCGACGGGCCGCCGGGTGCGCGGGATGCCGCAACTGGAGATCAGCGCGTTGATCGACGGGTCCACGACGGCGGCGCGGAAATCCGCGAGCGGGCCGCGCACCTTGCGCAGGGCCATGCGCAGCCAGCGCAGTTCGCGCGGCGGAATCGATTCTTCCGGAATCAGGAACAGGCGCGCGTCGCGAAAAGCGCGGCCCAGGGCCACGCGCGAGGACCAGACCGATAACGGAATCGCGAGCATCAGGCTGCCGACCACGGGCAGCAGCCACCACAGGTAACCGGGGTCGAGCGTGTACACGCCGCCGGCCCAGATCAGTCCCAGCAGGCTGCCGCCGCCGTGCTTGGAAAAGGCCTCGCTCCAGGTCGTTTCGTTGTCGCCGCGCGGCGGCGATTTCCAGGTGAGTTTCAGACCCAGCAGCGCGCTGACCACGAAACGGGTGTGGAACATCATGCGGATCGGCGCGAGCAGCGCGGAGAACAGGGTCTCCAGCGCAACGCTGGCCGCTACGCGCAGCGGTCCACCGAAACCGCGCCACTCGGACGGCCGCGCCAGCACCAGCAGCACGGCAAGCATCTTGGGCAGGAACAGCAAGGTGGCCGTCGCGCCGAACAAGCGGATCGCCCACTCCGGATGCCACTCGGGCCACAGCGGGAAGAGCTGGTAGGGCTCGGTGAAATACACCGGCTCGGCCAGCACGTTCATTGTCAGCAACGCGGTGGACAAGACCAGAAACAGGAACCACAGCGGCGCCGACAAGTAGGCCATGACGCCGGTCATGAACACGGCGCGATGCGCCGGATGCAGGCCCTGCGCGGTGAAGAGCTGAAAATTCTGCAAGTTGCCCTGGCACCAGCGGCGGTCGCGCTTGAGTTCGTCGAGCAGCGAGGGCGGCATTTCCTCGTAGCTGCCGGGCAGGTCGTAAGCGATCCACACGGCCCACCCGGCGCGGCGCATCAGCGCGGCCTCGACGAAATCGTGGCTGAGAATTTCGCCGGCCAGCGGACCGCTTCCCTCGATCTTGCCGAGCGCGCAATGCCGCATGAAAGGCGCGACGCGCAGGATCGCGTTGTGGCCCCAGTAGTGACTTTCGCCGAGCTGCCAGAAGTGCAGGCCTGCGGTGAACAAAGGGCCGTAGATGCGAGTGGCCATCTGCTGGATGCGCGCGTACAGCGTGTCGCGGCCGGAGGCGCGAGGCGCGGTCTGGATGATGCCGGCCTTGGGGTTGGCCTCCATCAGTTGCACCAGGCGCTTGAGGCAGAAGCCGGACATCACGCTGTCCGCATCGAGCACGATCATGTAGCGAAACTTACTGCCCCAGCGGCGGCACCAGTCGGCGACGTTGCCGGATTTTCGCCGGATGCGGTTGGTGCGGCGTCGATAGAAGATGTGGCCGAAGCCGTTCACCTCGCGGCACAAGACCAGCCAGGCTTCCAGTTCCGCCACGCGCGTGTCGGCCTCGCTGGTGTCGCTGAGAATGAAGAACTCGAAGTGCTGTCGCGCATCGGTGCGCGCGAGCGAATCGTAGGTCGCGCGGATGCCGGCGAAGACGCGGCTCACGTCCTCGTTGCAGATCGGTACCAGGATGGCGGTGCGGGCGTCGTTCGAGATCGGCGAATCCGGAGCCGCGGTGGCGTTGATCGAGTATTTGTCCTTGCCGCGGATCAGCACCCAGAAACCCATCAGCGCGGTCCAGAAACCGGCGCCCACCCAGGCGAACAGAATCGCGTAGATCGCCAGGATGATGACCTCCAGCCAGTGGCTGCCGTGGTAGGGCAGGATGGCCGTCATGAAGTAGGTGGCGAGCCAGGTCTGCATTAGGATGAAGCCGAGCAGAATCAGCCGGCGCAGGCGCGCAGCGCCGAGCCAGTGCACGTCGCTTTCGGACACGACGGGCTCGGGTTCCGGCGCACGACTGGCCAGGCGTCCGCGCAGACCGAACCAGCGCGCGCGCAGATCGTGCAGCACGCGCGCGAACACGTTGGTGTCCCAGGGCTGCGGCGTCATCGAGGCGCGCGCCAGCGGCGGCGTGGTGGCGAGGCGCGGATTGTTCTGACGGTCGCGCTGGACGACCCTGTCCAGTGCGGCGTCGCCGCGCAGGTGCCGCCGCGACCAGTCCAGCTTCAGCCGCGCGTGAATCGACTGCCGCGAATCGCGGGTTGTGCTCGGGGCTTCTGCGAGTTCGGAATGAATGCGGCCAAAGGCCGACTTCGGGGAATCCTCAGCCAGCTTCGCCAGCACCTGCTCGCGACGCGCTGCGTCCAGCGGCAGGCGCGCCAGGTATTCCGCGATGCGTCCGGACGATTCCCCGATCACGGCGCCAGGAGATAACTCCAGGTTTCCGTCAGCACGTCCTGGTCGTTCTTGAGCAGGGCGCGCATCTCCACCGGCTTGTCGGGATCGAGGCGGCGGAAGCGGAAGGACAGGCGCCATTCGCCGGTCATCTCGTTGCGGAACACCTGTCGCTCCACCAGTTCGCCGTTGTCGTTCAACCATAGCGCGCCGAGCAGCTTGGTATCGGGCGCCAGACCGCGCAGCTTGGGGCCGTCGAAATCCACCACCATGCGAATGGTGTCGTCGGCCTCGCGCACATAGCCGTGGCCGCGTCGCGACTGCACGGCCCAGCCACCGGGAGGCCGCGTTTCCTCGCTCATCTGCCAGGCCATCCGATAGCTGAAGTCCACGCCGCGGCCCTCGGGCGGCTGATAGTCCGGCACCCAGTAGGCCACGATGTTGTCGTTGGTTTCGTCCGGTGTGGGAATCATCACCAGCTCCACCCGGCCCGCGCCCCAGTCGCCCTTGGGCGTGATCCACACGCTGGGACGCGCGTCGTAGCGGGCTTCCAGATCCTCGTAGTGTTCCCACTTCCGGTCGCGCTGCATCAGCCCGAAGCCTCGGGGGTTGGTGGTGCCGAACGAGGTCACGATCAGTCGCTTGGGATTGATCAGCGGTCGCCAGATCCACTCGCCGGTGCCGCTGTGCACCATCAGGCCGTCGGAGTCGTGCACCTCGGGCCGGTAATCCTCCGTCGCCGAGCGCTGGTTCTCGCCGAACTGGAACATGCTGGTCAGCGGTCCGATGCCGAGCTTGGCCACTTTCTCGCGCAGGAACAGGCGCGACTGCACGTCCATCGTCGTCGTGGCGCCGGGCTTGATTTCGTAGCGATAGGCGCCGGTGACCCGGCGCGAATCCAGCAGCGCGTAGATCACCAGGTGCTCCTGCTTGGCGCTGGGCCGCGACACCCACAACTCGGTGAAGACCGGAAACTCCTCGCCCGACAACATGCCCGTGTCCACCGCCAGACCGCGCACGGTCAGGCCATAGCGCTGGTTCTTGCCCAGCGCGCGAAAGTAACTGGCACCCTGGAACACCAGAACCTCGTCCTTGTAGTCGGGACTGTTGAGGTTGTAGTGGATGCGCAGGCCCGCGTAGCCGATGTCCGCGAGCTTCGCGGCATCGAGCTGCGGGTTGAGCCGCCCGTAATCGAATAGACCGGGCTTGAACGGAACCGGCTCCACGCCACGGCTGCCGATCAGGTTGATCCGCACGGGCTGCCGGTAATTGAACCCTGGGTGGAACAGTTGCAACTCGAACGGCAGTTTGGCGTTGCGCCAGATCGCCTGATCCGGTTTGAACCGGATGTCGCGGTATTGGTCGTAGGACAGTTCCAGCAGTTCGCGCGGCAATTCGGCTGCGGCAGGTTTGTAGGCTTCCGCAGCGAGTGCCTGGGCGCGCTTGGACACGTCTTCGAAGTTGAACGCGGACGCCGGGCCGGGAACCAGAATCCATATCAGGCTGAGCAGGGTGTAGCCGCAGCGGCGCAAGGGCGAAGACATTGAGGTCAAGGACGGTCCGGTGGGGTTGTCCGATACGGTTCTAAGGCCGCGGTGCGAAACATTCTATGCGATGGTCCGTTTGCTGCCGTTGCTCTATTCGATAATGCGGTATGCATGATCCGACTTGCACAATGAATCTCTCTTTCGTGGTCAAGGCCGTGCTGCAAGAAAGCCCGGACGTAGGGCGGGCCGTGCCCGCCGACTCCGGCGGCCACGGGCCGCCCTACACCCGCAGTGTCGGGTCCCAACCCGTTGTCGTCAGGCGAACAGAGCACGGATCGATCCCGCTCATCCTCGCGACCCTGCTCGCGCTCGCGGCTTGTTCGAAGCCCGCCGCCCCGCCGGCACCACCCCCGGCAGAAGTCACGGTCATGGAGCTGAAACCGCGGGCCGCGACGGTCACGGTCGAATACGTCGCCGAGACCGAGGCCTTCAACACGGTCGAAATCCGTCCGCGCATCGGCGGTCTCATGGACAAGCAGACCGTGGTCGAAGGCGCGCACGTGACCAAGGGCCAGGTGTTGTTCGTGATCGATTCGCAGCCCTACGTCGCCGCGCGCGCCGAAGCGCGTGCGGCCGTGGCGCAGGCGCAGTCTTCGGTGGAGCAGGCGGAGCGCGACTACGGGCGCGTGGCTCCGCTGTCCGCGCTCAACGCCGTGAGCCAGCAGGAACTCGATGCGGTCACGGCGCGCCGCTCCGCATCGCGCGCCTCGGTGGACGCAGCGCAGGCCGCGCTGAAAACCGCGGAGCTGAATCTGGAATACACCACCATCACCTCGCCCATCGACGGCATCGTCGGACGCGCGCAGATTCGCGTGGGCGGACTGGTGACGGCTTACTCGACCTTGCTCACCACGGTCTACGACACCGACCCGATGTATGTGAACTTCAGCATCAGCGAGCGCCGTATGCTGGAGCTGGCGCACCGCTTCGGCATCACGCGCGAGAAGCCCGATCCCACGCGCGTGTTCCGCGTGGTGCTCGCCGACGGCGTGGAATATTCGAGCCCTGCGAGCCTCAATTTCATCGAGGCCGCGGTGGACAAGAACACCGGCACCCTGCCGGTGCGGCTGGTTGTCGATAACCCGAAAGGTGAACTGCTGAGCGGCCAGTTCGCCAGAGTGCTGGTGGACACCGACCGCATCGACAACGCGCTGCTGATTCCGCAGCGGGCGGTACAGGAACTGCAAGGCAAGACCTCGGTGTGGGTGGTGGATGCCGGCAACAAGGTGCAGCCGCGCGACGTGACGATGGGCGCGCGCATCGGTTCCGACTGGCTGGTGCAGCAGGGGCTCAAGGCGGGAGATCGGGTGGTGGTCGAGGGCTTGCAGAAGCTCAAGCCGGGGGTGGTGGTGAATCCGCAGCCGGCTGCGCCTTCGGCCAAGCTTTAAAGAAGGCGTTCACATCCAGAGATCCCGACCGACCATGGTGAACTTCTTCATCGACCGCCCGATCTTCGCGGCGGTCATCTCCATCGTCATCACCATCGCGGGCGCGATCTCGCTCACCACATTGCCGGTGGCGCGTTACCCGCAGATCGTGCCGCCCTCCATCGTCGTCAGCACGACGTTTCCGGGCGCCGATGCGGCGACGGTGGAGCAGTCGGTGGCCGCGCCCATCGAGCAGCAGGTCAACGGCGTGCAGGACATGCTGTACATGAGTTCCAAGAGCGGCAACGACGGCTCCTACGCGCTCACCGTGACCTTCGAGATCGGCACCGACC
>JBQTHL010000054.1:0-52906 GCA_052389915.1 Panacagrimonas sp.
TGGTGGGTCGCCTCGGACTTGAACCGAGATCGGCCGGATTAAAAGTCCGGGGTCCTGCCCTTGGACGAACGACCCGATGTTGGGGTGACCGACGGGTGCTGACCCCGCGACCTCCTGGTTCACGACCAGGGGCTCTGCCGTTGAGCTACGGCCACCATTGATATCGAACAACTGAAATCGCGTGCTGGTGGATGGTCAAGGACTCGAACCTTGGAGGACCCGAGGGGTCGCCTGGTTTACAGCCAGGTGCAATAGCCGCTATGCGAACCATCCGAATTGGAGCAAGGCACGGGAGTCGAACCCGTCTCGTCTGCTTGGAAGGCAGGAGCCCAGCCGCTAGGCCAGCCTTGCGTTGCTGAAGGTGCATCGATGCGCGCTCCGGTCCACAACTTCGAGACACGCGCGCCCACCCCGTCCACGGTCCTACACCCGCGGCGTCCCGGTTGTCTGGAGGTCGCGACCTCACGCCGGGGTGATTGAGTTTCGATGGCTTCATGTAGAAGACGGGCACCGGGCACCCGCACGATCATCACCCGAGCGCATGGTTTCCCAAGCTCCGAGCGTTCATCGTCCATCGAGGCCCGGCTTGCGCCGCGCCTCTTACGACAGTCCAGATTGTTAGAGAGCATTCCGATGGCGGCTGGTCCATCGGTTCATTGGGATTCGCATCGATCCGAAGAGAGCAGCGCAGCGCCGAACTCTTCGGCCCACGTCCGATCTCTCCGACAATCTCTGCGCGGGGACAACGAAAACCCCCGACAAACCTTTCGGCCTGCCGGGGGTTCCGTGATGCTGGAATCCCTCTTCACCAGTTCAGGTTGGCAGGTTTGCGACCTGCCACCCGAAGGTGTGGAGTCGCGGTTACCGCATGTGCAGACAATCCTTATTCGTGGGCAGTCCGTAGCCCGCAAACAAATAGGAATGCCACGGGCGCAGTCCACCCGTCCCGATTTCTCGGGTCGTCGCTTGAAGCGATGGGGTGGAATGGCGTGACATTGAATTTCGTGATCCTGTGAAAGCGGTCTTTCGACCTTGATGTTCAGCGTCTTGACTGTAGCGCGCTACAGTAGTGAAAGCAAGCAATGAAATGTCGCAACGAGAATAAAAGTGAGATCCAGATGTTCGAGATTGCGATCTGAATATTTTTCAGAACACTTGTTGAATCTAGCGATCACCAGGCGTAGAGCGCCCGCCCCTCGCACCTGCCGGTGCAGTTTTTCCAGTCAACCTTCGATGATTTTCAGATCCGTCCATCAACCCTCACGCACATCCGGGCACGAATGCCTGGACACGGCGTCGTTCGGCTTGCAGGCGCCCAGCCTGCCGACGAATGAGACCGATGCGTGCCTTCGACTGACCTGACCTGACGACAAACTGGAAGGTCGGTACTCCGACCTTCCGTTGAACGCGAACGCCCCGGAAGGCCTGCCTCCCGGGGCGTTTTTTTTTACGTTCGCGGAGGAGTTGATTAATAGGTTTGACTGCCGTAGCAGTCCGCCCAAATAAATTGCGTTTACACAGAGACGCCAAACGGCATCGATCTGTACGGCGGTTCACAGCGGCGCGGGTTCGGGAATTGTCCCGCCCGTCCGGTGCGCCCGGCACTGCCGGTGCGTATGCCGTGGACCCACGACGGCCGATGCCCTTGGAAGAGCTGACGCTCTTCCGCCACTGGATAGCTCAGTCGGGTAGAGCAGGTGACTTGTAATCACCGGGTCGCGGGTTCGATTCCCGCTCCACATCGATCTGGTCTTGAAAACCAGTGTTGCTGCAAACGGGGAAGCCCCGTGTGACGTTCGGCGGATTTTGGCTTCGGCCCGATGAGCCCGGACGCCACAGCGGTACCGACGGCCGAGAGATCGCCGTTGCCTTCGGCGGATGACGGACAAGGGTACGCATCACCGTGTGCTGTCGGCACGGGCCGCGTACCGGACCCCGCCATCTCCCGACGGTGATCGCCTTTTCTCCCCGCGGTGTCGTCGGGGGCTTCTCCATCTTTTGTTGAACGGCACGCGCCAAGGCAGCGAGCGCGGGCTGGATGTCGTTGCTGCCAATACCCCAAGAAGGAGAAGTGCCATGTTGGGAATCAAGCGGGTCGTGGTTGGTGACGGTGAGCGCGCCCTGCTCTACAAGAACCGTCGTTTCGAGCGCGTGCTAGGCCCGGGTGTGACCTGGATCTGGGATCTGCTCGCGCGCAGCGAGGTGCGCATGTTCGATCTCGCAGCCGTGGAATACGCGGGCAAGGATGTGGAGGTCCTGGTGCAGCGTCTCGGCGCCGCGCTGGCCGACACGTTTGTGCTCACCGATGTCGCGGTGACCGAGGTCGGCCTCGTGTCGAAGAACGGCAAGCTGGAAGACGTTCTCGCGCCGGGTAGCCGCAAGCTGTACTGGAAGGGCCCGGTGTCGGTGGTGGTTGAAAAGCTGCCGCTGACCGAGGGTCTCGAAGTTCCAGAGGCGGCCGCCAAGCGTCTGCGCCAGATCGGCGTGCTGGAGCGCTTCGCCGTTGCGGTGAACGTGCCGGCAGAGTCGGCAGGCCTGGTGTTCGTGGACGGCAAGCTATCGCGGACCCTGGCGCCGGGCGCGTACGCCTTCTGGAATTTCCAGAAGAACGTGAGCGCCGAGGTGATCGAGCTGCGCGTGCAGAGTGTCGAGGTGGCGGGTCAGGAGCTGTTGACCAAGGACAAGGTGAGCCTGCGTGCGAACCTGTCGGCCAGCATCCGAGTGACGGATGCGGTCGCGGTGAAGACCAAGGTCGCCAAGTACCTGGACTACCTGTACCGCGAGCTGCAGTTCGGCCAGCGCAAGGCGGTGTCGGCCAAGACGCTGGACGAACTGCTCGGCGACAAGACCAGCCTGGACGCGGACATCTTTGCGTACGCGAAGGGTCGCGTGGCGGAACTCGGCATCGAGGTTCTCGGTGTCGGCGTGAAGGACGTGATCCTGCCGGGCGAGATGAAGGAGATCCTGAACAGCGTGGTGCAGGCGGAGAAGGAGGCCCAGGCCAACGTGATCCGCCGCCGTGAGGAGGCGAACGCAACCCGTTCCCTGCTCAACACCGCCAAGCTGATCGAGGAGAGCCCGACCCTGATGCGCTTGAAGGAGCTGGAGGCGCTGGAGAAGGTGACCGAGAAGATCGAGAAGCTGACGGTCTTTGGTGGTCTCGAGGGCCTGCTGGGCCAGCTCGTGAGCCTGAAGGCGAAGTGAGATGGATCAGAGTTGCGTGGTAAACCATTAGCCGCCCGGGGAACCGGGCGGCTCTTTTTAAGAGAGACGTGTCATGCCAATCGAAAGGTTCTGTCACAGGGCAAGGTGCCCGTGAAGATCTACACCGACGACATCGCGGACAACGCGCAGGCGCAGCTTGCGAACATCGCGAGCCTGCCGTTCATTCACCACCACGTGGCGGCCATGCCCGATGTGCATCTGGGTATCGGAGCAACCGTGGGCTCGGTGATCCCGACCAAGGGCGCGATCATCCCCGCCGCGGTTGGGGTGGACATTGGCTGCGGCATGAACGCGGTGCGCCTGTCGCTGAAGGCTTCGGCGCTGCCGGACAGCCTCAAGGCGATTCGTTCGCAGATCGAGCGCGATGTGCCGGTGGGCATGGGCGCGCACAAGGATGGCCGCTGGCAGGTCGATGCGCTCGGGCGCGTTGCGCCGGGCCTCGAAACCATCCAGGCCAAGTACCCCAAGCTCAAGGCCGACTGGCAGGGGCAGATGGGATCGCTCGGCGGCGGAAACCAGAACCGGAACCTCGGTGATTCTTTGCAGTAATACCTAGGTTAGGTGGAGTGGGACCGAGTCCTTGCCTATTTCTGCAAAGATTGATAGATACCGTTTACTGATGGGCGACCTCGTGCCCGCCACCCTCGAGCTAATGCTCGACCACCCCGAGATCGACTACGGCGGAATCTCGTTCCCGGTCGTGTGACAGGAAGCAGGGGGCGACAGGCGCAAAGTCGCGTTCATATGGCGATTCTTTGATCGATCCTGCGAAGATTTTCGCCGCGCTCTGGGCACGGGCGAGCAATCGTCATTTGCCCCGAAACAGCGGGGAGTTTGGGCACCGCGTGGGCACGCTTTGGGCACCGGATGGGCACCGCAACCTGCGCCCTCCTTTGGGCGCGGAGACGCGCGGCGAGCCGGAAAGAGCTTTGCCCTACATGGGCACCGCTCGGTTTGGGCACCGGCGAAAGTAGTCTAAGTGCTTGATTTGGTGCGCCTGAGACGATTGCCTTCGGAGACCTAAGCCGAACGATGATGACTAAGGACTCCGTCGGTGTCCAAAAGTCATTAACCTACCTTCCTTGCCCTTCTTGTTCAGATGGTTACGGCCGTTGCCGCCAGGAAATCAGGCCGGATGAACTCTTCTGAGACCCGTCTCGCGCGCACTTCGAAGGCTCATTTTGTCCAACGTTGGGCACCGTAGTCAGCCACAAACAAGGACGACTGCCCTAAGTGGCCCCCGACCTTGAACGGCGTCCGGTGCTGCCGACCAAACCGGATCAAGGCCTCAATCAGCGGTTTTACGGCCAAGGGCTCTAACAGTGCCAAAGAGGCCACGGTTTGCCCACGAGTTGTCCAAAGGTCGTCCTTATAGTCGGTCTGCCCTCTGACTCGGCCGAATCCCGGACGAGCGTTCGGCGCGGACTGCGAGGATGGCTGACGGTTCAACCGATCACTCGATCGACGCCCTTCTAGAGCGACTGCCACAGGATCTCCGGACCCGAGAGCATATCGCGAGATTCCTGCGGCTCGCGCGCGCCACGACGTGGGACGAGCTGAGGTACTGCTGCTATCGAGCGCTGTGCCTAATTGACGTTGTACCTTGGCTGGCCGGTCGTTTCGCTCCAATGGAGCGGGAGTCCGATCTGCTCACCGATCTGAAAACTCTCGCCGGCAATGGCCCGCACAAGCCGCCGGAGACCCGCTCCAGAACCGAACTGTTTCCCGTACTGGCGACGCTTCGCCAAGCAAGCGCCTTTGGGCCGGCATGTCTGGAGCCATTGCGCGGAATCTACCTTGGCTGTGTGCTGCAGCCGCACCTGGGGGATGTGCAGGTCGGATCAAGCCACCTCGCCAACCTAGGCTCGGCGATACGTGCGATTGAGATCCAGTCGAAGGCAGATCATCCGCTTCTCGGAGAGCTTAGAAAGGCTACAGGCAGAACGAGCCCCTCCGAACTTGCGAAGCTGTTCAGCGATTCTCCCGCGGTGGATGGGCTCCCCCGAGACTGGGCCCGAGTCTTCAGCCCTTGGCTGAAGCGGTTGGAAGTGCCGCAAGCGGAGCTAACAGAAGGTCCACCAAGCTCGTCGCCCGGCCCAAACCCACCTTCGCAGCAGCAGGCGAAGAGGAAGCCCCGGGAAAACGCAGAGAGAGAGCGTCCAAAAACACTCCGGATAGCTGTCCCCGATGTCAGCCCGACGACTGCACTGGAGATCGGCGATGACGGAGCCGCACAGATCGAGTTCGTCGTGCCTGAGGAGTTGGTGGCCGCGAAACCGCCGAAGCGCGCTGCCGAGGACTCGGCGTACGCACTGCGTGGCATCCGCCAGCAAAACAGTCAGCAGCTGACCAGCCATATCGAGGTATACGGCGCGCAAGAACGGCGGGAGGTGACGGTAGCCCTGATGAAGTTATCTGAGGGGCATCCATGCGATGCATTCGAGGCCTATCGCGACTCACTGTTGACGCTACTCGTCGACGTATCGGGCTTTCAGACGAAACTGCTCGGCCAAGCGAGCGTCGGCGGAACCCGGGCCGTCGAATCCGCCGCCGTGCACTTCGACGTTCTGCGCGGGCTCATGGTCATTCCGGTGATGCGCCCTGACCGCAAAACGGACATTCCATTGCAAGCCAGACCATTGTTCGAGCAGTCAACCCTCGACCTTCCGTTGACGCTCCCGGTCGAGATCGCGTCCAGACTGCGGACCCTGTTCGAATATCGGCCGGTTAACAGGCTGGGTGACTGGTTCGTCGGAGCCGACCTCGACGAGATTCTCGACGACACGTTGGACCGTCTCGACATACCGGACATATCGAAAGACCGCGCGCGCCTCCGGCGCAGCCATGCAGCACATCTCCATGAGGTCACTCGCGATCCGGCCACAACCATGCTGGTCGCGTACGACACTTCGTCGTTCAACAAGAGCTCACTTCATTACTACAAGCCGAGATGCTCAGATCTCCAGAAGCCCTACAACTCGTCCACCAGCTTCATCGGGGCGCACTCCGAACTTCCAGTCGATGAATCAGACCTCCGAGTTGGCGGCGCGCACCTGCTCAAACGCGATGCCGCTCGCGCCGGCATCAGTGAAGTCTGCAATTCCCTGAATTGCCGCGCGCGCGCTGCAGAGGCGGCGAACCCCCGAAGCGCTGCCATAATCCACAAGCGACTGGTCAACGTTCTGATATTCCTCATCGCCTTGATCTGTGGGCACCGGCCCCACGAGTCGCTGTTCAAGCTGCGGCGTTACTCGTTCTCGCAGCGAGCCCTGTGCGCCATCCTCGATGACAAGCGAATAGACGCGGCGCACTGCCATCGTCTGGTCGCGATCACCAAGGCGCTTGCTGATCAGATCGACTTGTATCTGCTCCACCTTCTGGCGTTGAGCGAGCAGCCGTGGGCGATCGGCGCCTTCCGTAGACGTGTGGAGCAGATTGTCCGGGGGGAGGCGCCCCTTCTGGCCTTCATGGATGAGTCGGGCGGACTACGAGATGGGAGCCTCGAGGACTGGCACGCGGCGTGGCCGGAGGCGTGGCGCGATGTACCCGCGAACTGGTACCGAGCGTATTTCTCCACGTACCTTAGAGAGTGCGGAGTGGAAGGGATATCGGTTCTCGCGCACGCCGGACACTTCGACGGTTCCGACTTCATCTATGGATCCGGCTCGCCGGTATGTCCTGCGACGGTCACGGAGGCAGTTCGGCCTGCCTTGGCCGAGTTGGTGAGCGACCTGCGTTTCAAGGTCCGAGCCGGCTTCGCTCATCTGTACAAGGGCGCGTTGCCGCTTTCGGCGTTGCGCGACTGGACAGGTCCACTGCGGCAATTGCGCCACGAGCACGACTCGCTCCTCAAGAAGCGAAAGAAAATCCTTCGCTCGTTTGCCCGTCGGTATCGCGATATGGCCGACTCGTGGATACAAGCTGAGCTTGCATCCGTGTGCCCGGAACTCGCTGGGATCATCCGGGCGAGCCGGGCGTCGGGGCGGATTGATCGCCGGCTCGTAGGCGTCCGAATCGAGTCGGACGTAGTGGTGCGTGTCCTCGATCAGATCAAATCGCAGTTCGAGAATGATCCGGCGGCTCGAGTTGCCGTCCATAACGCGCTCTGCGCCGCGATCCGTCACGCACGAAAGAAGCTCTCCCTGGAATGTCCTCATGTCCGGCAAATCGTTCCTGGACCGGCACCGGAAGCCTCCCCATTCCTGGCCGAGCACGGCTTGGCGCTCGACCACGTTGCGATCCTCCGGGATCACCTCGCTGCTTTGGCCAAGAATGACCGCATCGAAGTACCGATCTCCGTTCGCCGCTGTCTGGCACTGACCGTGTTTGGAGGGTTCTCGGATCCGGAACAGGTATGCCGGTTGTCGACGCAGCGCGATGAACCGGTGGTTCCAGCTGGCGCGGATAACGGCCTGCTCTTGAAGGATGGCGCAAACACAATCGGAATCCGCGACGAGGTCGCGCTCGCATTTTCCTCCAACGAAACGGATGAATCGCTGGCGCCTACGACGGTCGAGGATCTGGGTCGGATGCTGTGGCCCTATCTGCCCGAGGCGCTTCGCGGCCCCCAGATCCGGGTACTCGTTCGGCTTTGCTCTACGGTGGAGGTTGCCAACCGGTACGAGCGTAGTGGCCTCGAGCGGCTCGCGCGATCGTCGCGCGGGTCTGTAGATGCGTGTGCGGACCAGCAGCGTGCATTCCTCAGCAGAACGCTTCCGCCGCTGTCGTCTGTAGAAGCCGCCTGCGGCTCTCCCAACATCGACTTGCTGAGCGACGCGCCAGAGCTCAGTGGTCAGGGCTTCATAGACCGCAGGCTTCAGCGCGACCGTGAGGCTTACCAAGTGATGCTTGACGCCATTTCTCGTCCGCATGATCTACTGGCTCGGAACGGCGTCACTCCGTCGTCACTGGAGGGCGCCGACAGAAAATCGACCCTCAACAAGGTTGTTGCCGCCTTGCGACTGTGTGGCGCTGCCAGTGCACTGCCTCGCGCCGATGGCCAGGTCTGGATCAATGACGCGCTGCTTGGGTTCGTTGATGACATGGCGCTCCATGGCACAGACCTGCGAAAGGAACCAGCAGTTGCCACGCTGCTGACATACGTCACCTCGATTGGACCTGAGCTCATCGAGCACTTCTCCGGTCTGGACCTTCGGCAGCTCGACGCAGAGGACTTCCTCGATGCGTTTGAATCGCTGTCGGAAAGGAAAGGCGAGGCGGGTACCCAGAATCGCGCGCTCGCCCAATGTCAACGCTTTTACCAGTGCCTCGAGCGCCGCTTCGGATTTGATCCCCTTCCGGCTGGCGCTACACGCGAATTCCAAGCCAGGCAAACCGATAATCGTGTCCCGCAGCTGATCAGCGAAGCCGAGTACCTCGCGGCCCTGGCGATCTTGCTGTCCGCAAGTGGGTGGGAACATCCGGACGCGACCATCAGTCACGCTCACTGGCGTCGCGCCTGTCGCCAGGCAGCAGTCGCGCTGATCCTCCTGTGGCACACGGGGGCGAGGTTGGGCGAGATCGCCCGAGCACGCTTTGTCGATCTCGCGCTATCCCACACCTGGGGAGCGATGCTCATACGGGCTTCCCTGTATCAGGCTCTGAAATCGCGTGCTGCCAGGAGGCTGGCCAACCTGACCGGGAGATTGACTCCCATGGAACGTGACGTGGTCTTAAATTGGATCAGCGAAGAGCGCGCCAGATTGGGCGAGAAGCCGCTGGGCAATGCCTTGCTGTTCTGCAGGCTGTCGCACCACCGTCGCGGCCTGGGTCCTGGTCGCATTCGCGCGCTGATCCAGGATGCATTCAAGCGCTCGACAGGCAGGCATGTCTGGCCTCACCTGATTCGACATGCCTGGGTTTCGCGCCAGTATCCAGACGCCGCGTCACCGGCAAACCCAGAGGGAAAGATCCGGAGCGTTCACGAGCAACAACGCGCGATGCGAACGGCAGTCGTAGAGGCTGGTCACGTTCATGCGGGAACGGGCGCCTTCTACTACCTGCATGACAGCTGGCGGCTTGCGGCTACACCCGCCACAGTAAGGGAGGCTTACACGGACCGCTGGTCATTGGCCTTCTTGGCGGGAGAAAGCGTCGCGCTAGTGGACAAGGTCGCGCAAAGGCGCAAAACATCTGATGGAAACAAGCCCACTCCCGGCCGTTGGGTCACCTGGATGTTCGAACGCGCCGATCGAGTCCAGTCCCATTCCTCTCCCGCAGCTCGGGCGCAGGCAACTGATGGAGCGAACGCCCCCAGCTCTCCACTTTCTCCGGGCGAACTTTCTGAACTGATCGCAAGTTCCTCGTGCAGGGACGACTTCATGGCCCGCGCAAGGACATTCGGTCTAACAGGCGCTGGCGCCGAGAAGATCTGGTCACATTGCGAAGCGCTAGGCCGCATCACCAACTACCGTCTGGTCCCGATCCAAAAGAAACAACGGTGGCTTCCTCGCACACCGGTGCCACGCGAGATAACGAGCGAGGCGATTGACTCCGTACTGTCTACGCGAAATCCCGAGACGGCATTTCGCCTCGGTGAGATTTTTGCAGCGTCGTACCGCCCATTCCAGGCCCGACACGATCATTTAAACGTTCCGTCAGATCAAGCGGGATACCTGGCCGACGTTATGAAGAGCCACGGGCTTATCAGTGATGTCCTCCCGGCCCCGGACGGATGCGCTTACGTCGCTTTCCCGTCCCAAACGGGCGTAGGCCTTTTCCATAGGGTGTGCAGCGCGCTCGCAGTTCTCTGGGTATGGGCGAGGGTCGTTTGACTTGGGCTTAGAGAGGATCGCCAATCGTGCGAGGCGTGACCCTGACACAACGTATAAGTACGCCTTTTTGATCACACTTTCACCCAACAACAACTCCTCTGTTCGTGCACCCTACAAATACACGTAGAACGGGAGCGCAGAGATGTTACAGACCGACACTGGTGCCGAGCGAACGATCCAGTTGTCACAGCGAGCTGTGATGGAAGGACTTCGTCTCGAGCTAACAATTCTAAGTGCTGCTACTGGACCTCTAGGCGTAGCGGTCCCAAAATCATCATCTGCAGCGGTCGCGTATTTCACTGTCCGTTGGGACAGCCTCGTGCGCAACCATGACTTCGTCCTTGGCTTCCCGATTTATCGATCGGAACAAGCGTTTGTCGCCGTGATACCTATCGAATGGATCAATGACGAAGATCTCCTCAACCATGTAGACGACAGGAGGGATGCCGAGATACAGAAGCGCTTCGCAGCGTTGCTAGAACATTTCGCAGCGGTTTCGACGAAGCTCTACGATTGGGCAACTCGCCCAGTCGCGACTGAATTACCTTCGGTATCTGGCGTCCCCTCGACCTCTCTCACGAGGGAGTCCATCGCGAATTTAGCGACCGCCTCGGAGCTCGAGGCGGCGGTGTGCCTGAGCAAGATATCCGCCGTGGCGCAGTTGCGAGCTCCGACTGGAGCGCAGCCAATTGTCGTCCTGCCGGAGGGAATGAGTTATTCGCTGCGCGATCCCGTCAATGAGGCTACTCGCCGGATAACTGGTCTCGTTACTCACGTTCTCGAAGATTTGAACCTTATTCTCGTTGACGCCTGCTGGTGGATCCGGCTTTTAGGTCCTTGCGCAAAGGATCTAGTTGGTCGGACGGTAACTATCGAGGCTGTAAAAGAGCGTGGGAAGCTACCGTCTACGACTTACTATGCACTGTCGTTGGCCGAAGAGCAGATGACTCTTTTGGAGGCGCCGGCTGGCGTGTGAGTACGTTAGACCGCGAACCTTGACGACAACTTCGTGCCATTTCCAGCCAGTGACGACGGGCAGCAATGCGGTATCAGGATCGCGGTGAGAACCGTGAGGATAGTAGCCCTCTCAGGTAGTGAATCTCCCGGTCCTGCTCCAATCGCATGCTGGTTGCGAGCGCGCGAACCTGGGGCGTCTCGGCATACTTAGATGCGAACTCCGCCATCGGCAAGCCACCCGCGTGATGCCGGATCATCATGTCGAGGAACAAGCGATCCGCCTCGTCACCCTGCTGTGCGCGCAAGGCATTGAGCTCGTCGGTCGACGCCATTCCCGGCATTGCACCGCCCGCAGCGCGACACGCGGCCAGATACTCGGACAGGGCCTGATCCAGTGGTGCCGGACCGAGCAGCATCCAGTCCATCTCGCGGGATCGCGGCAGCAGCGGCTGATCTGCGAGCCGGAGCCAGGCCTGCATATGCCCTACCTCGATCAGCTGCTTCGTTTGGATCGCGATCGCGAGCCGACCCAGCTGGCTCGAGGATTTCGCCATCATGATCTGCGACATCAGGATTGCTTGGTCGTGATGCTGCGCCATCGACTGCGCGAATCCGATGTCGATCGGCCCAAAGGACTGGGCAGCGGTGTGTGCGGCGGCGCTGCTATTCCGCTTCCACGCGTTGATCAGTCCCACTGCGGCGGCAGATAGGACAAGCGCCACCACAGCACCGATTAACCACGCCCGTTTCGACGTGGCTGGAATCACCCCTTCCGTCACAGCGTCCACCCGCATCAGTTCAGCGGAAACGCGCCGTTGGTGAATTCCAAGACCATGAAGCCGTTGTCCTGGCAGGTAACCCAGAGCTGGTCGCCGACGAAGCGCGGCGGCGACGAACACCAGTCGGTGCTGAGATTCGCATCTGAACGCGTCGCCAGATTGATGACGTAGTTTCCGGCACCCTCAAGGCCGCCCACCACGATGTCCGAGACCGTCGGCGTCAAACCCAGGCCGGTCGCGTGCTCGGAGCCTTGGAGCATCGAGGCCTTCCCCGCCTGCGCCGGTGGGTTGAAGTACGCGATCTCGCGCGGACGTGCCGGGTTGAGGATGTCGAACACGCGCACGCCAGATTGCATGAAGCCGCAGGCCATGGCCGTCGGATTCTGCTGGCGGTCTACGTCGCAGTAGTGCGCTTCATAGCCGAAGAATCCGTTGCCGGCAGTATCGACTGCACGAGCGGACGCTTGCTCGGGACGCTGAATCTCGAGCTGAATCTGCGACACGAGCTTCGGATCGGTCTCATCGGAAATGTCGAAGACGCGGACGCCCTCCGAGGCGAACTCATCGGCCACGAACAGATAGGGCTTGCCGTTGTAGAACACCGGCAGCGCATGCTGGCCGACGCTCGCCACGTTCCAGTTGATGGATGAGATCTGCCGGACCGTCGGCACCGCCACGCGATTCTGGATGTCGCTGATATCCAGGATGATCAAGCCCCCGGGCAAGCCGTTGGCCAGATACGCGCGATTGCCGTCCGGGCTGAACTCGATGCCGTGATTCCAGATGAAGCCCGACAGGCCGGTGTAGAGGATGCGCGGGCTAGTCGGATCGCTCACGTCGATGGCCGTGATCGAACCGCCGAACAGTCCCGTCGACCAGTAGGTGTTGCCGTCCGGGGAGAAATTGCCTTCATGGCCGAGCACGTTGGCCGGCAGTTCCAGCGGGGTTCCGCCGATGCCGTTGAGATGGACGGGGTTTGCACAGTCTGCAGAGAGATCGTAGAGATCGATGAACGCCGGCGCGATGGCTTCGGCCACTGCGACACCGCCGAGCAGCTTGCGTGCCTCATTGACCTTCAACGTCTCCCAGGTGCCTAGCAGGAAGGCGGGCGTGGTGAGGTTGGTCGAGAGCACCGGGTTGGCGGGATTGCGCACGTCGATCACCTGCACCCCGGGTGATTGCTTGGTTGCGAGTCCGAGGAATGCGGTCGCCATGTACGCGCACCGGTCATGCGAAGGGTTCACCCAGCTCGCACCCTCGCCCTGGTACTGGCCCACCTTTCGAAGATTGCAGGAGTAACCCTCCAGACTGCGTCCGCTGAGACGATCCTCGCGGGAGACTTGTCCCTGCAGACCTGTCTCCGGCGACGAGCCGGGGCCGCAGCTCGCGCGCGCCACCGCGCCGTCTTGGCCAGTCGCGCCTGTGGCGATGTCCGGACTTTGACCGCAGCCGCCCACCAACATCACGCCCGCGCCAAACCAAATCGCCTGAAGCAGATTCCTGGAACTCATAACACTCCTCCGTCGACCACAACGCTCCACCGATCTGGGTCGGGTAGCGTTGGAAGAGTGCCACTGCCTTACACAGACTGTCTACTTTTGTTTAGACGACGACGGTTGGGCTATGCGGTTCCAGCCGAAGCTATTTGCCTTCGGCGATGCCATCGGCGAATGCGACCGACGAGCAGATGTAGCCCAGCGTCTTCTTGAGCCGCTTGAGCTCCGCGCCGGACTTGCCCCTTGCGACTCTGGCGCAGTAAAGCGCCACCATCCACCACATGGCATCCGCCACGTCGTCCGTGGCGCCAGGACGACTGCGCCCTTTCTTCTTGACCGTGGCCAGAGAGTTTCGAGCCCGCAGGCTCAGCGAAGTCATCAGGCTTTCCCAGGCCTTCGAGACGGCAGCATCGTGAGGGGCCAGATCCTCGATGGCAGCGACGATGGCGTGGTGCTTGTTGAACACGTCCACCATCCCCGACAGGGCGGCCTCCATATCCTTCGGATAGGCGTTCTGGGCGTCCGATAGCCAGGTGCCGGTGCTGGCCGCAAATTCTTGCTCCAGAACCTGGACCAGGCGCACCACGAGTTCGCCACGATCCTTGAAGTGCTTGTAGAAGGAGGCCCGCGCCATCCCCGCTTCTTCCATCAGCTGTTCGACGGAGACGGACGAAAGCCGCTGGCCCCGGGCGAGCAGACGTTCCATCGCGGGCAGCAAACGGCTCTCGATGGAGGGGCGTTTGCCCGTCGCATGCTTCGCGCGCGTCGCACGCGTGGGTCGTGGATCCAGGAGAGTCATTTGGAGGTGATGATCCGATGTGCAGCAGGATCATAGGCGTCGCCGGCACTCACGCGCATCAGACGCCGTGACCACTTAGAGCAGGTCAGCCGGCTTGCCAATCGAAATGCTTGACCGCGAACGCCTTTGTTTCAGGGCTTGTCGGAAAACACGGTGCTCGCCGCGATATAGCCCAGAGCCTTGCCGATTCGGTCCAGTTCCGCGTCATCACGCTTGCCCACATTCTGGAAGCAGAACGTCACGATCATCTCGCTGAGCACATCCGCGACATCAGTCGTGGCTGCCGGTCGGCTCATTCCCTTGCGCTTGACGATCGACAGCGATTGGCGGGTTTGCGCCCGGATCCGCTCAATCAGCGCTTCGTACAGGCTGGCGACGCCAGGGTCGTTCGGCGCAGTGTCAGCCACCGCGCCCAGTACCGCTCGGTGTTTCTTGAACGTGTGGACGACACCGATAAGCGCCTGCTGAAGGTCCTTTCGCTGCGCATCTGCGGCATTGCCAAGCCAGGCTCCGGTGCTCGCGATCAGCTCTTCGGTGACATGGCCCATCAGGCGCGCCACAAGCTCGCCCTTGTCGCGGAAGTGCAGGTAGAAAGTCGCGCGAGAAACGCCGGCCTCCCGCGTGAGCTGATCGACCGACAGACCGGCAAACCGTTGGCCCTTTTCCAGAACCCTCTCCATAGCATCCAGAAGGCGATCTTCGATGGATTGTTTCGGTTGATGTCCTGCCTTGGCGCGCGCTGTTCGGGTTGGTCTGGATTCTATGGGGGCCATCGGCAAAGCAACGAAGTTGTTATCGAGGACGAACGTACTGTCGCCTATAAATTGACACTACGTCTATATCTATTCATAGTGTCTATAATGCATAGACATATTGTCCATCTGACGGGATTCCCATTCAATCTTGGCCACCACTACTAGGGAGAGGAGACTTTGATGCACGGCGCAGACAAAAACCGTCCCACCCAGGAATGGATCGACCATCTACGCCGGCGATTTCCCTGCGAGAAGGAACTCGACCGCGTGCTGACACGCAAGTTGGAGCGGCGCGCCGGCCCGCCCTACGCGCCGCTGAGCCTGCAGAGCTTGCAGGCCGGCACCGAAGCGCTGCTGCGCAGCCAGTTGAAGGACAGCTTCGAGATCACAGAAGCTCGATGGCTCTCCGGCGGAGCTTCGAAGCTGCAGATGGCGTTCGTGCTGCACTGGAACCAGCCCGGCATCGGTCGCACCGCGACGCCGCTGGTGCTGCGCATGGAGCCATCCGAGGCGATCACCGAGACCAGCCGCCTGCGCGAGTTCCAGCTCATTAAGGCGCTTGAGGGCGTGGTGCCTGTGCCGCCGACCTACTGGATCGATGCCCACGGCGAGTTCCTGCCGTATCCGGCGATCATCTACGGCTTCGCCAAGGGCGTTGCCAAGCCGACGAAATCGAGCAGCGGTGTTACCGGCGTCGGAACCTTCATGCCACCGGAGATCCGCGCGACCCTCGGCAAGGACTTCATCGAGAACCTCGCGACGACGCACACGTTCGACTGGCGCACGGCGGATCTGTCGTCGTACGACGTTCCCGAGCTGGGAACCCAGGCGGTGGAGTGGCACCTCAATCACTGGGAGCGCGTGTGGGAAGAGGACGCGAACGAGGACATTCCCCTCATGCGGCTGGCGATGGGCTGGCTGCGACGCAACGCGCCGCCAGTCGATCACATCTCGATCGTACATGGCGACTATCGTCTGGGTAACTTCCTGTTCACTGAAGACAACAATCGCATCTCGGCGTGGCTCGACTGGGAGCTGGGCTACCTCGGCGATCGTCACGAGGATCTTTCGTGGGCGACGAAGACGTTCTTTGGGCACATGGACGAGAGCGGCAAGACTTTTCTGGTCGGCGGGTTGATGCCGCTCGAGGACTTCTTCGCACGCTACGAAAAGGTCTCGGGTCTACGGGTTAACCGAAAGACGCTCAAGTACTACGACATCCTCAACAACTACAAAGGTATTGCCATCACGCTCGCCACGGGCACCCGCGCGCCGCGCAACGGCAAGACGCATCAGGATGTACTGGTCGGCTGGCTCGCCGGCATTTCGTACAGCCTGCTCGAAGAACTCCGCAACCAATTGGCTGAGGTGCTGTAGTCATGGAACTTCGTGCCACTTTCCAGATTCCGACCCTGATCAAAGCCCTGACCGACGTGGTGCTGCCCGCGGTCGACCCCCACAACAAGCTCGCGCAGGAGCAGGCGCAGCTCGTCATCGGCAGCCTGCAGCTCATCGCGCAGCGGCTGCCGCTGCAATATCGCTACGATCGTCATGAGCTCGACAGCTTCCTCGAACTCGGCCGGCAGCTCGAGCGCGAGACCGCTGGATCGCCGGGGCTGGCATCTGCGGCCTCGTCATTGGCATCGAGCGTCGCGAGCGGCAGCGAAGTCTTCGCGCGCGTGGGAGCCGAGCCTGGCGATATCGAAACCGCCAACCTCGCGCTGCGCGAATCAGTCGGCCTCGTCGTCCAGGCGGCCGCCACTCTGCAGGACGAGCCGCGGCGTAAGGCCATCGAGTCGGCGGTCATGGCGCACGCAAAGGACATGCTGTTGCGCGAACGCGCATGGCTGGCGATGCAAGGCTGGGAAGGCAAGGACAGCGGCCTGCCCGCGGTCGAGTCCTTGATCGGCGCCCGCACCTAAGTTGGAAACTATCAGGAGAAACCGCTTGAAACAGGATTACGCGAAGTACGAAGGCCTCATTCCCGGCGACGGCAATCCGCGCTGGAGCCAGAGCTTCTACTACAACGGCTACGACCCCAAGACCCGCAGCGGCGTGTTCATCCGCATCGGCCTGCTGGAGAACCAGCGCGAATCCAATAGCTGGCTGATCGCCTTCCAGGATGGATCGCCGGTGTTCACGCGCACCAACCTCAACCTGCCGTACACCGAGCAGCGGCCCGCTGGAGGAATCAGCATCGCCGGGATGCGCGTGCATGCCGAAGTGCCTTTGAAGAAGACACGCATCACGTTGGACTCCCAGGACTTCACGCTCGACCTGAGCTGGGACGAACTGCATCCGATGGAAGATTGCATCGCGATGTCGCAGGACAAGGAGGGCTCTTTCGCCAACGAGATCGCCCACATTCACCTCGAAGGCGTGTCGAGCGTCACCGGGCATTGGGTCCATCGCGGCCAGCGTAGCGCGTTCGATGGCAAAGGCTTCCGCGACATCGCGGCCGGGCCGCGCAACTGGGACGCGCTGCAGCACTATCGACTTGCCTGGCCGGTGTTCGATAACGGCACGGCGCTGGCCGGTATTCACGGCTTCTCCACCGGTGGGCAGTCTGCCTACATGCGCATGTTCCACGACGGCGAGCGCTGGCTGCGCGTGAAGCACATCGACGATCGCATGACCTTCAGCGAAGACGGCCTGTCGGTGGTGAGCGCGCAGTGGAGCCTCGTCGACGAAGAGGATCGCCGCCACGAGTTCACCGCCAGACCGCTCTTCGGCTGGCTGTTCCCGCTCGACACTTTCGTCCTGCGCGAACAGCTCATGGAGTTCCGCCTGGCTGACGGAACCCTGGGCTACGGTCTGTACGAGACCGGTTATCGCCTGCCTTGGAAGGGAATCGAAAATCCGTGAGCGCATGAGCCTCGGAGAACGCATCTCTCCGGGTTCTCCAGGAGTTGTTGCGGCTTAGCTGTCGTATCACTTCACCAACTTGAACGGGACCAGTTGGTCGGCGTGAGTCTGATCTCTGCCCGCCAACGGATGGCGGCCGTTACATGGCGCGTAGATTCATCACACGCGCCCAGGACGTGTGCGTTCTCGATCGGCTTTAGTGCCGGCGATGGGCGATCTCAGATCGGCAGGGGAAAGGCGAACATCAGCCAGTAGTAATCGCCCCGTGGCGCATTACGGACCTCGACTTCTTTCTGCATCTGGACATAAATCGCCGTCCCTGGCGTCAGCCAGTAGCCGATCTTTGGCCCGATGGCGAGCTTGCGCGTACGGCTGTCATCGATGGCTCGGCCCGACTGGTGGTCATCCTCGACCTGCAACAGATAAAAGCCGCTCAGGCCGAAATCCCAACGCCGATCGGCGAATGCGCGATAGCCGATGCCGTAGGTCAGGCCCGTTGTCGCACCATCGCGATACTGCGTGTCGCGGTTGCGCCCGGCGAATTCGTAGCCCCAGGCGAGGCTGACATCCCAGCGTGGCGTGGGCGTCCAGGTGAGGTTGCCAACGAGTGCGCCCCCATAGCGGTTGAGCGTGGAGTTGACCGGCGAATCTTCGTCATACGATCCCCAAGGAAGGTAGATGGAGGTTCCGAACATGGCGTGCCAGTTGCCGAAGGACCGTGTCAGGTACAGCGGCTCGATCCCGTAGTCGAACGGTCCGGTGTCGAACGACTCGTCCTCGCCCGACCGCAGCCCGGCGCTCAGGACCGTGGCAAACGCCCCGCTCGTCATCTTGAAACCCCACAGTGTCGGCCGCCACGTGTAGAGAACTCGCGGCGCCATTGCGATCGCCTGTGCCTCCAGGCCGTCAATCGTTTCGCCTTCCGCGTCACGAACGGAGCCGGCCTCATAAAACAGAACGTACCCGTAGAACTGTGCCGCGCCGGGCTGCGGCACCATCGCCGCGTAGACGCTCTGAGCCCCGTGCGCGAAGTAGGTCTGGCCGGTCTGCAGGGCGTGAGCCTGTGTACTGATGATGAGCTGCGCGAGCAGCAAGCCAAGCGATGCGGCGAGAACGCGGCAAAACCGAAGGTTTTGAAACAAAGTCATGACGATGAGCAGGATTCGTTGGCGTGAGTCGGGGAAAATGAAATTCAATGCGATGCAGTCTTGTGCCGTGCGGACCCGCGTCGCAAATTTCGAAAGCTAGAAACTGCAGGCGGTTGATGTAGTGCCAGAAGCCACCATCAAATCGCTCATCCCAAATTAAGCCTGGAATGCGATGGGGGACTTTCAACGATGTCGAGTCCACATCCGGCAGTAATATCTCCCGACGGCTCGCGCCACGTATCCATCGTCCGCAAATGCAGCAACTCAGGTCAGCAGCACGAGGTGTCCCGCATCGACCGGCAGGATGGCGCCGTTGATATACGTCGATGCGTTGCTGGCGAGAAGCAGCAAGGCGCCATCGAGTTCTTCGACCTTTCCGGCACGCTTGAGCGGCAACCCGGCCTGCACCGCCTTGCCCGCATCGGTGGCGAACACGTCCGCCGACATCTCGGTGTGGAAGTACCCGGGTGCGATGGCGTTGCAGCGGATGCCGTGATCAAGCAGGTCAGCCGCGGTCTGTTTGGTCAGGTGATTGAGCGCCGCCTTCACGCAGCCATAAGGCGCAACGCCGCGCATCACACCCATGCCGGTAATCGAGCTGATATTGACGATCACGCCCGGCTTGGCCGCGGCGATAAGGCAACGGCTAAAGGCCTGCGTGAGTCGCATGGTCCCGGTCATGTTCACGTTAATCAGGTTCTGCCAGCTGTCTTCATCGATATCAGGAAGCGACTCGAAACTGAGCTGCCCGGCGTTGTTGATCAGCACGTCGATCAGGCCAAAGTGTCGGGAAGCCGCTTCGAAGCCGCTGTTGACACTTTGCCGGTCGGCAATGTCCATCTGCACCGCTCTGGCCTCGCCACCCGCTGTACGGATGGCGGCTGCGACCTTCTCGATGCGGTCCGTACGTCGCGCGGCGCAGATCACTTTGGCGCCGGCCTTAGCCAGCACGTGGGCGAAACGCTCGCCCATGCCCGAGGCTGCGCCCGTCACCAGCGCCACCCGCCCGTTCATTGAAAACAATTCGGTTATGTCATTCATGACTGCGTGTTCCTGTTCGAATTCGGTTCCTGCGCCCTGAGCGTCGTCACAGGCTGTATCCGCCGTCGATGGCGATGAACTGGCCAGTGATGTAGGAAGCGTCGCCAGACGCAAGAAAATCGACCAGCGCGGCGAACTCTTCCGGCCGGCCCATACGTCCGAGCGGCGTGCGTTCCAGGCAGCGACCCACCACCTCGCGGCCGATCTCGCTGACCTCGGTGACGTCGTGAACTGCACCCGCGTCGATGATCCCGGGGCCGACGGCGTTGAAGCGCACGTTGTCGCGGCCCAACTCGCGCGCCATCTGCTTCATCAGCAGCACTGCGGCGCCTTTGGGTCCGCCCGACATCCCGTCGCCTTCGAGCACACGCAGCGCTGCGGTGGTGGCAGTCAGCACCATCGCGCCACCTCCGCCGGCTTTCAGCGTGGCGGCACCATGCTTGAGCACGCGAAACAGGCCGAACACATCTGTCTCGTAGGTCTTGCGAAACGCGGCCTCGGAAATATCCGCCACGTTGCCTAGCGGCAGTGCCGGCCCGGTGGCGGTGACGATGGCCGACAGCCCGCCCCAGTGCGCCGCTGCATCGTTCATGAATCGCTGCACCGAGCTCTCGTCCGTCAGGTCCACGCGCTGTGCCACCGCCTGACCTCCTCCGGCCGAAATCTCGTCAATCAGCGCCTCGGCTTTCGCCGCGGCCGTGTGATACCCCAGGGTCAGCGGCGCACGTCGCGCGATACGCAGGGCCACAGCGCGACCCAAGCCGCCGGTGGAACCGAGTATGGCGACGCCTTGCTTGTGCTGCGACATCGGCCGCCTCCTCAGGGGGTACAGAGCACGGCTTGCGCGTGCATGGTGTCCATATACTCGCGCACGCCGGCGATCTTGCCGTCACGTACGCGGAAAAGGATGTGGTACTGGTTGTTGTACTTGCGGCCAGCCTTGGTGTGCGTGAGCGATTCCACCTCGACCGCGACGCGATCGCCGTCGATGGTCCACGCTTTCGGTGTGAGCGTGATCGGCGCGGTACAGGTTTCGGTGACCGCGGCCAGCAGCTTGCCAAAGGCCTCGCGATCGTAGGTGCCGGAAATGGGCATGGTGCCGGCAATCCACCAGGTAGCGTCCTCGGTCATCAGCGCGATGGTGGCCTGGGCGTCACCGCTCGAGAACACCTCCACGAAGTTCGCGACGGCGCGCCGGGTCTGGTCTTTTGAATTCATGCTGCCGCTCCTCGTTTGCGTTGAACGCGCGGGTGATCCCACGGCTGCCCCAGTTTCGGACGCGGGCAGTCGGCACCGCTCGCCGATTCCTGCCGCACGACCTTGTCCATGGCTGCCAGTCGGCGCTACCGTCCGACATGCCAGCATCCCATCCTCGCGCATGACCGGAGCGCCGCAATGACCACCGTCTACCAGACCGCGTCCCTGCAACGCGGCCAGCGCTTCCGCTATTGGAGCGCGCTGATGTGCCGCACCTTCGCGCCGGCGCATGGCAGTCTCGGCGATAACGGGGATTTCGACGCCCGCATCACGGTCAGCGAGTTAGGGCTGACCACCGTGTGCAGCGTGTCGGCACCCCAGCAGTTCTGGGAACGCACGCGCCAACATGTGCGGCGCGCGCCGCGCGACGAGTTCCTGTTCACGCAACTCGTGTCCGGCCACGGCGTGCTTCGCCAGGACGGCAAGGAATTGATCCTGCGTCCGGGCACGATGTCGTTCTACGACGTCAACCGTCCTTACACCTACGAAGTCGGCGGGGAGGTGCTGTTCGTCAAGCTGCCGCGTCAGCGCCTGATGGATCGCATGAGCGAAGCGCCGCTAGGCTGCGCTACCGCCGTCGGCGCCGAGGGCAGCCTCGCGGCCTGGGCCTCCGGGCTCGTGCGCCGAGCAGCGACGCTGGACGCGCCGGATTCGGCACGGACCGCCGAGTTGATCGGCGACAGCGTGTTGTCCGCGGTCGCGGCCGTACTGAGCCAGCAAGAGCCAGATCGGGAAGCGCCTCCACAGACGGCAGACACGCCGTCGGAATTGAGCCGCGCGTGCGCCTACATCCGCAGCCGCCTCGGCGATGCCCAACTGAGCCTGGCCTCGATTGCACACGCGCAGCAGCTGTCGGAACGCAGCCTCTACCGCCTGTTTGCAGACCTCGGCACCACGCCGATGCGCTGGGTGCTGCAACAGCGCCTCGCGCTCAGTCGCCACGCGCTGGAGCAGGATTGCTCCGCGCGTGTTACGGACGTGGCGTTTGCGCACGGCTTCAATGATCTCTCGCACTTCAGCCGCGTGTTCAAGAAGACATATGCGGTCACACCGCAGCAGGTCACTGCCGCGTCGCGCCGTGGGCCGCGCGCCTGCGACCACTGAGTACAGTCCCTCCGTTCGCTAGAAGCAGGGCTACGACGGCAGTTAATCCCGATCACCAACGCCTACGACTTCCACGCCCAGCCGGTCGGAGGTGCGCGCCGCGATGGACGCGGCGAGTCGCTTCCACGACCTTCCGTGCGGCAGCCAGATCATCGCGCCCTCCGCGCACGCTCAGCTCTGAGCATTCGGATCTTCTCCTCTTCGCTTGTAATAACCGCGCGTCGCCGCCTTGAAGATCATGATCTGCAGCGGAACGATCAGGCGATACAGGTAGCGCAGCAGCCTCCCAGGGAACCAGCGGCCGCGCTCCTCCAGGGCGACCCGCGCCCGCGGATGATCCATGAAGGCGGGGTACGGAAACGGGAAACGGTAGTTGCGAGCATCGCGCCAGAACTCGATGCGCGTGATGTGCTTGACGTTCTTGTAGCCGTAATGCGCCGGCGCCACGAGCCGCAGCGGCGCGCCGTGCTCGACGCCCAGACGCGCGCCGTCGAGGTGGTCTGCAAGCAGCACGTCATCCTTCAGCACGTCCACCAGCGGCAGCGCGCTGCAATAGCCGTCCTCACCGCGGAACACCACCAGCTCCGCACCGGGCAGCGGCTGTGCCTCCGGTACGACCAGGCGCTCGTAGAAATCGCGGAAGCGCACCCCGCTCCAGCCGCAATCACGCACCGACCAGGACGTGACGCAATGGAAATCCGCCTTCATTTCCGTGCGCGGCAGTTCGGCGAATGCCGCTTCCGCAGCCAAGGTCTGCGCAACGTCGCCGCCGATTTCGAAGGCGATCCGCTGAGGTTGCGCCGGGAAGCGCTTTGCGAACTTGGACAGTCCGAAGCGTGGAAACTCGCGAAGCTGACACTGACCGGGTGGCAACGGTGCGGGCTCGGCCGCCCCCTCACTCGACATGGAATCCTCTGCCGGCCGCGAGCGAGGCGGCGTTGAGAATGGCATTGCGCAGCATCGAGCTGTCCGCCTGTCCCTTGCCCGCAAGGTCATACGCGACGCCGTGCGCCACGGTGGTGTGCGCGTAAGGCGGGCCAAGAAACACGACGTTGTTGCCGGAGAAACCCCAGGTCTTGATCGCGATGTGACCCTGGTCGTGGTACATCGCGATCACCGCCGCGTACCGGCCCTCGATGCACTGCCGGAAAATCGTGTCGGGGCTGATCGGACCCTCCACATCGATCCCCTCTGCGCGCGCACGGGCAATGGCCGGCGCCATCTCGCGATCTTCCTCGTCACCGCTCGCATGCGGATTGAAGCCGGCCACGCCAATGCGCCGACCCTGGAGCCCCCAGGCCGACAGCGCCCGCGCGAGTTTCACGATCAATCCATACACCGCGTCCTGCGTGATGACGGCCGACACATCGCGCAGCGGCATGTGGTCCGTCAGGTGGGCGACGACCAGCGAGGCGGAACGCAGCAGCAGGTAGGCCGGATCAGTGGGCTTGTGGCTGGCGATGCTGTGCAGGGTGCCGGCCAGGCTCATGGCCTTGGCGCTGATCGGGCCCATCACCGTGGCATCGACCATGCGACGACGCGCAAGGCGGTCGGCCTCGTCCAGCCAGGCACCGCTGACCGCGCCTGCATCGGCATGATCTTCGCCGCGGCGCAAGGATGCGAGCGGAAACGGCGCGGACTCGAGCACGTCGATGACGTCCGGTTCATCGCCGTAGTGGTGCGGCAGGTCGGCGACATCGCGCACACGGCGCGTGCGCAGGGCCGCGCCGGTGAGACGGATCGCGTCGTCGAGCACCTCGGCACAGCCGATGGCGAGCGGCCGGCAGTGTGGATGCAAAGTCTTGGAGGCCCAGGCCTTGACCAGGATTTCCGGCCCGATGCCGTTGGGATCGCCCGGCACGATGCCAACGGTGGGGCGTGCGCGGGTTGCCGCAGTGAGATCGCCGTTCACGACGCGCTCACACGTTGTAGAAGTCGAGAACTTCGTGCACGCGGTCGTTCAAAAGCACGGTCTTCTTGGAGCGGATCAGCCAGCTCGCATCGTTAGGAACCAGCTCGTACTCCGCGTAGCCGAAGTAGGTCGCTACGCGCGTCTCGTATGCGGAGTGAACCGTCCAGTTCGTGCGCAACTTCAGGCCGGCACCGTCGCGCTCGATCGCCACCGGATTGAGCATGTGTGTGGTGCGCGGCAGGATCTGCGCGGACGCCGCGCGATTTGTACCGATGCGGAACACGCGGCCTTCGAGCCCGACCCGGCTGTTGTAATAGATCAGCGACAGCTCGGTCTTGGGGTCTTCCACCAGCTCGCCATCTGTGCGCCAGGCCGGCAGCCAGTAAGTGCAATCCGGCGTGTACAGCGCCAGCCAGCGCTGCCAGTCGCGCGTGTCCAGTGCCAGCGCCTCGACGCCGAGGAACTGCGTGACCGAATGCCAGACCTCGATACCGGCACTCATTCCGCGACCTTCGCCAGTTCGCTCTCGACAGCGCGCACCATGCGCTCGCGCCACTGGTCGAGAATCGACACGTAGATGCCCTCGTCTGCGGTCTGCGTGCTGCTCAGCAGCGGGCTCAAACCGAAGCGCTGCGCGGTCTCGTTCGCGCCCTGCACCCAGCGCTGCTGGCCGCGCGACAGGTCGCTGTACGGCACGCCGGTGGCCGCGTAACCGAGCTGGCAGTTGCGGAACTCGGCCATGTCGTCGGGCGTGGCCATGCCGGTGGCGTTGAAGAAATCCTCGTACTGCCGGATGCGGCGCTCGCGCAGGTGCGGTGCCTCGCCCTTGGGCGCAATGCACCAGGTCACCACCTCGGTGAGGTCCACCGAGATCGGCCGGATCAGGCGGATCTGCGAACTCATCTGGTCCATCAGCAGCACGTTGGGGAACAGCAGCAGGTTGCGAAAGCGCTTAACGATCCAGTCCGCGTGCTCGGGGCTCAGCGCGCTCGCGTAATCCTCGTACTGCGGAAAGCTGGGACGGTCCTCGTAGTTGAAGTAGGGGCCGTAGAGCAGCGCGTGGCCGTTGGCGAAGCCAAAGAAGCCGGCCTCGCCCTGCCCCCACTTGGAGATGTCGAAGGTCTTGGTCGGTGCGCCGGCCGCCTCTGCCGCCTTGGCGCGCTCGGCCACCGTCATCAGATAGTTCTGATGCACCGTGGGCACGTGGTAGCCGTCCACGCCGTTTTCGGCCGCGAGCTTCCAGTTGCCGGAGTAGGTGTAGGAGGTTTCGCCGCTCAGCACTTCGAGTTCGCCGGTCGGCGACTGATCCACCAGCAGGTCGATGAAGCGGCCCGCATCGCCGAGAAACGCTTTCAGCGTCGGCACGTCAGCGCCGAGCGACACGAAGATGAAGCCGCGGTAGCTCTCGACATGGGGCAGCGCCACCAGGCCGAAGTCCTTGCGATCAAAGCCCGGCGGATACGCGCCTTCTTTCTCGCCGGTCACGTTCACCAGATCGCCACGGTTGTTGTAGCACCAGCCGTGGAAGCGGCACATGTGCACTTTGCGATTGCCCACCTTCTCGCGACACACCCGCGCGCCGCGATGCAGGCAGGCGTTGTAGAAGCCACGGATTGCGCCGTCGGCATCGCGCGTGAGCAGCACCGGCTGGCGGCCGACGCTGAAGCTAATGAAGTCATGCGGCCTGGGCATCTGGCTCTCGTGCGCCGCAAAGACCCAGCCGCCTTCGAACAGATGGCTCATCTCCAGCTCGAACAGCTCGGCGTCGATGTAGAGGTTGCGCGCGCCCAGGTGTACTTCTCCGTCCTTGCGCAGCAGCGCAGCGTCCAGCAGGTCCTGCTGAAGGCGATTCAGCGCGTCGCGCGATCGGGCACCTGCGCGACGCTCGCGCTGCCGCGAGGGTTCGAAGGAGACCGGGCGTTCTTCGATCAGGCTGGGATCAAGCGGCATGGGAGCGGTTCCTCTCGCAGGGCTCGACATAGTGCTGTTCTCCATCGGACCGCCGCGCGTACTCATTATCTGGCATGCCAACATGCTAGTCTGCATATGCCCATCCATACAACCCATAACGGCGCGCATGTGCAACGTGATCGGCGATGAAACAAACGTGAGAAACTTCTGCCGGTAGCACCCCTAATCACCGAGTGCCTTTCATGCCGGTAGCCCCTCTGTCCCGCCGACCTGCGCGCGCTGGCCGTTCCGCCGAGTCCGCTCTGATCGGCACCTCGCGCAGCAAGATGCCCGATCCAACGGGCAAGGCCGGACAGCTCGCCGCGCTGATCGAACAGCGGCTCACCCTGGGTTATTACGAGCCGGGGCAGATGCTCTCCTTCAACATGCTGGCCGAGGAATTCGGCGTGAGTCGTCAGCCGGTGAGCACGGCTATCCTGCATCTGCGGTCCGCCGGCTACGTCGAGGTCATTCCGCACGTGGGCTGCAAGGTCATGTCGCCAACCGCGCGTGAGATAGAAGACTTCTTCCTGATCTCCGCCAAGATCGAGAGCGCGGTCGTCGCGATGGCGGCCGAGCGCTACGAAGACGACGAGGGCGCGGAGCTGCTGTCGATCAAGCCTCCGAGCGACCTCTCCGCGCTGGATGGCCAGCACCAGCGCAAGGCCTACATCGCCTACCTCGACCGCTATCACGAACAGATCTGGTACATGGCGCGTGCGCCCTTGCTGGAGGGCAAGATCGGCGGCATCCGGCGGCTTTCCAATTTCTATCTTTGGCAGGGCATCCCCACCTTGGCCCCGACGGCCGCCAAGCAGTTGAACCGCGAGCGCGAGGCCATTGCCAAGGCCATCGTTGCGCGCGACGCCAAGCGAGCCGCTGAATTGGTCGAGGCGCATATCCGCCACAAGCCTGCGCTGGCCGGCGTGATCCGCGACTAACTCGTTCGCGAACGGTCTGCAGCCCTGGCACCGGGCCATTCGTGCAGTTCGGTGATGTGATGCGGAAGAATCGGGCGATCGCACATCATCAGGATGTAGCGCTCGAACGCATCTTCCGGACATTCGGACTCGGGTCGAATGGCCAAGGCGCGTCGAATGCACGACGCCTCGATCCGCTCCTCATGACGACTCATGCGGGTACCCGTGCTGCGCGCGTCGGCTGATCGCCAAACCAGTCAGGCCAGCCGGCCTTGCGGTTCTGCTCGCGCGCCAGTTCGCGTTCCTGCGGCGATGCGTACTTCAGGTCCCACTCCTTGAGCGCAGGGCGGATGATGAAGTGATGCCAGACCGGCGGAATCAATGCAGCGATGAAGCAGACGAACACGCTGGGCAACATCACCGAATCACGATCGGGCTTCAGATCGTAGTACGGCGCGTAGGAATTGAGATGATGCCCCGAGTGGTTGGTGATCTCGAAGGTCATCGCGCGGCTGAGCCGACCGAAATGATTCCAGACGTGATGTTTCTTGATCGGCGTGCCTTCTACCCGCACCTGCCCGTAATGCTGGAAGTAGTTGAAGCTCTCCAGCAGCAGGCGCGCGATGGTAGTGGCGCCGAAGCAGGCCAACATGCCTTGCCAGCCGCCGATCCAGAACATCACGCCGAGAAAGGCGAGATAGCCGGCGAGCGCACGCCAGACACGATGCCGGATGGACCAGCGCGACAGCCCGCGCTTCTGCATCGCATCGCATTCCATTTCCAGCCCGGTCATGAAACTGCCGCGCGCCGCGCGGAACGCAAACGTGTACAGCGTCTCGCCACGCCAGGCGGTGTCGGTGTCCTTGCGGGTGCCGACGTCGATGTGATGGCCGACGACGTGCGCGATCTCGCGCGTTGGATCGCCGTAGAACACTTGCAGGCACAGACCCAGGTTGCGCAGGTAGGTCGTGCGGCGGTGGAACAACTCGTGGAAAGCCGGGATGCCGACGATGGTGCCGATCCAGCCCGTCGAAATGATCGCGCCGGCGATGTTGAGCGGCGACAGCGTCCCGCTGCCCACCTGCAGGGCCAGCAGCACGAAGCAGGCGACATCGATGGCACAGGACATCAGCACCGGGATGAACGCGAGCGTCTCGTTGCTCATGCGGCGCTCGGACAGGTCGCGTGGCAGCACGGTGTCGCCGAGCGCTAGGATCGGCAGGGTCGATAGCCCGAGCCAGACCCAGCCACCGCCCAGGTACAGGCCGATGACGCCGAAAAGCAGCGTGGCCGGCGAAAGGTAGTAGCGCAGATAGTCGTTCATCGTTTCCTCCGGTACTTCTCGGTCAGCGCCTCTGGGTTCGACCCCCGGCGCCGTCGTTCTGATCCCTAGAGCTTGACGTCCAGCCCCATTCCAGTGGCTTCCGGACCGTGGCCGAAGACGTCGAGCAGGTGATATTCCTGCTGGGCTCCGGCCTTGGACGCACCCCAGCCCAGTTCCATCAGCCAGCCTGACGGCGATGCCGAGTAGAACGTCAGCGCCTTGTCGTTCGAGTGCTTGCCGAGCTGCAAGGCGACCGGGATGCTGCGCTTGCGGATCGTGTCGTGCGCCATCCCCAGATCATTGAGATCTGTGTACTCGATCATCATGTGATTGAGAAATTTCTCGCTCGGCACGCCGAACGCGATGGAATGCTGCCGATCATTGCAGCGCATGAAGATGGGCTTGGCCACGCCCATCGGCGTCTGCAGGTGGTACTCCACCGCGCCGGTCAGTCCCAACAGCTTGTAGAACTGGTAGCTCGCCATCGGATCCTTGGCCTGCACCAGCACGTGGCCGAGTCCCTGGTCGCCGGTCAGGAACCTGCCGTGCATGCGGCGCCCCGGATGAAACGGCAGGTGCATGTCCACGCGGGGCGCGTAGAAGATCTCGGTCGGCACGCCAGACGGATCGTGCAGCTTGAGCAGACCCAGCACATGGCGCTCCGCTGCCTCTTCGCTCGTGCCGACCTGATACGCGATGTTGGCTTCTCGAAGCTGACGCTCCATCTTCTCCAGCGACTCGGCATCCGGCACGCGCCAGCCGAGATAGGCCAGGTCATCCTGCTGGCCCGCGTGCAGCACGAAGCGGTGATGCCAGGCGTCCATGCGCAGGTAGTAGCGGTCGCGCTCGCCTTCGTCGAGCCATTCGAATCCGACGCACTCGGTGGCGTAGGTACGCCAGGCGGCAACGTCAGAAACATGCAGCCCGATGTATCCGAGCTCGGTGACCTTGACCATCGCTTCTCGTCTCCATTGCGAATGGCTGATGCAGGGTCGCGCGGCGAGTCCGCGGACGCATCCCAGCTTATGTGTCGGACGCTAACATGTCAGCATGTTGGGCGCAATCCACGCTCAGGACGACGTTCCCGCGTAGCGTTTTCGCAGCTCGGTCTTGAGCAGCTTGCCCGAGGAGTTGATCGGCAAGACATCCACCAGGATCAGGGCGCTCGGCAGTTTGTATCGGGCCAGCTTCAGCTCTGCATAGCGACGCAGGTCTTCGAGGTCCAGAGTCTGTTCTGGCTTGCGAACAACGACCGCGGCGACGCGCTCACCCCAGCGCTCGTCTGCAACGCCGATGACGGCGACTTGGGCGATCGCGGGATGGCCGTAGAGCACGCTCTCCACTTCGGCGGGATACACATTCTCCCCACCGCTGATGATCAGGTCCTTCAGACGATCACAGATATAGAAGTAGCCCTCGTCATCGAACCAGGCGACGTCGCCGCTGTGCAGCCAGCCATCTCGGATCGCAAGCGCGGTCGTTTCCGGCTGGTTCCAGTATCCGCGCGTGATGCAGCGCCCGCGCAGGCACACTTCGCCGCGCTCACCGGGCGTGGTGATCGTCCGGCCTTCGCCATCGACGAGCCGCATCTGCATGACCATCGTCGGACGCCCGCATGAGCCAATCTTGTCCAGCGCCCGGCTTGCGGTGAGCGAACTCGCGAGTGACGTGGTTTCGGTCATCCCGTAGCAATGACTGACCGGGATGCCACGCTCCGCGTAGACCTTCAACAACGGCTCAGGTACCGGCGCGGCGCCGGCAATCACCAGCCGCAGGGATGAGAGATCGGCCGCCACAAACCGCGCGCGCTGACTGACCATCAGCATCATCGTCGGCACCAGCATGGTGAGCGACACGCGGCGGGCCTCCAGCTCGCCCAACACGCGGTCGGGCTCGAAGCCCTGCAAGAGGATGGTGTGCGCGCCGGCCATCAAGCTCGGCAACAGCAGCATGCCCAGGCCCGCCGCGTGGAACAGCGGCAGGCAGATCAGCGTGACGTCGCGCGAGGTCAGGTCGATGGTCAGCACGCCGCCGAGTGTGGCGAACCAGAGATTGTCGTTGGACATCATCACGCCCTTGGGACGACCGGTCGTGCCGGAGGTGTACATCAGGACGGCGACGTCCCCGGGCTCGCCCTCAACCGCTACTGGCACAGGCAGGCGCTCTGCGAGCCGCGTCGTCAGCGATTCCCATCCCAGGCTTTCCGATCCGAGCCGCAGGAATCGCCGGCACCCCAGATCCTCGCGCACTCTATCGATCACGGCGGCATGCTCCTCGTCGGCGATCAGCGTGTGTACGCCGGCATCGGCGATGACTGCACGCAGCTCCTCAGCCGTCAGCCGGAAATTGAGCGGGACGAAGATCGCACCGAGGCGCGAAGTCGCCATCAGGGCGATAGGGATGACGGGGTGATTGAGCCCGACGAAGGCCACCCGGTCGCCCGGACCGACACCGCCGGACGCCAATACGCAGGACAGGCGCTTTGCCTCGTCCACTAACTCGCCATACGAGTAACAGCGATTCTCGAAGGTCAGCGCAGGATTCGAGGGGTCGCGCTCGGTGCGTCGGCGAAACCACTCCCACAAATGAGTCGGATCGGGACCCTGCGCGCTGGCTGATGACGTCGGTGTCGCACCCATCATCGTCTCCTCCATCATTCCTGCGCTACGCCGCACGCAGGCCTATAGCGAGCGCGCGATGATGTCGCGCATGATCTCGTTGGTGCCGAGGTAGATGCGGCTCGCGCGCGCATCGCAGTAGGCGCGCGCGATCGGGTACTCGAGCATGTAGCCGTAGCCGCCGTGCAACTGCACGCACTCATCGACCACCCGGCAATACAGTTCCGAGACCCAGTACTTGGCCGTTGCCGAAGCCTCCGTAGGCAGCTCGTGCCTGAGCGCGAGTTCGATGCAGCGATCGACGAAGACCTGCGCGATACCAATCTGCGCCTTCATCTCCGCCAGCTTGAAGCGCGAGTTCTGGTAGTCCACCACCGCCTTGCCAAACACCTTGCGGTTGCGTGTGTACTCGAGCGTGGTCTCGAGCGCGGCCCGCGCCGCCTGCACGCTCTGGATGGCCACGGTCAGCCGCTCGAACGACAGCTCCTGCATCAGTTGCTTGAAGCCTAGGCCTTCCTTGCCGCCGAGCAGATTGGACTGTGGCACGCGCAGGTTCTCGAAGAAGATTTCGCAGGTGTCCTGGCCCTTGAGCCCGACCTTCTTCAGCGGCTTGCCCTTGGTCAGGCCGGGTCGGTCGCCTTCGACCAGGATCAGCGAGATGTCGTTCTTGCCCTTGCCGTCAACGCCGGTCTGCGCCGCGACCACGAAGATATCGCCGTGCCAACCGTTGCTGATGAAGATCTTGGAACCGTTGAGGATGTAGTCATCGCCATCCTTGACCGCCCTTGTCTTGATGGCCTGCAAATCCGAGCCGCCGCTAGGTTCGGTCATCGCCAGCGCCCCGACTGCTACACCGGTCGCCATCTTCGGTAGCCAGTGGCGCTTCTGCTCCTCGGTACCGAAGTGCAGGATGTAGCCACCGACGATGTCGGAGTGCACCTCGAAGTTGGTCGAGGTCGCGCGGGCGTACGCCTTCTCCTCCATCAGCACGATGCCGAACAGCTTGTCCGCACCCATTCCGCCGTAGGCCTCGGGTACTTCCATGCAGAGGAATCCGAGTTCTCCCGCGCGCGTCCACAGTTCGCGCGGCACATAGCCCTGCTCCTCCC
This sequence comes from Panacagrimonas sp., assembly GCA_052389915.1. GTDB lineage: Bacteria > Pseudomonadota > Gammaproteobacteria > Nevskiales > Nevskiaceae > Panacagrimonas. The sequence goes on from JBQTHL010000054.1 coordinate 32,033, forward strand.
ATTTCTCCTGGTGCGGCAGGACTTCCTCGACGAAGAAGCGGCGTATGGTCTTGCGAAAGTCCTCGTGCTCGGCACTGAAAAGGGTTCGGGGCAACATCAAGACGCTCTCCTCCGGTGGGCACCTGTCGAATACAGCCGATTGCTCCAGGCATCGGCTCAACCCGCGTATCTGCGACTCCTGTTTTCGATGCTAACATGTCAGCATGTCGGATCGACGGTACGCCCGCCGACGGCAAAGAAAACGCCCACTTGATCGACCGAGGACCCTGCGCTTGAAGATCTTCAATACCGACGGTTCCATTCTCATGGAGATCAAGGCCGTCGAGCGCAACGGCAACAACATCGAGTTTCGCGGCACCGTGATGGGCGCGATGCCGGTCAAGGGGCGCCTCACACCGCAGGAAGCCCGCAGCGTGATGCGGCTGATCAAGCCGTTTTCGCTGTGGCTGTTCCTGCTGACTTTCCTGTTCCGCCGATCCTGAGCGGTAACGCACATAACGAAGAGGAGACGTCCGAATGAGCAAGACCTACGACGTGGTGGTGGCCGGCGGCGGCTCCAACTCGCTGTCCGCCGCGGCCTACCTCGCCAAGGCCGGGATGAGCGTGTGCGTGCTCGACAAGAATCCGGTGATTGGTGGCGGCCTGGTGAACCGCGAGCTGACCGTGCCCGGCTTCAAGCACGAGCCGCACGCCACCGGCCTGATCATCGTGATGGCCAATCCGATGATCGCCAACGACGAGCTGGGCCTGAAATCGAAGTTCGGCCTGCGCTTCTTCACGCCCAAGAAGACCATCGCCACGGTCTACGACGACGAGACCTGGATGAGCACCTGCGTCTCGCTGGACGAAACCTGCGAGGCCATCTCGAAGTTCTCACACAAGGACGCCGAGGCCTACCGTGCCTTCGTGAACCGCGTGGTGCTGATGGCACCGCTGCTGAAGTCGGCCATGTTCAAGCCGCCGGTTCCCTATGGCCAGTTCGCGATGATGCTCGACCAGAGCCCGCTCGGTCAGGAACTGCTGCGCGGCATGATGATGAGCTGCTCGGCACTGTTCGACGAGCTGTTCGAAAGCGAGAAGGTGAAGATCCACTTCATGAAGTGGATGGGCATCTTCCTGCTGCATCCCGAGGCGCGCGGCACCGGCTTGATGTTCTACACCGCGACGGCCGTCGCGCACACGCAGGAAGAGTCCGGCGTCTATGGAGGCGTGCAGGCCTTCGCCGATGCGCTTGGGCAGTGCATCGAGCATCACGGCGGCGTGATCCGCACGAATACTTACGTGAGGAAGATCCTGACCTCGGGTGGCAAGGCCAAGGGCGTGGAGCTGGCGGATGGCGAACAGATCATGGCGAAGAAGGCTGTGATCGGCTCCATTCACCCTCACCATCTGGGTGACATGGTGAGTGGCCTCGACCCAGACATGGTGGACGAGGCCCGGCGCTGCGAGCTGTCCAGCCACAGTGGCGTGATGACGCACTGGGCGCTGCACGAGGCGCCGAAGTACAAGTGCTCCGAGATCAACGAGGCGCTGCTGATTCAGCCCGTGCCCTCGCGCCTGGCCGACCTCAAGCAGATCTTCAACGACGTCAGCGATGGCCGCATGCCGACGCGCCTGGCGTCCATTGCCGCGCACCTGACAGTGCACGATCCCTCACGCGCCCCGGCGGGCAAGCACACGCTCTACTTCTTCAGCTTCGCGCCAAAATTCCTGAAGCCGAATGGCTGGAGCCACGAGGCTGCCGAGCGCACACGCGAGTGGATGATGCAGGAATACCGCAAGTACACGACGAACATGGGGCCGGAGAACATCATCGCCGGCATGTCCGAGTCACCCGCGGATCAGAACGAATGGTCGCCATCGTTCGCCAGCGGCGACTTCATGGGCATCGGAATGTTCCAGCACCAGTTGCTCGGTAGGCGTCCCACCCCTCGACTCGCGCAGTACGCGGTGCCGGGTGCCGAGGGTCTCTACCTCACGGGGCCGTTCATGCACCCCGGTGGTGCCGTCACCGGAGGCGGTCGCGCGACGGCGATGAAGATCATGATGGACCTCGACATCGATCCTTCGAAGCACATGTCGATCTGATCGCGCCCCGGCCAGGTTACGGCGGGCTCAGCAGCCCGCCGTAGCAGCCTTGCCGGCGTTCTCGCCCGCCTCGCCGACCCAGTCCGGCCAGCCGGCGCGCCGGTTCTGCTCGCGCGCCAGTGCTCTTTCTTCCGCGGTCGCGTATTCGAGATCCCAGCGCTTGAGCGCCGGCATGATGATGCGGCGATGCCACAGCGGCGGGATCAGCGCGACAAAGAAGCAGGTGAACAGGCTCGGCATCGGGATCTGGTCCTTGTGCGGCACCAGCTTCTGGTAGGGCATATAGGAATCCTGATGATGGCCGGCGTGGTTGGTGATCTCGAACGACACCACGCGCGACAGCTCGCTCATGTGGTTCCACACGTGACGGTTGCCGATCCTGGCGCCCGGCAACCGGATCAGGCCGTAGTGCTGGAAGTAGTTGAAAGACTCGACCCACAGGCGCGCCGCGAGCATTCCGGCCACGGTCAGCGCTACGCCCACCCAGCCGCCGACGAGAAAGATCGCAGACTGAAACAGCAACTGCACCGCGACCCAGGACCAGGTTCGATTGCGCCAGTTCCAGAAGCTCAGGCCGCGCTTCTTCAGGGACATGTTCTCCAGTTTGAACCCGATGCTGAAGCTCACGAACAGCTCGTGCAGCGCGAACCAGTACAGGTTCTGCCCGCGCGGCGCCGTGTCGCCGTCGTTCGGCGTGCAGACTTCGATGTGGTGGCCCGCAACATGGCCGATGTCACGGATGCCGTCGAACATGCAGATCTGCGTGATCTGCCCCAGCACGCGCGAAGGCCGATGCCGACGGTGCCACAGCTCGTGCGCCGCGGGACCACCCGGCACCACCGAGATCCACATCACCGAGGCGAAGCTGCCGATGAGCTGCATCGTCGTCAGCTCATTGTTCGCGATGTGGTGCGCGGCGAAGAAGTAGATCGCCAGGGAGCCGATGGTCGCCAGCCACACCGGCGCGGTAGACAGGAAGCTGTTATTCATCCGCCGCGGCTTCATGTTGCGTGGCAGGAAAGAGTCGATGAAGGCCAGGATCGGAAACGTGGCAATGCCAAGCCACACCCAGTCGCCGCCCAGCACGAATCCCGCGATGCCGGCTGCGACGATGCCGTTGGGGATCAGCCAGAACTTCAGATAGTCCGTCATGACGCTCTCCTCTCTTATCACTCACTCAAACACTAGATCGGCGGGTGCTGCTGCACCGGCTCGTACTTCGCGTAACCCTTGCCCACGCCGTATTCCATGATTCCGTAGCCCACCTCGTCACCGAGGCGCACCTCGATCACCTGGTCCGCCAGCGTGCGCGCGAGCTTGCGGATGGCGGGGTCTTCGAGATTCCAGGTGTCGTGCTCGACATACAGCTTTCCCTTGTCGTCGCCGTGGAACCAACCGTTCAATCCACCGTACAGACCGCCCTTCAGGAAGTAGCGGGCGGGTAGCGTCTTGATGCGCAGCGCGTGCTTCGAACCGTCGTCGAGCGTGACGTCGAAGCTCGCGCTCGCCACCGTCTGGCCGTGGGGATCGTTCGCCCACTGCACCTCGTGGCTCACGCCGCTCATGCGCTTGGCGGAATTCGGCCTGGTACCGAGAGGCGTGACTTCCTCGCCTGAGAGATAGATGAACTCGCCCGGTGCGCGTTCCTTGAAGAACACATGCAGACCCCGGTTCGCGAACTGCACCGTGGTCCAGGCATAGAAGAACGGTGGGTAGAACGTGACCGGCGGATGGGCCTCGTCCGTGCGCATCTCGGCGCGGATACCCCAGGAATGATCGCGCTGGCCGAGCCAGTTTTCGGGTGTCACATCAAAGCGCTTGCCGTCCACCTCGATCCACCCGCGATACGCGCCGAGCTGCTGCCCGCGCGCCATGTGCTCGGTGACTCTGCCGTTGCGGCGACGGAAGTGCGGCTCCTCCTCGTGCGCGTTCATCGTGCCAAGGAATTCGAGATCCAAGGTCAGGCCGGACTCGTTCGGCGCCAGCGTGAGGCGGTGCCGACGCAGGCCTTCGATCACTTCGATCTTCAGCGGGCCGATCGTGGTCTCCAGCGGATTGGGCCGCAGCCGACGCGAGGCGCGGAAGTTGTACTGCGTGGTGTCGACGGTTATACCCGCAAATCCGTCCATCACGTTGCGGTTCGGGTGATAGCCCAGCCCAATGTCGAAGATGACGTTGCCCAACTTCGGATGGCCGGTGTACCAGAGCCGCTCCATCCACGCCGGGTCGCTGTTGCCGACGTGGTCGAAGGTGGTCGGCAACTGGTGGCCGATGAGGTCGTCTTGCGCAGTCAGCATGTCCTTCTCTTCGTTCTTTCTATTCCGACCCGCTCGACATCTCGGCGAACATCGGCTTTGCCGAGGTCTGGATGTCGTGCTTTAGCTGGCGATCCATGTACGTGCGGAACTGCGCCTCGATTGCGCCTGCCCTTGCGGCATCGAGCTTCGCGCTCCCGTGCCATTCGACGAGCGCGCAGATGCGGGCCTCGTTGTCGTCGCGCAAGGCTTCGAGCGCGTTCACGCTCAGCCCTGCGTCCGCGGCCTGCGGCAAAGCCGGCGCATCGGTGCCGGCGACCAGTGGCACGAGCACCTCGCGTAACGCGATCTGCGCGGTAATCTGCTCGCCGACGAATTCCGGCGACCAGTTCGCACGCAGCGCGATGCTGTTCAGCATGTAAATCACGCCGAAGGCCTGGCCGCGCGCGAACTCGGTGCCGATGTGCGGGATCACTTCTTTGCGCAGGGTCGCCGCCATGCCCTCGATCATCCGCTTCAGCGAGTTATTCATAGGGCCTCCGCCGGCAGCATCTTGGAGATCTGGCGCAGCACCGGCGCGATCTGCGTGCCCATCGCCGGCATGCGCATGTCGTTGAAGCGCCCGTCCTCGTAGCAGCGCACCGCGGCCATGTGCGTGATCGCGAGCTTGACCAGCGAGAACACGAGATAGAACTGCAACGTCGCCGGATCCACCTTGAAGCCGGCTTCACGCTCGTACTGCGCGATGAAATCTTCCTTCTTGAGCAAGCGGCAGATCAGGCCTGAGCCACCCGTGTACTGCGGCAGGAAGGCCCAGCCGAGATCCTCGTGCGGATCGCCGAGGTGTACGAGTTCCCAGTCGAGGATGGCGGTGATGCGGCCGTCCTGCTCCAGAAAATTGCCGAGCCGGTAGTCGCCATGCACCAGGCTCACGCGCGGCGCGATCGGCAGGTTCTTCCGCAACCATCGAAACGCCCAGGTCAGCATCGCGTAGGGCTTCAGCGCCCAGCGCGCCTGATTGCGCTCCCACTCTTCGACTTGGCGCAGCGCCGCATTCTCGCGCGTGGTTCCGTCATTCTCGAAGCCGGTCTTGCCGCGCCATTCCACCCTGTGCAGCCCGGCGATGGCGGATACGAACTGCCCGCCGACGCTCAGGCGATAGCCTTCATCGAAACCCGAGCCGTTCCCGCTGACCCAGGGCACGGGCGCGGAGCCCACCACGCGCTCGCTGATGAAGAACGGTGCACCGAGAATTGCGGCGTCATCACTCCACCAGTACGAGCGCGGTGCCGGCACGTTCGTGCCCTCCAGCGCCTTGAGTGCAGCGTGCTGTGGCAAAGCGCTGTACGGCGCGAACAGGCCATAGGGCGGACCAAGCCGCAGGATCAGCCCGCGCTCGCTCTCGACACCTTCTTCCTTGGCGCTGAAACCGTAGGTGATCCATGAGAAGCCCACGGCATAGCGAGTGAACACGCCGAGCGTCCAGCGGCGCTGCGTCTGCGCCTCCAAGTAATCCGTGAGACGCGCGCGTATGCGCGCCTCGTCGGATAGCGGATCGATGACCAAGGCTCCGGCGGCAGACATGCGTTCAGCTCTTCTTCGCGCGAGTCGAATGCTTCTTCGGACCCTCGACCAGCACCTTGGGTGGCGCTTCGAGGTGGAAGCCATCGAAGGCCTCTGAGTTGCACTCCTGGCGCAGCGGCCCCCAGCAGACGCGCGCATTCGGCGAGCCGCCGTCGATGCGGATACAGGTGCCAGTGATGTAGGCCGCGCCGGGCGACAGCAGGTACACGATGGCGCTGGAAATCTCGGACGCATTGCCCCAGCGCTGCAAGGGAATGGTCTTGGGGATGTCGCGGAAGAAGGCCTGCGCTTCCGGCTCGTAGGTGTCGAGGCCGCTGCTCGCGATGCAGCCAGGTGCGACCGCGTTCACACGCACGCCGTAGCTGCCCCACTCCGAGGCCACACTCTCGGTCAGGGTCCACATGCCTCCACGAGCAGAGGCTGAGTGCGCGTAGTTCGGCCAGCCGTGCCAGATGTCCGCGATCATGTTCACGATGGCGCCACCGTTGGCCTTCATCCAGCGCTTGTAGGTCTCGCGCATGAAAATGAATCCGCCAATGAGGTTGTTGCGCACCACGGCTTCGAATCCCTTGGTGCTGATGTCTTCGGCGGGCATGCGGTACTGGCCGCCTGCGTTGTTAACCAAGCCGTCGATCTTGCCGTGCACGGCGAGCACCGCATCGATGGTCGCGCCCACCTGCTCCTCTTCCCGGATGTCGCAGACGTGCGTGCTGACCTTGCCACCCTCGGCCTCGATCTCCGCTTTCACCGCTTCCAGCTTCTCGATCTTGCGGCCAACGATGGCAACGGTCGCCCCCAGCGAGGCCAGCTCGTGCGCCGTGCAGCGACCGATGCCGCTGCCGGCGCCGGTCACGATGAACACCTGTCCGTCGAACAGGTCGGAGCGGTAGATGGATTTGTAGCTCATGGAGGTTCGTGTCCCGATCAGAGCGAACTGGCGCTCGCGCCCGCGCGACCCTTGTCCGTCTTGTCGAAGAATTGCTGCGAGCGCTCCATCACCGTCTGGTTGCCGCCGCACAGCGCGTAGCCCCACATCGCCTCGACTCTTAGCTGGTCGTGCAAGGGACGGCCGATGACTTCGAGCAGGGTTTCCTTGGCGGATTCCGTCGCCGCGCGGTCGCAGCGCAGGATGCGCGCGACCATGTCCTCGGTCGCCGCCATCAGCTCGTCATGCGGCACGACCTTGTTCACCATGTTGTGCATCAGCGCGCGCTGCGCCGAGAACGGTTCGCCGGTGAGGATCATCTCCATCGTGATGCCGACGCCGCAGGCGTTGAGCATGCGCACGATGCCGCCGTCGGCCGAGTGCATGCCGCGACGCACCTCGAAGGTACCGAACTGCGCCTTCTCCGAGGCCACGCGGATATCGCAGGCCATCGACAGCTCGATGCCATGCCCCAGGCACCAGCCGTTGATGGCGGCGACGATGGGCTTGGTGATGCGCGAGAGCGGGCCGCGCGTGATACCCGAGAGGCCATCTTCCATGCGCTCGCGGCCGACCATCGGGCCGACCTTCTGCCACTCCGGCGCATGTGTCTTGAGATCCGCGCCTGCGGTGAAGGCGTCTCCCGCACCGGTGAGAATCGCGACCCTCAGCTTCGGATCGTCGCGGAACTCGGTCCAGGCATCGCAGAGCAAGAGGTGAGTTTCGTAGTCCACCGCGTTCTTGCACTCGGGACGATTGAGCGTGACGTAGGCCACTTCGCCCTTCTTCTCGAACAGTACTTTCTTCGAAGACATCCAGGTTTCTCCTCGGCAGAACAGTCCGCGCCAGTGCTTCTGGCTGCGGGTACATCACTCATTGATCAGGCCGCCATGCGCAGGCTGCGCGGGCTCTTGTCGAGAGAGATGATCAGCTTTCGCAGCAGTTTCTCGAGCACCGCAAATTCTTCGTCGCTCAGGTCGGAGAACGCGCTCTTCTGCGGCTCCTGCAGCATCGGCGCTGCTTCCAGAGCCTTGGCACGACCCTTAGGAGTGATCGCAATGATGTGACGGCGCGCGTCGCGTGAATCGACGCTGCGGGCTACATGTCCATCACGGGTCAGCTCTTCCAGCAAGCGGGTCATGTTGGCGCGGCTGGTACCGACCATTTCACTCAGCTCGCTCGGCGAGGCCGTGCCGTTTTCGGTGGCCAGCAACAGGCAAAGGACGTGGAAGGTGTTTTCGGTCAGATGCAGCGAGCGGAACACCGGCTCGAAGTAATTGCCCAGGCCGAACTGCGTGATGCGCAGCAGGCGAACCATCGTGGTTTCCCGCATCGCGAGGTCTGGCAAGGCCCGCTGCATCGGCAACGTACTGGCGGCGACCTGGGCAAGGCGCTCTGATCCTTTCATGGTTTATACGAAGATCGTTTACATGTGAATTGCATAGAGCCACAGGTGACCCGAGGACGCAATACCGTTCGTCCGTTCAACCTCCAAAATACAGTCGTACCTCTTGTCGCAGGGGCATTTGTCATGCAACGATAGTTCACCGTGTAACTATCACCGTAACGACATGAAAGGAAGCCAGCGCCTTCAGCACGTGGACAGCAGCACGCCGCGCATGCAGCGTGCCCTGCCCGATCTGCCGATGGACCCCACCATCATGGTGCGGCTAATGCGGATCAGCGTGTTCGGCATGAGTGACTTCTTCGAGCCGGTGTTTCGCGCGGTGGACCTGAGCGAGCACTCCTTCCATGTCCTGTGCTTGCTGGCAGCCGCCGAGCGCGGTTCCGAATCGCCCAGTGAACTCAGCGAGATGGTCGGCACCAGTCGCGCCAACATGACGCGAATCATCGACGAGCTGGTCGAGGACGGCTTCGTCACTCGCGCGACCGCCGCGCGCGATGGCCGTCGCCAAGTCATCAGCATCACGGCAGCCGGCCGCAAGAAAGTGCGCGACACCGTGCCGCGCATTGCCGAACCGCTGCAGACCGGATTCTCTGAACTCGATGAGTCCGAGATGGCGCAGCTCAATCGACTGCTGCGCAAGCTGATCGTGTCTTTCGACAAGAGCGCCCACGCGCTGCGCGCGGCGGCCTGACAAATTTTCTGTAGCAAGCCCCATCGTCGGGGTTCGACGAGAAATATGGAGATGCGAAATGGATGAGAGAACAAGACTGCGCTATCAACTGATCTGCGCCTGGTGTGGCCCGATGTTCCTGGTCACGTTCGTGCTGTTCTGGGGCGTGATCGGGAACAACATTCCCAATCCCTCGCCGGCGCTGGCGGCCGAGGTGCTGAAGGAGCGCTATCTCTCGAACCTGGGCGAGATTCGCCTAGGTTTCATCGTGTCGCTGATCGTGGTCTGCTTCTACATGCCCTGGACCTGCCTGCTGGCAGCCCAGATGCGGCGCATCGAAGGCTCCGAGATGCCAGTGCTGTCCTACCTGCAGCTCATCGGCGGCGCGCTCACCGTGATGGTGGTGTCGTTCAGCGCGGTGTTCTGGGTGGTTGCTGCATTCCGTCCGGAAGCCCCGGCCGCGACGTTCCAGAACATGACCGACATCGGCTGGCTGATTATCGACCTGTGCTACACCTGCACGACGCTGCAGATGATCGCTGCGGCACTGGTGGGCCTGGCGGACAAGAACCCGGTGAAGCTGTTCCCGCGCTGGGTCTGCTACCTCACCATCTGGTGCGGCATCAGCTTCTTCCCGGCCAGCCTGACGGGCGTGCTCAAGACCGGGCCCTTCGCCTGGAGCGGTGCGCTGAGCTACTACATCCCGTACTTCTGCTGGCTGTGCTGGTGGACGACGGCGAGCGTTTTCATGATCAAGGAAGTGCGTCGCCGCATGGTGGCGCATGAATCCGCGGCTCCGGCTGGTGGTCGTCTCGCGCACGGCGCTGTCTGACACAGCTTATTGGACGCTTGACTCTGCGTGCTGGACCGGGCCGCCGCGGCCCGGTCCAGCGCGTACCGTTCACTGATTTCGATAGACCGGTGCGAGCGCGCCGGTTCTTCTGAGGTGCGCATGTCTGCCCTTGCCGACACCCCTGAACGATCCAACTCGGCCGACGCGCGTCGCCTTCCGGGCGACCCGGACGTTTGGATCTTCATCTTTGCCGAGCTGCTCATGTTCGGAGCGTTCTTCATCGCCTACATCGTCAATTGGATGGGCGCACGCGAGGTCTACTCGACCGCGCAGCTCACCCTGGACCGCAGCCTGGGTCTGATCAACACGCTGTTTCTCGTGACCAGCTCCTGGGCTGTGGTGTCCGCGATCAACGCCGCGCGCGGCAACCGCCGGCACCAGGTCGCGCCCTGGCTGGGATTTGCCATCGCGCTGGGCGTGTCGTTCATGGTGGTCAAATATTTCGAGTACAGCGCCAAGATGGGCGCCGGCATCGATCTAACGACCGATGACTTCCACATGTTCTATTTCTGCCTGACCGGCATCCATCTGCTGCACGTCATAGCGGGCACCATCATCCTGATCGTGTGCTGGTTCAACGCGCGAGACGGGCTGTATGACGCGAAGAACATGCGGGGCCTGGAAACCGGCGCCACGTACTGGCATATGGTGGATCTGCTTTGGATCTTCCTGTTCCCACTCCTCTATCTGCTGCGCTAGAGGTCACCCAATGCTCGACATTCTCAAGACGCCGCTGCACCGCTCGTTGCTGATCCTGCTTGCTGCCACCCTCGCCGCCTTCTGGATGCGCAATGACGGCATGGTCGGACTCAGCATCGGTGCGACGACCCTGGCAATCGCTTGGTTCAAGGGCCGACTCGTCGTGCTGGATTTCATGGAGCTGCGTCACGCGCCCACCACCTGGCGCCTGCTCATCGAAGGTTGGCTGCTGCTGGTGACGGGCCTGATCTTCGTCTTTTATTTCATCGGCCAGAGCGCGGCTTGATCTTCAACGCCGACCAGCAGGCCTTGCAGGAGGCGTCGCGCCGCTTCTCTCGCGAGCGCTTGTTGCCGGAATACCAGCAGCGTGAGCGCGATGGACGCATGGACCGTGCGCTGCTACGCGAGATGGGCACGCTGGGCCTGCTCGGTGCGGACGTGGCGACCGAACACGGTGGCCTGGGTGCGGATGGCGTCACCACCGGCCTGATCGTGGAAGAGCTGGCCTACGGCGACTTCAACATCGCAGCCGTGACCCTGGTGATGTCACTCTGCGGCGCGATCATCGCGCGCAACGCCACGCCTGCCGTCGCCGCGATGTGGCTGCCACGCATTCCACGCGGCGACGCCATTCTCGCGCTGTCGATCACCGAGCCGCATTGCGGTTCAGACGCCGGCGCGCTGCAACTCAAGGCGCGCCGCGACGGCGAGTTCTACGTCCTAAACGGCGAGAAGACCTCGACGACATACTGCGACTGCGCCGATGCCTTCATCGTGTTCGCACGCACCGGCACGGTCGAGAGCGGTGCGCGGGGTGTCACGGCCTTTCTGGTTCCGTCCGACACGCCGGGCCTGCAGGTCACGCGCTTCCAGGACCTGGGCAGTCACTGCTCGGGACGCGGGTCGGTGTTCTTCGACGACGTGCGTGTCCCCGCCGACTATCGCCTTGGCGCCGAGAATAAGGGCTTCACGCAGGTGATGGCCGGTTTCGACTACAGCCGTGCACTGATCGCCTTACAGTGCCTCGGTGCCGCTCAGGCCTCGCTCGACGAAGCCTGGGCCTACGTCAAGGAACGCGAAGCCTTCGGCGGCCCCATCGCCCGCTTTCAGGGCGTGAGCTTTCCGCTTGTGGAGGGCGAGACGCTGGTTGCCGCCGCGCGTCAGCTCTCCTATCACGCTCTCGCCCTACGCGATGCTGGGCAGCCGCACACGGTCGAAGCCGCGCAGGTGAAGTGGCTCGCGCCCAAGACCGCGTTCGACGTCATCCACCAGTGCGCGTTGACCTTGGGTCATTACGGCTGGTCCATGGACCTGCCGCACCAGCAGCGCATGCGCGACGTGATGGGTCTCGAGATCGGCGACGGCACCGCCGGCATCATGAAACTCATCGTCGCCCGCGCTCGTGCGGGGCGCGAAGCGACCGAGGAACGCGGCGCCAGCGCTGCCTGATAGGCGCGTATCCGTTTGTAGATAGCCACACACAGACAGATAGACGGAGCGCGCAACCCGGCGCGCCCGAGCATTCAGGAGGAGCCTGACATGCAGTTCGCATCGAACGCTTCAAGCAGCACGGCGTCGCCAGATGGAACCGTGACACGCAAAATCTTCTGTGGCGTCTGCGAAGGCTCCTGCGGCCTCGAGGCGACCGTGCGCGGCAGCGAGGTGATCAGCCTGCGGCCGGACCCCGATCACCCCAACACCCGCGGCTTCGCCTGCTCGAAAGGCCTGGCTTTCAGCGCCGTGCGCGACGATCCGGACCGCCTGCTGCATCCGCTCAAGCGGCAGTCCGACGGCAGCTTCGCGCGGGTGTCCTGGGATCAGGCGCTCGACGAGATCGGCGAGCGACTCAGAGCGATCATCGCGAAACACGGCACCGAGTCGATTGGCCTCTACCAAGGCAACTCGGTGGCCTGGAACTTCGGCGCGTTCCTCAACCTGTTTGGCATGGCCGGCGCGCTGAAGACCAAGCACCTATACAGCGCCGCCTCGATCGACATCAACGGCTACTGGGCGATCAGCCAGTTGCTCTACGGCAGCAATTTCCTCAATCCGATTCCGGACGTCGCCCGCACCGACTTCATGCTCTGCCTCGGTGCCAATCCCGCGGTGTCGCACGGCAGCATGGCCAACATCGGGCGCTTCCGCGACACGATGATGGCGGTGACGCAGCGCGGCGGAAGAGTTGTGGTGATCGATCCTCGACGCAGCGAGACGGCCACGCTGTTCGAGCACATTCCCATTCGTCCCAATGGCGATGTCTGGCTGCTCGCGGCCCTGATCAAGGTGATCTTCGACGAAGGGCTCGCGGATGTGGAGGCGCTGCGCGAGCAGACCTCCGGTCACGAGATCCTGCCGCAGATGCTGGCGAAGCTCGATCTGTCGCGTGCCGCGTCCGCGTCGGGCATCCCCGTCGAGCAGATCCGCCAACTGGCGCGCGACTTCGCTGCCGCGAAGTCGGCCTGCGCCTACGGCCGCTGCGGTATGTCGATTGGCCCCTTCGCCTCGCTGAGCAAGTATTTTCTCGACGCGCTGAACATCGTCACCGGAAATCTGGATCGGCCTGGCGGCTGGTGCTTCGGGCGACCCTTCATCGACCTCGAGACCATGATGCATCGCATGAAGTCCACCGGTTACGACCGCTGGCGCACGCGCGTGGACAACTTCCCGGAAGTGGCGGGCACTTCGCCGGTGGTGAGCATCCCGCGCGAGATCCGCACACCCGGCAAGGGCCAGTTGCGCGCGATGCTGGTGATCGGCGCCAACCCCGCCACGAGCAGCCCGGCCGCGGGTGAGCTGCGAGACGCCTTCGCCGAACTCGACCTGCTGATCTCGCAGGACGTCTACATGACCGAGACCAGCCGCATGGCGCACTACATCCTGCCGCCGACGGTGTGGCTGGAGCGCGAGGGCTTCCCGATCTTCACTCAGTCGCACTCGGGCGTACCGCACGCGCAGTGGGTCGGACCCACCGTGCCGCCGCGCGGGGACGTGCGCGACGACGCCTGGATCATGGACGAGATCGCGCGGCGTATCGGCATCGTGCCGGCGGATTTTCCCGGCGCGCAGCTGCTGGGCAAGCTCGGCCTGCGACCCTCGCCGTCGTTCCTGATGGATGTGGGCCTGCGCACCGGTCCGGAAGGCGACTGGTTCGGCCTGCGGCCGAAAGGCCTGAGCCGCAAGAAGCTGATGGAGCGCAACGGCGCCGTGAAGCTGGCGGACTCCGTCCCCACCGGCGTGCTCAAGAAACGCATCTTCACCAAGGGCGGCAAGGTACAGCTCGACCATGCGCTGATCCGGGTCGAGATGAAGCGGCTCCTCTCCTTCGATACCGAGATCGATGCGGCGTATCCGCTCAGCCTGATTAGCCTGCGCGAGCTGCGCTCGCAGAACACCTGGCTGCAGAACATTCCCAAGCTGATCGTCGGTGATCGCGTGCAGCGTCTGCGTATCCATCCGATCGATGCCGCGCGTTACGGTATCGAAGACGGCGATCCGGTGCAGATCACCTCGCGCGACGGCCAGATCAGCGTGCCGGCCGCGCGTGTCACGGACGAGATGATGCCTGGCAGCGTGGCGCTACCGCACGGCTGGGGCCATAGCGGTAGCTGGCAGAGCGCGGTGGCCATCGGCGGCGCGGGCTACAACCAGCTGACGACCAACCGCGTGGAATCCACCGATCTGCCCAGCGGCAATGCCACGGTCAACGGCATCGCGGTGCGCGTGCGCCCGCTCAAGATGGTCGAGGAAGCGGCCTGATGCCATACGTCATCGCAGCACCCTGCGTCGCCGACTACTCCTGCGTCGAAGTCTGCCCTGTCGACTGTATCCATCCGATGCCAGACGAATCCGGATTCGAAAACGCCACGCAGCTCTACATCGATCCGACGAAGTGCACCGACTGCGGCGCCTGCGAGGAAGCCTGCCCGGTGACCGCGATCTTCGCGGCCGACAGCCTGCCCAAGGCTTGGACGCATTACGCGCGCATCAACGCCGAGCACTTCGAGCGCGCCGCTCGGGAGCCGCGCAATGTCTGAGCCGCGCGCCCTGCGGGTCGCCATCGTCGGCAGCGGGCCTTCCGGCATGTATGCGGCCGGTCACCTGCTGGAAACGCCCGGTGGAACTTTCGCTGACGGCCGCCTGAGTCGGCGCGTGAACCGACCGGTGGAGGTCGATGTGATCGATCGCCTGCCCACGCCCTGGGGCCTGATCCGCAGCGGCGTCGCGCCGGATCATCCGGACAAGAAGAAGATGAGCCGCTTCTACGATGCCATCGCGCATCGTCCCGGCTTTCGTTTCATCGGCAATGTGCGGGTCGGTGAGACGGTCACGACCGCCGAGCTGTCGGCTTGGTACGACGCGGTGATCTACGCGTACGGCGCCGACGGCGAGCGGCAACTCGGCATTCCAGGCGAAGCCCTGCCCGGTAGTCACTCGGCGCGCCGCTTCGTCGGCTGGTACAACGGCCATCCCGATTTCAGCGCGCTGCAATTCAACTTGCAGACGCCTCGCGCCGTCATCGTCGGTAACGGCAACGTGTCCATGGACGTGGCGCGCGTCCTGCTCAAGCCCGTCTCCGAACTGCGCAGCACCGACATCGCCGCCCACGCGCTGGAAGCGCTGTCCCGCAGCCAGATTCGCGAAGTGGTGATTCTCGGTCGCCGCGGTCCGCAGGATGCGGCCTTCAACTTCCCGGAACTCGAAGAACTTGGCGAGCTGCCGGATACCGCCATCGTCGTGGAAGACGCCCAGGCCGCCACCGCCGTGCTCGCGACCGTCGCCGATGGCGACGTGAAGCTGCGAATCCTGCGCACGTTGATCACGAAGCACCGCAGCGGCAGCCGCCGCATCGTGCTGCGCTTCAACACCTCCCCCATCGAGGCGATCGGATCGAGCGCGGTCGAAGGCCTCCGCGTCTCGTCCGGCGAGATGATCGAGACCGGCCTGCTGCTTGCCGCGGTCGGCTATCGCGGACAAGCGCTTCCGGGCCTGCCCTTCGACGAGGCCAGCGGCGTGGTGCTCAGCCGGGATGGACGCGTGCTCCAGGGAAGCAAACCGCTGCCCGGCTCATACGTGACCGGCTGGATCCGACGCGGCCCGCGCGGAATCATCGGCAGCAACAAGAAGTGTGCGCGCGACGCCGTGGCCTCCCTGCTGGCCGACGCGGACGCCGGCCTGCTTCCGCTCACGGGCACGCTGGCTGCGTGCGAGGTGACCGAGCAACTGCGCGCCAAAGCGAGCCTCAGCTCTTATGCAGGCTGGCAGCGCATTGATCAGGCCGAACGCCGCGCAGGAACCCCGCTCGATAGACCCAGAATCAAGCTGACCACCCTCGGCGACTTGATGGACGTCGCAAGCCTTGCGCGTCCTCGCAGCGTCGAGGCGGCGACGTCGTGACGCATCCCTCTCCCACCCATCCGGCGCGAACGTCCCGGCACCCCCACTACCGCACGGAGCTCTCTCCATGAATGCAAAGATCCTGTACGAGAAGAAGAGCGACATCGCCTACATCACGTTCAACCGCCCGGAGCGGAAGAACGCAATAGATCTGGAGATGCATCACCGGCTCGGCGAGATCTGGCGCGATTTCCGCGACGACCCGAATCTGCGCATCGCGATCATCACCGGCAGCGGTGACGCCTTCTGTGCCGGCGCCGATCTCAAGACCCACGTGCCCGAGTGGGATGGCGTCGGCCCAAGCCTGGGCCGCGACAAGCTGAACGATGGCTTCGCCGGTGGCATCACGCGCGGCGTGCACCGCATCTACAAGCCCATCATCGCCGCTTGCAACGGCTGGGTGCTGGGTGGCGGCCTGGAACTTGCGATGGCCTGCGACATTCGCATCGCCTCCGAACGCGCGCAGTTCGGCTCCTTCGAGTTGCGTCGCGGCATGCACCCGGCCGACGGCGGCATCGTGCGTCTGGTGAACACCTGCGGGGTTGGTATCGCGCTGGAGATGGAGCTCACCGGCGAACCCATCGACGCGCAGCGGGCGTTCTACGCCAACATGGTGTCCAAGGTCGTTCCGCACGAGCAGCTGATGGCGACAGCCGAGGACTACGCGAAAAAGATTCTGCGTAACGACCGGCGCGCTGTGGAAAGCGCGAAAGAGACGATCTTCGAGGTCGTCGGCCGCACGCTCGACGAACAGCTCAAGGTCGAGTGCCTGTACGGCTACGCGCTGTGTGGTGGCAACCCTGAACTGGTGCGCCGGTCGCAGGAGTTCCTGGACAAGAAGGACAAGGGTCGCGTCGGCGCGAATGCCACGGCGCTCTGATGGCTCCCTCGACGGACACGCTCGGCGATCCACGGCTCCAGTCGCGGTCTGCCTATCCCAACTGGATACAGGAGCGCGTGCGCTGGTCCGACACGGACATGGCGGGCCATGCGAACAACCTAGCGTTCGCGGCATTCTCCGAAACCGGACGGGCGCTCCTCCTGCAGCGATTCATGGTGCCGGACGCCACTCCACGCGCCCTGCTCGTCATGGCCGAGCAGCGGCTCAGATTCCTGGGCGAGATGCAATGGCCAGCCGTGATCGATGTGGGCACCGCCGTCTCCGAAATTGGCACGCGCTCATGCCGGATGGTGCAGGCGCTGTTCGACGGCGAGCGCTGCGTTGGCCTTGTCGAAACCGTGCTTGTGCTTATCGACGAAGGGTCTCGCCGTTCGCGGCCGCTGCCCGATGCCGTACGCACCTTCTTGCAGAGCTTGTCCCTGGTGCATATCAAATGATTGATCACTGGAAACCCGAACCATGAGCAGCAAACCGATTTCAGAATGCGGCGTCGTGCTGCTCGGCGGCACCGCGGGTGTCGGCCTCGAAGCCGCGTGCCAGTTCGCCGAACAAGGCGCGCGCGTGCTGCTGCTCGGCCGCAACGATGAGCGCGGCGCGGCGGCCTGCGCAGCAGTGAAAGCCCGCGCTCCGAAGGCCGAGGTCGGCTTCGTCAAGGCGGACGCCTGCGATCCGGCCGAAGCTGTACGCGCGGAAGCCGAGTGCCGCGAACGACTGGGCGGCGTCATCGACGTGATCGTGACCAGCACCGGACCCAGCGCACCACCGCGACTGATGCACAACATCGCGATCGAAGACGTGAAGCCGCGCATCGAGGAAATCATGCTGCCGCCGCTGCACCTGATCCACGCCGCCCTGCCCGCGATGCGCAAACAGAGAAGCGGCAGCATCGTTGTGGTCGCATCCGACGCGGGCAAGATCCCGACGCCGGGCGAGACGCTGGTCGGATCGGCGATGGGCGCGATCCTGCTCTACTGCAAGGCGGCGGCTCTGGAGGTCAAGCGCGAGAACGTGCGCATCAACCTGCTCACGCCCTCGCTGATTGCCGGCACACCGGGCGCGGCCTTGATCTTCAACGAGCCCTTCAGCGCGAAGATGTTCGAGAAAGCTTCCGCGATGGCGCATCTCGGCGTCGCGGATTCGGCGGACCAGGCCGCGATGATCCTGTATCTCGCCGGTCCTGCCGCGAAGCGCATGACGGGTCAGGCCATCAGCATCAATGGCGGCATCTCGGTCGATTGATGCTCGGGGCCGGGACCAGCGTATGAGCTACGAGACGTTCGAGGTTCAGATCGAGGAGGGGCTGGCGCGGCTGACACTGAACCAGCCGGACCTCGGCAATCCTTTCAATCCAGCGGCCTGCCGTGAATTCGTTGAGGTTGCCAATGAACTCGGCGCCCGACACGACGTGCGCGCCGTGCTGCTCAGCGGTCGCGGTCGCTACTTCAGCGTCGGTGGCGACCTGTCGATGTTCTCGGCCAAGCCGGACGACATCGCTGGCACCGTGCTGCGCCAGACTGCGCAGCTGCACATGGGCATGGCGCGCCTGATGCGGCTGGATGCGCCCCTCGTGGCCTGCGTGCACGGCGCAGCGATGGGCGGTGCGATGGCCGTCGTCGCGAACTGCGATCTGGTCTACGCGGCGCGCAGCGCGAAGATCGGCGCGGCGTACGCGCACATCGGTTTCACCTGCGATCTCGGCGCCACCTTTGGCTTGGCCTCGCGCATGGGCATCGCCCGCGCGCGGCGCTTCCTGCTGCTCGGCGAGACGCTAGATGCCGAGGCCGCACAGCGCGTGGGCCTGGTCGACGAAGTGTTCGACGACCACGCCATCGTTGCCGAGGCAGAAAAGATGGCCCTGCGCCTGAGCCGCGGCCCGACGCGGGCGTATGGCGCGATCCGCAGGCTGATGGCTCGCTCGCTCGCCACACCCTTCGAAAGCCAGTTGGAAGACGAGGCGCAGGCGCTGGCTCGAGTGGCCGCCCTGCACGACGCCCGCGAGGGGATCGCTGCGTTCGTAGACAAACGAAAAGCCCAGTTCACCGGACAGTAGGCGCCACCAGAGCGCCGACAAGACGAGGAGAGAGACACCATGTGGTTGTTTTCCGAAATCCGCAGCATCGGCGACATCCCGAAGCACTACGGACGCATCACGCCGGACAAGCCAGCGCTTATCGACGGGTCGGGCGCGCTGACCTTCGCCCAGCTCGACGCCAACTCAAACCGGGTTGCGCACGCGCTGCGCGGCCTGGGCGTGCAAGCGCTGAACCGCGTGGCCATCCTGTCGAAGAACACGCCGCGCTACTACGAGGTCCTGTTCGGTGCCAACCGCCTTGACGCGGCGATGCTGCCCCTGAACTGGCGACTCGCCACGCCGGAACTCGCCGCAATCATCGAAGACGCGAGCCCGATCGTGCTGATCGTGGACCGCGAGTACGAAGCCATCGCGTACAAGGCCGTCGCCGGCAGCGGCAAGTCCTGCCGCATCGTGGCCTTCGATTCGGTCGACGCTGCGGCGCAGACCGAGTGGAAGACGCTGTGCGCGCAGTCCAGCGATCAGAATCCCGGCGTGGACGTGAATCCCCTGCACACCTCGATCCTGATGTACACCTCGGGCACCACCGGTCGACCCAAGGGGGTGCAACTTTCACATCAGGGACAGTTGTTCCTGCGCCTCTGCGAGCATCTGGAACCGTCGTTCCGCTATGCCGAGAACGACGTGATGTTGACGGTGATGCCGCTGTTCCACGCGATGGGTCTCAGCCTCTCGACGCAGGCGCTCTATAGCGGGATCACGGTCGCGGTGTACCCGATGCCGGATACCGCGGAGCTGATGCGCCTGATCGCGCGCGACCGCCCAACCGTGCTGCCGCTGGTGCCGACGGTGATTCAGATGCTGCTCGATCATCCGGACGCGGCGAACGCCGATTACTCCAGCGTCCGCGCAATCATTTACGCCGGTGCCGGCATCGGCAAGCACCTGCTGAAGCGCGCGATGCAGGCCATCGCCTGCGACTTCATCCAGTTCTACGGTGCTACCGAAACCGCCTGCGGCGTAACCTTCCTGCGCCCGGCCGATCACCGGCTCGAAGACGAGGCCGTGCTCGCCTCCTGCGGCAGTCCGCTGCCGCTGATCGAGATCAAGGTGATGGATGCCGAAGGCCGCGAGGTCCCCGACGGAACCGTGGGTGAATTCTGGATCCGCTCGCCCTCGCTGAGCACCGGCTACTACCGTCAGCCCGAGCTGACCGCCGCCGCATTCAAGGACGGCTGGTACCGCTCAGGCGACGGCGGATTTCGCGACGCGCGCGGCCTGCTCACCATCGTCGATCGCGTTAAAGACATGATCATCAGCGGCGGCGAGAACGTGTATTCCACCGAGGTCGAGCAGGCGCTCTACAAGCTCAAGGGTGTGCAGATGTGCGCCGCGGTGGGCCTGCCCGATTCCAAGTGGGGCGAGCGAGTGGTCGCGGCGATCATTGCCGACCCCACCGCCGGACTCACGAGCGAGCGGGTCATCGCGCATTGCCGCGAACTGATAGCCGGCTACAAGGTACCCAAGCAGGTCGTGTTCCGAAGTGCGCTACCCATGACCGCCAGCGGCAAGGTGCAGAAGTGCGCGCTGCGTGAAGAACTGGTGGCGGAAAACGCAAAAACTTGAAGCAACTCCTTCGTGGACCGGATCAGCTTTCGCTCGTGCCGCCAGCTTTCACGAACGCCTCTTGCCCACGCCGGGGATAACTCGCGGCACCCAACCCCGAACGACTCGCGGCGAACACCACGCTGCTATCGTCCACTGCGGGGTTTGCGATGTCGCGCATGCGAACGTCCGCTGTGGCGAGAACTTCGACTCTCCAGAAGGTCGGCGCCACCGTCTCGTCTGGGCTGCATCACGACCGTTGAGTTGGTGCCCAAATCGTAAGGTGATGAGCAACCGCATTCGCATTGCCCCTATTAGATGCGGGCACGCCCAAGCGCTTGGGCGGCTGAGGGGCGTGGTGCTCCTCGGGTTACTTGCTATTCAGCTTCGCCAGCATGCGCATGCCCTGGAACATCTCGTCCCACATCGGATCGCCAAGTCGCTGGTGCAGGTCCTCCTG
>JBQTHL010000055.1:0-39534 GCA_052389915.1 Panacagrimonas sp.
GCCCGACCCACGTTACGAATCCGACCTGTGCAAAGCGTCCTCAGATACGCCAGAGCCGGCACCACCAGTTGGGCTCCACCGGCACCGCAAGCTCCGGCAGATCGCACCACTTTCGATGGACCAAATAATACATGCACTCCTGGCAGCGCATCTGGTCCGGTCCGTAGGGTTTATCGACGAAGCCGGACAGCACCAGCTTGCCGGTGAGATCGTCGGGCTTGAGGTCCCGCAACTGGTCCAGCAAGAGTCCGAATTCCTTGTCTGTCTCCGGGAAGGGCTCAGTCAGCGTCTTGAGTCCCTCTTCCATCATTGCCCCGATCCGCACGCGCAACGCGTTCTCGTCTACGTTATTCATCCTTGCCTCCGGCATGGCCGGGATTATCGCCCGGCCATGTGACCTTGGTATCGCGAGGAACCGCTATGGCCATCCTTACCCCGCACGGAATCGCGCCAGTTTCTTGCCGGTCTTGCCGTCGTGCGCGCGCACCGTGCACTCCAGGCAGGAGTCGAAGGAGCGTGCCACGTGCCCGACCTCGACCGGATCGGTGAACCCACCAGCGCTTCCTCGATCGGCCCGCGAGTGCCTTGCTTGTCGCGCGACCCCACGTTCCAGGTCGTCTGAGCTTGAACTCACGCAGGCAGTGCTCGGCCTGGCGATACAGCTTGCAAGCTCGCGACGCGGCGCTCAGTGAATCACCGGCCTCAACTCGCCTTTGGCGTAACGCGTCGCCAGCTTGTCGAGCGCAATCGGCCTGATTTTCGAGGCCTGGCCCGCGCAGCCAAACGCCTCGAAGCGGAGCTTGCAGATATCGCGCGCAGCGGACGTCGCGGCCTTGAAGAAAGCGCGCGGATCGAATTCGTCGGGCTTCTCAGCCATGGCCTTGCGCATCGCGCCGGTCATTGCCAGCCGGATGTCGGTGTCGATGTTGACCTTGCGCACGCCATGTCGAATTCCCTCCTGAATCTGCTCCACGGGGACGCCGTAAGTCTCCTTGATGTCGCCGCCGTATTTGCGAATCACCTCCAGCCACTCCTGCGGCACCGAACTCGATCCGTGCATGACCAGATGCGTGTTCGGAATGCGCGCGTGGATGGCTTTCACACGCTCGATATCCAGAATGTCGCCCGTCGGCGGTCGCGTGAACTTGTACGCGCCATGACTGGTGCCGATGGCGATGGCCAGCGCATCGACACAAGTCTGCTTGACGAAGTCGGCGGCCTGGTCAGGATCGGTCAGAAGCTGCGAGTGATCGAGCACGCCCTCGGCACCCACACCGTCCTCCTCGCCCGCGGTGCCGGTTTCGAGCGAGCCCAGGCAACCCAGTTCGCCTTCCACCGAAACGCCCACCGCATGCGCCATTTCCACCACGCGCGCGGTCACACCGATGTTGTACTCGTAGCTCGCCGGCGTCTTCATATCTTCCTTGAGAGAGCCATCCATCATCACGCTGGAAAAGCCGCTGCGGATCGAGGCCTGGCACACGCTGGGCGAGCCGCCGTGATCCTGGTGCATGCAGATCGGAATGTGCGGATACATCTCCACCGCCGCCTCGACCATGCGGCGCAGGAAGGGCTCGCCCGCGTATTTCCTCGCGCCAGCGGAGGCCTGGAGAATTACCGGCGAATCGCAGGCTTCCGCGGCCTGCATGATGGCCTGGATTTGTTCGAGGTTATTGACGTTGAACGCGGGCAGGCCGTAACCGTTTTCGGCAGCGTGGTCGAGCAGTTGACGCAGGGCAATCAAGGCCACAGGACTCTCCTAAAATTTTATTCCGCACCTGCGCGGGCACGGTCCATCCAGGTGGGGCGGCGTGAGCGCATCACCGGCAGCACATCGACCAGCGAATCGATCACGCGATCCGCGCCCAGCTCGCGCGCGTGCGGCGTGTGCCGGTAGCCGTAGCTGACCGCCCACACCGGGACCCCTGCATTGCGTGCGGCCGCCACGTCGATCTCGGAATCGCCAATCAGCAAGGTGCGCGACGCGACGCTGCGCAACTCGTTCATGCAGTGCTGAAGCGCGATTGGCGAAGGCTTCTTCTGACTCAGCGTGTCGCCGAACACGCAGACAGCGAACAGGTGCTGCAAGTGATGCGAGGCCAGCAGATGCCGCGCGAACTCGCCTTCCTTGTTGCTGACCAGGCCCATCGGCACGCCGCGCGCGTTCAGTGCGGCCAAGGTCTCGCTCACGCCGGGATACAGGCGGCTGATCTGCCCCGTTACGCGCCGGTAGTTGCGGCGGAACAAGGGCATTACCGAATCGATCTGGATCCGTCCCTGCGGACCCTGCCGCTCGGCCAGTGCTTCGCCGATCAGATTGCGTGTGCCGTGACCGATCCACGAGCGGACCCTCGCCGCATCGACACGCGGAAAACCAAGATCTTCCAGGCATAGATTGAGCGCCTCGCCGATTTCCGGCGCGGTGTCGATCAGCGTTCCATCCAGGTCGAACAGCACGGCGTCAAACATCGGTCTCTCAGTTGATCGATAGTTCGAACTGCGGGTCGGCAAACTCAGTCCTGGCAAATCGAAGCGCACGCGTACGCGCCGCCTCCGCAACCGCTGCCGCATTGATGCCGAAGTAATCGAACAAGGCTGCTGCCGGCGCCGATTCGCCGAACTCGCTCATGCCGATCACCGCGCCTTCCAGCCCCACGTACTTGCGCCAGAAATCCACATGCCCGGCCTCGACCGCAACTCGCGGAACACCCGGCGGCAGCACGCCGTATCGCCAGTTGCCGTCCTGCCGGTCGAATATCTGCGTGCATGGCATGGACACTACGCGCGCGCCGATGCCTGCCTCCGCGAGCAGCGTCTGCGCCTGCATCGCGATACCGACTTCGGAGCCCGTCGCGATAAGGACCACCGCGAGCGGCAACACGGACTCGGACAGCACGTAAGCTCCCCGCGCGATCTGCTGCTCCTGGTCAGTCGAGCGCTTCATCGGCTCCAACACTTGCCGTGACAACAACAACGCACTCGGCCCGTCGCTACGTTCGATCGCGCTCTTCCAGGCCAAAGCGGTCTCGACACCGTCGCAGGGACGCCAGACATCCAGATGTGGAATCATTCGCATCGACGCGGCGTGCTCCACCGGCTGGTGTGTCGGCCCGTCCTCCCCCAGACCGATCGAGTCGTGGGTGAGCACATGGATCACGCGCAGGCGCATCAGCGCGGCCATGCGGATGGCGTTTCGCGAGTAGTCCGAGAACACGGCGAACGTGCCGCCAAAGGGAATCAGGCCGCCGTGCAACGCAATGCCGTTCATGGCCGCTGCCATGCCGAACTCGCGCACGCCGTAGCTCATGTAGCGGCCGCTGAGTTCGCGCGGCCACACGCGCTTGGCGCCTCTCCACTTCGTGTTGTTGGACTCGGTAAGATCGGCTGATCCGCCGAACAGTTCCGGCGTTTCGGGCGCGAAGACGTCGAGCACGCCTTCCGACGACTTCCGCGTCGCCACGGACTTGAGGACGGCGCGCTGTTGCGCGAGCGCGCGGTCTGCCAGCGCGGGCCAGTCCGCGGGCAGCGTGCCCGTCATACGCCGCTCGAATTCCTGCGCAAGTTGCGGATGCGACTTGCCGTAGCCGTACATCTTCTGGTTCCACTCGTGATGCGCTTCGCGCCCGCGGCGGATCGCATTCCAGTGTTCGGCCACGTCCGCCGGAATCACGAACGGCGGCTCGCTCCATTGCAGCACCTGGCGAACCCGAGCGACTTCTTCGGCGCCCAGCGGCGCGCCATGCGCCTCGGCCTTGCCCTGCCTGGTTGGCGCGCCACACCCGATCACCGTCTTGCAGCAGATCAGCACCGGCTTGCCGCCGCCGCCCTTGGCCGAGAGCAGCGCGCGGAACAAAGACTCCGGATCGTGG
The DNA here is from genome assembly GCA_052389915.1 of Panacagrimonas sp. GTDB lineage: Bacteria > Pseudomonadota > Gammaproteobacteria > Nevskiales > Nevskiaceae > Panacagrimonas. Next base: position 3,870 of record JBQTHL010000055.1, read on the forward strand.
CCATCGATGTTCCGCAGCACTCGCCAGCCGCAGGCCTCGAAGCGCGCGGGCGTGTCGTCGCGAAACCAGCCGTCCACCTCGCCGTCGATGGAAATCCTGTTGTCGTCGTAAATCACGATGAGCTTGTCCAGCCCCAGGGTTCCGGCCAGCGACACCGCTTCGTGCGAGATGCCTTCCATCAGGCATCCATCGCCCACGAACACCCAGGTTCGGTGATTGACGATCTCGAAGCCGGGCCTGTTGAATTCGCTTGCGAGCAGACGCTCGGCCAGCGCCATGCCAACTGCGTTCGCGAGGCCCTGGCCCAGCGGTCCAGTCGTGGTCTCGACGCCCGGCGTGACGCCATATTCGGGGTGCCCTGGTGTGCGCGAATGGAGCTTGCGAAAGTGGCGCAGCTCGTCCATCGACAGGTCGTATCCGCTAAGATGCAGCAGCGCGTAGAGCAGCATCGAACCGTGCCCGTTGGAGATCACGAAGCGATCGCGGTTGGGCCATTTCGGGTCTATCGGATCGTGGACCAAAAAATGATTCCACAGCACCTCGGCAATATCGGCCATGCCCATGGGCATGCCGGGATGACCGGACCGTGCGGCTTCCACTGCGTCCATCGCGAGCACGCGCAAGGCGTTCGCGGCGCGCCTGTGGGAAACCGGGGTCGATGCAGTGGGTAGCTTGAACATGGCGCCGTTCCTTTCGCTAAATACCCTCATCCCCGCGAAAGCGGGCATCCAGTTGCCGCTCGCAACTCCAGCCGCCGCTGGGACGGAGAGACTGGATGCCCGCTTTTGCGGGCATGACGGGTTGGAGATTTGTCACGCGCGCCGCTTCAAATCCATCAGCCGCAAGATCATCGGCGTCAGAATCAATTGCAGGGCCAGGCCCATCTTTCCGCCCGGCACTAGGATGTTGTTGGGCCGGCTCATCCACGAGCCGTCGAGCATCGACCGCAGGTAGGGAAAGTCGATGCCGTGTGGGTCTGCAAAACGGATGATGACCATGCTCTCGTCGGCGCTCGGCACGTCGCGCGCGATGAAGGGGTTGGACGTGTCCACCGTCGGCACTCTCTGAAAATTCACGTGCGTGCGCGAGAACTGCGGGCAGATAAAATTTACGTAATCCGGCATGCGCCGCAGAATGGTGTCGACGATGGCCTGTTGCGAATAACCACGCAGGTTCTGGTCGCGATGCAGTTTCTGGATCCACTCCAGGTTGATGATGGGCACCACTCCGACAATCAGATCCACGTGGCGCGCAACGTTCACCGAGCCGTTCGCAAAAGCTCCGTGCAGACCTTCATAGAACAGAAGGTCCGTGCCTTCCTCGGTCTGGCCCCAAGGTGTGAAGGTGCCGGGCTCCTGTCCGTGCAGCGCCGCCTCTTCTGCATTGTGCATGTAGGTGCGCGTCTGGCAGCGACCGCTACCGCCATAGTCCCTGAACGCTGTGGCAAGTTCGTCGAGCAGATTCGCTTCCGGTCCGAAATGGCTGAAGTTCACGCGGCCGGCGGCCTCGTGTTCCTTCATCACAAGCTTCATCTCCTTGCGATCGTAGCGATGAAACGCGTCGCCCTCGATGATCGCGGCCTTGAGCTTCTCGCGTCGGAAAATGTGGTCGAAGCTACGCATGACCGTGGTCGTGCCAGCGCCCGAAGAGCCGGTCACGGCAATGATCGGATGCTGGGTGCTCACTGGACTTCCGCCCGGTACAGCGAGCGCTGCTTGAAGAGCGGCGAGTAGTAGGGCTTGTCGGTGCCCGCGTCGAACTCGGCGTGATAACGCTCGACTCTCTCGATCTCGCTCTTCGAGCCGAGCATCACCGGCACGCGCTGATGCAGGGACTCCGGTTGCACGTCGAGCATACGACCGCGCCCGGTGGACGCGAGGCCTCCCGCCCGTTCTACCACCATCGCGATGGGATTGGCCTCGTACATCAGGCGCAATCGCCCCGCACGCTTGGGATCCTTGGTGTCGCGCGGATACATGAACACGCCGCCGCGCATGAGTATGCGATGCACGTCCGCCACCATCGAGGCGATCCAACGCATGTTGAAATCGCGCCCGCGGATGCCGGTCGCACCGGCCTTGCACTCGGTCACGTAACGCTGCACCGGCGGCTCCCAGAAACGCTCGTTGCTGGTGTTGATGGCGAACTCGCCGGTCTCGTCCGGGATGCGCAGGTCGGGATGCGTCAGCACGAAATTGCCGATCTCACGATCCAAGGTAAACCCGTGCGTGCCCTTGCCCACCGTAAGCACGAGCATCGTTGCGGGACCGTAAATCGCGTAACCCGCCGCGACCTGCTGCGTGCCCGACTGAAGGAAATCCGCGGTCGTCGGCGGATGCTCTCCTGTATGGCGCAGCACCGAAAAAATGGTGCCGACCGAAACATTCATCTCGATGTTGTTTGAGCCATCGAGCGGATCGAACACGAGCAGGTAGGGACCGCGCGGAAACTCGGCCGGAATCTGCACCGGCTCGGTGTTTTCCTCCGACACCATGCCGGCCAGCAGGCCTGACCATTCGCAATGATCGATCACCGCTTCGTCGGCCTGCACGTCGAGTTTCTTCTGCTCTTCCCCGTGCACGTTGTCGGTGCCCACCGAGCCGTAGTGCCCACCGAGCGCGCCCTTTCCAGCCATGGCGGCAATGGCCTTGACCGCGGCGGCAACGTCGATCAGCAGACCGGCAAGCGGCCCGCCATCCGCACCCGGCGTGGTGCCGTTCTGAAGCTGCTCGATGAGGAATTTCGACAGCGTGGTCCGACCGGAGTAGAGGCGCATGTCAGGTCTCTTCTTTGGTGATAGCGACGGACGGCGCCAATCGTAAATGGGAACCCGTCATGCCCGAGAAGGCGGGCATCCGGTTTTCGCTCCGCAGACCAAGTGCGGCTCCGGTCTTCGAGACTGGATTCCCGCTTTCGCGGGAGTCATTCCGATTAAAGGAATGACGCCATGTGTTATTCGGCGTGCGCGTCATGAACCTGCATCCTGAAACACGCGAGACGCGCGCAGGTCCGATGCCGCAATTTCAGACAGCTCCGTTGCGCCCAGGCTCGCTCCCTGAGCCGCCTGCTCGAACAGCCGATTGGCCTGCCGCAGGCGCGCACGATCCAGGGCATTGCGCATCGAACGTGCGTTGGCGAAGTTGGGCTGGCTGATGCGGCGCGCAATGTACTCACGCATGACCTGCGCGGCCTCACGATCTAACCGGTAGTTCATCTGGCCCAGCATCAACTGCGTGATCTGCAACAGCTCGTCTTCGCCGTAATCCGGAAAATCGATGTGATGCGCGATGCGCGACGACATACCGGGATTGGATTGAAAGAACGTGTCCATCCGGTTCTTGTACCCGGCCAGAATCACGACAAGGTCGTCACGATTGTTCTCCATAACCTGCAGGAGAATCTCTATGGCCTCCTGGCCGTAATCGCGCTCGTTCTCCGGGCGATACAGGTAATAGGCCTCGTCGATGAACAGCACCCCACCCATCGCGCGCTTCAGCACTTCCTTGGTCTTGGGCGCGGTGTGGCCGATGTACTGGCCCACCAGATCGTCGCGCGTCACCGACACCAGATGGCCTTTGCGCACATAGCCCAGGCGATGCAGGATGCTCGCCATGCGCTGCGCCACCGAGGTCTTGCCGGTGCCAGGGTTGCCGGAGAAACACATATGCAGGCTCGGAGGACTTGCGTCCAGCCCGAGCTGCTTGCGCGCCTTGGTCACGAGCAGGTAGGCAGCAATCTCGCGAATGCGGCGCTTGACGGGCGCAAGGCCGATCAACTCGCGGTCGAGCTGATCGAGCACGCCCGTCACGTCCGACTCGCGCAGCAGCGCCTGCAAGTCGATGCGCGGTGTCTCGCTCATGGCCTGGCCGTCTGCCACATCAATATCGCTCGCCTTCCGGCTTGTCGGTGGCGTACGACGAGATGCGATAGCGGATGTTGCGGCCATCCACTTCGTCGCGCACCAGGCCGAAGCCCGGTTCGTTCTCCGGTCGGTTGACGAGGTAGGACATCTTCAGCGACTCCACACCGCGCGTGGAGTCGAACGCCGTCACGCGGATGTATTGACGCGGAAAGGTCTTGCGACAGTTGTTGATCTCCAGCAGCGCGCCCGCGGCGTCCTTGAGATCAAACATCGGGTTGCCGAACATCTCCCAGTTCGTGTTGCGCGGATGCGGATCGTCGGTGTACTCGATGCCGACGGCCCAGCCGTTCTTCAATGCGTATTCGAGTTGTGCGGTGATCTGCGCATCGGTCAAGTCCGGCAGGAAAGAAAACTGGCCTTGCGTGATGCGGCGATTGGTGTTGGTCATCATTTGGATGGCTCCGTAGGGCGGCCTGTGGCCGCCGCTTTTGGGTTGGTCACGCGGCGGGCACGGCCCGCCCTACATGGACGCCGTCGCAGTGGGCACGAAATCCGCCGTGTCGGTGGACTCGTAGTTGAACTGGATGTCGCCCCAGGTATCGATGGCCTGACGCAGCGGGCCGCACCATTTGCCGGCTTCGCGCAGGATCTGCGGACCCTCGTTCCAGATATCGCGACCCTCGTTGCGCGCCAGCACCATCGCCTCCAGCGCGACGCGATTCGCCGTCGCACCGGCTTGGATGCCCTGCGGATGCCCGATGGTGCCGCCGCCGAACTGGAGCACCACGTCGTCGCCGAGGTAGCTGAGCAACTGGTGCATCTGCCCGGCATGAATGCCGCCGCTGGCCACCGGCATGACCTTGTTGAGCGAGGCCCAGTCCTGCTCGAAGAACAGGCCACGCTCCAGGTTCGGCGGCGTGTGCGTATCGCGCAGCGTGTCGTAGAAACCCTGCACCATCGCCGGGTCGCCTTCGAGCTTGCCGACGATGGTGCCGGCGTGGATGTGATCGACACCGGCCATGCGCATCCACTTGCAGATCACGCGGAAGTTCATGCCGTGATTCTTCTGACGCGAGTAGGTGCTGTTACCCGCGCGATGCAGATGCAGAACCGTGTCGTTCTTGCGCGCCCACTTGGCCATCGACTGGATCGCGGTATAGCCGATCACGAGGTCGATCATGACGATCGCGCTGCCGAGACTCTTGGCAAACTCGGCGCGTTCGTACATTTCCTCCATCGTACCGGCGGTGACATTAAGGTAATGACCCTTGACTTCGCCGGTGGCAGCGCTCGCCTTGTTGACCGCCTCCATGCAGTAGAGGAAACGATCACGCCAGTGCATGAAGGGCTGCGAGTTGATGTTCTCGTCGTCCTTGACGAAATCCAGCCCGCCCTTGAGCGCCTCGTAAACCACGCGGCCGTAGTTGCGACCGGACAGGCCGAGCTTGGGCTTGGTGGTGGCGCCGAGCAGCGGCCGACCGAACTTGTCGAGGCGCTCGCGCTCCACCACGATGCCCGTGGCCGGTCCCTGGAACGTCTTCAGGTAGGCGACCGGAATGCGCATATCTTCCAGGCGCAAAGCCTTCACCGCCTTGAAGCCGAACACGTTGCCGATGATCGAGGCCGTGAGATTGGCGACGGAGCCCGGCTCGAACAGGTCGAGGTCGTAGGCGATGTACGCGAACACCTGCTGCGGCGTCGATGTACCCGGACCCGTATTGGGCACGGCATCCACGCGATAGGCCTTGGCGCGATAAAGCTCGCAGGCCGTCAGCCGATCGGTCCACACCACGGTCCAGGTCGCGGTGGACGACTCGCCGGCCACGGCCGCGGCAGCCTCTTCGGCGTCCACACCGTCCTGCGGCGTGATACGGAACAGCGCGATCACGTCCGTGTCCCTGGGCACGTAATCGGGCTGCCAGTAGCCCATCTTCTTGTACTCCATCACGCCCGCGTCGTAGCGCCCGCGAGGTTTGGCCTGCACCGCCGTCATGTCGTTCACCGTCTGATCCTTTGGCCTTCGAAACTTGATTCGATGCTACGGGCGCACTACGGTGGCCTCCAGTCAGTAATGCTGAGCCCGGCGATAAGGTTTTCCTGATGCTGCATGTGACGGTCCGCCAGCTTCACGTCTTCAGCGCGGTGGCGCGACGCCTGAGCTTTGCGCGCGCCGCGGAAGACCTGCACCTCACGCCGCCGGCCGTGTCGATGCAGATCAAGCAGCTCGAAGTGCAACTCGGTTTGCCGGTGTTCGAGCGTGGCGCATCGGAAGTTCGCCTCACCCTGGCTGGCGAATATTTTCTGGTTCATGCACGCAAGGTGCTGGCCTCGCTCAAGGAAGCCGAAGACCTTGTCGCGCGTCTGCGCCGGGTCGAAACCGGGCGTCTCGGGCTGGGCATGCTCACCACCGCCAAGTATTTCCTGCCGCACCTGCTCGCGGAATTTCTGCGCGACCATCCCGGCATCGAAGTGACCCTGGTCGAAGGCAATCGCGAGCAGCTCATCGAGCGCGTCCAGCGCAACGAAGTGGACCTCGCCGTCATGGGCCGCGCACCCGGCGAACTGGAAGCGCGCGCCGAAGCTTTCGGCGTACATCCGCTCGGCATCGTGGCGCCGGCCCAACACGCGCTCGCACGCAAGGAGGAAGTCGATCCGCAGGAGTTGGGCGGCGAACCCTTCGTGATTCGCGAGAGCGGCTCCGGCGCGCGCGCCGCGATGGAATCCTTCTTCCGCGAGCTGCACGTTCGTCCGCCGGTGCTCATGCAGATGAGCAGCAACGAAACCATCAAGCAGGCCGTGATCGCCGGCATGGGCCTGGCGTTCCTGTCGCTGCACACGGTCGCCAAGGAACTGGAGCAGGGCAGCCTCAAGCTGATCCGCGTCACCGGCCTGCCTTTGATGCGCAACTGGCACGTGGTACACCGGCGTGCGCGTACGCTCTCGCCGGTGGCGGAGGCTTTGCGTTATTTTCTGATCGAGCGGGGTGCGAGCTTCCTTTCGAAACATTTCGCGTCGCTTCAGGCGCGGTTGCCGACGCCTGTGGTTCGTTCGGAAAAACGGCCACGTTCGACTCCCCAAAAGCGCGCAAGCGCGAAGCGGCGTTCGCGCAAAACCGTCAAGGTTTGAATCGCCCGCTTGCGGCTCGCGGACGATTTGGCGTACATCAGCCGCTCCACTACCCCACCTCTCAAGGTTTCGACTCCGATGAAACTCTCAGACATCCAGTTCTCGCTCAGCCACATGCCCGCCCCCGATCTCCTCACCGGCGGCCAGCCCACGCCTGCGGACTTCGAGGCTCTGGCCGCCGCCGGCCTCAAGCACGTGATCAACCTGCGCCCCATCACCGAGGACGCGGGCTTCGACGAAGCCGCGCTCGCGGCCAAGCTGGGGCTCAGCTACACCAACATCCCGGTGGCCGGTCCGGCCGATATAGGCGACGACAACGCGCGCAAGCTCGACGCCGCGCTGGCCAGTACCAAGGGCGAGCCGGCGCTAGTGCACTGCGCCAGCAGCAATCGCGTTGCCGCCCTGCTCGCGCTGCGCGCCGCGCACATCCAGGGCAAGTCCACCGAGGAGGCACTGGCCTTCGGTCGTGCAGCCGGTCTGACCAAGATGGAACCGCTGGTGCAGCAGTTGCTGACTACCACGCCGTCGTAGGAGCGGCGCAAGCCCCGACAGAGCGGCCCGATTCCGAGTTCGCGTAGGTCGGCAATCCTTTGCCGACACCCGCGCTCGGCCAAGAGTCCCGTAACCCGTTGTAGGAAGGGCTTCAGCCCCGACAGTCACTCGCCGAGCGAGCCTGGCTCCGGAATTCGAGCGGCCTGTCGGGGCTTAAGCCCCTCCTACAGTTTGCTACCCGCTCAGCTCAGATCGCCAACTGCATCCGTATCTGCCAGATCGACGGCTCTTCTCCATCGAAGGCGCCGCCCTTGACCTCGATCACTTTCACGTAGTTCGCGCTCACGCGCAGGAAGGGATTGAGGTACCAGCTCAGCGCCGCGGTTGCGTTACGCTCGCGCCCGCCCTTGACGGCGTCGTCGCTCAGGTCGAGGGTGCTGAAACGCGCGGCCACCTCGAACGCGCCCCAGCCGTCCTTGCCGCAGTTGTTCTTCGGCTTGATGCCTTCGAACACACCGCGATCGACGCGATAGGGTCGCGGCTCGCCGGTGAGCGTCCACGCCAGTTGCGCGTAGCCGGTATCGAAATCCAGCCCGCCGAGATCGTCGCGCGACACGTGCACCTGCTGGTACTCGGCCTGTAGCGACACCGCGTCCCACTGCCCGGCGAGTTCGACGCCCGCGAAGCTGAAGTCCTTCACCCGCCTGATGGTGCCCGTGTCGACGAGGCGTTGGGACAGGATGTTCGACTCGGGCTTGGCCCGGAAGCTCACGGTCTCGAACTTCTCGCCTGTCGTTGCGTCCGTGAAATTATCGGCCGTGGGGTTGCGCCATTGCGCACTCAGCCCCAGGTGCAGCAAGTGGCTACCTTCGAGGAAGGGAGCGAAGCTGGCACGCGCCGCGGCACCGTAGCCTTCGTCACCGGATTGCGCGTTGCCGACCGGTTCGCCGAACACGCCTGCCGCGATCGAACCCTTGCTCCACGAAGTACCGAGCATCGCGCCCGGCGCGCGCACGATCAGCGGCGAGACCAGGTAGAACGGTAGCGCGCGCTCCATGAAGGTGGCGCTCTTGTCCTGCGACAGGGCTTCCATTCCGAACGGCGGTTTGAACTGGCCGAGCGTAACCGTGACCGGCTTCAACGCGACGTACGCAACGTACGCAACGTACGCATCGGTCAGCGCCGCCGAACCGGTGGCGAATTCGTATTCGACGCGGTATTGCCAGTCCTTGAGAAACGTGCCGCCCAGCGAGAGCCGCGAGCGCCGCATCTCGGTGCCGTCGGCAAGGTCGATCTTGTCGCCCTTGTAAGCCGCCAGGTCGAGTTGCTGCAGCGCGCACGGCTGCAAGGTCCAATTACCGTCGCCGGAGCCCAGCTTGAAGCCCTCGTCGGTCGAAACCGTGGGCGCGGTCTTGCGTTGCGCCTTGAGTTTCTCGTACTCCTCGAGCGTGATGATGCCCTTCTGCGCCAGCGTTTCGAGCAGGTCGTCGGCCGCCATCGCAGCCGGCACGGAGAGCGCCGCAGCAGCGCAGAAGAGAAGTACAGGAACAGGCTTGGACAGGCGCATCTGGAGGCTCCCTGGGCTTGGTGGATTTGACAGGCTTATCGCTATATATGACGGTATATATCGAATCCTTTGCAAGTCACCCTCATGCGCACCCTGCTCCGTCACCTGCTCCTGCTGGTTCTGCTTCCGCTTTCGGCGCATGCCGAAGAATCTGCGCGCATCTACGCCGCCGCCAGCCTGACCAATGCGCTGACGGACATCGCCGAGCAGTGGACGCAAGCCGGCCACCCGAAGCCGACGCTGGTCTTCGCCGCATCTTCGGCCCTGGCCAAGCAGGTCGAGAACGGCGCGCCGGCCGACATCTTTGCTTCCGCTGACCGCAAGTGGATGGATTACCTGGCGGAGCGCAAGAAAATCGATCCGGCTTCGCGTGCCGAATTTCTCGGCAACGAACTGGTGCTGATTGCGCCCGCGGGTAAGGAATTCGCGGTCGAAATGAAGTCCGGCTTCAACCTTGCGGCGGCGTTCAAGGGCAAGCTCTGCACCGGCGAGCCGGACGTGGTGCCGGTGGGCACCTACGGCAAGCAGGCGCTCATCCATCTGGGCTGGTGGACGGCGCTGTCGCCGCGCGTGGTTGGCACCGACGACGTGCGCACCGCGCTGGCCTTCGTCGAGCGCGGCGAGTGCCCGCTCGGCATCGTCTACGCCACCGACGCGGCGATCAGCAAGAAGGTGACGGTGATCGGCCGCTTCCCGGCCGAGACGCACACGCCCATCGTCTATCCTTTCGCGCTCGTTTCCGGCGCGCGTCCCGATTCCAGTGCCTTTCTCGCCTACATCAAGACCGATCCCGCCATCGGCGTCTTCAAGCGCTACGGCTTCGTGCCCATCGTTCCCTGAATGGGCCTGACGCCCGACGAGTGGATCGCGCTCCGGCTCTCGGCGAAGGTCGCGCTCTGGGCCACGGCGCTATCGCTGCCGCTGGGCATCGCGACGGCCTGGTGGCTGGCGCGGCGAGAATTCCGCGGCAAGCTGCTGGTGGAAACGCTGGTGCAGTTGCCGATGGTGCTACCGCCGGTAGTGCCGGGCTATCTGCTGCTGTTGCTGCTCGGCACGCAGGGTCCGGTCGGTAGTTGGCTGCTGGAACACTTCGACATCCGTCTCGCGTTTACCTGGAAGGGCGCGGTGCTGGCGTCTGCTGTGATGGCCTTCCCGCTGATGGTGCAGCCGGTGCGACTGGCTTTTCGCATGATCGATGTGCGACTCGAACAGGCCGCGTCCACGCTTGGCGCGCGGCCCTGGCGTGTGTTCCTGAGCGTCACGCTGCCGCTGGCGACACCGGGGATTCTCGCGGGTGCGATGCTGTGCTTCAGCCGCAGCCTCGGCGAGTTCGGCGCAACCATGGCCTTCGTCGGCAATATCCCGGGCGAGACGCGCACCCTACCACTGGCGATCTACTCGTACACGCACGTGCCCGACGGTGAAGCCGCGGCCTGGCGGCTCGCCTGCCTGTCGATTCTGCTCGCGGTCGGCGCGCTGCTGTTTGCGCACGTCGCCAACCGGCGGGCCGAACGTCGCCTCGGACTGCACGATCATGCTCGGCATTGATCTGGAATTCCGGCGGCAGAATTTCCGGCTCAGCGCGCGCGCCGACTTCGGCACGGGTGTCACCGGCATCTGCGGTCCCTCGGGGTCGGGCAAGAGCACCTTGCTCGCCTTGATCGCGGGACTGCTCCGGCCTCTTTCCGGCTCGATCCGCTTTGACGACCAGGTGTTGGTTGAAGCAGGTCGCAAGATATTCGTGCCCGCGTGGCAGCGGCATTTCGGACTGGTGTTCCAGGACGGCCAGCTTTTTCCGCACCTGCGCGTGCGTGACAACCTCTTGTTCGGCTATCGACGGTTGCGGGAAGCAGAGCGTCGTTTCGAACTGGAGCAGGTAACGGCTTTGCTGGAAATCGGCAAGCTGCTGGATCGCAGGCCGACGCAGCTTTCCGGCGGCGAGCGTTCAAGAGTCGCGCTCGGCCGCGCCCTGCTCTACTCGCCGCGCCTGCTGCTGCTGGACGAGCCCCTGTCCGCGCTGGACGGCCGCCTCAAGCAGCAGATTCTCCCGTTCCTGAAAAGAGTGCGCGACGAGACGCACATCCCGATGATCTACGTCTCGCACGCGATGGCCGAGGTGGATTACCTGGCGGATCGCGTGCTGCGGATGGACCACGGACAGCTCGGTTGATCGCAACGCGGGCGTGACAGGTTGCGTGCCCTTGTGCACGATCCCCCGCACATGAACCTCTTCTCGCGAATTCCCGTCTGGACGATTGCCGCGCCGGTGCTGGCCTGGCTGCTGCTTGCCGGCCAGCAATTCGCGCTCGGCGGCGCCTACACGCTCGTGCTCGTGGGTGGGCTCGTCGCCGGCGTGCTGGCCGCCGTACACCACGCCGAAGTGGTGGCGCACCGCGTGGGCGAGCCCTACGGCACCCTGCTCCTGGCAGTGGCCGTGACGGTGATCGAGGTGGCGCTGATTGTGTCGCTGATGCTGGCCGGTGGTCCGGAAACGTCGGCGCTGGCCCGGGACACGGTGTTCGCCGCGGTCATGATCATTCTCAACGGCATCGTCGGCCTGTGCCTGCTCATGGGCGGCAGCCGCTTCGGCGAACAGAGCTTCGGGCGATACGGCGTGAACGCATCGCTGGCGACGCTCGCCGCCATCGTGGTGCTGACGCTGGTCCTGCCCAACTACACCACCACCGTCGCCGGTCCGGTTTACAGCCCGGCTCAACTGGGCTTCGTCGCGGTGGTCTCGCTGATTCTGTACGGCACCTTCGTGTTCGTGCAGGCCATTCGCCATCGCGATTATTTCCTGCCGTCGCGCGATGCCGAAGGCGAGGAGGTGCACGCGGAACCGCCCACGGCCGCCATGGCCTGGCTCAGCGCGGCGCTGCTGCTGGCCTGCCTGGGAGCGGTGGTCTTGCTGGCCAAGGCGGTATCGCCCTGGGTCGAGGCTGCGGTGATCGAGGCCGGCGCACCGAACGCCGTGGTGGGCATTGTCATTGCGGCCGTCGTGCTCTTGCCCGAAGGCCTGGCCGCACTGCGCGCGGCGCGGGCCAACCGACTTCAGACCAGCCTCAACCTGGCACTGGGATCTGCGCTGGCGAGCATCGGGCTGACGATTCCAGCCGTGGCCATCGTCTCACTCGCCACCGGTTGGACGCTCACCCTGGGCATCGACGTGAAGTCCGCGGTGCTGTTGTCTCTGTCGCTCCTGGTTGCGACGCTGTCGCTCGGCACCGGTCGCACCACGGTGCTGCAAGGCGTGGTTCACCTGGTCATCTTCGCCGTGTACCTGTTCACTGCCGTGGTGCCGTAGCCGAGAACAGGTTCTTCGCGTGAACCTCGCATCGATGACTGATGACTCGAACCCGGATGGCATACTGCGCTGGGCTGCCATCAGCAGAGGACAGCATGAGCTTAGAGGCAAAAGAAAATGGCCCTTCGCCAATCCAGCAAGACATCGAGCCTGCCGATACGGCCTGGCTGAACGCGTACTACGCATCGGCCTCGCCCGAGGTCCTCAAGTCGCGTCCGGACGCCTTGTTGCGCGAACTGGCGCTGCGCCACCGGGATCGTTTCCGGCAGCGCCCGCAGGCTGTGGACGCGCTGCGCGTCGAGCCCGGGCTCACCGGCGGAACGATCTGCGTGCAGACCTGCATGGACGACCGGCCGTTCCTGGTGGACACCACGCTGATGGTGCTGCGCGACGCCGGCTGCATCGTCGACTGGATGGTGCACCCGGTCCTGCGGGTCGAGCGCGACGCAGCGGGTCGCTTGATCGGCCTGGCCTCACCGGAGTCGGGCCAGGCCGAGTCCTGGATTTATCTGGAGTTTGAAAGCGCGCTCGACACTGCGGGCACGTCCCGATTGCGCGACCAATTGCAGGCGCGCTCCGACCAGTTGCGCCTGGCCGTCGCCGATTACGCCGCGATGCGCTCGCGGCTGCACGCCCTGGTCGAGGAGTTGGAGCATCGCCCGCAAGGCAGCGACGCCAGGGAAATAGACGAGGCTCGCGAATTTCTGCGCTGGCTCGACGCCGACCGCTTCACCTTCATCGCCTGTTCCGAATCGTTCACCACCCTGACGTCGGACGGTCGCGCGCGCTTCCAGCCTCTACCCGCGGCGGGTCTGGGCCTTGCGCGCGAAAACGGCGTGCTCGCCGACACCGAGGCGCTGATCGCACCGCGCGAGGAGTTGGACAAGTACGTCGAGTCGCCGAGAGTCGTGGTCGTGACCAAGGCGCTGCAGCGCGCGCCGATTCACCACGACGAGCCGCTCGACGTAATCGGGGTCAAGCGCTTCGATGTACAGGGTCGCGTGAGCGGGATCGTGCGCCTCGTCGGCCTGTTTTCGGCCGAGGCCTACCAGGAAGCGCCCTGGGTCATTCCGTTGATCCGGCGCAAATGCCAGCGCGTGCTGGACGGGTCGAAGCTCGATCCGGATTCCCACAGCGGCAAGGCGCTGCGCGAAATTCTCGGCGGCTTCCCGCGCGACGAGTTGTTCCAGTCGAGCGAGGATGAGTTGCTGCGCACCTGCATGGGCATTCTCGATCTGCCCGACCGCCAGCAATTGCGCCTGTTCATGCGGCGCGATCGCTACGGTCGTTTCTTCTCGGCCCTGGTTTACCTGCCGCGCGAGCGCTACAGCCGCGAACTGCGAGACCGCATCGGGCAGGAACTGATGCGGGCCTGCGGCGGGCAGTCGCTGGACCGCAGCGTCGAATTCCTGCGCGGCGGGTTCGCCCGCATTCATTTCCAGGTGCGCACGCCGCCGGGCACGGTGCTGGAAACGGGTGTCGATGAAATCGAGCAAGGCCTGCTGCGCGCCACGCGTCCGTTTCGCGAGCAACTGCGCGCGGCGCTGATCGAACAGGGCGCACCCGATGCCGCGGCTCTAGCGGAACGCTTCGGTGAGGCCTTCACGCCGGCCTACCTGGAACGCACGAGCGCGGCCGAAGCCGGTGCGGACACGCTCTGGCTCGCTGGCCTCGATGCGGCGCAGCCAGTGCACGCCGCGCTGCGCCTGAGCGACACGCCCACGCGGCTGAAACTGTTTTGCTGGCGCGAGCCGCTGGCGCTGTCGGACGTGTTGCCGGTCTTGCAGAACTTCGGCATCCGCAGCCTGCGCCAGGACCCGGAGCCGGTGCGGCCGCGCGCCGGCGAGTTGCTATGGGTGCAGGACTTCGAAATCGAAATACCCGCCGGCAGTTCGGCCGCGGCAGCACGCGAACTCGAAACCTTGTTGCCGCAGGTTCTGCGAGGCCTCGCTGAAGACGACGGCCTCAATCGTCTTGTGCTCGCCGCAGCGCTCAAGCTGCGCCAGATCGTGGTGCTGCGCGTGCTGTCCCGCTACGTGAACCAGATCGGCCTGCCTTACGGTCGCGCGGACATCGAACGCATCGTCGCCGGGAATGCGGAGGTCGCGCGGCGAATCGCGCAGCAGTTCGAACTGCGCTTCGATCCGGCCATCGATGCGGCCAAGCGGCGAGATATCGAGATCGCCGGAGCGCAGGCGCTGGACCAGGCGCTGGACCAGGTCGCCGGGCTGGACGCGGACCGCGTTCTGCGCGCACTCGTCTCGGTGGTTCGCGCAGGCCTGCGGACGAATTTCTGGCAGCGCGACGCGGACGGCAATCCGAAGCCCTGGGTCAGCCTCAAGCTCGATCCCTCGAAGGTGCCGGAACTGCCGCGGCCGCGGCCGCTGTTCGAAATCTGGGTGTGTTCGCCAACGGTTGAGGGCGTACATCTGCGCGGCGGCAAGGTCGCTCGCGGCGGGCTGCGCTGGTCGGATCGCAGCGAGGATTTCCGCACCGAGGTACTGGGCCTGATGAAGGCGCAGCAGGTGAAGAACGTGGTGATCGTGCCGGTGGGCGCCAAGGGCGGCTTCGTCACCAAGAATGCACCTCCGCCCAGCGATCGCGAGGCCTGGATGGCGTACGGCATCGAGTGCTACCGCAGCTTCCTGCGCGGACTGCTCGACATCACCGACAACCGGGTCGGCGACAGCATCGTGGCGCCGCTCGACGTTATCAGACATGACGGCGACGACCCGTATCTGGTGGTGGCGGCGGACAAGGGCACCGCAACGTTCTCCGACATCGCCAACGGTGTCGCTGCCGAGTACGACTTCTGGCTGGGCGATGCCTTTGCCTCCGGCGGCTCGGTGGGCTACGACCACAAGAAGATGGGCATCACCGCGCGCGGCGCTTGGGAGAGCGTCAAACGCCATTTCCGCGAACTGAAAACCGACATTGCGAACGAGGATTTCAGTGTGGTCGGCATCGGCGACATGTCGGGCGACGTGTTCGGCAACGGCATGCTGCTGTCGCCGCACATCCGCTTGATCGCGGCCTTCGATCACCGCCATATTTTTCTGGACCCCGATCCCGATCCGCTGCGCAGCTTCGCCGAGCGCGGGCGCATGTTCGCGCTGCCGCGGTCGTCTTGGGCCGATTACGACACGAGTCTGATCTCGGCCGGCGGCGGTGTGTTTCCGCGCAGCGCCAAGCGAGTGACCGTCTCGCCCGAGACGGCGCGCGCGCTCGGCATCGAACCCGGCACGCTCGCGCCTGCCGAACTTATCCGCGCCTGCCTGCGCGCGCCGGTGGACCTGCTGTGGAACGGCGGCATCGGCACCTACGTCAAGGCGAGCACCCAGGGCCACGACCAGGTACGCGACCGCGCCAACGACTCTGTGCGAGTCGATGGACGCGAGTTGCGCGCGCGCGTGGTTGGCGAGGGCGGCAACCTCGGCTTCACCCAGGCCGGCCGCATCGAGTACGTGTTGCGCGGTGCGAGCAGTGGTGGCGGCCGCATCAACACCGACGCCATCGACAACAGTGGCGGCGTGCACTGCTCCGATCGCGAAGTCAACATCAAGATTGCGCTCAACGAGGCGACCGCCATGGGTCGCTTGGCGCGTGCCGACCGCGACCGCCTGCTCGCCGACATGACCGACGACGTCGCCCGCTTCGTGCTGCGCGACAACGAGGTGCAGTCCGGCGCCATCAGCCTGATCGAATCCCAGGCTGCGCTGCGCCTGGACGATCACGCTGCGCTGATCCGGCGGCTGGAGCGCGAGGGTCGTCTCGACCGCGCGCTGGAAGGTCTGCCCGACGACGAGGAACTGCAGGAGCGGCGGAGCGCCGGGCGCGGCCTGGCACGGCCGGAAATCGCGGTACTGATGGCCTACGCCAAGATGGCCATGAACGAGGCCGCGCTCTCATCGGAGCTCCCAGACGATCCGTATTTTCTGCGCGCGCTGCTCGACAACTTTCCGCCCGCGCTGGTGAGCGCTCATCGCGCAGCGCTGGAGAAACACCGCCTGCGACGCGAGATCGTGGCAACGATTCTGTCCAACGCCGTGGTCAACCGCATGGGTGCTTCATTCGCGCACCGGCTGGCCGAGGATCACGGCGTAACGTTGGCCGAGGTGCTCGGCGCCTACGCGGCTGCTCACGAGCTGCTGGACGGCAACCGCTACTGGCTCGCCATCGAAAGTCTCGACGGCCGTCTGCCCGCGAGCGTTCAGATCCGTCTCATGCACGTTGCCGCAGACCTCATCAAGCATGTCAGCGGCTGGATTGTCGGCGCCCGCTTCGGCGAGAGGCTCGGCGTCGGCGATATCGTGTCGCGCTACGCGCCGGCCGTTGCGCAGATCGAAGCCCTGTTGCCCGACCTGCTGCCGCCGCGCTACCGCGAGGATTACGAGCGCCACCTCGCCGGCTTGCTCGGCGAGCAGGTGCCGGAGGAATTATCGCGACGGTTGACCGCGACCAAGGCCCTTGGCGGCGCGCTAGATATCGCCGATCTCGCGCAGGCCGCTTCGGTACCACTGGCCGCAGCCGCGGCGACTTACTTTGAAGTCGGAGAACGCCTGCGCATGCCCTGGCTGCTGGCTGCGATCGTGAACTTGCGAGTCGCCAGCCCCTGGCAGGCACTCGCCCGCAGCCGACTGCGCGAGGACGCCTATCTGCTGCATCGCAGTGTCGCGTCGCAGGCGATGGCGGCGGGCGGCGTGGAGGCCTGGGCGCTTGCCAACGAGCGGCGCCTGAAGTTCAGCCTTGGGCGCCTGACCGAAATCCAGGCGTCCGGCGTGCAGGATTACGCAGGACTCACGGTTGCTGTTCGCGAGCTGTACGACTTGCAGCGGAGTTGATCGGGACGTCGGGGTTGCGAAAAGCCTTCGACTAGCCGGCCACACCGAGAATCACGCTCGAGGCCTTGAAGATCGCGCTCGCCGGCTTGCCGACCGCGAGGCCCAGCGATTTCGCAGACGCCTGCGTCACGATGGCGGCGACCGATTGGCCGCCCTTCAACTCGATCACGACCTCGGTGTTCACTGCGCCTTGTGTCAGGCTGCGCACCACGCCGCCCAGCCGGTTGCGCGCAGACAGCTTGAGCGCCGCGCCGCCCTCCACCGCCACGATGATCCACGAGGCCTTGATCAGCGCAATCGCCTCCGCACCTTTCTTCAGGCCCAGGGTCTCGGTGCTCTCGTGCGTGATGATCGCCACGATCTTTTCGCCGCCCGGCAGCTTGAGTTCCACCTCGTCGTTGACCGCACCGCGCGCGATCCGCGTGACCTTGCCGGCGAAGTGATTGCGTGCGCTCGTCATCATGGTCATGCGTCCCAGTGCGTTGAGGTCGGCCTGATCGCGCATGCGGCGGTTCACGCGCTGCACGAAGCGTTCGTTCTCCGCTTCCACTGCGCGGAAGGTTTCGACGAGCCGCAGCCCGTGCGGCGTGAGCCACGCGCCACCACCGCCCTTGCCGCCGACGCTGCGCTCCACCACGGCGCGTCCGGCCAGGTTGTTCATGGTGGCAATCGCATCCCAGGCCGCCTTGTAGCTCAGGCCGATGGACTTGGCCGCGGCGGTGATCGAGGGCTCGGTTTGCAGGCTCGCCAGCAGATCCATCCAGCGCTTGCGAAACGCGGTGCCGCCGCCCGCATCGAGGCTCAGCGCGCTCCCAACTTGCGGCGCAGACCGTGACATCAGGCGGCTACAGCGACACCGCGCGTCACGTACAACATCGGTTTCGCCACCGCCGACACGGCGTCCGTGAAGCGGGCCACCTTGAGATAGCCGGACTCGATTTCGGTGGGTTTGAAGCCGCCGTCGCGCAGCATGCCGCGCACATCGCGATTGAGATTGCAGCCTCCGGCAATCGGCTTCCACCACGGCGTCAGCCGATTCTGCCAGCGATGCACCGAGGCGTCGGGCGACTGGCCGTGCTCGCAGAACAGTAACTGCCCGCCCGGCTTTAGCACGCGACGCATCTCGCGCAGCGCCTTCACCGGATCGGGAATCGTGCACAGGGTGAACGTACAGACCACCGTGTCGTAGCTCGCATCGGCGGCCGGAATCTCTTCGGCCGAGAGCGTGATCAGTTCGACATTCAGCCCGGCATCGCGTGCACGCTTCTGCGCCGTGGGATTCATCTGGTCCGCGGGGTCCAGGCCCTGCAGCGTGTCGAGGTTCATCGGATCGTAGAACGGCAGGTTGCGGCCGGTGCCGATGCCGATCTCCAGCACCTTGCCGTACGCGCGCGGGATGAGCTTTGCGCGTTGCTCCTGGATGGCCTTCATACCGCAGCAGGCGTCGATCAGCAGCGGCATCACGTAGCGGTCGTAGAGGTTCATTGTCGCATCCCTGGTCAAGGCGGCCATTCTAGAACGCGACACGGGATTACCTTCTGGCCACCCCGACCGCGGCGCGCGCCGACGCCGGGAAAGTCAGGACGCAGCACCCGAGATCCAGCACACCCGTTCCCGGTATCTCTGCAACGCCGGGTGCGAGCCGGTACAGCACGCCGCGACCGGCGCGTTCCGACACCACGACGCCGGCGGCGCGCAGCACGCGCAGGTGGTGCGAGAGCAGGCTCTGCTCGGTCTTGAGCACGCCCTGCAACTCGCTGACGCTGCGCGCCCCGTGCATCAGTTCGCGCACGACTTGCAGACGCGTGGCATCGGCCAGGGCACGCAGACGCTGCACGCAAGTGGTGATGCGCGGGACTCGTTTCGACTTGCCCGACTGGCGCAATCCGGGCTTCATCCGCCGATCCCCTGCACACGGGCCGCTGTCGGCGGATCGACCGCGACCCAGGCCAGGACAAGCTCTCCGACCATCGATCCAAACCCAACTTCCACGAAGACACTCCCGGCGAATGGCCCTCCAACCGCAACCCGAACTAATGCACGGGTTTCCGTGCAATACGCAGGATACGAAGATTTGGACTCGAATCAGGGCGTCGCCGGTTCCGCCAGAAGCGCCGCAATCTGCTTCTCGACTTTCAGGGCGTTGCCATCGCCCACATGCGTCTCGCCGATGAAACGCCCCCGCACCTTGCCTCGGCGGTCCACCAGGTAGAACGCGGGCCAATACCGGTTACTCAAGGCTTTCCAGTAGCTGTAATCGTTGTCCACCATCACCGGGTTAGTGACCTCGAACTCCTTGAGCTTGGCCTTGACATTGGCCAACACATATTCATGCGGCAGCTCGGGCGTGTGCACGCCGACGATCTCGAAATCCTTGCCCGGAAATTTCACGCCCAGCGTGTGCAGCCAGGGAATGGAGCGGTAGCAATTCCAGCAATCGAAGGTCCATACGTCGATCAGCACCACCTTGCCGCGCAGATCGGCCCAAGTGAGGGGCGGCGAGTTGAGCCAGTCCTCGGCCTTGGTATGCGTGAACGGCGGCGCCTCGGGCGCGTCCGACGCGGCGGCCAGCGCCGACTCCTGGTGCGCCACCAGCAGTGCGCCGGCGAGCACAGCGACGAGAAACGCAAGAGAGGCAGGAAAGAGCTTGGACATGGCAGGAATCGACGGAAGAGCACGATCCCATGCTCGCGCCGCAGCGCGTCCCGCGCGCGCCTGTAACGTCCGGCGATGCGGTCCTATCGTTCGGAAGCGGCTACTTCGGTTCTGACGTTCGACGAGCGAGCGGGGTCGTGGAAAGGGGGTACCCGTACAATGCCGCGCCGCCGTCATGATGAATTCGATGTCCTCCCCTGATTCCCTTGCACCCGTCCGCCGCAGCAAGACCCCAAAAGTCGGTTTCGTTTCCCTCGGCTGCCCCAAGGCCCTGGTCGATTCAGAACGTATCCTCACGCAGTTGCGCGCCGAGGGTTACCAGACCGTCTCCTCCTACGACAAGGCCGACGTGGTGGTGGTGAACACCTGCGGCTTCATCGACTCCGCGGTGGAAGAATCGCTGGACGCCATCGGCGAGGCCATGGCCGAGAACGGCAAGGTCATCGTCACCGGCTGTCTCGGCACCGGCCCCAAGAGCCACGTCGTCCGCGAGAGGTTCCCGGACATCCTCTCGCTCAGCGGCCCGCAGAACTACAAGGCGGTGATGGACGCGGTGCACCTCGCAATCCCGCCCAAGCACGAACCCTTCTTCGACCTGCTGCCGCCACAGGGTGTGAAGCTCACGCCGAAGCATTACGCCTATCTGAAGATTTCCGAGGGCTGCAACCACAAGTGCAGCTTCTGCATCATCCCCTCGATGCGCGGCAAGCTGGATTCGCGCCGCATCGACGACGTGCTTCGCGAAGGCGAGCGTCTGGTGAAAGCCGGCGTGAAGGAACTGCTGGTGATCTCGCAGGACACCAGCGCGTACGGCGTGGACATCAAGTACGAGAAGGCTACGTGGCGTGATCGCGAGTACCGCACCTCGATGCTCGATCTGTGCCGCGGCCTCGGCGAACTCGGCGTCTGGGTGCGCATGCACTACGTGTATCCCTACCCGCACGTGGACGAGATCATTCCGCTGATGGCCGAGCGCAAGGTGCTCCCGTACCTCGATATCCCGTTCCAGCACGGCAGCCCGAGCGTACTCAAGCGCATGAAGCGCCCGGCCTTCGCCGAGAACACGCTGGAACGCATCGCCGCGTGGCGCAGGATCTGCCCGGACATCACCATCCGCAGCACCTTCATCGCCGGCTTTCCCGGCGAAACCGAGGCCGAGTTCCAGGAGCTGCTCGATTGGCAGCAGGCCGCGCAACTAGATCGCGTGGGCTGCTTCGCCTATTCGCCGGTTGAGGGTGCGAGGGCCAACGCGCTCGCCGACCCGGTTCCGGAAGCGATCAAGCAGGATCGGCTCAAGCGCTTCATGAAAGCGCAGGCGAAGATCAGCAAGAAGAAGCTCAAGACCAAGATCGGCCAGACCATCGAAGTCATGGTCGACGAGATTGGCGAAGACCACGTCGTCACCGGCCGCTCCTGGGCCGACGCGCCGGAGATCGACGGCAAGGTTTACCTGAGCTGCATCGATCCGCTGAAGCCGGGGCAAATCGTCCGCGTCGAAGTCATCGGCGCGGACGAGCATGATTTGAATGCGGAAGTGGTGGACTAGATTTAAGTCGCCCTACCTGACACGCGACCCAATGCGAATTGGCTATACGCTCACTCGTAAAGATGTGTCGCATGTCGCACGCTTTCTTTCGGATCAGGAGATTCGGAGAGCACCTTTCCCTGGGCGCGTAAGGCGATGGCTTGAAGGCCAAGCTTTGGCCCTTCTCATAGGCACCCTACTCGTGATTCCGTTCGTCGTTGTCGTCTCGTTGGGCGGCGCGGTCGCGGCGACAGCGGTCTACTTCTCCCTATTGGGATATCTCGCCGGAGCATTAGTGACCTCCCGGATATCGCCGTCCGAAACAGCGCTCCGATTGTTGGGCGCCGCCCGGCAGGGGATATGTGAGCTAGAACTTTCGACCACTCATGTAAAGGTTCGCTCCGGAACGCTCTTGACGGCCTGCGAGTGGAAAGACATCCAGCGCATCGATTTCGTGGATGAATACATCCTGCTCGTCGCCGCAGGAGAGCATGCCTTCATCGTGCCCGGCAACGCGTTCGATTTATTGGACAAACGACAAGCATTCCTCGCTGAGGTTCGCTCACGTATACCTACGCAGGAACCGTAGGACCCGCGGCTGGGATGACTGCGAATCCCAGCAGCCCGAGTAGTCAGCGTAGCGCGCGCACCGCACGGCCCTTCTATCTCCTGCCTCTCATTGTGCTCAATGCGCACGCTACAAACTGGGGTTTGGGGAACACCACGTTGCGCTTGAAGCTGCTCACCGCCGAATGGGTTCGCCAAGGCCCCCCGCCCGGCCAGCAACAG
The DNA here is from genome assembly GCA_052389915.1 of Panacagrimonas sp. GTDB lineage: Bacteria > Pseudomonadota > Gammaproteobacteria > Nevskiales > Nevskiaceae > Panacagrimonas. The sequence goes on from JBQTHL010000055.1 coordinate 26,031, forward strand.
GATCTGATGGACGCGATGCACAAAGATTGGGCAGATACTTTTTATATGTCCCTAATTATAGTTAGATTGAGACAAGCAGTAATTAATTAGGTACCGCACCCCTATTTTTCTGCTTGGCACCCCGTTTGCGATGCTCTACTCTCCCCCGCCCTCCTAGCCAGTCCAAAGGTTTTGCCATGGAGCAGAAGCTCATCGACGCCCAAGAACAGGGCCTGTATCACCCCTCGCACGAGCACGATGCCTGCGGTATCGGCTTCATTGCGCACATCAAGGGTGCAAAGAGCCAGGCCATTGTCGAGCAGGGCCTGCTGATTCTGAAGAACCTGGAACATCGTGGTGCAGTGGGTGCCGACAAGCTCATGGGCGACGGCGCCGGGATTCTCATCCAGATTCCGGACCCGCTGTACCGCGAGGAGATGGCCAGGCAGGGCGTGGAGTTGCCGCCGGTCGGCGAGTACGGTGTGGGCATGGTGTTCCTGCCCAAGGAGAACGCATCGCGCATCGCCTGCGAGCAGGAGATCGAACGCGCCGTCCACGAGGAAGGCCAGGTATTGCTGGGTTGGCGCGATGTGCCGGTGGACCTCGACATGCCGATGTCGCCGACGGTGCGGGCCAAGGAGCCGGTGATCCGGCAGATCTTCATCGGTCGCGGTGCGGACGTGCTGGTGACCGATGCGCTGGAGCGCAAGCTCTACGTGATCCGCAAGTCTTCGGGTCATGCGATCCGCGGCCTGAACCTGATTCATGGCAAGGAATTCTTCGTGCCGTCGATGTCGGCGCGCACCATCGTCTACAAGGGCCTGCTGCTGGCCGGCCAGGTGGGCGTGTACTACAAGGACTTGCAGGATCCGCGATGTGTCTCGGCGCTCGCCCTGGTGCATCAGCGCTTCTCCACCAACACTTTCCCCGAGTGGCCGCTCGCGCATCCGTACCGGTTGATTGCGCACAACGGCGAGATCAACACGGTCAAGGGCAATTTCAACTGGATGCGCGCCCGCGAAGGCGTGATGAAGTCGGCCGAGCTGGGCGACGACCTCAAGAAATTGTTCCCGCTGATCTACGAAGGTCAGTCCGACACGGCCTGCTTCGACAACGCGCTGGAACTGCTGGTGATGGCCGGCTACCCCATCGCGCAGGCGATGATGATGATGGTTCCCGAGGCCTGGGAGAACCACACGCTGATGGACGAAAACCGCCGCGCGTTCTACGAGTACTACGCGGCGACGATGGAACCCTGGGACGGTCCGGCCGCGCTGGCGTTCACCGACGGCCGCTACATCGGTGGCACGCTCGACCGCAACGGTCTGCGTCCGGCGCGCTTCATCGTGACCGACGACGATCTCGTGGTGATGGCTTCCGAATCCGGCGTGCTGCCGATTCCGGACGCGCGCATCACCAAGAAATGGCGCTTGCAGCCCGGCAAGATGTTCCTGATAGACCTCGAAGAAGGCCGCATCATCGAAGACGAGGAGATCAAGGACACCTACGCCAGCGCAGAGCCCTACAAAGCCTGGATCAGCCGCGTGCGCATCAAGCTCGACGAGCTGAAGCCCGCCAAGGGTGCGGTCCCAGCAGTGGAGGAACCGGGCAGCAACGTTTCCCTGCTCGACAAGCAGCAGGCGTTTGGCTACACGCAGGAAGACCTGCGCATCCTGATGGCGCCGATGGCAATGGATGGTGAGGAGGCGACCGGCTCGATGGGCAACGACTCGCCGCCGGCCGTCATGTCCAACAAGTTGAAGCCGCTCTACAGCTACTTCAAGCAGTTGTTCGCGCAGGTCACCAACCCGCCCATCGACCCGATTCGCGAGGCGATGGTGATGTCGCTGGTGTCCTTCATCGGCCCCAAGCCCAACCTGCTCGACACTGCGAACCTCAATCCGCAGATGCGGCTGGAAGTGTCGCAGCCCGTGCTCGACTACTCGGACATGGCCAAGCTGCGCGACATCGCCTCGCACACCAGGGCCAAGTTCAAGTCGCGCGAGATCAACATCTGCTACCCCGCGGCCTGGGGCAACGAGGGCGTGGAAGCGCGCCTGGCCTCGCTCTGCGCCAAGGCCGTCGATGCGGTGAAGTCGGGTCACAACATTCTGATCCTGTCGGATCGGAAGATGGACGCGGAGAACGTGGCCATTCCGGCACTGCTCGCTACGTCCGCGATCCATCTGCACCTGGTCAACAAGGGACTGCGCACTTCGACCGGCCTCGTCGTGGAGACGGGTTCCGCGCGAGAGGTGCATCACTTCGCGCTGCTCGGCGGCTTCGGTGCAGAAGCGATTCATCCCTACCTTGCGATGGACACCCTAGCCGACATGGCCAAGGGTCTGACCGGCGATCTGTCACCCGAGAAGGCGGTCTACAACTTCAAGAAGGCGATCAACAAGGGCCTGATGAAAGTGATGTCCAAGATGGGCATCAGCACCTACATGTCTTACTGCGGCGCGCAGATTTTCGAGGCGATCGGGCTGAACCGCGCGGTAATCGACAAGTACTTCACCGGCACGCCGTCCAACATTGAGGGCATCGGCGTGTTCGAGATCGCCGAGGAGGCCGTGCGCCTGCACAGGGCGGCTTTCGGCAAGGACCCGGTGCTGGCCAACTCGCTCGACGCGGGGGGCGAGTACGCCTTCCGCGTGCGCGGCGAGGAGCACATGTGGACGCCGGATGCCATCGCCAAGCTCCAGCATTCCACACGCGCCAACAACTACAGCACGTACAAGGAATACGCGCAGATCATCAACGACCAGAGCAAGCGTCACATGACCTTGCGTGGCCTGTTCGAGTTCAAACTCGATCCGTCCAAGGCCATCTCGATCGACGAAGTCGAACCCGCCAAGGAAATCGTGAAGCGCTTCGCGACGGGCGCGATGTCGCTCGGTTCGATCAGCACAGAGGCGCACGCCACGCTGGCCGTGGCGATGAACCGCATCGGCGGCAAGTCCAACACCGGAGAAGGCGGCGAAGATCCGGCGCGTTACCGGCTGGAGAAGCAGGGCATCGCGATCAAGGACGGCGACACCATGGCCTCGATCATCGGGCCTGAAGCGGTCGAAGCGCACATCCCGCTGATGGCGGGTGACTCGCTGCGCTCGCGCATCAAGCAGGTCGCGGCGGGCCGGTTCGGCGTGACCACCGAGTACCTGAACTCTGCCGACCAGATCCAGATCAAGATGGCGCAGGGCGCCAAGCCCGGCGAGGGTGGGCAGTTACCGGGCAAGAAGGTGAGCGAGTACATCGCGCGCCTGCGCTTCTCCGTGCCGGGCGTTGGCCTGATCTCGCCGCCGCCGCACCACGACATCTACTCGATCGAGGATCTCGCACAGCTCATCCACGACCTGAAGAACGCTAACCCCAAGGCCGATATCTCGGTGAAGCTGGTCGCCGAAGTCGGCGTCGGCACCGTGGCCGCGGGTGTGTGCAAGGCCAAGGCGGATCACGTCGTTATAGCCGGCCATGACGGCGGCACCGGCGCCTCGCCCTTGTCGTCCGTGAAGCACGCGGGAGCACCCTGGGAACTCGGTCTTGCGGAGACGCAACAGACGCTGGTCCTCAACGGCCTGCGCAGCCGCATCAAGGTGCAGGCCGACGGCCAGATGAAGACCGGTCGTGACGTCGTGATCGCCGCGCTGCTCGGCGCAGACGAGATGGGCTTCGCGACCGCGCCGCTGGTGGTCGAAGGCTGCATCATGCTGCGCAAGTGCCATCTGAACACCTGCTCGGTGGGCGTCGCCACGCAGGACCCGGTGCTGCGCAAGAAATTTGCGGGCAAGCCGGAGCACGTCGTCAACTTCTTCTTCTTCATCGCCGAAGAAGCGCGGCAATTGATGGCGCAGCTCGGCATTCGCAAATTCGACGACATGATCGGCCGCAGCGAACTGCTCGACCAAGCCAAGGCGATTACGCACTGGAAGGCGCGCGGCCTGGATTTCAGCCGCGTGTTCCACATGCCCAAGACCGACGAGCCGCGCTACCAGGTGCTCACGCAGGAGCATGGCCTGGGCAAGGCGCTGGACAACAAGTTGATCGCGATGGCGATGCCGGCCCTAGAGAAGGGCGAGAAGGTCTCGTTCATCTCGCCGGTGAAAAACCTCAACCGCACGGTCGGCACGATGCTCTCGGCGGAAGTCGCGAAGCGTTACGGCCACGAAGGCCTGCCGGACGACACCATCCACATCCAGTTGCAAGGCACGGCGGGCCAGTCGGTGGGCGCGTTCCTCGCGCACGGCATCACCCTGGACCTGGTGGGCGAAGGCAACGACTACGTCGGCAAGGGCTTGTCGGGAGGACGCATCGTCGTGCGGCCCAACACCGAGTTCCGCGGTCGCGCGGTGGACAACATCATCATCGGCAACACGGTGTTGTACGGCGCAATCTCGGGCGAGGCCTTCTTCAACGGCGTGGCCGGCGAGCGCTTCGCCGTGCGCAACTCCGGCGCGACCGCGGTGGTGGAAGGCACCGGCGATCACGGCTGCGAGTACATGACCGGCGGCACGGTCGTGGTGCTCGACGTCACGGGCCGCAACTTCGCGGCCGGCATGTCCGGCGGCATCGCGTACGTGTACGACCCCGAAGGCAACTTTGCCGGCAAGTGCAACACCGCGATGGTTGCTCTCGATCCGGTGCTGAGCAGCGCCGAGCAGACGGCGAACATCGACAAGGCCACCTGGCACCGGCTGGAACGCGGCGGCGCAGCGCAGACCGATGAGGCCATTCTGAAAGGCCTGATCGAGCGTCACTTCAAGTACACCGGCAGCACGCGCGCGCGCCATCGGCTGGACGACTGGGCCGAGGCCCGCGAGCAATTCGTCAAGGTCTTTCCGCTCGAATACAAGCGGGCGCTAAGCGAGATGAGCGTGCCAGCGCCAGTCGCCACCAAGAAAGCGGTTGCTGCCTAGACGTTCAAGAATTTGCCACGGATTTCACGGATGAACACGGATTGCTTTTGCTGAACCCGCGGACAGTCCGCGCCACCGGAAAGCGAAGCCAAGATTGCCGTCAAGGCTTTTCATCCGTGTCCTTCCGTGAAATCCGTGGCAAAGAAAATCTTCCGAATTGACGAGACCAAAAGATGGGCAAGATCACCGGCTTCATGGAATTCGAACGGCAGAAGGAGTCTTATCTGCCGGTCCCCGCGCGTGTGAAGAACAACAAGGAATTCGTTCTCACCCTGGAGAACGACAAGGCCAAGACCCAGGCCGCGCGCTGCATGAATTGCGGCACCCCCTTCTGCATGACCGGGTGCCCGGTCAACAACATCATTCCGGACTGGAACGACCTCGTCTTCACGCAGGACTACCGCACCGCGCTGGACACACTGCACTCCACCAACAATTTTCCGGAGTTCACCGGCCGCATCTGCCCCGCGCCCTGCGAGGCGGCGTGCACGCTCAACGTCAACGCCGATCCGGTCGGCATCAAGTCCATTGAGCACTTCATCATCGAGAAGGGCTGGGAGAACGGCTGGGTCACGCCGATGCCGGCCGCGGTGAAGACCGGCAAGAAGGTGGCCGTGGTCGGTTCAGGCCCTGCCGGCCTCGCCGCCGCGCAGCAGTTGGCGCGCGCCGGCCATGCGGTGACGGTGTTCGAAAAAAACGACCGCATCGGCGGGCTGCTGCGCTACGGCATCCCCGGCTTCAAGCTGGAGAAATCGCACGTCGATCGCAGGATCGAGCAGATGCAGGCCGAGGGCGTGACGTTCAGGACCAGCGCATTCGTCGGCGCCGAGCCGCTCAAGGACATCACCAACTGGGCCAAGGAAACGATCTCGCCGGACCAGCTCAACAAGGATTTCGACGCCGTGCTGCTGACCGGCGGCTCCGAACAGGGACGCGATCTGCCGGTGCCGGGGCGCGAACTGAAAGGCATCCACTTCGCGATGGAGTTCCTGCCGCAGCAGAACAAGATCGACGCTGGTGACAAGGTCAAGAACCAGCTTCGCGCGGACGGCAAGCACGTTGTCGTCATCGGCGGCGGCGACACCGGCTCCGACTGCGTCGGCACCAGCCGGCGGCATGGCGCGGCCAGCATCGCGCAGTTCGAATTGCTGCCACAGCCGCCGGAGCATGAGAACAAGCCGTTGGTGTGGCCCTACTGGCCGACCAAGCTGCGTACCTCGTCGTCGCACGAGGAAGGCTGCGACCGCGACTGGTCGGTGGCGACCAAGCGCTTCGAGGGCAGGAACGGCAAGGTCGAGAAGCTCATCGGCGTCCGCCTCGAATGGAAAGACGGAAAGATGACCGAGGTGCCGGGTTCAGAGTTCGAGATGAAGGCCGACCTGGTGCTCCTGGCCATGGGCTTCGTTGCGCCCGCGGCGCCGGTGCTCGCCGCATTCGGCGTCGAGAAAGATGCACGCGGCAACGCCAGGGCCAGCACCGATGGCGAGGGTTGCTACAAGACTTCCGTGGACAAGGTGTTCACGGCGGGCGACATGCGGCGCGGCCAGTCGCTGGTGGTCTGGGCGATTCGAGAAGGCCGCCAGGCCGCGCGTGCGGTGGACGAGTTTCTGATGGGCGCGTCCGACCTGCCGCGCTAAGTCGAGTTTTATTGCGCAAACCCGCTGAGGGTCCGATGCGGGCACAGGCATCGAACCCTCAGCAGAGTACTGGCGCTGAATTGACTCAGCCAGTTTCTGCGTTCGCAAATCCTGCGCCGTAGGCCGGATCGGCCTTCGTGCAGTTGCCGATGTGGCGCAACTGGATTTCGCGCGGCGCACCACTCACCTGACAGGCCGTGTTTTCGAACAGCACCTGCTGCTGCGCCGGACTCATGAGCCGGAACAGCCCGCCGGGCTGCAAATAGTGGTCGGTGTCCTCGCGGTAATTCCAGTGATCGGCCGCGCCTTCCAGCGCCAGCGGCGGTTCGCGGGAATCCGGTTGCTCGGCCCATTCGCCCTCACCGTTCGGCTCGTAGCCCAAGGTGCCGCCGTGGTTGTCGTCAACCCGCATGGCGCCGCCGCGATGGTAGCTGTGCACCGGGATCGGATGGTGATTCACGTCCAGCCTGCACCGCTGCGCATCGCCGTTGGAGAACACGCGCCCCTGCCGTGCATGTGGCGATAGCTCGCGGGCACGCCGCGGTCGCTCATCACGATCGTGATCTGGTGCAGCGCCTCGGGCAGCAAGGTCCGGAGTCCCAGTTGTTCTTCGCGCTGCGCGGTTGGTGCGCGGGTCGCGTTTCACCGCGTGGTTGAGGTCGGGAAATTCCAGCGGGTCGCGCAGAAAGAACACGGAGGCGTTGTTGCCCACCATGTCCCAGTTGCCTTCCTCGGTGCAGACCTGCCACGGATATCGCGCTCTGGATCTGCGGCGCTGCGCTCGCCGGCCACGGTGGAGAAGCGCGCGAACACCTCGGTCTTCTTGCCGACCTGCGGGAGAAACTTCGCGCGTGTGTACTGCGTGACGTCGTGGGTAGCCGTGAACGTGCCGTGGGCGCCGGAACCCTTGGCTTGCATGCGGCGTTCGGGAATCACTTCGCGGTCGAAGTGGGCGGGCTTCTCCAGGAACCACACGTCCTGAAGCAAGGCCGGGCCGCGCGACCCGGCCGTCATCGAGTTCTGGTTGTCGGCGACCGCGCAATAAATAACGCAAGTCCACCCATTTGGTGGGCGTTTTTTCGTAACGCCCTACTGACACTTCTCCCGCACGCAGCAATGCACCAGCGTCCGTTCAACGGGAAGCGTCATGAAAGGTCTACCGAACCACGCCCTGCCCGCCGCCAGCCCGGCCATCGGCGCCTTCGAGTTCGGCACCAACAGCTCTGACCTAGCCATCACCAAGACCGCCGCTGCACCCACCGTGGTAGTGGGCGACAACCTCACGTTCAACCTGGCCGTGACCAACAACGGCGATCCGAACACCGGCGTACTGGCGGCGGACAGCCTGCCCAGCGGCCTGAACTTTGCCTCGGCCACACCCACGCAGGGCAGGTGCGAGCACAGCGTCGGCACAGTGAGTTGCGACCTGGCAGAACTGGCAGCCGCAGCAATGGCCAGCGTGAACGTGGTGACCACCACGACCAGAATCGGCCCCGTCACCAATACCGCCAGCGTGATCGGCGATGTGACAGACCCCAACCCGGACAACAACGCCGACTCGGTGAACGTGACGGTGGAAGCGGAGGACACGACGCCGAACAGCTTCACCATTCCTGGCATGGCCGTCATTCGCCCCAACAGGGTTCAGACCTCCGCCCCTGTGGTCATCACTGGCATCAACCGCCCGGCGTCCATCGCCGTGTCGGGTGCCAGCGACAGTCAGTTCAGCATCGGCTGCGTTGAAGCCGCGTACACGAGCACATCCGCCAACGTCTCCGACGACGAGGTGTGCGTACGCACACCTCGTCGGTCATGTTTTCCACGGAAGCGCAGACGGAGCTGACCGTTGGGGGAGTGCCGGCCAGGCCTCACCTTACCCAAGCCCGCGCGTTCTCGAACATCCGGAACCACGGCGTCTTTTCTCCACAGGAAGACTCAGGCCACCATGATCCTGTGAGGCCGTGAATCGTGCGTTCCGGGTGCGGCATCAGCGCGGTGATGCGACCGTCGTCGTTGCAGACGGCGGTGATGCCGGCGGGCGAGCCGTTGGGATTGGCCGGGTAGCGCGTGGCGGCGTCTCCCGCGCGATCCACGAAGCGCATCGCGATCTGGCCTGCCGACTGCATCGTTTCCAGGTGCGAGCCGGAGCGGAATTCGGCCCGGCCTTCGCCGTGCGCAACGGCAATCGGCAGGCGTGAGCCGGCCATGCCGGAAAAGAGGATCGACTTCGATTCGAGAATTTCCACCATCGTCCAGCGCGCCTCGAACTGCTCCGAGCGATTGCGCCGGAACATCGGCCAGTGCTCGGCGCCGGGCACCAGCTCCTGCAAGGCCGCGAACATCTGGCAGCCGTTGCACACGCCGAGCGCGAACTTGGCCGTGTCGGCGAGGAAGGACTGGAACTCGTCGCGGCCACGCGCATTGAACAGGATGGTCTTGGCCCAGCCCTGGCCGGCGCCGAGCACGTCGCCATATGAAAAGCCGCCGCAGGCGGCGAGGCCCTGGAAGTCCCGGAGTTTCACGCGGCCTTCGAGCACGTCGGACATGTGCACGTCCACGGACTCGAAGCCCGCGGCGTGGAAGGCGTAGGCCATCTCGGCCTGGCCGTTGACGCCCTGCTCGCGCAGCACCGCAACGCGAGGGAGTTTGCGGCGCCCCTTGGTCTTGGCCGAGGGAACCGGGTCCGGTGGGGGCGTAACGGCGAGCTGCACGCTCAGGCCCGGATCGCTTGCCCGTCCCAGCGCCTTGTATTCCTCGTCCGCGCAATCCGGGTTGTCGCGCAGGCGCGCCATGCGATAACTGGGTTCCGACCAGGTTCTGAACAGCGAGGTGCGCGACTGTGCGAGCAGGCTGCGGCCCTCGTGCGCGAACACGATGCGATCGTCCGCACGCGGTGCGCCGATGCGCTGCGCAGCCAGACCTGCCTTCTTCGCTTCGGCCAGCAGCGCGGCGGAGTCCGCGGCGCGCACCTGCAACACCATGCCGAGTTCTTCGCAGAACAAGGCGGCGGCGTCGAGCCCGGTCACGCGCAGGCCGCAGTGGCCGGCAAAAGCCATCTCGCACAAGGTTGCCACCAGGCCGCCGTCGGAACGGTCGTGGTAGGCGAGCAGCTTGCCGGCCGCGTTCCATCCCTGCACCAGGTCGAACGCGGATTTCAGTTGTGCGGGTTTGTCGAGATCGGGCGCCTCGTCGCCGATCTGCCCGTAGACCTGCGTGAGAATCGAACCGCCGAGCCGCTTGCGCGCGTTGCCCAGATCGATCAGCAACAGCGCGGTGTCGCCCAGATCGGTTCGCAGTTGCGGCGTAAGCGAGAGGCGCACGTCGCTCACCGGCGCAAACGCGGAGATCACCACCGTCAGCGGTGCGGTCTGGTTGTGCGTGACTCCGTCTGCCTGCCACACCGACTTCATCGACAGCGAATCCTTGCCGACAGGAATGGCGATTCCGAGTTGCGGGCACAGTTCCGCACCCACGGTCCGCACGGTGTCGAACAGGCGCGCGTCCTCGTCGAACTGTCCGCAGGCCGCCATCCAGTTGGCGGACAGGCGCACGTCGCTCAATTTCGCGATGCGGGCGGCGGCGATATTGGTGATGGCTTCGCCCACGGCCATGCGTCCGGAAGCCGGCCCGTCCAGCAGCGCCAGTACCGGGCGCTCGCCCATGCTCATGGCCTCGCCGGTCGTGGCCTCGAAGCCGGTGGCGGTGACCGCGCAGTCCGCCACCGGCACCTGCCAGGGGCCGACCATCTGGTCGCGCACGGTCAGGCCGCCGACGGTGCGATCGCCGATGGTGATGAGAAACTGCTTGCTTGCCACCGCCGGATGACGCAACACGCGCATCACCGCTTCGAGGAAGCCCGGTGCCGTGTTCAGGCCCTCCATCATCGTTAGCGGTGGAAAGGTCGTCGCAACGCGGCGCGTCTCGCGCCGCATACGCGGCGGCTTGCCCAGCAGCACCGGCATGGGCATGTCCACGGCGTGCGTCGCGTCGGCGTCCTCGACGATGAGTTGCCGTGCGGCGGTTGCGGTGCCGACCACGGCCATCGGGCAGCGCTCGCGCTCGCACAGCTTGCGCAGCACCTCGACGCCGGGCTCGCTCAGCGCGAGCACGTAGCGCTCCTGCGATTCGTTGCACCAGATTTCCATCGGTGACAGCGCGGGATCGGCGCTGAGCACGTCGCGCAATTTGAAATGCCCGCCGCGACCGTCGGCGTGCACCAGCTCCGGCAGCGCGTTGGAAATGCCGCCGGCGCCGACGTCGTGAATCGAGAGAATGGGATTGGTTTTGCCCAGCGCCCAGCAGGCGTCGATCACTTCCTGGCAGCGCCGCTCCAGTTCCGGGTTGGCGCGTTGCACGGAAGCAAAATCCAGATCGGCGCTCGATGTGCCCGTGGCCATCGAACTGGCCGCGCCACCGCCGAGACCGATCAGCATCGCCGGTCCGCCGAGCACGACGAGCTTCGCGCCTTCGACCACTTCTAGCTTCTCGACCTGCGATACGCGGATGTTGCCGTAGCCGCCGGCAATCATGATCGGCTTGTGATAACCGCGGTTGCGGCCGTCCGGTGTCACGGCTTCGAACGTGCGGAAGTAACCGGCGAGATTCGGCCTGCCGAATTCGTTGTTGTACGCAGCCGCGCCGATGGGCGCGTCGAGCATGATGGCCAGCGCGCTGGCCATGTGCGGCGGACGCGGCAGCTTCGCTTCCCAGGGCTGCACGAAATCCGGAATGCGCAGGTTGGCCACGGTGAATCCGCACAGCCCGGCCTTGGGCTTGCCGCCGCGGCCGGTCGCGGCCTCGTCGCGAATCTCGCCGCCCGCGCCGGTCGCCGCGCCCGGATACGGCGAGATGCCGGTGGGGTGGTTGTGCGTCTCCACCTTCATCAGGATGCCGACCGGCTCCACTTGCGCGCGCCAGACGCGATTGCTCTTTGGGAACCAGCGCATCGCGGTAAAGCCCTCGATCACCGCGGCGTTGTCCTTGTACGCGGACAGCACGCCGGCGGGGCTGGCCTTGTACGACTCCTGGATCATCTGGAACAGCGACAGCGGTTGCACCGCGCCGTCCACGGTGAACTCCGCGTTGAAAATCTTGTGCCGGCAATGCTCGGAATTGACCTGCGCGAACATCATCAGCTCGGCGTCGCTCGGGTCCAGCTTCGAGTTCGTCGCGTGCTGCACGAGGTAGTCGATCTCCTCCTCCGACAGCGCCAGGCCCCACTGGCGGTTGGCTTTCACCAGCGCTGCGCGCCCGCCCTTGAGCACCGGCACGCGGCGCAGCGGTCGCGGCGGTTGCGTGTCGAACACATGCGCCAGTTCCGTTTCACTGTTCAGCAGGGATTCCATCATCGGGTCGTGCAACTCACCCCAGGCCGCGGGCGGTAACTGCGTCACGCCGCCTGGCACGATCACGCGCGCCAGTTCGATGCGCCGAACGCCGCCCAGCCCGCACACACGCGCGATGTCGGTGGCCTTGCTGCTCCAGGGCGAAACCGTGCCCAGGCGCGGCACCACGAACAACCGGCCGTGTCCGTCGGGCAGGGAACCGGGGCCGTCGCCCAGCAGGCGTCTGAGTGCGGCCGGTTCGGCCTCGCCTTCCACGAGAAAGAAATCCTGCACCAGCAGGCTCCGCAGTTCCGGCGCGTGCGGACGCAGGCGTTCGATCAGGCGGGCAATGCGGAAGGAAGACAGGCGCGCAGCCGAGGTAACGACGTGGACGGTCATGACAGACGCGCGGTGGAGATCGGCAGCGATTTTAACGGGCCGGGGGCCGGCTTGGCTCGGGACGCTACCGGAGTCGCGCCTTGAGCCATTCGATCACATCCTGTGTCACCTGGTCGCGACAAATATCGTTGAGCAATTCGTGACGCCCGCCCTCGTAGAGCTTGAGGCTCACGTCGCTCAGGCCGGCGCGGAAGTAGGCGCGTTCCAGTGCGGTGGGGCCCTTGACGCCGTTGGTGGTGGGGTCCTCGGTGCCGCCGATGATGAGGATGGGCAAGTTGCCCGGAATGCGTGCGAGGCGCGCCGGTTCGCGCAGGCGTCCGCCGATGGCCAGCAACTCGGCCCAAAGTGAGGCAGAGGCCTTGAACCCGCAGCGCGGATCGTCGATGTAGCGATCCACTTCGGCCGGGTCGCGCGACAACCAGTCGAACTCGGTGCGCGTCGGTTTGAAGCGGCGATTGAAACTGGTGAAGGACAGGTTTTCGGCGATCTGGCTGCGGTGCCGCGTTCCGGCCCAACCAATTTCCGCGCGCATCAGCGCCAGGCCGATGGGACGCATCAGGCCCATGTCACCGGTGGTGCCGGACAGCACCGCGGCCTTGAGATCGCGGCCGTGGTGAACGATGTAGTCCTGCGCCAGCAGCCCGCCCATGCTGTGCCCGAACAAGCTCAGCGGCACGCCGGGATGACGCTCGCGTATATCGACCTGCACCGCGCGGATCGATTGCAGCGCCAGGCGCCAGCCGTGATCGTCGGCGAAATGCCCTAGCTCGTCCGGCGCGCGCGCGGTGCGGCCGTGACCAGGAAGATCCTGCGCAAAAACCGCGAAGCCGGCTCGGTTGAGTTCGGTGGCAAAGCGCGCGTAGCGTCCGCCGTGCTCGGCCAGGCCATGTACGATCTGCACGCACGCGAGGGGCGCTTGCGCCGGCAGCCACGCACGCACGAAGCTGATCGCATTGTTGACTTGTAGCTGGTACTCGGTCGCACTCACGATGGCGTTGTTCTAGGGTTTAGGTCCGAGGTGTCTTGCGTCGCCGGAAGGCGTCTCCTGCAAGAAACCGACCGGAGTGTTCCACAGTCAGAACCTGTTTTCATATTCAGCGCGTCCGCGACGGAGGTCCGTCCGGCGCAGTGGGAGTGCCCATGTGGCACTCCCACCGCACCTACCCTCGCGCCGCGCCAGGAAGGAGCGACGCGGGGTACTCGAAGTAAATGAGGAGCGACGGACGCAGCGATGCGCGAAAACGGCCCC
>JBQTHL010000056.1:0-108377 GCA_052389915.1 Panacagrimonas sp.
AAGGTGGCGGAGGTCGCGAGTTCTTCGGCCACGGCCAGGGCGCGGGCGTCGAGCGCGTCGTCGTCCACGACTTCCGCGGCCAGGCCCAAGCGCTGCGCCTCCTCGGCGTCGAACAGGCGCGCGGACAGCATCAGTTCTTTGGCGCGCCGCGCGCCGATGGCGTGGGTGAGGAAGTAGGCAATGCCACCGTCCGGCGCCAGGCCCACCTTCTTGAAGACCAGGCCGAACTTGGCCGTGCGCGAGGCGATCATCAGGTCGCTGCATAGCGCCAGGCTGAAGCCCACGCCGACCGTGGCGCCGCGCACCGCCGCGATCACCGGCTTGTCCAGGTTGGCGAAGCCCAGGATGAAGCGGTGCGCCTGCTGCAGGCGCGCACGGCCGGTGCGCACGTCGAAGCCGGTCATGGTGCCGATGTCGGACCCCGAGCAGAACGCGCGGCCCTCGCCGGCGAGCACCACGCAGCGCAGCTCGCGGTCGAGCTGCAGCTGGTGGGCAATGTCGCCCAGCGCATCCTTCATCTCGCCGTTGAGCGCGTTGAGCGCCTCGGGGCGCGCCAGGACCACGCGCGCGATCGCGCCGTGCTTTTCAAGTCGGACAGTCACGTGGGTCTCCTCAGTGGCCGAAGATGTGCTGGGCGATGGTGTTCTTCTGCGTCTGCGTGGTGCCGCCGGTGATGGTGAGCATGCGCACGTCGCGCAGCATCCGCTCCAGCGGCAGTTCGCCGAAATAGCCGTAGCCGCCGAACATCTGCTGGCACTGCAGCACCACGCGCTGCGCCATCTCGGTGGACTGCACCTTGGCGATCGACGAGAGCGCGGCATCGGTCTTGCCGGCATCCACGCAGGCCAGCGCGCGGTAGCACAGGCCACGCGCGGCCTCAATATCGATCAGCATGTCGGCCATCATCCAGCGCAGGCCCTGCATCTGGCTCAGCTTCTGGCCGAATTGCTCGCGCACCATCATGTAGTCGCGCGCCAGGTCGAAGGCGCCCTGCGCCACGCCCAGCGCCATCACACCCATGCCCACGCGCGTGCCGTTGTACACGTTGAGCGCGGCGGTGAAGCCGCGCGAACTGTCGGTCACGCCGGGCGTGACCACGTTACAGGCGGGCACACGCACGGCGTCGAAGAACAGTTCGTTCTCCGAAGCGCCACGCACGCCCATCTTGTATTTGAGCGGCTGCACGCGCAGGCCCGGGCGGTCGCGCTCGACCAGGATCGTGCCGATGCCGCGCGCGCCGCTGCTGCCCGGCGCGAAGCGCGCGTACACGAGGTGGGCGTGCGCCCGGTCGCCGAAGGTGGTGAACACCTTCTGCCCCTGGATCACGTAATGGTCACCTTCGCGCGTGGCGGTGGTGCGGATGGCGGTACCGTCCGAGCCAGCTTGCGGCTCGGTCCAGGCAATGCTGATTTCCATCTCGCCGCGCGCCACCGCCGGCAGCAGGCGCTCGCGCAGCGCCTGCGGCGCGTGGTTGGCGATGATCCGCGGCGAGACGTTCTGGTCGTGCACGATCAGCGCGGTGAGCATGTCAACCTTGGCGATCTCCTCGACCACCAGGTAGGTGTCGACCAGTCCGGCGCCCGAACCGCCGTACTGCGGGTCGATGGACAGCCCCAGGTAGCCCAGCTCAGCGAGTTTCTTCTTGTTTTCCTCGGGGAACTCGGCGTTGCGGTCCCAGCGCGCGGCCTTGTCGCGGAAATGCTCCTGTGCGAGCCGGCGCGCGGCATCCCGCAGGCGGGTCTGTTCCGGGTTGAGTTCGAACTGCATGGCGCTCCTGGTCCACCGCGTGCGGGCGGACGCCATGGCCGGCCCGCCTCGTCACTTGAATCGTTAATCTAACTAACATATGTTTGATTTGCACGCATGCCCGCGCACGGCACCACGAAATCCACCCGCAACACGCACCGGCCTTTTCTGGAGGGAGTCCCGCATGTCCGAGAAAGAAGTCATCTATTCCGTCGACAACTACGTCGCCACCATCACGCTCAACCGCCCGAAGACGCTCAACGCCTTCACCGGCGACAACATCAAGGAGATGCAGGAGCTGCTGGACAAGGCGGCCAGTGACCGCAACGTGGGTGTCATCGTGCTCACCGGCACTGGTGACCGCGCGTTCTGCGTGGGCGGCGACATCAACTGGGAGAAGGGCGATTCCAGCGGCAAGAGCGGCCTGGAAGATCTCAATTTCACTTTCAACCGTCAGATCGCCGAGTGCCTCAAGCCGGTGATCGCCCGCGTCAACGGTTACGCCATCGGCGGCGGCCACCACATCGCGTATTTCTGCGACTTCACCATCGCCGCCGAGCATGCGATTTTCGGCCAGAACGGCCCGCGCGTGGGTTCGCCCGCCGGCGGGTACATCGTCAGCCATTCCGCCAACGTGCTCGGCCACAAGCGCGCGCGCGAGCTGTGGATGTTGTGCCGTCGCTACACCGCCGCGCAGGCGCTGGAATGGGGCCTTGCCAACGCCGTGGTGCCCAAGGAGCAGCTCGATGCCGAGGTGCGCAAATGGGCCGACGAGCTGCTCGCCGTGAGCCCCACCTGCCTGAAGATCCTCAAGCGCTCGTTCTACTACCACATGGAGCCGATCATGCAGCGCGACATGAACGACATGATCCAGGAGATCGCGCCCAACTACTTCCGCACCGGCGAGCAGAAGGAAGGCGCCGAAGCCTTCCTGGCGAAGCGCCGCCCGGATTTCAGCCCGTTCCGCTGATGGAACGCTCCATGGCACAGGCGGCGGAGGACGGCGCGCTGGCGGGTCGGATCGCGCTGGTGACGGGCGCGACCGGCTTTATCGGTCGCGCCTGCGCGCTGCGGCTGGCGCGGGCGGGTGCGACCGTGGTGGTGAGCGGACGCAATGCCCAGGCGGGTGCCGAGGTGGTCGGGCAGATCGAGGCGGCCGGCGGGCTGGCCAGCTTCGAGTCCGCCGACCTGTTCGACCCGGAGGCACTGGCAACGATGGCGCAAAGCGTGGTGGCCCGCCACGGCCGTATCGACGTGCTAGTCGCCAGCGGTGCCGGGGCGAGCCGCGATTCGCTCGGGTTCCGGCTGTTCAAGGACATGGAGCTGTCGCACATCGACCGCTTCATCCGCTCTCACTGGCTGTCCCGCATCCACGTGATCCGCGCCGTCTATCCGCACATGCGCGTGCACGGCGGCAGCATGGTGATGATCGGCACTGACGCCGGCCGTATTGCGACGGTGGGCGAGGCGCTGATCGGCGGCGCCACCGCCGCGATGATGCAGATGTGCCGCGCCCTGGCGCGCGAGTTCGGGCGCGAGAAGATCCGCGTGAACGTCGTCTCCATGAGCTACGTCGGAGACGCCGAGCCGCGCTGGGACGACGGCACCGAATCCCTGCTCGGCCACGACCGCAAGGGTGGCATGCTCGAGAACTTGCGCAAGCGGATGCTGTTCCCGGTTCAATGTGTAGACGTGGCCGAGGCCGTGGCGTTCTTCGCCGGCCCAGCCTCCGGGGCTATTACGGGACAAACCCTCAGCGTCAACGGCGGGCTCACTACGCCGGGTTGATTGGGTTGAACGCGCTGCGGCGGCGTGCCGCCCACTGGGCGCTTCAGCGCTTGAGGGGTGGCGCACCCGGCTCGAATTCCGCCACGCGGTAGCCGGCCTCGATGGGAATGCGCAGGCGCATTCCGGCCGGCGTCTTCACCAGTTCCGGCAACACCGTGACGATCGGTTGCGCGCGCGCGGCCGCGATCGTGGCGTCCACAGTGCCGGTGAAGCCCAGGCGCATCACGTTCATCAACGTGGGCTTGATGATGGTGAGCGTGCCGGCTTCGGCCTGCGCGATGGCGTCCGCCGGGCGGATCCACACTGAGTCCACCGCCTCGCGGCCGTCGTGGCACGCCGCCTCGATCTGCTCGGCCGGCGGCCGGGCCAGGAAGAACAGGGTGTCGAAGCGCTTGGGCATGATCACCGGGGTGATCCAGTGCGCGAAGGGCACCAGCTCCTCGCAGGCCAGTTCCAGGTTCTCCTCGCGCAGCATCTGCACGATGCCGATCTCGCCGCGGTCCAGCGGCTGGCGGTAGTGCTGAAGCTGCTTG
The DNA here is from genome assembly GCA_052389915.1 of Panacagrimonas sp. GTDB lineage: Bacteria > Pseudomonadota > Gammaproteobacteria > Nevskiales > Nevskiaceae > Panacagrimonas. The sequence goes on from JBQTHL010000056.1 coordinate 4,068, forward strand.
AGGCGCTCCCGGCCGAGCAGCGTCGCCGCGCCGCGCTCGCGCGCCAGCAGCACGCCGCATTCCTCAAAGGCTTCGCGCACGGCCGAAATGCGCAGCGCGGCCTCGGCCGGCGCCACGCCGTGCAGCCCACTGCAGCGCGCGATGGCCTCGGGATCGCTGTCGCCGGACGCGAGTTTGCCGCCAGGAAACACCAGCGCGCCGGAGGCGAAGTCGATCTCGTGGTGGCGCACCACCATGAACACCTCCATGCCCTGCGCGCCGTCGCGCAGCAGCAGCACGGTGGAAGAGGGGCGCGCGGGCGCGGGCGTGGTGGGTGTGGGCAGGTCCATGGACGGTGTCGGGTTTCAGGGGATGTTGGGGGCGACGGCGCCGCTGGCGCGCAGCGCGTCGATGTCGGCGGGCGTCAGGCCCAGTTCGCGCAGGATCGCGTTGCCCTCGGTGCCCACCGGGGCAGCGAGCGTGTCGAGCCGGCCGCCGCGCCGGCCGTTGGCGCGGATCGGAAAGGGCAGGTGGCGCTGGCCGTCGCGCTCCATCACCAGTTCGCGCGCACGCGCCTGCGGGGTGCGGCCGGCCTCGGCCGGTGACAGCACGCGCTGGTGCGGCACGTCATGCTGCGCCAGGCGCGCTTTCCAGTCGGCGGCGGGGCGGCTCGCGATCACCGCCGTGATGCGCGCGTGCAGGGCGTCGCCGTCGGCGAGGCGCCCGCTTTCCTGCGCCCATCCGGCCTTGGCGAGGTCCGTCGCAAGGTCGGCCGTGGCGGCGACGAAGCCGGCCCAGAAGTGCGGCTCGATGATCCCCAGGGCGATGGCCGCGCCGTCGGCGGTGGCGAAGACGTCGTTGGTCGGATACAGGTGCGCGCGCGAGGGGCCCGTGGCATCCAGACCATGGCGCGCGGCGGTGAAGGCCAGCGCCGAGTCCGCGAGCGCGACGTCCAGGCAGGCGCCGCGCCCGGTGCGCTCGCGCTCGTGCAGGGCGGCGAGCAGGCCGATCAGCGCGAAGCTCGCGCCGGCGAGGTCCGCCACCGGCATCCCGGAGCGTCGCGGCTGCCCGGCCCAGTGACCGCTGAACATCAGACCACCGGAGGCCGCGATGTAGTTGAGGTCGTGGCCCGGCGCGTCGCGCAGCGGGCCGTCCTGCCCGTAGCCGGAGATCGAGCAATACACCAGGCGCGGATTGAGTTCGGCCAGCGTGGCGTGGTCGATGTGCAGGCGCGCCGACACGCCGGGGCGAAAGCCCTCGATCACTACGTCGGCCCAGCGCGCCAGACGTTCGATCAGCGGGCGCACGGCCGGATTCTTGAGGTCCAGCGCCAGGCAGCGCTTGTTGCGGTTGGCCTGTTCGAACATCGGCCCGGCCATGCGCCGCGCGAAGTCGCCCGTCAGCGGCTCGATCTTCAGCACCTCCGCGCCTAGATCGGCTAGCGTCACGCTTGCGAAGGGGCCGGGCAGCAGCAATGAAAAATCCAACACGCGCAGGTCGCGCAGCGGCAGCCAGGGGCTCGCCGACGAATCAGTGGTCATTCTTGGTCTCTTCCGAAACGCCAGTTCAGCCCGATGTGGAATTGCCAGACTTCGAGCGCAACGTTGATGCGCTGATCCGCATCGTCGGCTTCGGTCTCGAACCGCAGCAGCGGTGAAATCCCAATCCGCGCGTTCACGCTGCTCAAGGAATTGGGCGCGCTCAGGCGTTCCTGTACGGCGTGAATTAAGGCGGCATCTAGGCCCAGCCGAGGCGTCAATGCCCAGCTCAGGCCTATGGCTTCATGGCGGCGGGTGATGGCCGGCGCGAAGACAGCCACGACAATCTGCTCGTCTCCGAGCGGTGCCTGGGTCCAACTCAGCCCGGCACGCAGCGCAAGCCGACCCCTGTTCCACTGGTAACCGATCTTGTAGACGCTCAGGTTGCGCAGGCCGAATCCGGGGCCGGCGTCTCCGCCCAGGCAAGTCTGGTCATCGCGCGCCACGGTGGCCCCCAGGGCGAGTTCATCCAGCAGACGAGGCAGCAGGCAGCCGTTGGTGATGCGATCGGTGTCCAGACGCATGGCGAGCGACGGTACCTGGCTGTGCCAGACCCGCTGGTAGTCCAGCAACAAACGGTGCTGCGGGCTGAGCGTCAGGCCCACGCCGAGGTCCAGCACGGGGGGCGCATCCAGCCGCCCGCCGATGATTACTCCCTCGTAGTGCGCGAAGGGTTGGGTCAAGGTCTGTGACTGCAGCGTCGCCGCCAGCCGCAGGTCTGGGTGCGGTTCCCAGATTGCCCCGATTTGAATCGCACCGCCCCAGGACCATTCCGCTCCTTCGTCGCTGGTCGCGGCCGGATTCACCGAGTACGGCCGAAAGGCGCTCAGTCCGCGGATGACCAGACGTTGTCCGACCAGAATCGGAGCGATCCCGACGCTCAGCTCGGACCCGATGCGCTGGGAGAAATGCGCCGACAGCATGAGTTGGGCGAATTCTGCGCCGGCCTTTGGTCCGGCGCGCCCGCATAACCGCCTTGTGTCTGCACGCCCGGCTAGGGGGACGCCGCCGCCAAAGGGACCTTCGCAGCGCGTGGCAAACGTAGGGAATCCGCGTGCCAACGTCGCGCTTCCGGCATTGGTACGGGATTGCAGCCCAGCAAACCGAATGCCGAGTCCCCAAGCACGGTCGTCATCGACGCGGCGGTTGTAGCTGAGCGCAGGAATGGGAAATATGCCCTGGACGTTCTCCGTCGCGACGGGGTCGATCTCCAGTACCCCGAAAAGCGAGTTCTGTCCGGTCGGGCCGGATCGGAATCGACCCTCAGGGCGCGCCAGACCCAGGACCAGACTCAGCCCGCTTTCCATCCATGCCCCCGCGGCGGGATTGCGCAGATTCGCGGCAGGACTGTCCGTGAGCGCCGTGCCCGCTCCGGCCATTCCCAGTTCTGCGGCGCTGTTTCCGGGCTGGACGAAGCCGTTGGCCGCAAATGCCTGGCCTGCGCACAACAGCGTGGTCGAGACGCAAATGCCAATGGAGGTCACGGTGATCGGCCGCGCCGCACGGGCGATGCGGTAGAGCGATCGCAACGGCGATGCGCCGAGCACCAGGGGGACGAGGGACATGCCCAGTTTCTACCAGACCTAGGCCGGCATGAACTTCGGCAGGCTGATCTCGTCGGAGATTGCCTCGAAGCGCACCTGCACGGGCAATCCGATCCTCACGCGCTCGAGGTCCACCGACACCAGATTGGTCATCATGCGCGGACCCTCGGCCAGTTCGACCAGCGCCACGACGTAAGGGGTATCGGCCTTGAAAGCCGGGCCCGCCGGCCGGCGCGCAACGGTGTAGGTGTACACCGTGCCCTTGCCGCTGGCCTGCTCCCAGGTCACGCGGTCAGAGTGGCAGTGCGGGCAAAGCTCGCGTGGGTAGTGGTGGGCCTTGCCGCAGTCGGCGCAGCGCTTGATCAGCAGCCGGCCCTCGCGGGCGGCGTTCCAGTAAGGCTGGCTTTCCGGATCGACCTGGGGCAGCGGTTTGTCGGTCATGACTCAGCTCCGCGAGAGAATGCAGGTGGCGCCGCTGGACAAGGTGCCGCCGGTGCCGTGGACCAGGGCGGTGCGCGCGTCGGCCACCTGGCGTGCGCCGCACTCGCCGCGCAACTGTCGTACCGCCTCGATCAGCAGGTATAGGCCGAGCATGCCGGGGTGCGCGTTGGACAGGCCGCCGCCGCTCGTGTTGAGCGGGAACGCGCCGCCGGGCGCGATGCGCCCGCCGGAGACGAAGGCGCCGCCTTCGCCGCGCTTGCAGAAGCCGAGCGCCTCCAGGGTCAGCAGCACGGTGATCGTGAACGAGTCATAGACCTGCGCCACGTCGATGGCGTCGAGGCCGATGCCGGCCATGCGGAACGCCTCGCGACCCGCTATTTCAGCAGCGGTGAGGCGCGCGGGATCCGGCATGCCGGCCATGGTCCAGTGGGTGTTGCACTCGCCGTATCCGCGCACATAGACCGCGGTCTTGCCCAGTGCCCGCGCGTGCTCCGCCGTGGTCATCACCACAGCGCCACCGCCGTCGGTGATCAAACAGGAATCGAGCAGGTGCAGCGGATCGGAGATCATCGGACTGGCCAGCACGTCGGCGACGCTCAGCGGGTCGCGCATCGTGGCGTCGGGATTGAGTTGCGCCCAGCGGCGCGCAGCGACGGCGACTTCCGCGAGCTGTTCGGAGGTTGTGCCGAACTCGTGCATGTGACGCATCGCGGCCATGGCATAGCCGCCCAAGGGTGTCGGCATGCCCCAGGGCGTTTCATACTGCATGGTCAGTGATGCCGGCCTGCCGCCCAGGGTGCGGCTGCTCTCGCTCTTCTGCAGGCTGGCGTAGGTGATCAGCACGACTTCGCAGCGGCCGGCGGCGATTGCGGTGGCGGCGTGAGCGACGAAGGCTTCGAAGGCCGAGCCGCCAATGTTGGTGGAGTCCACGAAGCGCGGCGCGATGCCGAGATATTCGGCGAGCGTGAGCGTGGGCATCTGGCCGGGCCCTGGAACGGCCCACAGGCCGGTGGAACATAGCCCGTCCACGTCGCCCAGGCTCAGGCCGGCCTCGCGTAGGGCCGCGTGCGCAGTGCGCGCCTGCACCTGTAGGGCGGATAGCGGCTCGGTCACCTTGCCGTTGCGCAGCGGGGTGTCGGCGACGCCGACGATGACGGGTTCTCGCGTTTTCATGTCGAAGGATTGGAGGCTCGTTCGTTGAGTCTTGGCGCAGCGCCGAGACGGGTGACGCGCGCTTCGCACAGGGCCGCGATCGCGGCGCGGTCGTAGCCCAGCTCCGCGAGGATGGCCGCGCTGTGCTCGCCCGTGCCCGGGGCGCGCGGCAGCTCGGACACGCCGCGCATGCCGCGCTCGCAGCGCACGGGGAAGTCGGGCTGCGGCAGTTCGGGTGTGGCCGGATGGCGCGGTAGCAAGGCGCCGAGCACCGGGTCGGCGAGCATGTCGGGAACGGTGTTGACCGGCCCTGCGGGAATGTCGGCCCTGTCCAGCTCGGCCATCCAGCCGCGCGCGGTGCGTGTGGCGAAGATGCCCTCCAGGATGGGCAGCAGTTCGGATCGATGGCGGATGCGCGACTCGTTGCTGTTGAAGCGCTCGTCGGTGATCCATTCCGGCCGATGGATCACCTTGCACAGTCGCGCGAAGGCGGCGTCGTTGATGATGGTCATCGTGAACCAGCGCCGGTCCGAGCCCTGGAAATGCCGGCTCGGCGCGACGATGGCCGGGTTGATGGCGCGCTCGCAACGCCCCTCGATGCTGGCCTCGGCGATCTTGCTACCGAGGAAGTTGAACATGGTGCCGATCAGCGTGAGTTCCACCGCCTGACCGCGGCCGCTCTTCTCGCGCTCCATGAGTGCGCCGAGGATGCCGGAGACGCCGCACATGCCGGAGGCCACGTCCACGATCGGCAGGCTGATGCGGATCGGCGGGTCGCGTTCCTCGCCGGCACCGTAGAAGCCGCCGGCCACGCCCTGCACCACGCTGTCCACGGCGGGCTTGAGGCGGTAGGGGCTGGTGCTGCCGTAGGCCGACACCGCATAGTGCACCAGGCGCGGGTTGAGCAGCGCGAGGTCCTCGTGGCGCAGGCGTGCGCGCTCGGCGAAGTCCGGACGGAAGCTATGGATCAGCACGTCGGCCTTCTTTACCAGGCGTTCCAGCACCTCACGACCGGCCGGCTTGCGGAAGTCCAGGCACAGCGATTCCTTGCCGCGGTTGGTCTGCACGAACAGCGAGGCCAGCTCGCCGGTGAAGGGCGGGCCGAAGCCGCGCCCCTCTTCGCCTTCCAGAGATTCGACCTTGATCACGCGCGCGCCGAAATGCGCCAGCGCCATGGCCGCGTAGGGCCCGGCCATCAGGCGCGACAGGTCCAGCACCGTGATGCCAGCGAGCGTGCCGCCACCCGCGGTCATGCCGGTTTCTTCGGCAGGAAGCACACCGTCTCGGTGAACTCGGCGAGCTGCTCGCCGCGCTGGTTGATCACGCGGTGGCGGATGTCCAGCAGCGTGTAACCGCGGCTGGTCTTGGGCTTGCACTGCGCCTCGCCCTCGACGTGGATGGTGTCGTTGGGGAACAGCGCCGCGCCCAGGCGCGCGTTCACACCGGTCATGCCGCCGAACTCGCCGGCGTCCTGTCCTTGGAGCGCGCGCTCGATCACGTCTTTGATGATCGTGGCCACCAGGCCCATGCCCAGTGAGATGACCATGGGGCCGGGTGCGAAGCGGCTGCGGTGGCCATCCGCGAGGTGGTCGCGGATGTATTCCATGTCGATGAAGAACGGCTCGTGCAGGCCGAGCAGATTGACGAAGTTGACGATGTCCGTCTCGGTGATCGTGCGCCGGTGGCTCTTGAAGCTGATGACGGGCGAATCGTGATCGGGATGCAGTTTCATGGTTTTAGTCCTCCCCCTTGAAGTAGTCGGGCCGGCCGTTGGTCCAGGCGCCGCCCCAGAGCGTGCCGCCACCGTCCACGCGCAGTGTCTCGCCGGTCAGGAACTTGCCGCTGGAGGCGCTGAAGTACACGACGGCCTCGGCGATGTCCTGCACGTCGCCGTTGCGCTTCATCGGGTTGGAATTGCAGAAGCGCGCCGCGTTCTCGGGCCGGTAATTGTTGAAGCCGTTGCTCTCGATGGTGCCGGGCGCCACGCAGTTGATGCGGATGCGGTGCGGCGCCCATTCCAGCGCCAGCGAGCGGCTGAGCGCGATCCCGCCGCCGCGCGCCGCCGCGCTGTGCGAGATGCCGGGCTGGCCGCGATCGGTGACCACCACGATGTTGACGATGCAGCCCGGCGCGGCGTCGCGCACCCAGCGGCGCGCGGCGTTCTGGATCATGTGCCAGCTGCCGTTGAGGTTGGTGTCGATCACCGCGTTCCAGCCCTTGACGCTGTAATCCAGCGCGTCCTGCGGGAACTGGCCGCCGGCGTTGTTCACCAGCACGTCCAGGCCGCCGAAGCGGGCCCAAACCGCGTCCATCAGGCCGCTGACCGCATCGGGGTCGCGGATGCTGAGCGTGTGCGTCAGCACGTCCGGGCTGCCCAGCCCTCGCAGCCACTCGGCGGAGTGTTCCAGCGCCTCGGGCTTGCGGCCGCAGATCGCCAGCTTTGCGCCGAGGCGCGCATACAGGAACGCGATGGCCTTGCCGATGCCGCTGCCGGCACCGGAGACCAGCACGCGCTGACCGGCGAACAGGCCCGGCGCATAAACGGTGGGCAGCGCCGCGAGGTCGGCGTCGTTGAAGCCGAAGCGCGGCTGGTCGGCCGCCTCCGCTACGGAATTCGGTGCGCTCATACCGGGTTCCTCAGCGGCCTTTCCAGATCGGCTTGCGCTTCTCGGCAAAGGCCTTGGGGCCCTCGATGGCGTCCTCGCTGGCGTAGACGTGGTCGTAGTGGTCCCAGGCCGCCTTGAGGCCGGGGTCGCAACCGAGCGTGGTGGCGTCCTTGAGCACCTTCTTGCCCGCCATCACCGACAGCGGCGCGGCGTCGGCGATCTTGCGCGCCAGTTCCAGCGCGCGCGCCTGCACCGCCTCGTTGGTCTGCTCCAGGTAGTTGAGGAAGCCGACCTCGTAGAGCCTCTCTGCCGGGATCATGTCGCCGGTGAGCACGGTCTCCATCAACTGCGCCTGCGGCATCATCCACAGCAGCGGCACCGCCCAGGGCGAGCCGCGGCCGACCTTTACCTCGGTGATGCCGCCGCGCGTGCCGGCCAGGCCCACGCGCAGGTCGCAGTTGAGCGAGAGCATCATGCCGCCTGCCGGGAAGTGCCCGTTGATCGCCGCGATCAGCGGCTTGCGCACCTTGCGCAGGCCGTCGTTGCGCAGGTCGGTGAAGAATTCCAGGATGTCCTTGCCGGTCTCGGCCTTCAGGCGCGCGCCCTCGCGCAGGTCCATGCCGGCGCAGAAGGTGCCGCAGTAGGTGCCGGTGACGATGGCCACACGCACCGCCGGGTCGGTGTCGATGCGCGTCCAGGCGTCCGCCAGCAGGTGTGTCAGCTTGGGGCTCAGCGCGTTGCGCCGTTCGGGCCGGTTGAGGGTCACGGTGGCGATGCCGTCCTCGACCTTGTAAAGAAGCTCGTCCTGATCCGACATGCTGTTTCCCCTCCTGGATTCTGGTGCTGGGCAATGAATGGAACCGCGAAGAAATCGTCCGTCCTGCTGCGCGCTTACTGGATCGCGGCCGGCGTGCTGACGCTCGCCGCCGGTGTGGCCATCACGAGCCTGATGCACTGGGGGGAGGCCATCGAGGCAGCCGATGCGCGTTACGCCGAACTTCCGCGTGCCGGTCACTGCACGGTGTCCGGCGCCGCGCGCGGGGCGGGTCGGCACCGGTTGCGCTCGGAACAGGGCGTGCCCTACATCGTGGTCACACCGCGCAACTACGACGCCGCGCGCGCGCACCCCCTGCTGGTGGTGTACGCCCCGGCCACCTTCTCCGCCGGGCTGTCGGAACGCTTCGCCGGCCTCACCCAAGAGGCCACGGCGCGCGGCTTTGTGTTGGCTTACGTCAGCAGCGGTCCGAAGCTGCGCGAAGAGACCCTGCGTCCGCTGGCCAGGATTCCGGCCGAAGTGCGCGCGCGCTGGTGCATCGACCCGGATCGCGTCTACGCCACCGGGCATTCCGACGGCGGAACCGTCTCGCTCGCCCTCGGAGTCCTGGAGGAGTTCCGGGGCACGGTGGATGCCCTCGTGGTCAGCGGGGCCGGCTGGCAGGGCTCTGATTTCATCGGTATGAAATGCCCGGCGCCGCTGCCCGTGATGATCCTGCATGGGGCCGAGGACAGGCACTTTCCCGGCATCGGGCGCGATAGCGCGCGCTGGTGGGCGTCGTGCAATGCCTGCGAGGATGCGGCTCCCGCGCCCGACGCTCAGGGCTGCGTGCGCTACCGTGGCTGCGCGGCCGTCACCGTGTACTGCGAAACCCCGCGCAGCCATTGGCGCTGGGCCGCCGATGCGCCGGCCGTGGTCGATTTCCTGGACCGCCGCAGCACGTCTCGGGATACCGCAGACGCCCCGGGCTGAGGTCGCGGCCGATGGCCGGGTGGTGCGCCGGGTCGCGATCACGCGGCGCGCGCCCGGATCAGAACGGTGGAGGCCCACGACAGTCCAACGCCGAAGCCGGACAGGGCCACGTGGCGGTCACCCGGCTGCAGGTGGTCGGCGAGGGCGATGGGGATCGAGGAACTCACCGTGTTGCCGTAGTCCTCGATGAAGAATCCGGTGCGGTCGGCCAAACCCAGCGCCTCGCCGATGTTCTCGACGACCACGCGGCTGCCTTGGTGCAGCACGACGCGGTCCAGTTCGCGCAGAACCAGACTGTTCGCTGCCGCCATCCGGCGCAGGCTGTCCGGCACGACGTTCATCGCAAACTGCAGTACCGCGCGGCCGTCCATGAACAGCCGGCCCGTGGAGGGGTTCACGCACAGCGAGTCGGCCCGTGCGCCGTCGGTGCCGAAGTCGAAGCGACCGATGCGCCAGACCGGGTCGTCGCCCAGCAGCGTGGCCGTGGCGGCGTCGCCGAACAGCAGCGCGGTGCGCTTGTCCTGCGGATCCACGATCTTGGAATAGGGGTCGGCGGTGAGCAGCAGCCCGCGACACAGGCCATTGGACTCCATGAAGCCGCGCAGGATCGACAGCCCGTATACATAACCCGAGCAGCCCAGGCCGACGTCGAAGGCGGCGCAATGCGCAGGCAGTCCCAGCTTGGCGTGCACGAGCGCGGAAGTCTGCGGCAGGCCGCAGGCGTCGGGATTCTGGGTCACGACGGCCAGGCAATCGATCTCGTCGCGCCGGACATCGCCGCGAGCGAACAACTTCTCGGCCGCCCTAGCGGCCATGTCGGAGGTGTCGTCGTGCGCGGACTTCAGCGCAATACGCTGCACGCCGATGCGGCGCAGCAGGGTGGAGCGAGGGACGCCGAGCGCGTCTGATCGCTTCGCATTCTCGGACCGACGCTCGGGCAGTTCATAGGCGATACCGTGAATGCCAATCATGCTGCGGCTCCCGTCCGCAAGGCAGAAAGAACGACACGGGCGAATCGCACCGCCCGTGTCGCTCGCTCGCGATGTTCAGTAACTCTTGGGCAGGCCGAGCACGTGCTCGCCGATGTAGTTGAGCAGCATCTCGTTGTTGATGGGGGCGATCTCCATCAGGCGCACCATCGGCCACAGGGTCACGATGTCGTAGTCGCGATCGAAGGCGTAGCCACCGTGGGTCTGGATCGCCGCTTCTACCGCCGACACCGCCGCGCGCGAGGCGAGCAGCTTGGCCATGTTGGCGTGCGCACCGGCATCTTCACCGGCATCGAAGCGCTCGGCCGCGCTGTAGGTCATCAGGCGCGCGGCTTCCAGTTCCGCCTTGGCCAGCGCCATGCGGTGCTGCAGGGCCTGATAGCTGCCGATGGGCTTGCCGAAGGGCTTGCGATCCAGCGAATAGGCCACCGCCTTCTTGAGCGCGTAATCGCCGATGCCCAGCGCAGCCGCGGCAGCGAGCAGGCGTTCCGAGTTGAGTCCCTCGAACATCAGCTTGGCGCCCTTGCCGGCTTCGCCGATCAGCGCATTGGCCGGCATGCGCACGTTATCGAAGAACACCATGTACTGGCGCTCGGCGGTCTCGACCTGGATGTTGAGCGTTTGCAGCGTGATGCCCGGCGTCTTCATGTCGAGCACGAACAGCGACATGCCTTCGGTGCGGTGCTTGACCTCGGTGGCCTTCTGCGTGCGCGCGATCACCAGCATGATGTCGGCGTCGCGGGCGCCGGAGATGAAGACCTTCTGGCCGTTGAGCACCCACTCGTCGCCGTCGCGGGTGGCGAAGCTGGTCATGTTGAAACTGTTGGTGCCGGCATTGGGTTCGGTGATGGCGAAGCACAGCTTCACCGAGCCGTCACAGGTGGGCGTCACGAACTTGGCGATCTGTTCCGGCGTGCCGTGACGCACGATCGGCACTCGACCCAGGCCGGTCACGACCAGGAACAGCGTCGGCACGCCGCCCAGGGCGAGCGCCTCGGCCAACGCGACGATTTCGACCACGCCGCCGCCCGAGCCGCCGAATTTCTCGGGTACGGAAAGTCCCAGCAGGCCGTACTCGCCGAGCGCCTTCCACATTTCCCCGGGGAAGCGGTCCTGCTTGATGCAGTCGAGAATGTAGGAGCGCGGGTATTGTTCCGAGATGCCGCGCGTGGCCTCCTGCACCTGACGGATGCGGACGCTCAGCGGCTCGACGGGGGTGGAGTTGAGGTCGTTCATGGGATTGCCTATGGAAAAATCATGCGGGAGGGAACAGGCGTTCGCCGGGTTCCAGGGGTAGCCGGACGCTGGCCGAGGCGGGGACACAGAGACCGCGTGCCGTGTTGATGCGAATGTCGAGATCGACCATTCCGCAGCCGTCCTCGTCGAGGTAATGACGCAGCACATGGCCCTCGGCTCGCATGGTGTCGCCCGGGTGCACGCTGGCGACCATGCGCATCCGGCGACGCCGGAAAAACGTCGAGGGCCCTCCCCAGTCGGTGACAAGGCGATCGATGAAGCCGTGGAAGAAGATCGTGCTGACGTAGATGTCCGGCTGGCCCTGCGCGCGTGCGTACTCGGGATTGTGATGGCCGGGAAAATAATCCCAGGTCGATGCCGCATTCAGGATGATGCGTGCGTACTCGACCGCCAGCTCGATGGGCGGCAACACTTCGCCGGGTTTTACCTCCGACCAGAGTCGCTGCGGGTAGACGTTCGGGCTGCTCATGCCGAGGGTGCCTCGTAGCGATACAGCACATTGGTCAGGCGCGCGACCCTCCGGCCCTGTGCGTCGAGCAGGTTCATGCAGGTGGTGACGAAGTGGCCGCGGCCCAGGCGCGTGGTCTTTTCCCGGCCGATGTCGATGATCTCTTCGTACACGCTCAGGTGATCGCCCCAGCGGATCGGCCTGAAAAACTCGCAGTCGGTCTCCACGTTGATGAACGTCTGTCCCGGCAGCGGCACCTCCACCGCCAGCGAGGGCGCTGAAGCCGGCACGCCGCCGGGCTTCCACGGCAGCGACATGATCAGGCTCATCGTCAGGCCGCTCGGCGCCAGCGGAGCACCGAACTGCTCGGTGGCCCATTGCCGGTCCCAGTAAGCCGGGTTGCCATCCTCGGACAGTGCGGCGAAGGTTTTGCAGCGCGACTCGTCCACCGCCACGTCAGTCAGGCGCGTTGGGCCGCGTCGGCCGATCCACGCGCGCGCCTGCTCGTAGCTGCCCTGCGCCGTCCCGACGTCACTGCGCTGAGGTGCCCGCGTCATGGCCGGCTTCAGCCGATCATGCTGTAGCCGCCGGACACCGACAGCACCTGACCGGTGACATGCCCGGCCGCGAGCGGCGAGGAGAGGAACACGACTGCGCTCGCGATGTCGCGCGGTCGCCCGACTTTTTTCAGCGGCAGCGAGGCCGCGACTTTTTCGAGCTGATCGGGCGTGAACAGCGGCTTGGCCCACATGCTGCCACCGCCGACTTCATCCTCCGTTTCCGGAATCGTCACGCCGGGACAGACGCAGTTGCAGCGGATGCCGTAGCGGCCGTTTTCCTTGGCGATGGTCTTCATGAAGCTGTTGACGGCGGCCTTCATGCCGCCATAAACGGCCTCCTTGGGCTCACCCTGGCGGCTGGCGTCCGAGCTGATCGAGACGATGCTGCCGACGGCCTGTGCCGGAATCATTTTCTCGAGCGCCGCGCGCGTGCAGTTGAGCACACCATGGAAATTGATGCGGATGATCTTTTCCCAGAACTCGGGTGTGGTCTGCATGAAGAACATCAACTGGTCCCAGCCGACGTTATTCACCAGCGCGTCGATGGCGCCGTAGCGGGTTACGGCCGCCTCCATCAGTGCCTGGGCCTGGTCGAGTTGCGTGACGTCCGTGCGCACCACCTGCACGTCGGCAGCGCCGGCCGTGCGCGCCAGCTCGGCAACCTTGCCAGCCTGACCCTCATCGATGTCGCCGATGGTGATGCGTGCGCCTTCGGCAGCGAAGCCGAGCACGATGGCGCGACCGATATTGGAGCCGCCGCCGGTAACGACCACGGATTTGCCGCCCAGTCCTAGGTCCACTTTTCAACCTCCTTGAAGTCCCGTTGTCGGGTACGAGTCCGAGCGCCGAAGAGTATCGCATCAATCTATCGAATGATAGTTAGAAAATAAACTTGGTATAGTGTGGTTCGCTCGGAGCCTTGCCCGCACGCTGCGCTGCGTAAATGATTGATTCTTCGACCGAAGGCCCACAGGAAGACAACAACATGGCGTCAACGAGGCAACAAGTAGCGCGCACCAAGCGCCGGGCGCAGACCGAGGCTCCATCCGATTTGACGCGAAAGTACATTCTCAAGGCCGCTGCCAAGCTGTTTCGTGATCAAGGGTACGTCGCGACGACTTTGCGACAGATCGCAGACGCATCGGGGATTCAAGCCGGTAGCATCTATTACCACTTCCGTTCCAAAGACGAGATCCTTGCCGAGATTCTGGATGTCGGGATCGACGAGGTGCAAAAGGCGGTAGTAGAGCGATTGTCACGGTTGCCTGCGAACGCCAGCGCACGGCAAAAGATCGCAGCGGCGATCGAGGGTCATCTCATGGGGTTGCTGCAGCATGGGGATTTCACGTCGGCCAGCATTCGCGTCTACGGACAACTCCCGGCTGAGCTGAAGCGATCGAATCAGGCGCGCCGGGCCAGTTATAGCCAGTTTTGGGACGGCCTCCTTGCGGAGGCAGGGGAACGCGGAGAACTCCGGAAGGGCGTGGACCTCCACATCGCCCGCCTGGTCATCCTGGGCGCCGTGAACTGGACCGTCGAGTGGTATGACGCGAAACGAGGGTCGGTGGAGGCCGTTGCCAAGGAGATTGCGTTCCTCATTTCCGGTGGGACGTTCGGTGCTCAAGTTGGCAAGAAAGCGTAGTCGCTGTCGACGCGGTCTTTTTCAACGCTGGCATTCAAACACAGTGTGGTTTTATTCAACACCCTAACAAAGGTTCAACAGGTTAACGATGAAAGCATTGGTCAGCGTCAAGCGCGCGGTCGACTACAACGTCCGCATCCAGGTCAAGCCGGACGGCTCGGGCGTGGTCACCGAGGGCGTGAAGCACTCGATGAACCCTTTCGACGAGATCGCGATGGAAGAGGCGGTGCGCCTGAAGGAAAAGGGCAAGCTCACCGAGATTGTCGCGATCACGGTTGGCGGCGCGAAGAACGAAGAGACGCTGCGTTCGGCGCTCGCGTTCGGTGCGGACCGCGCCATCCACATCAAGGAAGAGGGCGAGATCCAGCCGCTGACCGCCGCCAAGGCGCTCGCCGCCGCGTTCAAGGCCGAGGGCGCGCAGCTGTTCATCGCCGGCAAGCAGGCGATCGATGACGACGCCAACCAGACCGGCCAGATGATCGCCGCGCTGCTGGACCTGCCGCAGGCGACGTTCGCATCCAAGGTGGAGCTTGATGGCAACAAGGCCGTCGTGACGCGTGAAGTCGACGCCGGTCTGGAGACGCTGGAAGTCGATCTTCCCGCCGTCATCACCGCCGACCTGCGCTTGAACGAGCCGCGCTATCTCAAGCTGCCGGACATCATGAAGGCGAAGAAGAAGCCCATCGACGTCAAGACGCTCGCCGACCTCGGCGTCTCCGCCGGCGCGGGCCTCAAGACCACCAAGACCTCCGCGCCGCCGAAGCGCTCGAAGGGCATCGTGGTCAAGACCGTCGATGAACTCGTTGCCGCCCTGAAGTCGAAGGGGCTGGTTTAATCCATTCATTTACGGGGTCGTTAGACCCCGCTGGAAAGTAATGACATGACATCCAAGATTCTCGTCATCGCAGAACACGCCGACGGCAAGCTGTCCGCCGCCGTCTCCAAGACCGTTTCCGCTGCATCGAAGATCGGCGGTGAAGTCCACGTCGCGGTGTTTGCCGTCGACGGCGCCGCCGTCGCAGATCAGGCCGCGCAGATCGCCGGTGTCAGCAAGGTGCTCACGGTCAACAACGCCGCAAACGATCACGCGCTGGCCGCGACGCTGGCGCCGCAGATCGTGGAACTCGCCAAGGGTTACAGCCACGTGCTGTTCCCGGGCACGACGTTCGGCAAGGACCTTGCGCCGCGCGTGGCCGCCAAGCTCGACGTGCAGCAGGTCAGCGACATCATGGCCGTGCACAGCGCCACATCGTTCGACCGCCCGATCTATGCCGGCAACGCGATCTGCACCGTCGAAGCCCCGGCCGCGCCGCTGGTGCTCGGCACCGTGCGTCTGGCCTCGTTCCAGGCCGCCGCGGGTGGCAACAGCGCGCCGGTCGAAGCAGCTGCGGTCTCCGCCACGCTGCCGACGCACACGCGCTTTGTGTCGCTGGCCGCACAGAAATCCGAGCGACCGGAACTGCAGTCCGCGAACCGCGTCGTCTCCGGGGGTCGTGCGCTGGCGAGCAGCGACAACTTCAAGATCATCTACGAGCTCGCCGACAAGCTGAAGGCCGGCGTTGGTGCCTCGCGCGCTGCGGTGGATTCGGGCTATGTGCCGAACGACATGCAGGTCGGCCAGACCGGGAAGATCATCGCGCCGGAGCTGTACATCGCCATCGGCATCTCTGGCGCGATCCAGCATCTCGCGGGCATCAAGGACGCGCGCACCATCGTGGCGATCAACAAGGATGCCGAGGCGCCAATCTTCGAGATCGCGGACTTCGGCATCGTGGGCGATCTGTTCACGCTGGTGCCGGAACTGACCAGCAAGGTCTGAGCAACGCGACGATGTGAAACGAGGGCCGGGAAACCGGCCCTCGTCGTCTCAGCGCCGGCGTCAGTATCCCAGCTGGCGCGAAGCGAGGTCCTTCATGATCTCGGTGGCGCCACCGCCGATCGACAGCACCTTGGTCTCGCGGAAGATGCGCTCCACCTTCGAGCCGCGCAGGTAGCCCGCGCCGCCGAAGATCTGTACCGCTTCGCCCGCGATCTCTTCCAGCGCGGTGGTCGACAGGTTCTTCAGCAGGCAGATCTCGGACACTGGCATGTGACCCTGCGTGACCTGCCAGCACAGCAGGTCGAGCTGGGCCTTGATCGCTTCCAGCTTCATCTTCATGTCCACCAGCTTGTGGCGGATCACCT
The DNA here is from genome assembly GCA_052389915.1 of Panacagrimonas sp. GTDB lineage: Bacteria > Pseudomonadota > Gammaproteobacteria > Nevskiales > Nevskiaceae > Panacagrimonas. The sequence goes on from JBQTHL010000056.1 coordinate 20,155, forward strand.
GGCGCGCGATCAGCGGCTGGCCGAAGGTCTGGCGCTCGCGCGCATAGGCCAGCGCCTCTTCGTAGCAGACCTGGCCGAAGCCCCAGGCCTGCGCCGCGAGCATCAGGCGCTCGTTGTTGAAGTTCTCCATCACCAGCTTGAAGCCGCGGTTTTCCTCGCCGATCAGGTTGGCGGCCGGCACGCGGCAATCCTCGAAGTAGAGCGTGGCGGTGTCGGAACACCACCAGCCCATCTTCTGCAGTGGCGTCCGCGTGAAGCCCGGCGTGCCGGCCTCCACCACCAGCAGCGAGACGCCGCCCATTCCCGCACCACCGGTGCGCACCGCCACGGTGATGAAGTCGGCGCGCACGCCCGATGTGATGAAGGTCTTGGAACCGTTGACGAGGTAGTGATCGCCGTCACGGCGCGCGGTGGTGCGCAGGTTGGCCACGTCCGAGCCGCCGCCGGGCTCGGTGATGGCCAGTGCGGCGATCTTGCTGCCGTCCATGACTGGCCGCAGGAAACGCTCCTTCTGCGCCGCCGTGCCGTGCGCCGCGATCGGCGGGCTGCCGATGCGATGACTGACCAGGCTTGCGATGAGTCCGCCTGATCCGGAGCGCGCCAGCTCTTCGGCCATGATCGACTGGTAGAACGGATCCTCGTCGCCCGTGCCGCCGTATTCTTCGGGAAATCCGATTCCGAGAACACCGGCCTCGGCGGCCTTGACCTGCAGTTCGCGCGGCAGCTCGCCGGCCTGTTCCCAGGCCTCGATGTGGGGATCACATTCCTTCTGAACGAAGCGCCGTACCTGGCCGCGGTAGATCTCGTGCTCTTCGGTCAGAAACGGGTGGGGCGCGGCGGTGGTCATCGTGGACGCTCCTGATCAGGCTGCACGCGGCAGGCGCGTGACACGGTCGAGGTGGCGCTCACGGTTGCCGTAGAGCGTGCCGAACGTGGTGAGCTGGCGGAACAGGTGGCCCACATCGAGTTCCTCGGTCACGCCGATGCCACCATGCAGCTGCACCGCCTGCTGGGCGACGAACTTGCTCGCCTTGCACAGGTACGCCTTGGTGGCCGAGGCCGCGCGTCGGCGCTCGTTGGCATCGGCGCTGTCCACGCGCACGCCCGCCATCAACACCATCGAGCGCGACTGCTCAATCTCCACGAACATGTCAGCCAGGCGGTGCTGTAGCGATTGGAAGCTGCCGATGGGCACGCCGAACTGCTTGCGCACCTTCAGGTAGGCCGCGGTGCGCTCGAACAGCGCGCCCATCGCGCCGAGCGCCTGCGCGCAGGACGCAACGGTGGCGTGGTCCAGCGCTGCGTCCAGCGCCGCGAAGCCGGCGTCTGCCTTGCCGATCAGCGCGCTCGCGGGCACTTCGACACCGTCCAGGATCACGTCGGCCGCCGTGCCGCCGCCCATGATCGGATAGCGCTCGAGCTTCACGCCGGCAGCGGCGGGGTCGATCTCGAACAGGCTGATGCCAGCGGCTTCGCCCGCCTTTCCGGCGGTGCGCGCGCTCACCAGCAGGCGCTGCGCGTTGGGCGCGTTGAGTACGCACTGCTTGCGGCCGCTGATCACGTAGCCGGCCTTGGCCGGCTTGGCCTGCGTGGCGCAGACGGCCGGGTCCTGGCGGTCGCCGGCCTCGCTCCATGCCACGGCAAGCTGCAGGCTGCCGGCGGCCAGCGGTACGAGCAGCCGGGTCGCGGCCGCCTCGTCGCCCGAGAGCACGACGAGGCGCGCCGGGAGCACCGCGCCGGAGACGAAGGGCTCCAGCACCATGCCGGCACCGAGCGCCTCGGCCACCAGCGCGATGTCGGTTCCGCTGCCGGAAAGGCCGCCCGCCGATTCGGGAACCGGCAGGGCCAGCCAGCCGAACTCGGCGATCTGCGCCCAGGCGGTGGGGTCGAGATGCCCGTCGAGCTTCAGGGTGGTCTTGTAGCGCTCGAAGCCATAGCCCTTGAGGGCGAACTTGGTGGCGCTGTCCTTGAGCAACTGCTGCTCGGAGGAAAAGGAAAAGTCCATGGTCGTTTACTCGGTTGCTTACAGGCCAAGCAGCAGCTTGGACAGGACGTTCTTCTGGATCTCGTTGGTGCCGCCGTAGATGCTGCTGGCGCGCAGGAAGTTGTAGCGCGTGGTCGCGCCGCGGAAGACTGTGTGGCCTTCGCCTTCCTCGCTGAGCCAGGGCAGGGCGGACAGGCCGCCGAGTTCCACCTGGGCCTCGGAGATTGCTTGCTGCAACTCGGCGCCCTTGATCTTGAGGCCGGAGGATTCCGGTCCCGGCGCCTTGCCACGCGCCAGGCGATCCAGAGTGCGCAGGTTGGTGTACTCCAGCGCCATCAGGTCCACTTCCAGCTCGGCGAGGCGGCGCGCCACGACCGGGTCATCGGCCAGCGCGGGCTCGCTGCCGATCGCCTCGCGCAGCAGGGCGAGCTGATACTTGCTGTCGGAGACGCCCGCGATGGCGGTGCGCTCGTGGCCGAGCAGGTACTTGGCGATGGTCCAGCCTTCGCCTTCCTTGCCCACGAGGTTTTCCGCCGGCACCTTGACATCGGTGAAGAACACCTCGTTCAAGTGGTGATGGCCGTCGATGGTCATGATCGGCCGGATCTCGATGCCGGGCGTCTTCATGTCGACCAGCAGGAAGGAGATGCCCTGCTGCTTGGGCACCTCGTTGTTGGTGCGGCACAAGCAGAAGATGTAGCTCGCCCAGTGGCCCTGCGTGGTCCAGATCTTCTGGCCATTGACCACGTAGTGATCGCCGGAGCGCACCGCCTGCGTCTTGAGGCTGGCCAGGTCCGAGCCCGAACCGGGCTCGGAGTATCCCTGGCACCAGAACACCTCGCCTCGCGCGATCGGCGGCAGGTTGCGGGCCTTCTGCTCGTCATTGCCGTAGTGCATCAGCACCGGGCCGAGCATGGCTAGGCCGAATGGGCTGCCGACCGGCGCACCGGCCAGCGCGCGCTCCATGTCGAAGATATAGCGCTGCGTGGCGCTCCAGCCCGGCCCGCCGTACTCCTTGGGCCAGTTGTACGCCAGCCAGCCCTTGGCGCCGAGCTTGCGCTCCCAGGCGGTCTGCGTCGCGAGGTCGCTGGGCAGGCCGATTTCCGGACCGGCCTTGGGCGGCACGTTAGCACGCAGCCAGTTGCGGACTTCGGCGCGAAACGCCTCGTCCTCTGGCGAAAAATCCAGATCCATGGTGTTGCTCCAGTATGAAGAAAGGTGAATGAAGGTGCAGCGAATTCGGGATCGAGGTGTGTTTCGGCCCGGCGCGTTGGGCCGCGCGCGGCAGGCCTCTCAGACCAGGAACAGCTGCCGTCCCCACAGGACTATGAGCACCAGCCAGCCCAGTGCATACGCCTGCAGGCGCCGCACCACCACGTTGCCGAACAGGTGCACGAACGAATGCAGCAAGCGCGCGGCGACGAAGGCCCAGGCCAGCGCCACCGTCGGCGTGTCGTGGCCGGAAGAAGGTATCAACGCCGCGCAACTGGCCATGAACAGCAACGGCACCTGGAACTGGTTGTCGTAATGCCGGCCCAGCACCACCATCCTCTCCGGCGGCGGCGTGCCAGAGTACGTGGAAAAGTACTCGATGCCGACCTCGCCGCGCTTCACGGCGCGCACGCGCACCACGGCCAGCGCCAGGAACAGCGCGAATACGTAGAGCACATAGAGGCCGACGGGCCAGGCCAGCGGGCTCATCGTGCCTCGGAGGTCGCGGGCACGCGCCGGCGCAGGAAGTCGATGACGGCGTCACTGAACAGGTCGTTGCGGTCGCCCGCCACCATGTGGCCGGCCTCGGCCACGTCGGCGAGTTCCGCGTGCGGGATCAGTTCCTGCATCGCGCGAGCGCCCTCGGGGCTCACCACGTCGCTGCTGCCGCCGCGCACGAGCAGGGTGGGCACGGTGATCTTGCGCGCGGCGGCCTCGCGGCGCTCCTGCTGCACCAGGGCTTCGCCGGCTTGGGTGCGGGTGGCGTGATCCAGGAATCTCGGGTCCCAGTGCCAGTACCAGCGGCCAGCGCGCAGGCGCAGGTTCTTGCTCAGGCCCTTGGTGTCTCGCGGGCGTGGCCGGTGCGGGTTGTAGGCGGCAACGGCGTCGAGTGCGTCGTCCAGGCTGGCGAAGCCCGCGGTGTGGGCGCGCATGAAATCCAGCACGCGCGCCACGCCGCTGGGTTCCAGCCGCGCCGCGATATCCACCAGCACCAGCGCCCGCGCGAAGGACGCATCCAGCTCTCCGAGCGCGACCATGGAGGTCATTCCTCCCATCGATGCACCGATCAGCACCGGCGGCGCGGCCAGCGTTCGCGCAACCGCGCGCAGGTCGGCGATCAGGGCATCGGCGCTGTAGTCGCCATTGGCGGACCATTCGCTGTCGCCATGCCCGCGCGCGTCATAGGACAGCACGTGATAGCCAGCGGCGGCAAGGCGCACCGCGGTGCCGGCCCAGGCGTGGCGGGTCTGACCGCCGCCGTGCAACAGGATCACCGGGATGGCGGAAGGATCGCCGGCCTGCTCGGCGGCGAGCCGGTTGCCTTCACGGCCCAGGAGCTGGACCTGCGTAAGCGAAAAATGGGGTTTCTGGAGATCGACGTTCACGCGAAAGGGATCATCTGGGGACCGCGGTCCCGCTGTAGAAGTAACTCAGGAACCGGGGGCCTTTGACGTAGCCCTGCCAAGCGTTGTCGATGCGGAAGCCCGACTTCTCCACCATTGAATGGATCGACCGGTTCAGATGGCAACCGCCACCGATGACCTTCCAGTACGGCGTGATGCGATCCTGCCAGCGGCGCACGCCCTCGTCGGTCGCAGCCCCGTGTTCGACGAACAGCAACTGTCCGTCCGGCTTGAGTGCCCGGCGCATTTCCGCCAGCGCCGCCTCGGGATCGGGAATGGTGCAGAGGCTGAATGTGCAGACCACGGTGTCGAAGCTCTTGTTCTCCACCGGGATGCGTTCAGCAGAGAGCGGCACTTCCTTCAGCTCGATCCCCTTTTCCGCGGCACGCCGGGTCGCCTTGGGGTGCAGGCCAGGGTCCACGCCGCAGACGCAAGCCACGTCAGATCCATGGTAGTGCGGGATGTTGCGGCCGGTGCCCATGCCGATCTCCAGCACCTGGCCTCGCGCTTTGGGGACCAGTCGACGGCGCTGGTTCTCGAAGGAGGGAAGGCCACATACGAAGTCAACGACGTGCGGCAACACATGGCGTTCGTAGAAATTCATTTCGGCATCCGCATTGCAGCGCGCGTCATTCCAGCCCGCGCGCGATCAGTTCCTTCATGATCTCGTTGGTGCCTCCGTAGATCTTCTGTACCCGCGCGTCCTGGTACATGCGGGCGATAGGATACTCGGTCATGTAGCCGAAGCCGCCGAAGAACTGCAGGCACTCGTCCACGATCTCGCACTGCTTTTGTGTGCCCCACCACTTGGCCATCGAGGCGGTCGCTGCGTCGAGCTTGCCCTCCATCAATTTCTGGATGCAGTGATCGATGAAGACGCGACCGATGGTGATTTCGGTCTGCCGCTCGGCCAGCTTGAAGCGCGTGTTCTGGAACTCCATGAGCGTCTTGCCGAAAGCCTTGCGCTCGCGCACGTAGGCCAGCGTGTGTTTCATCGCCGCCTCGGCAGCGGCGATCGCGCCGACGCCGATGATCAGGCGCTCGCGCGGTAACTGGTTCATGAGCTGGTAGAAACCCTGACCCTCGCGGCCACCCAGCAGGTTCTCGGCCGGGAGGCGCAGGTTCTCGAAGAACAGCTCCGCTGTGTCCTGGCCCTTCTGGCCGATCTTGTGCAACAGCCGACCGCGCTTGAAGCCGGGCAGGGTATTGGGATGCTCGGCGACGATCAGCGAGATGCCCTTGGCCGCGGCCTCCGGATCGGTCTTGCAGACGATGATCAGCAGCCCGGCGTGATGGCCGTTGGAGATGAACGTCTTGGCGCCGTTGACGATGTAATGATCGCCGTCACGCTGGGCGCGCGTGCGCACAGCCTGCAGATCCGAACCGGTACCGGGTTCGGTCATGGCGATCGCACCGACCATTTGTCCCGATACCAGCTGCGGCAACCAGCGGGCCTTCTGCTCGGCGGTCCCGCAGCCGACGATGTAGTGTGTGACGATCTCGTGCACGCCCTTGGCCCAGGCCGTGTTACCGGCGTAGGCCTGCTCTTCCAGGATCACGGCCTCGTGCGCGAAGGTGCCGCCCGCGCCGCCATACTCCTCGGCCACGTCCGTGCACAGTAGGCCGGCCGCGCCGGCCTTGAGCCACAGCGAGCGGTCCACGCACTGCTGCGCGCCCCACTCTTCTTCGTGGGGCGTAATTTCGGTGGCGATGAACCTGCGCACGTTGTCGCGGAACAGCGACAGCTCCTCGTTCATCCACGGCGACTCGGGCTTGTTCATGGTCATGCTCACATCGAGAAGCCGCCACCGCAGATCAGCACCTGTCCGCTGACGTAGTTGGATTCCGGGATGCAGAACAGATACACCGAGCCAGCCGCCTCGACCGGCGTTCCGGCGCGGCCCAGGGGCACGGTGGCTTCCATCGTCTTGAGCAGATCCGGGTTGACGCCGACCTTGATCTTGCGTCCTTCGACGTCGATGCTCGCGTCGGTACCCGCAGCCGCTTCCGTGAGGCGCGTCTTGATCAGGCCAAACGCCACGCAGTTGACGTTGACCTTGTAGCGGCCCCATTCCTTGGACATGGCCTTGGTCAGGCCGATGACCGCCGCCTTGCCCGCCGAGTAGTTGGCCTGGCCCGCATTGCCGCTGGTGCCGGCGATCGAAGAGATGTTCACGACCTTGCGGAACACCTCGCGGCCTTCCATCGCCTCCTTCTTGGTCTGCACGCGCAGATATTCCGAGGCAGCTCGCAGGATCTGGAACGGTGCGGTGACATGCACGTCCATGATCGCGTGCCACTGCTCATCGCTCATCTTGTGAATGACGTTGTCCCAGGTGTAGCCGGCGTTGTTGACGATGATGTCGAGGCCACCGAGCTGTTCGATGGCGGTGTTGACGAAACGTTCGGCGAAACCCTTTTCCGTCACGCTGCCGGGGCAGGCGATGGCCTTGCGGCCCAGGGCCTTGATGGCGGCGACGGTTTCTTCCGCGGGCGCCGCGTCGAGGTCGTTGACCACCACGTCCGCGCCTTCCGAGGCGAGCTTGAGTGCGATTTCACGGCCGATGCCGCGACCTGATCCGGTGACGAGTGCCACCTTGCCTGCGAGTTTCATGGAGTCTGATTCCTGAGGGTTGAATGTGACTACTTCAGCGCGACCAGCGCGTCGCCCGAGAGCTTGACCTCGCCCTTGTCGTCGACGATGCCGATCTCCAGCTTGACCACCGTCTCGCCGTTGCGCTCGAGCTTTTCCACCACCTTGCCGCCGCAGGTCAGCTTGGCGCCGATGGGCGTGATGGCCGAGAAGCGCACGGCGTAGTGACGGAGCTGCGTCTGCGGTGCCCAGTTTGTGAGGAAGCGGCCGAGGTAGGCCATCGACAACATGCCGTGGGCAAATACGTCCGGCATGCCGGCGGCCTTGGCGAAGTCCAGATCGATGTGCACCGGGTTGTGATCGCCCGAGGCGCCGGCGAACAGGGCCAGCGTGGTGCGCGTGATGCGCGGCAGCTTCAGCGTCGGTAGTTCGTCGCCGACCTTCACTTCATGGAATGCAGGGGCGCTCATGCCGATTTCTCCTTGGGGTTGCGGGCAACGATCACGCTGCGCGCTTCCATGACCTTGACGCCGTTCTGGTCGGTGATGACAGAGTCCTTGACGATGAATTCCAGCGCGCCGCCTTTCTTGGAATAGATGTCGGCGATGCGCGACTCCACTTTCAGCACGTCGCCGGCACAGACCTGCGCGTGATAGGTGAAGCTCTGCTCGCCGTGCAGGATGTTTCCGATGGGCACGCCCAGTTCCTCGAGCAGGGTGAACATGATTCCGGCATCCAGGTCCGCGCCCATCAGGAAGGTCGGTGGTACCGGCAGGCTGCGGTAGCCCGCAGCCTGGGCCGCGGCCTCGTCGATGTACTCGGGCCGGGTTTCGCCGGTGGCCTTGGCGAAGAAGCGCAGGCGCCCCTTCTCCACTTCAAACAGCGTGCTCGGCAACTGCCGGCCGATGTGCTTGGTGTCGATCATGGAAGTGCTCGCCCTCAGACCTGGTACATGGTCACGACGCAGGCGCCGCCGAGGCCCAGGTTGTGCTGCAGCGCCGTGCGCGCACCCTTGACCTGGCGCGCCTCGGCCGTGCCGCGCAACTGCTGGACCAGCTCGGTGCACTGCGCAAGGCCGGTCGCACCCAGCGGATGACCCTTGGACAGCAGGCCGCCGGAGGGATTGGTGACGACCCGACCGCCGTAGGTGTTGTCGCCGTCGTTGACCATCTTCTCGCCGCCACCATCCGGCGCCAGGCGCAGCGCCTCGTAGGTCAGCAGTTCGTTGGTGGCGAAGCAGTCGTGCAGCTCGACCACGCTGACGTCCTTGGGATCGACGCCGGAGGCGGCGTAGACCTGATCGCCCGCGGCGCGCGCCATGTCGAAGCCGACGAGCTGCATCATGTTGCGCGCCTCGAAGGTCTCCGGTGTGTCCGTGGTCATGGCCTGCGCGATGATCTTCACCCGCGAATCCAGGCTGTGGGCCTTGGCGAATTTCTCGGAGCAGACGATCGCCGCCGCCGCGCCACAGGTGGGCGGACAGGCCATCAGGCGCGTCATCGGTCCGATCAGCACCGGCGAGGCCATGACTTCTTCCACGGTCACTTCCTTGCGGAACAGCGCCACCGGATTGTTCATGGCATGACGGCTGGCCTTGGCGCGGATCTTCGCGAAGGTTTCGGCCTTGGTGCCGTACTTCTCCATGTGCGCCATGCCGGCGCCGCCGAAGTAGCGGATCGCGAGCGGTACATCGGGCTGGCCGACGAGTTCGTCGCAAACGGTGTCGAAGGGCTGGAAAGGACTCGGCCGGTCATGGAAGTACGAACCCAGCGCGCCCGGTTTCATCTGCTCGAAGCCAAGCGCGATGACGCAATCCGCCGCGCCGCTCTGCACCGCCTGGCGCGCGAGAAACAGCGCGGTCGATCCCGTCGAACAGTTGTTGTTGACATTGATCACCGGAATGCCGGTCATGCCCACCGGGTACAGCGCGCGCTGGCCGCAGGTGGAATCGCCGTACACGTAGCCGACATAGGCCTGTTGCACGAGTTTGTAATCGACACCCGCATCGGCCAGCGCGCGCCGGGCCGCTTCGGCGCCCATGTCGTAATACGGTTCGGAAGTACCGGGCTTGGTGAAGGGCACCATGCCCACGCCGGCGACGACGACGGTCTGACTCATTGTTGACTCTCCAGAGGGTTGAGATGGATGAGGATGACGCGAAGAAAGGGGGCCTCGATCACGAGGCCAAACACGGGAGCTGGGAAGGATCTCAGCACCGTTCTAGCTATGCGAACCAGCGCAAGGTCATCGCGATGAGGCGCTTCACGCGTTCGGTGTAGGGTGGATAGAACATCCGAACCAGCCCGATGCGGGTATCGGCGACGGCGCGAGCGTGTGAGAACGTGCGGAAGCCGAACTCGCCATGCGTGCTGCCAAGGCCTGAATGGTTGACGCCACCGAACGGCAGCAGTGGGTGCAGGGCCTGCACGACGGTGTTGTTGACGCAGGCGCCACCCGAGGAGGTGCGGTCCAGCACGCGGCGGATGCGTGCACGGTCCTTGCCCCAGATGTACAGCGCGAGCGGCTTTTCGCCGCCGTTGATACTGTCGATGACCTCGTCGAGTTCGCCAAACCGGATCACCGGCAGCAGCGGCCCGAAGATCTCTTCCCGGAGGATGGCGGCGTCGTCCGGCACTCGTTCCAGGATCGTTGGTGAGACGTAGCAGTGCTCTTCCCGCACGTCACCACCGACGGCGACGGTTGCGCCACGCTGACGCGCATCGTCCAGCAGTCGCCGCACGCGGGAGGTGTGGCGGGCGTTGACGATGCGCGCGAGATCGGGCGACAGGAAACGCGCCTCGTCATCCTTGCCGAAGACTTCCGCCAGCCGCTGGCGCAGCAGGTCCAGGAACTCGTCGGCGACCGAGGCGTGTACAAACAGGTGATCGGGCGCGATGCAGGTCTGCCCGTTGTTCATGAACTTGGACCAGCACACGTTGTGCGCGGCCGCCTTGAGGTCGGCGCTGGCGTCGATGATGGTCGGGCTCTTGCCGCCCAACTCCAGGGTGACGCTGGTGAGATGGTGCGAAGCGGCAGCCATCACCACCTTGCCCAGAGCGGGTGCCCCGGTGAAAAAAATGTGGTCGAAGGGAAGGTCGAGCAGGGTCTTGGCGAGTTCTGCGTCGCCCTGGAACAGCGCGACTTCTTCTGCAGGAAACGTCGCGTCGATGATTGTCTGCATCTGCGCCGACAGATGTGGCGTCATCTCTGAAGGTTTTACGATGGCGGTGTTGCCGGCGGCGAGCGCCAGCACCAGCGGGCAGAAGCTGAGATTCACCGGGTAATTCCACGGCGAAACGATCAGGCAGCGGCCGCGCGGCTGGTATTCGATGCGTCCCTGAGTGCCGGCCATCAGCGGCGAGAACCCGACGCGAGTCGGCTTCATCCAGCGCTTGAGTCTGCGCATGGCCATGTTCGCTTCGGATACGACGGTGAAGATTTCCGTCAGGTCCACTTCGACTTCCGGCTTGCGGAAGTCGGCCGCCGCCGCGGCGCGAATGGCGGGTGCTGCCGCCAGAACCGCGTCGCGCAGTCTGCGGATACGTTCGATCCGCTCCACGGCGGTGGATGTGCGCCAGCGCAGAGCGGTGGGCCGCTGCGCCTCGAAAGTGGCTAACACCCGTTCTGCCAGCGGGTCCTGGACCGGCGTGCTGGGCACCGGAATCTTCGAGGGAGCGTTCACGTACGAGTCTCCATGTGAGGAGGAAGCGATTGCGGACCACTAAGGTTCATATAAGGCTCATAGGGTTCATTCGCCCACAATAAATCAGTCAAGCGTTTGTTAGATAGTGCGGTAACGACGTTCTGCACATCGGCGCGATCAGGACGACAAATAATATAGTGAATGTACGTACTGCGCACTACTAAATAGGCGGGTCCGATCGAAATCCAGGACGATAGCAATGTGCGTAGCAGAGCTATCTGCTATTGACTTTTCCATGCAAGCTCAATTATGGTCTGATCGTCGCCAGCGCCCTAGCTGGTGAAGCGCGCAGAATCGGGTCGCCATCCAGGTCAGGAGGTTTACATCATGAGTTCCGTCAGCCAAAGCACGACATACCAGTCCCCCACGGCTCCCTGGGCCAAGCTTTTCCTGATTCTGGTCGGAGTTGGAATGCTTTACACCGGCTACCGGCTGTATCAAAACGCTACCGCCTTCACTGTTGGGCTCGACTACTTTTCGCCGGAATTCCAGAGCACTTGGATGATGCTGCTGTATATCCAGTTGCCGGTGCTGGTCGCGATGGGCACGGGAATCGTCGGATGGATCTGGCACACGCGTGATCGCCAGTTGGACAAGCTCGCGCCGGTCGAGGAGCTGCGACGCTACTTCGTGCTGCTCGGGTACATCATGATCTTCGCGATCGTGGCCTATCTGACGGCGTCGCCGTTCACCGAGGCGGATGCGGCCTGGCATCAGGTGACGGTGCGCGATACCGATTTCACGCCCACCCACATCACGCTGTTCTACTTCGGCATTCCCATGTTCATCATGAGCGGTGTGGCGGCGTTCGCCTACGCCCGTACACGGCTGCCACAGTTCGCGAACAAGCTGTCCCTGCCGTTTGCGCTGGTGGTTGCAGGGCCGATCATGATCATGCCCAACCTGGGGCTGAACGAATGGGGTCACACGTTCTTCTACGCCGAGGAACTGTTCGCCGCGCCGATTCACTGGGGCTTCGTGCTGCTCGGCTGGGCCACGTTTGCGGCCGGCGGACTGGTGGTGCAGATCCTCACCCGGGTCGTCGAACTGACCAAGGTGATCGGTGAGCCCGCGCCGAGGGTGGAATCGGCGAAGGCGATGGCAGTCACAGCAGCAGCCTGATAACGATCCTTGGTCTTGCGTCAGGCGAGGGCGCCCCTCGGCGCCCTCGCCGGAGAGCGACGAGACTAACGCGACGCTTTACGACTTGACCGCTCGCGGGCGGTCAGAACATTGCGTGAATAATTAGAAACGCGGAAATCAGGCTGTCCCGCTCGCGGGCTTTCTGCTTGACGCTTTGAGGCGGAGGCCCCCATGAAAGCCGTAGATGATCTCGACAGTTCTGCCTCGGGTGCTTACGGGCTCAGCTCGTCAAAAGAGCAGCACAAGGCCTACGTCCAGGCGGACCTGCTGGTCATCCCCCTGATCGTGCTGCTGTTCATGGGCATCTTCAGTTTTCACTTCGCCCTGCTCGTCGGCGACTGGGATTACTGGGTGGACTGGCGCGACCGCCGCTGGTGGCCGCTGGTGACGCCGCTGGCGCTCTCAGTACTGCCGGGAGTGTTCGGGTTTCTGCTGTGGGACAAGCTTCGTTTGCCGCTGGGCGGGACGCTCACGATCCTGTGCCTGACCCTCGCGGCCTGGATCAGCCGCTATCTCAATTTTTATCTGTTCGCGGATTTCCCGATGAACTTCGTGTGGCCCTCGACCTACATCGGGCTGGGTCTGATTCTGGACTGCATGCTGCTGCTCACTCGCAGCTTCTTCTGGACCGGGCTGTTCGGCGGGTTTGCCTTCGGTCTGCTGATCTACCCGCTCAACTGGTCGATGCTGGCGCCGTTCCAGGTGCCGTTGGAACTCAACGGCACCATGCTTACTGTGGCCGATCTCATGGGCTACGAGTACATCCGCACGGCGATTCCCGAATACGTCCGCATCATCGAGGAGTCAACGCTCAGAACCTTCGGGTCAGCGGTGACGCCGCTGACGGCAGTGTTCGCCGGATTCCTGAACATCATGAACTACTGGTTCTGGCTGTGGATCGGCTACCTGGGTGCCAAGGCACTCTGGATCCGGAAGATCGTCTGAGGGCGCGACCATGAAACTCCTACGTGCTTTTCTGCTTCCGCTGCTCGCACTGTGCGCGGGCTACACCCCGACGTTGCTGGCGCACGGCGAACGCGCGCAGATGCCGCAGTTGCGCATGCGCACGGTTCACTGGATCGACGTGCAGGCCTCCGCTTCCAAGCTGGCCATCAACGACATCGTCAAGATCAGCGGCAAGTTCATGCCGTCGAAGTACTGGCCGCACCATGTGAACTCGATCGAGGAAACGGCCTTCCTCAACATCGGCGTGCCCGGCCCTGCGTTTGTGCGTCTGGACTCGCGCGTCAACGGCGTGCCGATGATCCGCTCCACTTCGTTTCGCAAGGGCGAGACCTACGATTTCGAGATCACGCTCAAGGCGCGCAAGGTGGGTCGTTATCACGTCCACACCGTCATCAATGTCGAAGGCGCCGGCCCCATGATCGGCCCCGGCATGTGGGTCGAAGTGGCGGGCGACGAAGCGGCCTTCCAGAACACCGCCAAGACCCTGCTTGGCGAAACCATCGATCTGGAAACCTACGGCCTGGGCAACGTCATGTTCTGGTCCGCGCTGTGGTTTGCGGTGGGCCTGTCCTGGTTCATTTACTGGCTGACCAAGTGCCCCATCGTCGTGCCCCGCTTCAAGCGCACCGCAGAACTGGGCGTCGAGGCCGATCAGATGATCACCCCGATGGACCGGCGCATCGGCGGCATCTTCCTGGTGCTGACCCTGAGCCTGATCGTCGGCGGCTATGTCTACGCCCAGGAAAAATGGCCCATCACCACCCCTCTCCAGACCGGCAAGATCGACGTTCCCCCGCTCGATCAGCCGCCGACCCCGATCTCCATCAAGCTCATCGAAGCCCGGTACCGTATTCCCGGCCGCAGCTTCAGGATGGAATTCGACGTCATCAACAACAGTGATCGCCAGGTGACCATCGGCGAATTCGCCGCCGGCAACCTGCGCTTCATCAACGCCAAGGTGCTCGACGTCAAACCCAAGGACGAGCACGACCTGGTGGCTTCCGATGCCCTGCGCGTGGAAGGTGGGCCGGTTGCTGCGGGAGCCACTCAGCGCGTCGTGATCTACGCCGACGACGCCATGTGGGAAACCGAGCGCATGACCACCATGATTTCCTCGCCCGATGCGGTCGTGGCCGGCGTGCTGTTCTTCTTCGAGGAAGGCGGCAAGCGGCACTTGGTGGAATTTGGCGGCCCCATGATTCCCGACTTCGGTATGAGCAAGAGCTGATGATGCGTCGTCTCGCCCGCGTCCTGGTGTTCGGGTCCGCCGTGCTCGCAACCGCGCCTGCAGGCGCGCACGGCGGCGTGTCCATGGAAGACGACAATTGCATCATGAAGATCGGTGCGATGACCGCGCATTTCACCGGCTACCAGCCGGAAAAGCGCGCGACGCAGGAGTTCTGCGAAGACATCCCGGAACTCGGGCGCGCCATCATTGTCATTGACTACGTCAGCGCCGCGCTGCGTCAGTATGAAGTCGAGTTCCGCGTGCTCAGAGATACTAAGGATCTAAAGTCGCGGGGACGCTACGAAGACCTCGGAACGCCGGCGGACATCGCAGCAGCCACCCTGATCCACGTGCCGCCGCAGGTGTATCCGCGAGGCACGCTGACCTTCGATCAGGGCTTCGATGCGCCGGGCTGGTACATCGGGATGATCACCGCCAAGGATCCAGCCACCGGCACGTTGTTGCACTCGGTGTTCCCGTTCAAGGTCGGCGTGCACAGCCTGTGGCGCTACGCCCCCGCCTTCATGATCGTTTTCGCGCTCGCAGGACTGGCTTATCGACTCACCGGTCGCAAGACAGCTACAGCTAAAGCTAAAGCTAAAGCAAAAGCAACATGAGGACGCAGTCACCCCGCATGGCTTTTTGGCTACTCATCGCATGCTCGCTCGGCGCTTACGGATCTGCTGTGTTCGCGCATGCAGGGCTGGTCAGTTCGGAACCCGGCCGGCGTGCAGTGCTGGCCGCGGCTCCGAAAGAAATTAGATTGTGTTTCAACGAAAACGTCGAAGCGAAGTTTTCCAAGGTCAGCTTGTACAACGCCGATGGCACCGAGATTCCGCTCGGTGAGCTGAAGGCCGACCCGCAAAAGCCCGCCTGTCTGACTGCGTCGGTCGATTCGCTGCCCGGCGGAAGCTACACGATCAAGTATCGTGTTCTGTCGGTCGATGGCCATGTCGTGGATTACGGCTACGGGTTCAAATTAAGCCTGCCCTGAGGCCGGGGTGATCGAATTCCTGTCCGCGGCCTCTCGACTCATCGCGACGGCCGGCGCAGCGTGGATCATCGGTTCGACCTGCTTCAGCCTATGGTGCGCCCGGATGGATCCGCAGCGTGCAGCCCTGCGCGCGGCGCTGCCCCTGCTGATCGCCGTCGGTCTGGTGGTTCTGGGCCATGCCGGCCTGATGTGGACCCAGGCGCTCTCGCTCGCCCCCCTCGGCTCCGGTTCGACCGATTGGGAAAGCCTGATCAACGGCACCCATGTCGGGCGAGTGTGGCGGATACGCGCCAGCGTCGCCGTCCTGCTGCTGTTGTCGGCGCTCGTGGCGACGACATGGGGGCGGGCGCGATGGGCTTGCGCCTCGATGGCGGCGACGTATCTCGCGCTCGGACCCTGGGGTGGACACGCAGCCGGCGCGGAATCGGCTTGGCAGGTGATGCTGCCCAATGTCATCCATGTTCTCGCCATCTCGGTCTGGGTCGGCGCCCTGCCGTCCTGGTTCGTGGCGGTGCGACGTTTTGCTCGCGCCGATCCGTCCGCGCTGCCCACGCCGGTTCTTGCGGCCGCCCTGGAGCGATTCTCTCGGTTGGCGATGGTGTTGATGATCGTCATCGTCGTCACGGGCGTCTGGCTGGCGGATCTCTACATCGACACGCAGGGGGACCTGCTGGGGACGCGCTACGGCGCGCTGATTCTCGGAAAGCTCGGCTTGCTGGCACTTGCGCTGCTGTTCGCCAACCGGTTGCGAACACGGTTTCTTCCCATGCTGAGATCGGCCGGCGAGGCGACTGGTCAGCGTCGCCTTGCCGCCTCGGCCTTGCGTCATTTCTGCCCTGAACTGGCCGCGGCTTCCGGCGTCCTGATCTGTGCAGCCTGGCTGGCGCAGACCACCCCAGCACTGCACGAGCCCGCGCCGAAGTGGTGGCTGCCGTTCCGCTGGTCATTAGACGCAACCTGGCCGGATTCGTCGCTGCGGGTGTGGTTTCTGGCAGCCTTCGCAGCCTTGATCCTCGCGGGAGCCGCGGCAACCGGCTCGCGACGTAAAACGCTGCGCATTCCCTCAATGCTGTTGGCGGTAGCCGCGACCAGCGTGTTGGCCTGGGCGTTCGCCGTCCCGGCTTATCCGAATACCTATCGGCGCTCCCAGGTGCCGTATCTGACGCTGTCCGTGGCCGGCGGGCGCGCGCTGTTCGCCGAGCACTGCACGGCCTGCCACGGCGCGGGAGGACTCGGAGACGGACCGTTGGCAGCGAAGCTGCCGAAGCCGCCGGCAAATCTGAGCGAGCCGCACACGGCGCTGCATACGGCTGGCGACATGCACTGGTGGCTCACACACGGTATTCCCGAAAGCGGAATGCCCGCCCTGGGTGCTGTGCTCTCCGAGGACGACCGCTGGGACCTGATCAACTTCATGCGCGCCTTCTCGCAAGGTTTCGAAAGCCGGGTGCTGCGCGCCCGCGTGGTTCCCGGCCTGGCCTGGCTTGGGGCGATCAATTTCTACATCGAGGGCGTGCCGGGACCGGGGGAACTCAAGGGCTATCGCGATACACACAATGTCTTGCTGACCTTTCTCGGCGGACCACATGCCGAAGCTCGCGCGCGAACGCTCGCCGCTGCGATGCCTGAGTTCCAGTCGCGCCGCACGCAGATTCTCGCGGTGCCGTTGGGCGATGTTCGCCTGCCTGCCGACTTGCCTTATCCCGTGCTGAGCACCGCCGCTGCCGAGCTCTGGTCCGCCTACGAGTTGCTCGCGCGCACGGTCGGCGACCGCGGCCTGCCGGACCGGCTGGGCATGGATTGGACGGATGCGGAATTCCTCATCGATCGTTTCGGCTACGTGCGTGCGCGCTGGATTGCGCAGGACGACCCGGAGGGGTGGACCGACCCCGTCAGGCTGTACCCGGAACTGGATCGGCTCAATGCCGAACCGCGCTTGCGTCCGCCCCCGGACGATCACATTCACTGAAACACTCAGGAGACAACCATGCAACGATCCCCCGCTCTTTTTATTCTCGCGCTGCTCGCCAGCAGCGTATCGCTTGGCGCGCGGGCAGGCGGCGACGCGGCGCACGATCACCATCAGCATCACCAAGGGCACGGACAACACCCGGCCGATGGCGCGGCGGGCAAGGGTGCCACCGAGGTTCCACCGCTGCGCATCCTGTTTCCCGAGTCCGGCGCCAAGGTCGGGACGCAGCTTGCCGTGGTGTTCGAAACGCCCGGCGAAATGGCACGGCTGACCATGAGCGCGCCGGTGGTGGGTACTCATCTGCATATCGAAACCGACGGTATTTCCCTGATGCCGAGTGAGAACCAGCTCATCCGGCTCGGTGGAAACCGTTACGTGTTCGTGTTCGACCTGCCGGTCAGCGCGGGCGAGCGCAGCCTGCGGGTGTATTGGTCGGATGGCATGCACCGGACCATCGATTCGAGCATGCAGACGGTCAAGGTGATCGTCGAGGGCGCGATCAGTCCTGGAAAGTGAAGTAGGAAGGGAACGGCGGCAGGAGAATCCTGTCGCGCGCCTGCGCGTCCGACGCTTCGCAGGTCGACGCTGATCGCTTGCGCACGGCGTCCACCGCCCGAGCGCGTCCACGAGGCAGGCACCCGCTGGTCGGGGCGCTTCGCCCGCCGGTCCGAACTGGCATCAATCCAATCTATTCCCGGTATGATGTTGTTCTAACAAACATTTGGTATGGAGAGTAAGGATGTTTTGGAGTAGGTCTGCATGTCGCTGGTCAATCATTCCTGCGTTGCTGCTCGCAGGGCCGGCCGCGAACGCCGTCGAGTACGACTTCTCGGCAGGAGGCTTTGATTTTTCGTCAGTGTTGAACAATACCCTCACGCTTGGCGCTGCGTGGAGAATCGAGGGTCGATCAAATGATCTGGTCGGCAAGTCCAACCTCGATCCCGGGGTTTGTTCCGGTCCCTACCAGTCCTGCCAGGGCCTGCACCGCCTGCAGAACTTTCCCGCCCAACGGCTGGCGTCTGCGCCGGGTATGGCCTCCATCAACTTCGACGACGGCAATCTCAACTACAACAAGGGCGACATCATCCAGGCGCCGCTCAAGCTCTCGCAAGACCTTACCGTCAGCTTCGGAGACTACGGCATCTTTGTTCGAGGACTTGGCATTTTCGACCAGGCGAACTACTTCGACTTCCGCAATTTCTACCCCAACCAGATCACCGCCGAGAACGTTGGCAGCGTGGGTATTGTCGGCAGCCCGACGTCCAACCGGTACCTGCCGCGGGTGTACGGTCCTGGGGCTCCGGTTCGCAGTGACCGGGCGGAAGACGAGGCGCAAGAAATCGGGCTCAGATACGACCTGCTCGATGCCAATTTCTACGGGAGTCTGCCTTTTGTCGGCGAACGCGAACTGACCTTTCGGCTCGGCCGGCAGACAGTGAATTGGGGCCAGAGCACGGTCGCGGTCGTCAACAGCGTCAACCAGGCGCAGCCGGTGAACGCGAACAGCCTTTACCGGCTCGGTTTCGGTCTGCTGGAGGAGCTCTTCGTCCCGGTGGGCATGGCGCGCTTCAGCACAGAACTGGTGAACGACGTCGGCGTCGAGATCTACTACCAGTACGAATGGGACCCGGTCGAGATTCCGACGCCTGGCAGCTACATGTCCTTCGTCGACATCGGTACCGACAATCTGCGCGGTACGGTCAACGCGGCGTTCGGTGGCGCGGCGGACGACCCCGATCACGTCGGTGCGCCGCTGGACAACCCGCTCACCCTGATCACGCCAACCACCTTGACCCTGGATCGGCGCGGCGACAACGAGGCCCGCGACCAGGGCCAGTACGGCATCGGCCTGAAGTATTACGCCGAGGAACTCAATAACGGCACCGAGTTCGCGGCTTACTTCATGAACTACCATTCGAAGCTGCCGTACGTGAGTTTCTATTCCACCGATCCCAGTTGCGCCCGTCGCGAGGGCAGTTCCCGGGGCATCGACGCCACGAACACTCTCGAATTCCTGGCCGGGTGTCCAAACCTACCGGTCACCGCGCCGTCGGCGTCATCGCAACTGGCTCTCGATCTGGTCACTCTGGCGGCACAGAGGCCGGGCGCGCTCGCTGATCTGGGCGCCGGGACATTGGACCTGGGAGCCATTCTGGGCGGCGTGGGCGGACTATTGCTGCCGCAGCCTGGTCAGCAAATCAGTGACGCCGTGCCGCTGGACACGGCCCAGATCCAGCTCGAATACCCCGAAGACCTGAAGATGTTCGGGTTCAGCTTCACCACCACCGCTGGCGAGCTGTCCCTGCAGGGCGAGCTGTCCTACCGACCGAAACTTCCGCTGCAGGTTGCCCTGATCGATCTGGCCTTTGCCTCCTTCGGTCCCACTCTGACCCGCTGCCACGACCGGAACCTGGGTTGCCTGGGCGCCTCTGCGGGACTCGGGTTCAACGAGGCGGGGAGCTACGTGGTCTACGACGGCAACAACTTCACCGACGCCAGCGGCAACAACCCCTACCCTGATGCAATCAATCTGGTCGTGGGCGCGGCGCCGGGTTCGGCGCGTTCCTTTCCCAACTTCATCGTGCCCTACCGCGGCGGTGTGGTAGGCGAGAATCCGCCGAACAGCTACATCCGCGGCTGGATTCCTGGAAAGGTGGCGCAGTACAACTTCGGAGCGACGCAGGTGCTCGGCCCGAACGAGAACTGGATTGCTGCGGACCAGGTGATCCTGCTCTACGAACTGGCGGCAACCCATGTGCTCAACATGCCGGATTTCGACAAGCTGCAGATCGAAGGCCCGCTGACGGCGACCACGCACGCCAGCGCCGGCGCCGATGGCAGTGGTGCGGATGGATCGCGCCTAGCCTGTTCGACCAATCCCTCGTGCTCGGTGGGTCCGGACGGACTGCGCTTCAACCCTTACCAGGCACCGCGTAGTGCATTCGCCGATGCATTTTCCTGGGGCTATCGCATCGTTGGGCGCATCGCCTACGAGTCGGTGTTCCCTTCGATCAGCATCCAGCCGTTGTTCATCTGGTCACAGGACATCGGTGGCAACTCGCCGGGACCGGCCGGCAATTTCGTGGAAGGCCGCAAGACCCTGAACTTCCTGCTGGAAACGCGCTACGGGAAGTCCTACTCGTTCACTATCGCCTACAACAGTTTCTTCGGCGGCGGTAAGGACAACCTTTACGAGGATCGCGACAACCTCGGCTTTTATGTCAAGTACCAGTTCTGAGGTGCGGACGCGGGCAGTGGTCAGTTTCCACTGCGCGGAAGCGCGAGCGATGGAAAGGCAAATCGCAATGTGCGTATACTCACTCTGCACATTTAAAAGAGACTTCGAGCCGGCCTGAGAGGGATCCGTGCATTGAAGTTTCGATCAGTGCGGTGGCTTGCCACCGCGCGTTTGTCGGCGGGGAGGAGTCCCCTGGAACATGATCGTATTCCCAAAGTGGAAGGCTGTCGCCGCGCGGATGCTCGGCCTGTCGCTGGCGGTTGCCGTGCCCTGCGCGCCGGCTCAGGACGCTGCCGGCAAGGCGCTGGACGCGGTGGTCGATGGCAACCGCGCCGCGAGAACGTCCCAGCAGAGGGTCGATAGCCTCGACGATCAGACCAAGTCCATGCTCGAGCGCTATCGCGCCGCGAGCTGGCAGGCGCAGCAACTCACGGTCTATGCCAAGCAGCTCGGCGAACTGGTGTCCGCGCAGGAGGGCGAACGCAGCTCGATCGAGCGTCAGATCACCGAGATGGAGCGCACCGAGCGCGAGCTGCTGCCGCTGATGCTGCGCATGGTCGAGGGGCTGGAGAAATTCATCGCGCTGGACCTGCCGTTTCTGGCGACCGAGCGCCGCGAGCGGCTGGACACGCTGAAGAAGCTCATGTCCGATCCTGAGGCGAACAACGCCGAGAAGTTCAAGCGCCTTCTGGAAGCCTGGCAGATCGAATCGGAGTACGGACGTTCGATCGGCACCGAGCGCGCCGAGGTCGAGGGCCGCACCGTCGATGTGCTGCGTCTGGGGCGCACGGCGCTGTACTACCTGTCGGCCGATGGCAAGCAGGCGGGAACCTGGAACAGCAGCAGCGGCGCCTGGGAGGCACTCCCGCATCAGCACGTCGCTCAGGTGCGGCATGGCCTGCGCATGGCGCGGGAAACGGCCGCGCCGGATCTGCTGAGGTTGCCTGTCGCTGCCGCCGCTGCGGCCGGAGCCGCGCCATGAGGCGTGACTGCGCATTCTGGCGCGGGCTCATCGCGGCGGCGTTGATGCTCGGCACCGGCACCGGCGCCTTGCACGCGCAGGCGCCTTCGCCCTCGCAGAAAGGCATGGACGAACTGCTCAAGCAGATCCGCCAGGGGACGCAGGAGGCCGCCAAGCTCAACGCAGAACGCGAGCAGCGTTTCCTGCGCAACAAGAACGAGCAGGCCGCTTTGCTGGCCAAGGCCGAGGCGGATCGCGCTGCCGCCGGCGCGCGGGCCGATCAGGCAAAAGCGCAATTCGCGGCCGGCCAGGCCCAGATCGCCGAACTCAAGAAGCGCCTGACCGAGCGCCTGGGCGACAGCGGGCAGATGTATGCGGCGATCGCGCAGTCCGCCGGCGAGTTCCGCAGCCAGATCGCCGGCTCGCTGGTTTCGGCGCAATACCCGGATCGCGCCGAGTTTCTGGATCGCATCGCACAGGCGGGCGAGGTGCCGGGCGTGGCCGACCTGGAGCAGCTCTGGTTCCTGTACGCACAAGAGGCCGCCGAGAGCGGGCGGGTGGTGCGCTTTCAGGCCGAGGTGCTCGATGCCTTGGGAGAAAAATCGAAGACCGAGGTGATCCGGGTGGGCCAGTTCACGGCGCTGACCGAAGAGGGCTATTTGACCCTGCAAGCCGGGACCGCAGCGCTCGCACTGCTGCCGCGCCAGCCCGACGGCAATTCGGGACTCGTCGAGGATTTCAGCGCGGCGGGCGAGGGCTTGCACACGGTGCTGATCGACCCCTCGCGCGGCGACCTGCTGCGCAAGATCGCCGAGCGGCCCACCACGATGGAGCGCATCCATCAGGGTGGCGAGGTGGGCTACGTCATCATCGCCATCGGTGTGATCGGCGCGGTGCTCGCGGCCTACCAGTTCGGGTACCTGCTGCTGGTGGGTGTGAGGGTGCAGCGGCAGTTGCGGGACGTGGCGCAGCCGCGCGAGGACAATCCGCTGGGTCGCGTGCTCGCCAGCCTGAAGATCGACGCCACGCAGGATCCGGAAGTGCTGGAGACGCGCCTGTCCGAGGCGGTGCTGCGCGAGACGCCCAAGCTGGAGCGATTCCAGTCGCTGCTGCGCATGATCGTCGCTGCGGGTCCGCTGCTGGGCCTGCTCGGCACGGTGATCGGCATGATCATCACCTTCCAGGTCATCACCGAGGTCGGTGCGGGCGATCCCAAGCTGATGGCCGGTGGCATCTCGCAGGCCATGATCGCGACGGTGCTCGGCCTGATCATCGCTATCCCCTTGCTGTTCGTGAACAGCTTCCTGATGACCCGTTCGCGCAGCATCACGCAGGTTCTCGACGAGCAGGCCGCCGGGCTGCTGGCGCAGCGCCTGGAAGCGGCAGGCGGGCGCCAGCATGCTTGAGCTGATCGTCCAGTCGTTCACGGAGCAGTACGACACGCTCGGCGAGTTCCTCGATGCGGGCGGCTGGGTGACGCGCTGGATCCTCGCGGCCTGTGCCGTCCTGCTCACCGTCGTGTTCGAGCGCCTCTGGTATCTGTGGCGCATCTATCCGCGCGTGCGTGCCGCGACCCTAGCCGGGTGGAACGCGCGCAGCGAGCGCCACTCCTGGGTCGCGCACCGCATCCGCACGGCGCTGATCAGCCAGTTGCGCATGGGCCTGGAATCCGGCCTGCCCATCATCAAAGTGATGGTGCCGATGGCGCCGCTGCTCGGCCTGCTCGGCACCGTGATGGGCATGCTGCAGGTGTTCGACGCGATGGCCTTCAGCAAGGGCGGCGACACGCGCGCGATGGCCGACGGCATCTCGCACGCGATGATCGCGACCATGGCCGGGCTGGTGGTGAGCGTGATTGGGCTGTTCTTCAGCAACCTGTTCGCCTCGCGGGTGCGGGTTGAGTCGGAACGGCTGAATGATTTGATTGCGCCGGGCTGATGCGCACATGAAATTCCGCCGCCACAACCCGCCTCCCGAAGACACCGGCATCGACCTCGCGCCGATGCTCGACTTCGTGATGAACCTTCTGATCTTCTTCATCATCGCTGCGGCCTTCGTGCAGGAGTCCGGCATCCGCGTGAACAAGCCGGCCGCGAAGACCGCGCAGCAGGAGGACAAGACCAGCATCTTCGTCGCCATCTCGGCGACCAATGAGATCTGGATCAATCGCGAGCGCGTCGACATCCGCCGCCTGCGCACCGAAATCGAACGCGTGCGCCGCGACAAGCCCAAGGCCGTGGTCGTGATCCAGGCCGACCAGGACGCGCGTGCGGGGCTGATGGTGGAAGCGATGGATCAGGCGCGGCTGGCCGGCGTGCCGGACGTGTCGATCGCGGCGACACCGAAATAGCGCATGAACGCCCTGGCACAGAACCGCGGACCGCGCTGGCTGGTGCTGCCGGTGCTGGGCCTGCTCGCGACGGTGCTGCTGTTCCTGGTGCTGGGCTGGATCATCCGGGGGGATGAAGGCGAGGGGCTTGGCCCCGAGCGACTGCTCGACCCGGTGGACATCGTGCGCAACGAACCGCCGCCGGTGGAGCCGCCGAATCCGCTGGAAGCCCTGGACAACTCGCCGCCGCCGCCGCCCGCCGCCCCGCCGCCGATGGGCCGCCCCGATCTGCCGGCGCTGGACGTGCCGAGCCTGGCCCTGGACCCCAGCGCGATCGGCAACATCGTGGTGCCGGTGGCGCTGGGCGAGACCGGGCGTGCGCTGGGCAAGGTCGGCAGCTTTGGCGGCTTCGGCAGTGGACGCGGGGGGGCGGGCACGGGCAGCGGGCTGGGCGGCACCGGCAAGGGCGGCTGGAAGGGCAAGCCGCTGGTGCCGCTCTCGACCGCGCGGCCGCAGATGCCGGACTGGGCCTGCAAACAGAAGCTCAGTGGCTGGGTGGAAGCAATTTTCACCGTGATGCCGAACGGCCGGGTGCAGGACGTGAAGATCGTCGAGGCCGATCCGCGCGGCGTGTTCGAGGCCGCGGCGGTGGAGAGCATTTCGCAATGGATTTACGAGCCCACCGGCAAGGCCGCCGAGGTCAAGCAGCGCGTGCCGATGAATCATGAAGACTGTGCGTACAACTGGCGCTAGACCGGACGCGCATGCGCGCGCCGTTCCAATTCGGCGGGTTCAATCCGACGTGGAGTCGCGAGAGCGACGACGGCGCGGCTTGAACCACCGGCTTGCGCCCGGACTGTTCCTCCTTTTCGCCAGTGGTGCCCACGCCGATCAGTACCGCAGCGAGGTCCACGAGATTGCGCCGCCTCCGGTCCAGACCCAGGCGGTGGATCTCGCCGCGCTGCTCAAGTCCACCACCGATCCCTACGAGCGCGCGTTGCTGCTGCGCGAACTGGGCGGAGCCGCGGCAGGGCGCAAGGATTACAAGGAGGCCCAGCGCCTGCTGCAAGAGGCGCTCGCACTCAAGTCGCTCTCCGGTCCTGCGGCGGAGATGATGAAGAAGGATCTGGCGGCGCTGGCCCTGGCCACGGGCAATATCAAGGACCAGATTCCCCTGCTGGAATCCATCGTCAAGTCCGGCAATGCCAGCCCCGAAGTCCTGGTCGCGCTGGGCGCCGCCTACGTGCAGAACAAGCGCTTCAGGGACGCCATTCCGCTGCTCAAGCAGGGCATCGCGGCGTCGACCCGACCCGACGTGAGCTGGCGCATGACCCTGATCGCCGCCCTGATTGGCGCCGGCCAGTACGCCGAGGCGGCCAGGCCGCTCGAACAGGTGCTGCGCGAAGACCCGGCGCAGCGCGAGTCCTGGCTGCAACTTGCGGCCCTGTACCTCAAGACCGGCAACAAGGAGCGCGCGCAGGCGGCCATGGAAATTGCCAGCCGCCTGGGTTATCTCAACGATGCCGCAGACCGGCTGCGGCTGGTTACGCTCACCGGGCAGATCGGCGCGCCGTTCGAGGCGGCCTCCCTGTTGCAGGGCTGGATGGGCGCCGGGCAGGTGCCGAAGAACCTGGACAACCAGAAGCTGCTCGCCGCGCTATGGGTGCGCGCGCGCGAAAGCCGGCTGGCGCTGGCGGTTCTGAACGAACTGGCCGCAGCGCGCCCGAGCCGCGAGCTGTACGAACAGATGGCGCAGCTCCATCTGGAGCGCCAGGATTACGAGCGCGCGGCGCAGGCCATGTCGCAGGCGATCCAGCTCGGCGGCAAGTCCGGCGTGGTGCTGATGAGCCTCGGGCTTGCGCGCTACCAGTTGGCCGACGTGGATGGTGCGATAGAGGCTTTCCGCGAGGCCACCGCGTTCGCCCCGCAGAAAAAGATCGCGCAGGACTGGCTCAAATACCTCCAGTCCGGACAGGCGCGCGAACAGGCGCTGGCCGCGGCCGTCACCGCCGTGCGCTCGGACTCCGACGAGATCGCGCTCAGCTCGCGGCTGCTCGGTGGCGGCGTGGTGTTGGCCTCCGGAGCGGAGAGCGGCCGCGCCATCGGCGGCCGCGCGCGCGCCACCGGCGAACTGACGCCCGTCGGCGCCGAGCGTGACGGCAACGCCGAAGGCACCATCCCGCCCTGGACCGGCGGGCTCACGCCCTCCCAGTGGCCCGCCGGCTTCAAGAAGGGCGGGCGGCTGGTGGATCCCTATCCCAACGACCGACCGTTGTTCACCATCACGGCGGCCAATGCGGACTCGTATCGAGGGATGCTGTCCAAGGGCCACCAGGCCCTGCTGGCGGCCCATCCGGGCTATCGCATGCCGGTGTACACCAGCCGGCGCGGGGTGGCGTATCCACAGGCGGTCTACGATGCGAGCCAGGCCAACATCGGCCGCGCCAAGCTGCTGGGTTCCGACGCGCTCGAAGGAGCGAAGCTGGGGTTTCCCTTCCCCAAGCCGGAAACCGGCGTGGAGGCCATGTGGAACCACCGCGTGCGCTACCGCGGCAATACCGTGGCCCTGCAGAGCCGGCAGGTCGTGCTCAATGCCGGGGGCAAGGAGACCCAGAGCGCGCGCGTCAATGAAAGCGCGTATTTCCGCTACGGCAACACCGCCGACCCGGTGGACATCAACACGCAGAACATCCTGCTGTATTACTTGCTGCGCTTTACTGGCGTGGGGCTGTCGCGCTTCGTCGCGCTGGCGCACGAGACCGCCAATTCGGAGAAGGACGCGCGCGCGATCTGGGTGGCGCCGCCGGGTTCGCCCAAGCTGTTCCGCATTCCGCCGGTGGGTTACGACCAGCCCTTCCCGGGCACCGAGGCGATGTACTTCGTCGACATGATCGACATGTACAACGGCCCCTTCGACCGCTACGTGTGGAAGCTGGTGGGCAAGCGCGAGCTCTACCTGCCGTACAACGGCTACCGGCTGTCCGATGGCAGCCAGAAATATGCGCAGCAGCTCACGCCGCATTTCTTCAACCCGGCTAATACGCGCTATGAATTGCACCGGGTGTGGGTGATCGAGGCCAGCGAGCGCGGCGGCAAGAGCCACAGCTTCGGCCTGCGCGTGTTCTACATCGACGAGGACAGTTGGAACGTGGTGCTGGTCGAGAATGAGGACCGCCAGGGCAGGCTGTGGCGCTTCCAGGAAGGGCACCTGCTGCCGCTGTACGACGCGCTCGCCGCCAACAGCTTCCCGGTCATCACCTACGACCTGAAGGACGGACGCTATTACGCCAACCGCCTGCTGTCCGAGGAGCCTCCGCCGCAGTACGACCTCCGCATGGACGTGGGTGACTTCCTGCCGGCGACCGTCGCCACAAAGTACCTGCGCTGACGGCTGGCTGCCGGTTTCGGCGAGATCAAGATCAATCGAGCGGGGCTTCCCCGACAGACGCGCATTCGAGCTTCAGGCGGGATTCGATGTCATCCGCCAGCAGCCGCTCAACGATGCCGCCGACCAGGGGAATGCCGCAGGTCAGTGTCCAGTCGGACACCATGATCGTCCCTTCCGGGGACGCTTCCAGGCGCGCTCTGGATACGGCCTTGACCGGTAGACCCTTGAGGGTGATCAGGACGCCGCCGGTTTGAGTACTGCCATTCCATTCATCGGTCTGGAAAATGGTCAGCGCGCCGCCGAGCAGCGTCTGCACTGCCGCGGGCAGCAGCACCCGGGCGCTCGCCTTGATGCTGTATCGAACGCGTAGTCCGTCCTGACCCCGGCGGCCGCCCAAATTGCACCACCTGTGGCCGGGTCAAAGTGCACCATTGCCACTGGGCATTCGCCGCACCAAGATATATAATCGTTATATATCACCTCCGGAGTCGCCCGTGGCTTCTACCTCCCCCAATACGCCCCTGCTGCTGAACTTCGCCCAGAAGGAAGCGGTGCATGGGGTGACGCGCAAGACCGTCAAGGATCTTCGGGTCGCCCTGGGCTTGACGAACGAAACAGCGGTCGTCCAGTACGCGCTCGCGGTGCTGCGCGATTCGCTCTTGCCGCGCTACGAAGCGGATGACGGGGCGGTGCCGGATGCGGTGCTCAAGCGCGTCCGAGCGGCAGTCAACCAGGACACGGCCGGCGGCAAGTCGCTTTTCGATGAGACCTAGACCGTTTCTTCCGCCTCCAGAACCGGGCGATGTGCTGTGGTGTCGCTTCCCCGAAATTGAGGGGATCAAGCCGGGTCCCAAGCCCCGGCCCTGCGTTGCGATCTGGGTGTCTGATCCGCCGCCGGACACGGACACTCCCTATCGGGTTCGTGTGGTCTATGGAACGACGAAGATCAAGGGCAAGGCGCTCCCGCATGAGGCCGACATTGATCAGGTCTCGAACCCGGTGGCCTACAAAGCTGCCGGCCTTTCCTACTCGACACGGTTCAACTTCAAAAAGGTTGTCGTGCTCAACTACGACGAGATGTACTTTGACCGCGCTCCCCGTGGTGAGAACATAGCGCCACTACCGTCTCCCCGGATGGGGAGTCTTCATCCTTCGATGATGCGCGCGTTCTCCGCTGCGTACTCGGTTGTGAGGGATCGGCTGAAGTAGACGCCGCAGTGTGTCCGCGGGATGGCCGGTGCATCTTAGTCCGGCCACAGGTGGTGCAGTTTGAGGTGGCCGCCGGGGGTCCTGAAGCGGGTCGTTGTCCAATTGAACGATGTCCCAAGCACCGACAACCCGGTGCTTGTGCGCGTAGTACGAGGCTTGCGAAAAGCGCGCGGAGAGCGGGTCCGTGAGCAGACCGAACGGCATGCGGAACGTTCTTCTCGTGGACATGCCGATGGGCTTCGGGCTTCGGGCGTTGGACAGGGGGCGGGGCGCGCGGGGTTCAGTCCGCCGCGTTCTTGAACCAGGCGATCAGGCGCACGCCCCAGTCCGCCACGGCGGCCATCACGCCGTAGAGCCAGGTCTTGATGCCGGTCCAGGTGGAATCGCGATTCTGTTCGGCTTCCAGAGTGTTGTGCCCGACCCGGGTCAGGTAGGCGTGGATGGCCTGCGACTGCTCGGCCTTGAGGGTGTCGGAGAAGGCCGGCATGCCGCGCTCGCGCTGCGCGCCGCCGATGACGATGCCGTCGAACAGACGGTGCGTGTCGGCACTCATGTAGCGCAGGTCCGCCAAGTTCGGATGGCTGATGCCGCCGGGCCCGTGACAGTAAACGCAGTACTTGTGGTAGAGCGTGTTGCCCTCGTCGATTTGTTCCGAAGTCGCCGTGTCGGGCGGCGGCTCGGGCAGGCGGCGCGGCCGGTCCACGGCGGGCAGTTGCGTCTTGCCGCCGAGCTTGAAGGTCATCAGGCGGCCCTGCGTGGAAGGGCTCTCGCGGGTGTTGCTGGAGAAGCCGAAAGACATGCCGAAGGCGCCACCCCAACCGACCAGCACGCTCACGTACTGCTCGCCGTCCACGGTGTAAGTCACCGGCGAGCCGATCACCCCCTGTTGCACGTCGTAGTGCCAGAGCAGCTTGCCGTTGTCGGCATCGTAGGCGTCCAGATATCCGCGCCCGGTGCCCTCGAAGACCAGGTCTTCGCCGGCGCACAACGCACCGCTGTTCCAGGGCGTTTCGCTGTTGTGGCGCCAGACTTCCTTCTGTTTGACCGGGTCCCAGGCCAGCAGGAAGCCCTGCGCGGTGGCGGCCCCGACTTTTTTGACGATCTCGCGATCCAGCCAGGCGGGCACGGTGAGGTCCTTCATCACGTCCAGGCCCACGTTCCAGAACTTGGGATTGAACTCGAAGGTTTCGTCCTGGCGATAGATCATCGCCAGCTCGCGCGCCGGGATGTACACGTAGCCGGTGCCAGGATGGAAGCACATGGGCTGCCAGTTGTGCCCGCCCATGGGCGAGGGGAACTGGTACACGGGGCTGGTCTTGTAGCTGTTGTCGGTTTGGATCGGACGCCCGGTTTTCAGGTCGATGCCCTTGGCCCAGGACACGTGCACATAATTCTCGGCGGACAGCAGCTCGCCGCTGGCGCGATCCAGCACGTAGAAGAAGCCGTTCTTGGGCGCCTGCATGATGACCTTGCGCGGCTGTCCGCTAACTTCCAGTTCGGCGAGCACCAGGTGCTGGGTGGCGGTGTAGTCCCAGCCGTCGCCGGGCGTGGTCTGGTAGTGCCAGACGTATTCGCCGGTCTCTGGGCGCAGGGCGACGATGGACGACAGGAACAGATTGTCGCCGCCGGCCGGGCTTCGGATCTCCTTGTTCCAGGGCGAGCCGTTGCCGACGCCGATGTAGAGCAGATCGAGGTCCGGGTCATAGGCCATCGAGTCCCAGACCGTGCCGCCGCCGCCGATTTCCCAGTACTTGCCGCTCGGATCCCAAGTTGCCGCCGCTTTTTCGAGAATCGGGCTTTCAAAGGGTTTGGCCGGGTCGCCGGGTACGGTGTAGAAGCGCCACGCCATTTCGCCGGTCTCGGCGTCGTAGGCGCTCACGTAGCCGCGCACGCCCAGCTCCGCGCCTCCATTGCCGATCAGCACCTTGCCCTTCACCACGCGCGGCGCGCCGGTGATGGTGTAGGGGCGTGCGAGGTCCACGGTGAGCTTGTCCCAGACGATGGCGCCTGTTGCGGCATCCAGCGCCACCAGCCGCCCATCGAAGGTGCCGACGTAGAGCTTGCCGTTCCACATCGCCATGCCGCGGTTGACGATGTCGCAGCAGCCGTACTGGCCGCGGTCGCGATCCACTTTCAGATCATTCGTCCACAGCAACTTGCCGCTGCGTGCGTCCACCGCGTAAGCCGTGCCCCATTCGCCGGTGAAGTAGATCACACCGTCCACGACCAGAGGCGTGGCTTCCAGTCCACGTTTGGTTCCGAGGTCGAGATACCAGGCCAGACCCAGGTCCTTGACGTTGGAACTACTGATCTGGCTCAGCGGGCTGTAGCGCTGCTCGTCCTGCGTGCGGCCATGCTGAATCCAGTTGGCGGTCTCGGCACCGGCGGAAGCAAGACGCGCAGCGTCTACTGCGGTGCCCTGGGCGAACACGGGCCCGCCTACCAGCATCGATAGCAGTACGCCGAGGGCCGCGGCACGATGCGCGCGCAAGTTACGAATAGACACCTGAAACCTCCGTGAAGCAGGAAAGGGCATGTCGGCGCCGGGCCGGACAAGCGAAATGCGGACCCCGCGCTCTTATGCGGCAGGAAGCCCTAGCGCACGCTCCAGTTCTGCCAGGGCATCCGCGCAATACACAGAAATTCGCTGCACATGGGGCAGGGCGTCGCGCCAGGCGGTGAAGCCGAAATTCAGATCGTCGCCATAGCGCACGCAGGTGATATTGAGCGCCTGCCCGTGATACAGCACCGAGGCGGGGTACATCGCGTCGAGACGTGCGCCGAACAGGTACAGGTGCTCCGGCGGTCCGGGCACGTTGGAGATCACGACATTGAACATCGGTCGGGTGCGGCCGGCCAGGCCCATCGCCTGCTGCAAGGCGTAGGGGCCCATGACCGCCAGCGAGAACGCGCCGACCGTGGTGCGCGGCAGGGCGCTGACCTGATCCTTCAGCGCGCGAGTCGAAGCGTGGACTCTCTCGAGTCTGGTCAGGGGATCGGCCTCGTTGGTCGCGAGGTCGGCAAAGCCGAAACTGATGGCGGTGCCGACGCTGATCTCGTCGGCGGGACGCACGCTGATGGGAATACAGGTGTTGAGGCTCTTCTTTTCCGGTAGCTCGCCAGCTTCCTCAAGCAGCCGGCGCAGGCCCGCGCCGCAGATCGCCAGCACCACGTCGTTCACCGAGACTTTTGCCGCCTCGGCCACACGCTTCAGCCGCGCCAGCGGGTAGCGCTGCGTCGAGAGCCTGCGCTGCGCGGTGATGCGTCCGTTCAGCACGGTGCTCGGGGCCGAGAACGCGGTCACCAGGTGCTCCACCCGGCGCGCCCGCGGCACCAGCATCGGGTACAGGTTGGCGACCGACTTCATCACCAGGCCGCGGCGCGTGGCGACGGATCTGTCCTGCGCCACCGCCTTGGCCGACGGGACTTTACGCTTCGAGCGGCTCGGGTCCACACAGGCCCAGGGCGCGGGCCGGATGTCATCGGCCGTCGCCGACATCGCGCGCTGGAACATGCGCATGCCGGCGACCCCGTCGATGAGCACGTGGTGAATCTTGATGAACAGCGCGAAGCGATTGCCCTCCAGGCCCTCGATGACATGACATTCCCACATCGGTCGGCGCAGGTCCAGCGCGTTGGCGTGCAGCCGTGACACCAGTTCGCCGAGTTCGCGTTCGCCGCCGGGCTGGGGCAGGGCCAACCGTCGAACGTGGTACTCCATGTCCGGCTTCCCCGAGGTGTCCAGCATCGGTACCAGGCTGGACAACAGGCCATCGCGCAGGTGCAGATTCCAGGGCTGGACCAGCGTGTCGATGGATCGCAGATGGTCGGCCAGATCGCGCATGTAGCCTGGCCCCGCCGTCGCAGGCGGCTCGAAGATCATCAGTGCGCCGACATGATTGGGGGTGTCGCGCGTCTCCAGGAACAGCCAGCCCAGATCGAGGGCGGGCACCAGACGGGTACTCATCTCAGGGGTGCTCCGAGTGTGGGCGCTACGCCCGAGCGGGGTGGGCAGCGAATGCAGGCTGAATCGGAGAGGGCTGACGGGCGTGAGTCGCTCGCCAGCCCAAAGGGTTTACTCGACGATTTTCAGTTCGACGCGGCGATTCAACTCACGTCCTTCGTCGGTCTCGTTGTCGGCAATCGGCTCGGCCTCTCCATAGCCCTTGGACTGCATCCGGTCTGCGGCGATGCCTTTCCCGGTCAGGTACGCCACGACGCTCGCGGCACGCCGCTCCGACAACGCCTGGTTGTACTCGTCAGTGCCCTTGGCATCGGTGTGACCACCCACTTCGACCCGGACATTGGTCGCGCTGTTCATGGCTTCGGAAACGCTGTCGAGGATGGTCTTGGCGTTGACCGTCAGCGCATCGCGATCGAACTCGAAGTTCACACCGCGCAGCACGATCTTGTCACCCGCCGCACAGCCTTCGAGCGTGATCGGCTGGCCGGGCTCAGGGGTCTTGCACTCGGCCTTGACCGGCACCGGGCAACCATCGGCATCGACCGCCGTACCCGCAGGGGTATCGGGGCATTTGTCCAGATCATCGGGGACGCCGTCACCGTCGCTATCGACCGGCGCTACGGCCGGTACCACCTCCACGGGTTCCGGTTCCGCCGGTGGTGGCGGCGGGACCGGGCCGGCGCCGATCGGAATCAGCAGGCCGACATTCGCCACCAGCTCGTTCAGCGCATTGTTGTTGGTCTCGCTGGTCCGATCACCGTCATGCATGTCGCTGCGGAAGGCGAGTTCCGTGCGGATCGAGATGTCGGATACCAGGAAGTTGAAAGGCCCGAAGAGATAGCCACCGCCGATCGTCCACAGAATGGTGTCGTAATCAGGATCATCACCCGGGTGGTCCTCGAACCGGCCGTAGCCAAGTCCACCGACAACGAAGGCGTTTCCCTTCTCGACGGGGAAAAGCAGGCCGCGAACGCCGCCGGATAAAAGCTTCGCAGAACCTCTGCCGTCTTCGGCGTCATAGCTTGAATAGTGCGTTTCCAGTTCAAACCCGAAGCGGTCCTGAAACAGCTTGCCGAACGTCAACGTGGCTCCCAGGCCGTCGTCCGTCCCCCGGTTCGAGTCCACTAGCACGTAGGACGCCATGGGCGACACATAGAAGCGGTTCGCGATCGCGGTCGAGGCGCTCTTGTTGGATGTGCCTGATTCCTCAGCCGCCGGCGTGCTCGATTCTTCCGGGGCAGCCGTACTCGATTCCTCCTGGCCCCAGGCCGTGCCGGCCACCCCGACGATGACCGCTGCCAACAGCATTGCGCTTGTTTTCATTTATCTCCCCTTTGAAAGGCCGGTATATGACTGTCCTTCGCTCGCGTCACCGATCAGGGCGCGCGTCATGTCGGCCGCTTTACGAAACGACGCGGCATGAATCCAAGACCAAAATATGTGTATAGTTTGTAGTTATACTATGCGCTTTGTCAATGATCGTTCGAAACGATTTAAGCGCTCTTGTCTGCCCGACACCGATAAAGGGGCGCCCAGCGATATTAATAGAGTGCGCATCCACACTCTGCACTGCCGCGCCCAGTCAGACTCACGGAACGATCCCACCACACACTCATCATCGCGATGGCGGCCGGAGCCGAGCGGACGACGCAGGGTGCGCTTTGCGTCCAGGTGGGCCAGGCGCCCGCGAACATGACGCGTATCCTGTTTCCGCTGCGCACGGAAAAGTTCGTCGCCGTCAAATTCGATGCTCGCGACGCTCGTTGCAAGAAGATTGTCATCACGCCGACCGCGCTGTGACGGTGATGTCGGCGGGGGAAGCCGCCTGACTGCCAGCCCGGCTGGGAGTCGCAGTTCGGGCTGACCTGGACGTTTGACTGACCCGAAAAGAGCATTCCGCGAGCATACAAAACGGCGCCCGTCTGCGGGTCAGCCGTAGAAACAGAGCGCCAAACGCCAGCGAGGTGGCGCTCCGGCGCCGTAGAACCTGCGCAGCGCAGCCAAGTCAAGGCGCGACGGCGCCTGGAGCTTGCACACTGATGCCACGAGACTTCGCATCGAAGCCAAGTCGCTGCGCAGTGACGCCAAGTTGTTGCGCGCCGACGCCAGCACTACCCTTGTTTTCGTATTCAATATTAAACATAATGAACACACAAGCACTCATGGATCCTGCCATGGCCCAAACGACAATGACGGTTCGCCTGAACGAGACGCTGAGCGACTTCGTGGCAGCCAACGTGGGCGAAAGCGGTGCCTACGAGAATGTCAGCGAGTACATGCGCGACCTCATTCGCCGCGACAAGGAGCGGGTGGATCGGGAAGCCTTCGACCGACTCAAGGCCGAACTAACGCAGGCCTATGCGGCGCCCGACTCTGCCTACAAGCCTCTAACAGCCGCCGACGTGATCTCGCGCAATCGGTCCTGATCAGGGTCTTCCGTTTGTGAGCCAGATTCGCATCCAGGAAGCCGCGTCGTGGCGGCTGGACGAAATCTATCGCTCCACGCGCGAGCGTTGGGGCGAGCCTCAGGCCAAACGCTATATCACGGGCCTGTTCGATGCGTTCGACCGGATCGAATCGCATGGCGTCGCTTCCAGGCCCGTCCCGGCCGAGTTCGGCGTGCAGGGGTTCTTCTTCCGCTACGAGCGTCACCTCGTCTACTGGCGGCGCCTGTCCAACGACGACATCGGCATCGTGACGGTCCTTCACGAGCGCATGCACCGGATCGAGCGGCTACGGGATGACTTTTTCGGAGAGCAGCCACCGGACAAGGGTTCGGGCCATTCGTAGCGGTTCACGGTTCGTTGATCGCGCCGAAGACTGCTCAAATCACTGGCGCGAGCAGTTCAACTTGTGTGGGGGCGCTGCGCGATTCCGATGTCGTTTGCTGTTCGACTTGGTGGCGGTCTGCGCCGTGCGCGGCAACCGGAATTTCGCGGCCGGGAGAGGAAAATCCTTGCGCAGGATTACATTTGCACTTGGGTTTTTGGCGCTGGCGCTGGCACGCATCTCAGGCGGATGAACAAGGCTTCTGCGCCTTTGAATGCTTGGCGAACAACTGACAACCAATCGCCGGGTCGCCTATTCGGCGTCCGGCGATCCTCTCAAAGAAGTCTGTGCGAGTTATTGTCCGCCAATTCGGCCGGCATGGGTTCGCGACCCGTGCCGACCGAGTTGGACGGACGCGACACTTTACGTCGTGTGAGTCGCGACGGAAGGCGTCGTCGTCGGAACGTCGTCAACCGCAAGCTTTTTCGGCGGGCGGATCAAGAATGCCGCGAAGGCCGGCAACATGAAGATCGCCGCCAACGCGTTAGCCAGGAACATGATGGTGAGCAGGATGCCCATATCTACCTGGAACTGGAGGCCCGACATCATCCAGGTCGCCACGCTCGCGGCCAGCGCCAGTCCGGTGAACACCACCGCCTTGCCGGTCTGGTGCAGAGTGTTGGCAAAAGCTTCGCGCATCGCCATCCCTTTCTCCTTGATGTTCTCCTCGAGCACCGAATAGATGTAGATGCCGTAGTCCACGCCAATGCCCGCCGCGAACGCAACGGTGGCGATGTTCGACACCTTCACGCCGATCTGGAGGAACACCATGATCGCGTAGGTGAAAACCGACACCGCGGCCAGCGGCACGAGAATGCAGATCACGCTGGCGATCGAACGGAACGACACCCAGACACTGACTGCGATGGCGGCGTAGAGCCACAGCAGTACCGTCGGCTCGGTTTCCTTCACCACGTCGTTGGTCGCCGCCATCACGCCCACGTTGCCCGTGGCGAGTTTGAATTTCACTGGGGCATCGGCGGGCTGCTCGGCGACGAACTTGTCGAACGCCGCAATCACGGTGTCGATGGTCTTGGCCTTGTGGTCCGTGGTGAATACGAACAGGGGCATCGCGCTGCAGTCCTCGTTGAGCAGACCAGTGGAACTGGGGAAGGGCTGCACCGTGACCACTAGGGCACCGGACTCGCGTGGCAGCGCCTGCCATTTCGGATTGGTCTCGTTGTAGCTGTTGAAAACCATCTTCTGCATCTTGGGCATCGACAGCGTCGACTGCACGCCAGGTGTGTTCTCCATGCGCCAGGCCAACTTGTCGATAGTGCTGATCACGGCGTGATCGATACAGCCGTCGGCCTTGGTCTCGGCGATGATCTTGAGCACGTCCACGCCGATGGCGAAATTATTGACGATCGCGTCAGTGTCGAGGTTGTAACGCGAATCCGGGCGCAATTCCGGCGTTCCCGGGTGCAGTTCGCCGATAGCCAGATCCTGCTTGATGTACTCGGCCCCGCCCCAGACCAGCGCCGAGACGCCCAGCACCGCCGCCGCATAGGGCTTGAGGACCAGGTACGACGCGAATTTCCAGACCGGCTCGAGGGCCTTGTCGCGGGCGTGTTGGTGCCTGCGGAACTTCTCTGGGTTCTTGATCGGGATGTAGGTCAGCAGGCAGGGCAGCAGGACCTTCTTGCACACCACCACCGCGACTAGTCCGAGGCAGGCGTTGACGGCCATCTCCTGCACGATGCCGATCGGGATGAGCAGCAGGGTGCCGAAACCGATGACGTTAGTGATCAGCGCGGTGATGCCGGGAATGACCAGCCGCTTGTACATCGCCATCGAGGCGTCGTAACTGTTGCGGCCGTTGTCGGCAATTTCCAGCAGCCAGAAGCTGGCGATCTGGA
Organism: Panacagrimonas sp.; assembly: GCA_052389915.1. Classification (GTDB taxonomy): domain Bacteria; phylum Pseudomonadota; class Gammaproteobacteria; order Nevskiales; family Nevskiaceae; genus Panacagrimonas. The sequence continues at coordinate 57,130 of JBQTHL010000056.1, forward strand.
TGCCGTGCGAGACACTGATGGCCATGACCAGGAAGGGCACCAGGATCGCAAAGGGGTCGAGGCCATAACCGAAAAGGTGCAGCAGGCCCAGCTCCCAGATCACGGCCAGGATGCCGCAGGACAGCGGAATCAGCGCGACCAGCGCAGAGCCGGTGTACAACCAGAGTACGGCCCACACCAGCAAGATCGTCAGCGCAAAAAAGCCGACCACTTCGGATGATTTATCGGCCACGTCGCCCACGATCTTGGCGAAGCCGATGATGTGGATGTCGATGTTGGGGTTGTACTCAGGGTTGGCGGCTTCGGTGATGTCGAAGTCGCGGCCCTTGAACACCTGCGACTGCAGCTTGCCGGTGTCGTCCTTGTAGGACACCTCAACATCCTGGAACGCGAACAGCATGCCCTCAGGAGCCTTGTAGCCGAGGTGAACGACCTGGCCCGCCTTGAGGGCGGTGGAATCCTGCTTGAGCTTGTACTCCCAGCGCTTGTCGCTGATGAAGCGCTGACGGATTTCCTCCATGCGCGCAGCCGTCACGAAATAATCCAGTTTCGCGTCGGTGACCGGATCGCGCTCGAGCAGCTCGCCGAAGATCATCGCGCCGGTCTGATCGTTGGCGATCAGTCGACCGATGATGCCGGACTTCTCCACGTTCTGACGCACCTTCTGCAACATCTCGGGCGTCGGCGTGAAATCCGCCGGGACTACGTTACCACCCTGGAATCCGTCTTCCACCACCTCCAGGTAGCGCACGTCGGGCGTCACCATGGAGCTGACCCGCGAGCGATCCATGCCGGGTAGAAAATACAGCGCATCGGTGGCCTTGCGCAGCGTCGTCATGAACTCCGCGTTGTAGATGTCTCCCTTGCCCTCTTTCTGCTTGATCGCCATCAGCACCAAGTTCGCGCCACCAAACTCCTTTTGGTACTGCTGAAAGACCTGGATGTATGGATGCCCGAGCGGTAGCTGCTTCTCGAAGCCGGCGTCCAGGCGCAACTGGGTGGCATGGAACCCGAGAAAGAGCGTTGCCAGAAGGATGACGATCAGGGTTCGCGCGCGCTTGTGAAAGATGATTGGGACCGTGATGTCCACGTACCACTTCGCGAACCCGCTTTTGGCTTCACCGTGCATAGAACCAATCCTCGGCAATTTGAGTGGACGGTCACCTAAACATGCAGGACGCCGAACAGCGCCTGCCTGGCGGGGTGACTTCTACGTACCTGCCGCTGCAGAACGCAGGGTGCATAGTACAGAGTAATGATAACCGCAAAAGACTAATTCGCCCGAGCGCGAGCGTCAAGCGGCGAGCCGTAGCTACCGTCATCCACTCGCCCTGAGCACGGGTGCGCAGGTGATGGCGCGGCGAAGTTTGGCAGAGCCCCGCTGCAGATAAGAACATATATAATTGTTTAAAAAGGATAAATAAAAAATTTTCTAATTTTCGAAAGCCACACCGTGGTGCCGCCGGCCGTCGCGGCGCCGCTTGCCGGCTGAGGTATGGCAAGTCGACTCGGCGCGGGATGGGCACCGTCAGCACTCCTTGCTGGGTGCCGAGTCCTTGCATTCTGGATTTTAGCAAGTGTAGAGTGTGTAGTGTCGCTATGCGATATGCGCGAGATGTCTCGTCCGGCGGATGCGCGGCTTGCGAAGCGCCGACCCTCGGGCATCCCAATTACATGACATGGAACGGCAGGAGCAAAAGATGAAATACGCAAGATGGTGGATTCCCGCGGTTGCCTCACTGCTGGTCACTGGGCCGCAGTTCGCGGCGGCCAAGGCGTCTCCCGAAGAAGCGGCCAAACTCGGCAAAGAGCTGACGCCGGTCGGCGCGGAGCGCGCCGGCAACAAGGCCGGCACGATCCCCGAATGGACCCCGATCAAGGCTTTCGGAAATCCCAAGGGCGAGTTTCCCAAGAACCCGGAGGTTGAGAAGGACAAGCCGCTCTTCACCATCACCGCCAAGGATGTCGCCAAGTACGCGGACAACCTTTCCGAGGGTCACAAGGAGCTGTTCAAGCGTTACCCCGACACCTACAAGATGATCGTCTATCCGTCGCGTCGCGTCGCGACGTTTCCGGACAAGATCAACGAAGAGACGATGAAGAACGCCACCCGCGCCGAACTTGATGGCGTGGACAACCCCAAAGGCGCCTATGTTGGCTTCCCTTTCCCGATCCCGTCATCCGGCGCGGAACTACCCTGGAACCATCGCTCGAAGTGGCGCGGTGAGAATGTACGCCGCTACAACAACCAGATGATCGTGCAGCAGGACGGCAAGTTCTCGCTGACCAAGATCGTCGAGGACGTGCAGTTCGATTATTCGAGCATCAAGCGCGAGAACCCAGCGGAACTCAAGCCCGGCGTCACCTTCATCAAGTACCTGTCGCAGACCATCTCGCCGCCGCGCATCGCGGGCACCTACATCCTGGTGCACGAGAAGGCCGGTTTCGGGCCCGAGGGCCGTGCGGCCTGGCTATACGCCCCGGCGCTCAAGCGCATCCGCCGTGCCCCGGCCGTGTGCTGCGACAACCCGTATGAAGGCACCGACGGCCACCAGTTCTACGACCAGGTGGACATGTACAACGGCGTGCTGGAGCGCTTCACCTGGAAACTGGTCGGCAAGAAGGAAATCTACACGCCGTACAACTCGTACAAGATCGCCGGAAACTCGATCAAGTACGCCGACATTGCCAAGCCCAAGCACATCAACCAGGAACTGCCGCGCTACGAGCTGCACCGCATGTGGGTGTTGGAAGCGGACAACAAGCCGGAAGCTCGCCACACCTTCAAGAAGCGAATCATGTACTTCGACGAGGACACCTGGAATATCACGATGATTGCCGACTACGACCAGCAGGGTCAGATCATGCAGTTCCAGGAAGGGCACCTGGTCCAGTTCTCCGCCACCCTGGCGTCATCCACCGTGCCCGAGGTGATCTATCACCTCAACTCCGGCCGGTATTTCGTGACCGCGATGTTCAACGAAGACCAGCCCTTCGACACCACGGTCGACTACTCGGGCGAATTCTTCGAAGCGGACTCGGTGCAGAAGAAGGCGTCGAAGTAAGCGCGGGCTAATTCGTAGCGTCATTCAATCAGGTCAGAGGCAGGCATGACCCGTCGGCGCTGAAGCGTCGGCGGGTCATGATCGTACTCAACCGGTGGACCGTAGATGTGGATTGGGCATCAGCCCAACTAAACAAATCAGTGTGAGGAGCTGACCAATGAGAAAGCTGGGGACGAGGAGGAGTTTCAGGAAGACGACGATGGCCTTGGTCGCGTCGTCTGGGTTGTGGCCGACGCTTGGACCGGCGATCGATTTCAATTTCGACGTCGGCGAGTATCCCGTAGAAGCGGTGCTCAACAATACCGCGACCCTGGGGGCGGCCTGGCGTCTGGAGAACCGCAAGGATTACCTGATTGGCAAGAGTAGCCTGGATCCTGATGTGTGCGCCGGTGTCTATCAGGCCTGCCAGGGTTTGCAACGGCTACAGAATTATCCGGCGGAAAAGCTGCGGCGCTCCCGCGGCGCGGCATCGAACAACTTCGACGATGGCAACCTCAACTATTCGCAGGGTGACATCGTCCAGGCGCCGTTCAAGTTCAATCAGGATCTCACGCTGACCTCGGGCAATTACGGCCTGTTCCTCCGCACGGTCCTGATCTATGACCACCCCAACTACCATAACTTTGTCCAGACCCAGCGCAATGCCATCACGCCTGAAAACGCCGACGACGTGGCGTTTGATGGCGTCGTGGGCCTCGGCGGAGAGCAGATCGAGAATCGCTACCTGCCGCGGGTGTTCGGAGCCGGCGCTGCGACGCGCGAGGAGCGCACGGACGACGAGGCACTCGACCAACTCGGCCTGCGCTACGACATCCTGGACTTCAACGTGTTTGGTAAGTTCGAGTTGCCCGACGAACGCGAACTTCTGGTCCGTCTCGGCCGCCAGCAGATCAATTGGGGCGAAAGCACCGTCGCGGTGATCAACAGCGTCAACCAAGTCAATCCCGTCAACGCCAACAGCCTCTACCGCGTCGGCTTCGGCTTGCTGGAAGAGCTGTTCTCGCCGGTGGGCATGCTCAGGCTGTCCACCGAACTCGTCGATAATGTCGGCATCGACGTCTATTACCAGTACGAGTGGGAGCCGATTGAAATTCCGACCCCGGGCAGCTTCATGTCCTTCGCCGATGTCGGCAGCTACAACCTGATCGACAACGTCAACGCGAGCTTTGGCGGCTCGGCCGTGGATACGGAGCGCGTCGGCTTTCCGCTCAACAATCCCCTCACTACGGTGGCCAACACCAGCGCGACCATTGACCGCGTCCATGACCGCAACCCCAGCGACCAGGGTCAGTACGGTATCTCGCTCAAGTACTACGCGGACTGGCTCAACAATGGCACTGATCTCAGCGTCTATTTCGTCAACTACCACTCGAAGCTGCCCTATGTGAGCGCCATTGCGGCGGACGCGAGCTGCGCGCGCCGGGAAGGCAATCCGCTGGGCCGGGATTCCGTCAATACCTTTGAACTGCTCAACGACTGTCCGAATTTGCCCCTGTCCAGTTCTACCCTGGGCGTGGCGAACCTTCTCACCAATGATGTCGTCAGCCTGCTGGCGCAGAGTCCATTGACCGCCGCCGATTTCGGGCTCGGGGAACTCACCACCCCGCTGCAGGTGATCAACGGCTTGGCCGGGTTGCTCACCCCAAAGCCGGGGCAGCCGTTCAGCAGCGTGGTACAGCTCGATTCGCCGGACATCTTCCTGGAGTACCCGGAAAACCGGCAGATGTATGGCTTCAGTTTCAACACGACGTACGGCGAGTACTCCTTCCAGGGCGAACTGGCCTATCGGCCGAACGTGCCGCTGCAGGTGGCGCTGGTGGATGTCCTGTTCACGTCGCTGGGTCCGACGCTGTCGCGCTGCGACCACGAAGGCATCCAGTGCCAGGGCAGCACCAACACACTCGGGTTTACGGAGAACGGGGGGGGGCAGTACTCGCTCTATCCGAGCAATGACTTCGTCGATGCCAGCGGCGCTAACCCGTTCCCGGACACGATCAACCTGTTTGTTGGTTCCGTTCCCGGGTCGCGGCGGTCCTTCCCGAGCTACCTGGAAGCCTATCGTGGCGTCCCGATGGGCGAAACGGCGCCACGCAGCTACGTGCAGGGATGGATCCCGGGCAAGGTCATGCAGTACACCTTTGGCGCGACCCGCGTGTTGGGAGCGTCCGAGAACTGGTTCGGCGCCGACCAGATCATCCTGCTGCCGGAAATCGCCGCGACCCATGTGCTCAACATGCCGGACTTCGACGAGTTGCAGATCGAAGGGCCGCTCAGTTCGTACACGCATGCCAGTGCAGGCGCGGACGGCAGCGGCGCGGACGGCTCGCGCCAGGCCTGTGCGAACAACACGCGCACCTGCACGGTCGGGCCCGACGGCCTGCGTTTCAACCCCTTCCAGGCGCGTCGGGATGCGTTTGCGGATGCCTTCTCCTGGGGGTACCGCCTGGTCGCGCTGACCCGATACGAGTCCGTGCTCCCGGGCATCAGCGTCGCTCCTCTGTTCATCTGGCAGCACGATGTGGGCGGAAACGCGCCGGGACCGGGCGGAAATTTCGTCGAAGGGCGCAAAACGCTGTTCTCGATTCTGGAAATCCGCTACGAGAAGTCCCTCTCCTTCAACATCATCTACAACGCGTTCTTCGGCGCTGGTCAGGACAATGTCTACCAGGATCGTGACAACGCCGGGTTCTTCGTCAAGTACCAGTTCTGAGCGGTACCGACCGTCTTTCAACCAGCAGCGACGCTGCCTTTCAAGTGCGAGGACTCATGAACCGTCATTCTTCTTTCAGGCAAGGCGCGGCAGCGGTGGCCACCACCGCTTTGTTGCTGCTTGGGGCGGGGCAGGCGTCGGTGGCGCAGGACGCGGTGGATGCAGCGCCCCAGGCCGCCGAGATGGCGCCCAAGGCAGTGTCGGCCCAGATGAACGATGTCGCGTTGGCGGGAGGCTCCCTGGTCGCTGTGGGCGACCGGGGCGTGATCCTGACCTCCGCCGACGGCAAGTCCTGGAAGCAGTCTGCCTCGCCGGTGGATATTTTGCTGAACGCGGTTTACTTCGCGGATGCAAAAAACGGATGGGCGGTCGGGCACGACGCATCCATCATCCATACTCAGGATGGTGGCACCACGTGGTCGGTGCAGAACTACGCGGCCGCTGACAATCGGCCATTCATGGATGTGCTGTTTCTGGATGGGCAGAAGGGGTTCGCGATCGGTGCCTACGGCCTGTTCAAGACCACCCAGGACGGCGGCTCGACCTGGACCGATTTCTCAGACCCTGCCTTTTCCGAGAGAAATCCGCATCTCAACGGGCTGACCCGTCTTGGCGATGGCAGCCTGCTGCTGGTGGGGGAGGCCGGGCTGGTGGCGACCTCGGCGAACGGGCAGGCCTGGACCCTTCATCCCACTGGTTACGAGGGCTCGCTGTTTGCCGCGATCCCTCGCGGCGCGCGGGGAGTGATGGTCGTGGGCATGCGGGGTACCGCCCTGGAGACAGCCGACAGCCTGTGTCCAGAGTGGCGAAAGGTCGAGACGGGCACGGACAAGTCGCTGTTCGGGCTCACCGATCTCGGAGCAGGGCGCGTGGCCATCGGTGGAAACGGCGGGTCGCTCAGCCTGCTGGCTCCTGGAAAGCCACCGCAGGTCCTGACGCCACCCCCAGAGGCCGGACTGTCTCTGTCAACGGCTTATGGCGGGCTCGCGTATTGGAATAACACCTTGCTGGCGTTGACGGATCGTGGCGTCAAGGTCGTTTATACACAGCCCTGACGGAGAAGTTGCCCAATGCTCCGATCGCGGCCCGCAACTTGCGGGGCGTTACAATTCTGGTCTCAATCCTGAATCGAGGTCAAAGTGGCTAGGAAAAAGGCGGAAGCACCTCCAGACGCGCCCTACCGGATCCGTGATCTGGCAGAGTCATCTGGCTTCAGCCGGGAAACCATCCGGTTCTACATTCTTCAGGGGCTATTGCCTCCGCCGGTCAAGACCTCCCTGAACATGGGCTGGTACACGGACCATCACCTCGAATTGCTGTCGCTGATCCGCAAGCTGCAGAACGAGCGCTTCCTGCCGCTCAAGGCGATCAAGAGCCTGATGCAGGGTGCAACCGATGACTTCGAGTTTTCCGATCAGCAGATGGAAGTGCTGGGCGAGTTGCGCCGGCTCTTGTCGACCGAGCACCGGGATCTGGTGGTCAGCGAAGATCCGGCGAAACTTGCTCAGGAAATGGGTCTTTCGCGCCGCGAGCAGAAAGAGTTGCGCGCGCTGGGCTTTGCGGAATCCGGTGTCGCCACGTTTTCCGACGTGGAGGTGACACGCGTGTGGCTGCAGATGAAGGAAGCTGGACTTACCGAGGAGCGCGGATTCAGCCCGCGCGACCTGGGTTACATCATCGATCTGGTCGAATCCGCCGTTGCGCGCGAGTTGGAAATCTTCCAGCGCCGCATCGACCATATGTCCACGACCGAGGCGCGCAAGCTGCTGGACGTGGTTATTCCCTCGATCAATTCCATTTTCTCGATCCTGCACGAGCGTCGTCTGAATGCCTACGTCCAGGCCTATTTCGAGAACGCGCTCAAGCGCAAGAAAGCGCCCGGAAAATCCTCGAAGCCGGGCGAGCAAATGGCCGCCTGAAGCTGGCCTTTCAGGCGGAGATTGGCGGGTGAGGATGAGTCGTCGAACCTGAGAGGATCCGAGTGAAGAGCCGCCGCGCCAAGCCTCCCGCAGGAACCTCGTACCGGGTTGGCGAGTTATCAAAGCTGAGCGGCGTGTCTGTTCAGACCATCCGGTTTTACGTCACCCAGGGACTGCTGCCCGCTCCGGTCAAGACCGCCCGCAACATGGGCTGGTACTCGGACGTCCACGTCCGGCTGCTGCGTCTGGTGCAGAAGCTGCAGCACGAGCGTTTTTTATCGCTGAAGACCATCCGGACCCTGGTGCAAGCCAACGAGGGCCTGGAATTTACCGGTGACGACGAGGAGCGGCTGGAGCAATTGCGTGCGCGCCTGGAATCGAGTCCGGCGAGACCGGCGGCGGATACAAGGCCCGCGGGTTCTGCGGACCTCGCCAGACTGACTGAGCGCGAGCAGTCTGTGCTGCGGTCGCTGGACCGAAGTCCGGAGCGCAAGGGCGGCGAGGTCGATGCGAGCCTGCTTCGATTGTGGGTCGCGATCCGGGATTCGGTCGGCGCGGTTGGCAGCGTCTCTCCCGAACTCCTGCGCCATATCAGCGATCTGGCCGACCGCGCGGTGTCCCACGAACTGGAAATTCTCGGCGAGCGATTCCGCGCCATGTCCCCTGAGGAGGGGGAGAAGATTCTGGACGTGGTGATTCCGGGGCTCAACCAGTTGTTCGCGCTGCTGCACCAACGCAGCGTCGGTCGGTACTTCGGGTCGCAGGCAAAGGCTGCGGACCGGCAAATCCAGCAAGAGGAGAATCCAGGATGAATACCACAGCCACAGCGATGCCGCAGGCGCACCAGGGCGCCGCGTATGCCATCCCGCTCGAAGACATCGACGTCAGCAACCCGGAGCTGTACCGCAACAACACCATGTGGGCTTACTTCGAGCGCCTGCGCCGCGAGGACCCGGTGCATTACTGCGCCAAGAGCCTGTTCGGGCCGTACTGGTCGGTGACCAAGTACAAGGACATCATGCAGGTCGAGACGCATCCCGGGATCTACTCCTCGGACTCGCGCCGCGGAGGCGTCACCATCCTGGACACGAATACGGCGGTGCAACTGCCGATGTTCATCCAGATGGACCCGCCGCAGCACGACGAGCATCGCAAGGCGGTCAGCCCCATCGTTGCACCGGAAAATCTCGCGCGACTGGAAGCGATCATCCGCCGGCGCACGGGCGAGGCTCTGGACAGCCTGCCGGTCGGAGTGGAATTCAACTGGGTCGAGAAGGTTTCGATCAACCTCACCACGCAGATGCTGGCGACCCTGTTCGATTTCCCCTGGGAGGACCGCTCCAAGCTCACCTTCTGGTCGGACGCCACCCTGGCGCTGCCGGGCGAGGGCCTGGTGGAGTCCGAAGAACATCGCATGCAGATCATGGGCGAGTGTGCGGCCTACATGACGCGGCTGTGGAACGAGCGCGTCAACGCCGAGCCCGGTGCCGACCTGATCTCGATGATGGCGCACGACGATCGCACCCGGAACATGTCGCCCGAAGAGTATCTGGGCAACGTCCTGCTGCTGATCGTCGGCGGCAACGACACCACGCGCAGTTCGATGACCGGCGGCCTGCTGGCGCTCAATGAGAGTCCCGAGCAGTACGAAAAGCTGTGCGCCAATCCGGCCCTGATTGCGTCGATGATTCCCGAGATCGTGCGCTGGCAGACGCCGCTGTCGCATATGCGGCGGACTGCGACCGAAGACACCGTGCTCGGCGGCAAGAACATCCGCAAGGGCGACAAGGTGGTGATGTGGTACGTCTCCGGCAACCGTGACGAGGAGGCCATCGAGAATCCGAACGCCTTCATCATCGATCGTGCCCGACCGCGTCAGCACCTGTCATTTGGCTTCGGCATCCACCGCTGTGTCGGCAACCGGCTGGCGGAAATGCAGCTCCGCATTCTGTGGGAGGAAGTCCTGCAGCGCTGGCCGAAACCCGGGCAGCTCAAGGTCATTGGCGAGCCGGTGCGCGTGCCATCGCCGTTCATCAAGGGCTACGAGTCGATGCGAGTGCGGATCGACGCCTGAGCCAGCGCTTCGGGCGCGCGCAACAGGCCCGCATCAGCCATGAAAGCCCCGCCTGCGGCGGGATCATTCCGGACGGGAATCAAAAATGATCAAGGTCACGTTTATCGAACACAACGGCACCGTCCGCAAGGTCGAAGTCGCGGAAGGCACGTCGATGATGGAAGCAGCCGTCGGCAACCTCGTGCCGGGCATCGACGGCGATTGCGGCGGAGCCTGCGCCTGTGCAACCTGCCATCTGTTCATCGAGCCCGAGTGGCTCGACAAGCTGGCGCCGGCAGAGGACATGGAAAAGTCGATGCTGGAACTCGCGGAGGGCGGTGGCCCCGGCTCGAGACTGGGTTGCCAGATCAAGCTTTCCAGGGCGCTCGACGGCATCGTTGCCCGAACGCCGCTGGGCCAGCACTGAGGTCTACTCCCGGCGCTCGGCGGCCGCGTCGAGCAGGCGCCGCGCGATGATCAGCCGCTGCATTTCGTTGGTGCCCTCGCCGATGACCAGCAACGGCGCGTCGCGGTACAGCCGTTCCACGCGCAGCTCCCTGGAGTATCCGTAGGCGCCGTGGATGCGCATGGATTCGGCGGCGTTTTCCATCGCGGCCTCGGTGGCGAAGAGCTTGGCCATGCCAGCTTCAAGATCGCAGCGCAGGCCGGCGTCGTAGGCGCGCGCCGCGGAAGCGGTCAGCAGTCGTGCGGCTGTCACGCGGGTCGCCATGTCGGCGAGCTTGAGCTGGATCGCCTGGTGCTCGCAGATCGGCTTGCCGAAGGTCTTGCGCTGCCGCGAATAGCTCAGCGCCTCCTCGTAGGCCGAACGCGCAACGCCCACGCCGCGAGCGGCGACGTTGATGCGGCCCAGTTCCAGGCCGGCCAGGATCTGTTGCAGTCCACGACCTTCGACGCCGCCGATCAGCCGGTCGGCCGGAATGCGGTAATCCGCGAACAGCATCTCCACCGTGTCGATGCTGCGGTAGCCGAGCTTGGACAGCTTGCGCGGCACGGAAAAGCCCGGCCCTTTTTCGGCGATGAACAGGCTCATGCCGCGATGCCGCGGCTCGGCCTTCGGGTCGGTCTTCACCAGCAGCGCGAAGCAGTTGCCGCGCAGGCCGTTGGTGATCCAGGTCTTGGTGCCGTTGACGAGATACTGATCGCCCTCGCGCTGCGCGCGGGCGCGGATCGCCTGCAAGTCGGTGCCGCAGTCCGGCTCGGTGAGCGCGATGCCGCCGCGCAGCTCGGCGCGGGCGAAGCGCGGCAGGAAATATTCTTTCTGCTCTGAAGTGCCATGACGCATGACCGCGGAGGCCATGATCAGGTGCGAGTTGATGATGCCGGACAGCGACATCCACTCCGCGGCGATCGTCTCAATCAGCCGCGCATAGGTCTGCGCGCTCAGGCCGAGTCCGCCATAGGCCTCGGGAATGACGGCGCCGAACAGGCCCATCTCGCGCATCTGCTCGACGATGGATTCGGGGTACTCGTCGGCCTGTTCGAGCGCAATGGCCACCGGCCGCACCTCGCGCGCGAGGAAGCGTTCGACCGCTTCGATCAGCGCGTCATCGTTTTCAGGTGCGGCGATGCTCACGTCATCACATCCTGAACACGCCGTAGCGCTGCTCGGCGAGCGGCACGTTGGCCGCGCACGACAGCGCGATGCCGAGCGCATTGCGTGTATCGAGCGGATCCAGCACGCCGTCGTCCTGCATGCGCGCAGAGAACCACAAGGTGCTGGTCTCGCGCTCGGATTTCTCGCGCGTGCGCCTGCGCAGTTCGGCGACTTCCTCGTCGCCGGCCTCGGGACGCTCGCGGCGCAACTGTCGCAGCTTGACGTCGGCGAGCGTGTTGCCGGCCTGCTCCGGTCCCATCACGCCCATCTTGGCCTGCGGCCAGGAGAAGATCATGCGCGGATCCCAGGACCGTCCGCACATGCCGTAGTAGCCCGCGCCGAACGCGCCGCTGGTGACGACGGTGAGCTTGGGCACTTCGGAGCCGGCCTGCGCCATCAGCATCTTGGCGCCGTCCTTGGTGATGCCGCGCTCCTCGTACTCGCGCCCGATCATGTAGCCGGTGGTGTTCTGCAGGAAGATCATCGGCGTGCCCATCTGGTTGCAGAGCTGGATGAAGTGCGCGGCCTTGAGCGAACTGTCGGAGAACAGCACGCCGTTGTTGCCGAGCAGGCCCACCTTGCAGCCCCACAACCGTGCCCAGCCGCAGACCAGCGTGGTGCCGTAGTTGGGCTGGTACTCCTGGAAGCGGCTGGCGTCGACCATGCGCGCGATCACCTCGCGCATGTCGAACTGCGTCTTGTAGTCCACCGGCACGATGCCGTAGAGCTCGCGCGGGTCGTAGTAGGGGGCTTCGGCGTCCACCCAGTCGAAGTGCTTCTTCGGCTGCGAGAACCCGGACACGATGGCGCGCGCCAGCGCGATGCCCTCTTCCTCGCTGTCTACCGGGTAGTCCGCGACGCCGGAGACCGAGGTGTGCATGTCGGCGCCGCCGAGTGCATCGACCGTGACCTCCTCGCCGGTCGCGGCTTTCACCAGCGGCGGCCCGCCGAGAAACACCGCACCGGTGCCGCGCACCATGATCGTGTGCTCGCACAGGGCCGGGATATAGGCGCCGCCGGCGGTGCAGTGGCCCAGGACCACGGCGACCTGGGGTATGCCGAGCTTGGACAGGATGCACTGGTGACGGAACACGCGGCCGCCCATCACGTACACCCCGGAGAGATCTTCCAGATAGCCGCCCGCGCTGTCGCAGAGATGCACGACGGGCAGGCGGTTCTCGATGGCAATCTCCAGCGCCCGGACGATCTTGGGTGCAGACATCGGATACCAGGCGCCGCCCTTGTTGCTCGAATCGTCGGCGTGAATCATCACCTCGCGGCCGCTGACCACGCCGATGCCGGAGATGACGTTCGCACCGGGCGCTTCGCCGTTGAACTGATCGTAGGCCGCGATGCTGGACAGTTCGAGGAAGGGCGTGCCGGGGTCGAGCAGCAGTTCCAGGCGTTCGCGCACCAGCAGTTTCTTCTGCCGCCGCAGGCGTTCGATGTCGCGCTGCGGGCGCTCGTGACGAACGCGCTCCTGCAATGCCTTGAAGTCGCCGCAGATGCGCTGCATCGCCGCGCTGTTGGCGCGGAACGCGGCCGAGGCCGGCGATACCCGTGTTTCGATACGCTGCATCATGACGTGGCCTCCACTTTGGCAGCGAAGCGCACCAGCGTGGCCTTGACCGGCACGCTCTGTCCGGGCACGCACAGCACCTCGGCGATCTCGCCGTCGTGTGGGGCGGTGATGGTGACTTCGAGCTTCATGCTTTCCATGGTCAGCAGAACGTGTCCGGCCTTCACCGTGTCGCCCGGCTGGACCTGCACGGTGAGGATGGTGCCCGGCATGGGCGATAGGGTGCTGTCGCCGCCGCCACCGCCACGTGCGGCCAGGGCGTCGAGCGGGTTGATCCGGCGCAGCGCGTAGGCGCGGCCGTCGACGTGGATCCAGGTGTGGTCGCCGTGCTGGGCGATGTGCACCTCGCGGCGCTCGCTGCCCGCGCGCACGCGGTGGCGGCCGTCGCCGAGCGCCTCCATCGAGCAGGCGAAACGGTGCTCCGCCGTCTGCAGTTCGTAGCCGTCCGCCGTGCGCACCAGCGCGCAGGGCTGTTCGCGGTCTTCGAGCGCGATGATTTTTTTCATGGTCTTCTGATCTCCCCTTGCTTCAATTGCGCCACGCGCCCATGGCGGCGTAGATCGCCGGCACCGACGCGGCGGCGTCCACCATCTGCCGGTCGCTCAGCGCGGCGGCGGCGAGCAGGATGTTGGTGGGCGCGGTCTCGTCCTTGCCCGAGAGCGCGGCGGCTTCCTGGTCGAGGAAAGCGGTGCTGTAATCGCCCGAGGCGAAGCGCGGGTGGGCGAGGATGCGGTCGAGGTAGGCAATGTTAGTGGTGAAGCCTAGCAGGACGGTGTCGCGCAGCGCCTGGCGTGCGCGGGCGATGGCCTCGGTGCGGTCGCGGCCATGCACGATCAGCTTGGACAGCAGCGGATCAAAGTCCGTGCCCACGGTCTGGCCCTCGTGCACGCCGCTGTCGACGCGCACGCCGGGGCCGGCGGCCTCGCGCAGCAGGTGAATGCGGCCGGTGGCCGGCACGAAGCCCGCCGCCGGGTCCTCCGCGCAGATGCGCAACTCGATGGAATGGCCGCGGTGGACGATGTCGGCCTGCGTGTAGCCCAGGGCCGCGCCCTCGGCCACCCGCAGCTGCTCGGCCACCAGGTCGAAGCCCGTCACCATCTCGGTGACCGGATGCTCGACCTGCAGGCGCGTGTTCATCTCCAGGAAGTAGAACTCGCCGTCGGCGCCGTAGATGAACTCCACCGTGCCTGCGCCGACGTAGCCCGCCGCCTTGGCGATGCCCACCGCGGCCTCGCAGATCCTCTTGCGTTTCTCCGGCGTGAGCACCGGCGACGGGGTTTCCTCCACGATCTTCTGGAAGCGGCGCTGCACCGAGCACTCGCGTTCGCCGAAGTGCACGACGTTGCCGTGCGTGTCGCCGAACACCTGCACCTCGATGTGGCGCGGGCGCTCGACGTAGCGCTCCACGAACAGTCGCCCGTCGCCGAAGTAGCGCTCGCCCTCGCGCCGCGCCGTGGCCAGCTCGGCGTCGAGCATCGCCGCCTCGCGCACGATGCGCATGCCCTTGCCGCCGCCGCCGGCCGCGGGCTTGATCAGGATGGGCAGGCCCACCGCCAGCGCGCGCTTTGCAAACGTCGCCGGGTCATCGGCCTCGATCGCACTGGGCGCCACCGGAAAGCCGCGATCGACCACGAAGTTGCGGGCGCGGATCTTGTCGCCCATCAGCTCAATGGCCTCGGCCGTGGGGCCGACGAATTGGATGCCCGCCGCCTCAAGGCCGCGCGCCAGCGCCGCGTTCTCGGACAAGAAGCCGTAGCCCGGATGGACCGCGTCTGCGCTCCAGTCGCGCGCCGCGCGTACGATCTGCTCGACGCTGAGATACGCCGCGACAGGCGTGGCGCCCTCGATGGGCAGGCAGTCGTCGGCCAGTCGAGGCGCGGTGCCGCCTTCCTCGGCCGGGTGCCGGACGATGGCGGTGGTCATGCCGCGCGCACGGGCCGAGCGCAGGATGCGCGCGGCAATCTCGCCGCGGTTGGCGACCAGCAGGCGGCGGATGGGTTTCATGGCAGACGTCGTACTCATTCGAGGCTCAGCGAAGCGGGCACCGGGATGGGATAGTCGAGCAGCATCTGGGCGAAGGCCTTGCCCTGGGGGTCGATGCGCACCGAGGCGATGCCGCCGCCGCCGAGCGAGCGCTCCAGCAGGAAGTTCAGGCCATGGAAACCGGGCATGTCCCAGCGGCGCACCGGGCCTTCGCACAGGTGGGCGAACCAGCCGGCCACGGCCTCGGGGGTGAGTGCGGCGCGGATATAGGGCAGGTAGTCCGGATGCCGCGCGAGCACACCGATGTTGGCGGAGTCGCCCTTGTCGCCGCTGCGGGCCCAGGCCAGGCGCACCAGCGGCACCTCGCGCGTGCCATTGGCGAAGACGTCGGCGGCCGGCAACGGGCCTTCGCTGTCGGGCAGCCCGGACGGATCAAAGGGCGCGCCGCCCATCTGCGGGCAATCGATGAGCTGCCCGTCGAGCTCCAGGCTCACCGGGATGCGCGCCTTGTCCCACAGGAACGAGAACAGCCGCACCACCGGCTGCACTTTCGGCCGTCCGCCGACGAAGCCGGTGATGGCCGGCGCGCTCGACAGGGCCATGGGCGCCATCTCGCGCGAAAAGATCTCGAGAGCCTCCTTGTTCGGATGGCGCACGCCCATCTTGACCATCACCTCGCGGGTGACGGCGCGCGCGCGCGGGCCGTAGGTCGCCTCCGCGCCGAGCACCTCGGTGCAGGTTTCGGTGAAGTCGCCGAGATTGCGCTCGCCGAACAGGCGGCGGCAGCGACCATACAGCGCCTCGGCCACGCGCTGGCCTTTTTGCGGCGCGTCGATGCCGCCGATCATCAGCATGGCGATGGCTCGGTAGCCGTCGGCATAGGTCGCGCTGACCTTGCACTGCGGCGTGGGCGGCCCGCCGCGCGCACCGCTGACGCGCACGCGGTTTTCACCCACCTGTTCCAGCCGCACCTGGGCGAAGTCGCAGCGCACGTCCGGCAGCAGGTAGGCGCGCGGATCGCCGATCTCGTAGACCATCTGCTCGCCGACGGTGGAGGGGACGATCAGCCCGCCGGTGCCGGGCGACTTCTCCACCACGAAGCTGCCGTCGGGCTCGCACACCGCGATCGGAAAGCCCATGTTGTCCCAGCCTGGCACGCGGTACCAGTCGGTGTAATTGCCGCCGGTGGTCTGTGTGCCGCACTCGATGATGTGGCCCGCGAGGCTGCCCTGGGCCAGCCGGTCGTAATCCTCCGGCCCCCAGCCGAAGGCGCTGATCAGCGGGCCGAGCACCACCGCGCTGTCCACGCAGCGGCCGGTGACGACGATGTCCGCGCCGGCATCCAGCGCGGCAGCGATGGGGAAGGCGCCGAGATACGCGTTGGCGCTCATGAAGCGCGCGGGCATCGGCGCGCCGGAGAACATTTCCGTGACGCCTTCGGCGCGGGCCGCTTCGATCTGCGGCATGAGGTCGTCGCCGATGACCGCGGCGATCTTCAACTCCACGCCCTCGGCCTGCGCTGCCTTGGCCAGCGCCTCGCGGCAGGCGGCGGGGTTCACGCCGCCGGCGTTGCTCACCACCTTGATACCGCGCTGCTTGATCTGCTTGAGCAGCGGCCGCAATTGGGTGACGAAGTCGGGTGCGTAGCCACCGTTGGGGTCCTTGGCCTTGACCCGGATCAGCAGCGACATGGTGATCTCGGCCAAGTAGTCGAAGACCAGCACGTCGAGGTTGCCGCCCTCGACCAGCTGGGCGGCGGCGCACTCGCTGTCGCCCCAGAAGCCGGAGGCGCAGCCGATGCGTAAGGGTTTTGTGCGTTTCATTGCATGTTGCCGGGTTGAAAGGTTTGAAGGTTCAGTGGATGCCCGCAGGCGGACGGCCAACGGGGTGAGGCGGGAGGTGCGCGGGCCAGTCGAGTCGCACGGAGCCGCGCCCGCGCTCAGGCCCCTGGCAGCTTGAGAGGCGGCCAGAAGATGCGCCAGATGCCCTTGGCGGTGGCGCAGACGCGACCGTTCTCGTCGCGCAGCTCGCCTTCGGCGAAGGCGCTGCCCTTGCCGATGCGGACCACGTGACCGTGCGATTCGAAGCGGTTACCCATCGCCGCTTCGAGGAAGGTGACGTCGAGGTTCATCGTCACCTGCGTGTAGCGCGCGATCTCGACGCCCGCCGCCTGCAGCCGCGGCAGCTGCGCCGACACGATGGCCCAGCCCAGGCTGCCGTCGAACATGTAGGAGATCAGGCCGCCGTTGATTGCCAGCGGCGAGCCGCCCGCACCGCGCTGCTCCGGGCGCGGATTGCGCAGGTGCAGCACCACGTGGCCGGTGGCGATCTCCTCCAGCTCGAGGCCCTGCGCACGCAGAAACGGATTGTCGGACCAGGTTTCCTTCGAAACGTAGGGATGTTGCGAAACGTCGTCGGGCATCGGTGCGTAAAGCGTCAGTAGGAGCGGGGCAGGCCGAGCACGTGCTCGCCGATGTAGTTGAGGATCATCTCGTTGTTGACCGGCGCCACGCGCATCAGGCGCGCGAACGGCCACAGCGTGACGACGTCGTAATCCTGGTCGAAGCCGTAGCCGCCGTGGACCTGCAGCGCAATGTCCACCGCTTCGTCGCAGGCTTCCGAGGTGAGCAGCTTGGCCATGTTCGACAAGGGGCCCGCGTCCTCGCCGCGGTCAAAGGTGCGGGCCGCTTCCTGCATGACCAGACGCGAGGCTTCGAGGTGCGCCTTGGCGCGCGCCATCGGATGTTGCAAGCCCTGGTAGCTGCCGATGGGCTCGCCGAAAGGCGAGCGTTCCTTGGAATACGCCACCGCCTTGTCCAGCGCGCGATTGCCCAGGCCCACGGCCATCGAGGCCAGCACCAGGCGCTCGGTGTTGAGGCCGTCGAACAGGTACTTCATGCCCTTGCCCTCTTCGCCGATGAGCGCGTCCTGCGGAAGTTGCGCGTCCTTGAAGAACACCAGGTACTGGCTCTCGCCGAGCACGTCGATGTTGAGGCGCTGGAACTCGATGCCCGGCGTATGCGATTCGAGAATGAACAGCGACAGCCCGCCACGCGGCTTTGCCGGATCGAAGGTCGAGGTCCGCGCGATCAGCAGCATCGACGTCGATTCTTTCGCGCCGGTGATGAACACCTTGGAGCCGTTGACCAGCCAGCCGCTGCCGTTTTTCGTCGCCGTGGTCTGCAGGCGGAAGGTGTTGGTGCCGGCGTTGGGTTCGGTCACGCCGAAGCACATCTTGCCCGCGCCGGTGGCGGTCGGCGTGACGAATTTTTCGATCTGCGCCGGCGTGCCGTGCTTGATGATGGGCATGCGCGCGAAGCTGCCGAGCACGAAGAACAGCGAGATGATGCCGGCTCGGCCGGTGATCTCGTTGAGCACCATCAGTTCGGACAGGCCGCCGCCGCTGCCGCCGTATTCCTCCGGCACGGTCAGGCCGAGCAGGCCGGTTTCGGCCATCGCGTCCCAGAGCTTGCTGGGGAATTTCTTTTCCTTGGCGCACTGCAACCAGTATTCGCGCGAGATGCCGCGGGTGAGGCCCTCGGCGGCTTCGCGGACGGCGGCGACGGATTCTTCGCTCATGGGATGCTCCTATTCGGAAATGACTCAGGCCGGTTCGAACTGCGGAATCTTGAAGCCGCCGCTGCGGGTCTCGAAGCAGAGCTTCACCTTCATGCCGATGCGCACGGATTGCGGATCGCAGTGGAGGACGTTGCTCATCATCTTCGGACCCTCGTCGAGCTGGATGATGGCCATCACGAAGGGGCAATCGGCCTTGAACGCCGCGTAAGGCGGCTGGTAGACGATGGTGTAGCTGAACACCGTGCCCAGACCGCTGGCCTTCTCCCAGGCCGGGTCGGGCGAGAAGTCGAACGGACTCCAGGGCCGCGCGTACATGAAGGGTTTGCCGGTGCCGCGGCAGCGCTGGAACATCAGCTCGCCGCGCTGCGCCGCATCCCAGTAGGGCTTGCTGTGGGCGTTGATCTCGGGGATCGGCTTGAGGTTGACGGGGATGTTGCTCATGCCTGGCTCCCGAGGACGAGGGTGGCGTGCTCGGACATCATTCCGCCGTAGCAGTGGACGACGCCGAGATCGGCTTTCTTCAACTGACGTTCGCCACCGGCGATGCCCATGATCTGGCGCGCGGCCTCGACGATCATGGTCTGGCCGGAGGCGTCGCCGACATGGCCGAAGGACATCAGCCCGCCGTAGGTGTTGACCGGAAACTCGCCGCCGGGCGCGGTGCGGCCACCGGCGAAGAACGCGCCGCCCTGGCCCTTGGCGCAGAGGCCGAGGTCTTCGGCGTAGATGATCGGGTTGATGCTGAAGGAGTCGTAGAGCTGGGCGAAGTCCATGTCCTTGGGTCCCACGCCGGCCATGCGGTAGGCCAGCGCCGAGGTTTCCTTCGATCCCAGCGTGGTCAGGTCGTGTGCCTGGCTGATGCTGGAATGCGTGTGCTTCTCGCCGAAACCGAGCAGGTAACAGGGCTTCGACGAGTAGCGCCGCGCGAGTTTCGGCGACACCACCAGGACCGCCGAGCCGCCTTCGCTGGGCACCGAGCAGTCGAGCAGATTGAACGGGTAGGCGATCGGCCGCGAGGACAGCACCTTGTCGAGGGTGAGCCGTCCCTGCGGCGCCATCAGCGCATCCGGATGGAGCAAGGACCACTCGCGTTGCGACACCGCGACCTGCGCGAGTTGCTCGCGCGTGGTGCCGAACTCGTGCATGTGGCGCGTCGCGTTGAGCGCGAAGATCGGCGGGATGTAGGTGCCGTAGGGGTATTCGAATTCCGGATGGCTGATGAGCTTGCTCATCATCTCGGCCATGCCGCTGCCCACGTTGGGGAAGCGGCCCGCGCCCAGGCACAGCACGGAATCGCACAGCCCGCGCTCGATTGCCAGCGAAGCGCGCACCAACATCAGCGCGTAGGTGCAGCCGCCGGCATTGATGGTCTCGCTGAAGCTCGGCTCGATGCCAAGTTCCTCAGAGATTTTCTCGTGCGCGAACACGTCGGTCCCGTCCGCCGAAGCCATGCCTGCCGGCGCCGACAGCAGGCCGCCGATATCCGAGGGCCGCAGTTGCGGCCATTCGCGCAGGAACTGTGCGATGACTTGTCGGTACATCTCCATGCCGTTGTACTGCGGATAGCGTCCGGGTTTCATCTCGGACACGGCGACGATTGCTGCGAGTGGATTCATGCGCAGGACTCTTTAGCGAAGGTGAAAAATCGAAATCACTGGTAGCGGCCGACGATGGAAATGCCGACTACGTTCTGGTGCGGGAATCCGCCGAGGTTGTGGGTCAGTCCGTAGCGCGGGTTCTTGAGTTGGCGCTCGCCGGCGCGGCCGAGCAACTGCAGGTACATCTCGTAGACCATGCGGATGCCGGAGGCGCCGATGGGATGGCCGAAGCACTTCAGGCCGCCGTCGATCTGGCAGGGGATCTTGCCGTCGGCGTCGTAGAAGCCGTCCATCACGTCCTTGATCGCGCCGCCCTCGGGCGACAGCGCCAGGTCCTCCATCGTCACCAGCTCGGTGATGGAGAAACAGTCGTGGACCTCGAACATCGAGATCTCCTCGCGCGGCGCCTTGATGCCGGCCTCGGCATAGGCACGCCGCGCGGCGACCCGCGTGGTGTGGATGTACGAGCCGTCCCAGTCGTTGAAGCCGCCCTCGGAGCCATTCGACAGCGCGAGCTGCAGCGCCTTGACCGTGACCATCTGGTCCGGATGCTTGCCCAGGGAACGGGCAATCTCGGGCGTGGTGACGATGGCCGCGGCCGAGCCGTCAGACACGCCGCAGCAGTCGAACAGGCCCAGGGGCTCGGCGATCATCGGCGAGGCCATGATGGTGTCGCAGCTCACCACGCTGCGCAGGTGCGCCTTGGGGTTCTTGACGCCGTTGGCGTGGCTCTTGGCCGAAATCTGGGCCAACGCGCGCTTGAGCGTGTCGCGCGAGACCTTGTAGCGGCTCATGTAGGCGCTGGCCACCTGGGCGAACACGCCGGGGGCGGAGAGATTGGGCCACCAGAGCGGCGGCAGCGAGCCGATCTCCAGGCCCGGCAGGCCACCGTAGCCGGTGTCCTTGAGTTTCTCCACGCCGATCGCCAGAGCAATGTCGCAGGCCCCGGCGGCCACGGCGTAGACCGCGCCGCGAAACGCCTCGGTGCCGGTGGCGCAGTAGTTTTCGACGCGCGTCACCGGGATGTTGTTCAGGCGCAGCGCGATCGAGGCCGGCAGCGCCGATTTGCCGACGTTGACCTCGTCCATGCACGAGCCCAGCCAGGCGGCCTGGATCTGCTTGCGCTCGATGCCGGCGTCGGCCAGGGCCTCGGTGAAGGACTCCACCATGAGTTCCTCGGCGCCCATGTCCCAGCGCTCGCCGAAGCGCGAGCAGCCCATGCCCAGGATCGCCACCTTGTCGCGGATTCCGCTGCTCATCTCAATGCTCCCCGGCGCCGGCCAGCGGCGCGGCCTTCCAGAAATACCGCACCATGCCGCGCTGTTCGTCGCGGCCGCGCACGCGGAACACCATCCGCACCGGCTGTCCGACCTGCACCTGTCCCAGATCCCAGTCGGTGATGTCGGCCACGAAGCGGCCGCCGCGCGCGAACTCGACCATGCCGTAATGCGACGGCGGGTCGGGCGTGTAGGTGAGCCAGTCGGCCGACCAGGTCTTGATCGAGGCCGCCTCGTCGGCGAAGCGGTAGGGCGTCATCGCGCCCTGGAACTGGCAGGACGGGTTCACGCAGACGTCCGCGGCCGGGAACTGCGGCGTCTGGCAGCGCGTGCACTGTCCGCCGACCAGGCCGTGGATCATCCTGCGGTTGCGGTACAGCGCCGACAGCGCCGTCTGCGGGTTGGACTCGCCGCGCAGCCCCTTCTCCAGCGGCAGGTTGCCGTTGAAGGACAGGAACTTCGGGTAGTTGGATTCCTCCTTGCGCCGCGCCAGGCTGCCCGACACCGCCTTGCGGCCAGCGACCGGAGTGCCGAGCGCCGCCGTGGCACGGAACGCCAGCACGTCGCAGCCCTGGCCAAAGCCGACGACCACGATGTTCTCGCCGGGCCGGGCCTTTTCCAGCACGGACACGAGCATCAGCGGCGCGTGCGCGGCGCCGGCGTGGCCGACGTTGCCGAGCAGGCTGTCAGCAATGGCGGTCTCGGTGATGCGCACGCGCTTGGCCACCAGGGCCGCGAGCTTGGCCACCGGCTCGGCGAGCACGAAGTGATGCACCGCGTCCGGGGCGAGCCCGATCTGCGCCAGCGCCTGGCCCACCGCGGCCGGCACCCACTTGCTGAAGGCCTCGTCGCGCAGCCATCGCTCTTCCCAGGTGTAGTCGTAGGCCTGGCCCGCAGCGCGGTAGTGATCGACGAAATCCACCGAGACGCTGTGCGCGCCGAGGAATTCCGCCAGCACGCCTTTGCGGCCGACGGTGAAGGCGGCAGCGGCGTCTCCGTACTGGACTTCCTGCGCGCTGCCGGGTCTGGCCCGGCGGTGCTCGGCGGCCAGGGCCAGCGCCTCGCCAGGACGGCCGGCCGCCACTCGATCCAGCGCGGCGAGCAGCGCGGCGGTGCCGGCCTTCTGGGCGCCGCCGAGGTCGGCCGAGGCCACGGCCTCCGGCAGGTCCAGCGCAGCGGCCACCACGCCTGCGTTCTGGCGGTCGGCGAAGGGGTGGGTGCTGGAGCCGAAGTACACGGCACCGAGCGAGGCACCGTCACGTCCGGCGAGCGCGTCGCGCGCCGCCTCGACCGCCATGGTGAGACTGTCCTCGTCCCAGTTGGCCATCGCGCGCTCGCCGCGCCCCTGGGCCATCAGGCCGGGATTGGCCCATGCGTTGGCCTTGGCGGCGGCTGCGCGGCTCAGCCGCAACCTTGGCACATAGGCCCCGAAGGAGGTGATGCCGATCATGAGGTGCCTCCGAAATCCGGCGGGAAGGTTAGGAGAGCGCCGGAGAGGTACTGACCGGCCCGGACGCCGTACGAGACTATCAAACGGTTGTTAGTTTGTCGCGAGCGATGATGTCGTTCATCCGACGAGCGTGCAGGATCAGGGCACGCTGACGGCAAAGGCGAGCATGACGTGAACCTGCATCTCGCCGACCAGAAATCCCAGTGCCGCCCCGACCGCGATCAGGGTCCTTTCGTCCTGCTGGAACGCCGGCCGCAGCAGGCCTTCGTACTCGTCGACGCTGAGTTGCTGCATCTTGCTCTTGAGCGTGTTCTCCACGTCCATCGCTTCGAAGGCATAGGTTTCGACGTGCTTGAGCGCTTCGGGCAAGCGCTCGGTGACCTTGGCCGCCACCTCGCGCTTCATCTCTATGTACTTCTGGCTGCCCAGGGCCATCACCACCAGCGGCCGGGCGAAGCCGGCTTCCTCATCGACTGCGTACCGGATTTCCGTCTGAACCAGATCGTAGAGCCGGTCCGACAGAGGACCGCGCAGGACCGCCTCCATGATCGCACTCGGCGTTAGCACGCGCTGTGCCATCAGGCGCCCGTACTCGGCGGCGACTTCCATGCGTCGCTTGATGAACAGGCCCTGCCAGGTGAAGAGGCCGAGATATCGGGTCGGCTCCTTGGGGCGGAATACCATCTTCAGGGCCAGCCAGTCGCTGATCCAGCCGGTCAGGCCGCCGAAGATCGGCATGATCCACATCGAGTGCGTCAGGGCCCAGGCCACCGCCTGCACGAAGCCGATCAGCAGGCCAAACCAGATCCCGGAGTTGCGGATGAAGCGGAATTCGCCGTGGCCGACCTCCTTGAACATCTGGTTGAGCAGCGGTTTGTCTTTGGTCAGGTTGCTCACGACCATGTCCTTGAGGTCGAACACCGAGCCAAGATCGGAGCGAACCTTGCTCATGATGTCCTCAACCAGTTCCGGCGCCTTGTCCTGCACGCGCTTGACCAGGCGTCTTTTCATGGTCACCGGCGCGGCGGTCCAGAGGCCGGGGGCATGGTGCTCGAAGACCTCGTGGACGATCTGCTGCACGGCGTCACGCAGCGGCGCGTCGATGGCTATCGCCACACGGATGGGGTCGAGTCGGTCCAGCAACTCCTCGGGCTTGAGCAGCTTGGCGGTCAAGGTGTCGCAGGCAATGGTCGCCATGCGCTGGGCGTTGCGCGGAATGATGCCCTGCCAGCCGAGGTAGGGCCGGATGCCGACAAAGTCGAGCGGCTTGAACATCATGTAGATCGCCGCGATCTTGGTGCCGTAGCCGATGATCGCGGCCACGATCGGCATCGAGGCGTACAAAAACCAGTTCGCCTGGACGTCCGCCAAGATCCGGTGCAGGCCTTCGGTATCCAACTCCCTATCCCCCTTCCTCGCGGCGTCGTCACGTTGCGGCCCGAGCGCCAAACAATTGTTAGAATGTGTCGATGAGTATAGCCGCGGCGAGCCGTACGGGTTCGCCGGGTGCAGCGCGGGACCACGGTCAACACACATGGCGATCAAAAACGGTTGGGAAGGACGCTATTTCGAAGATTTCGAAGCGGGTGACATCTACCCGCACCCACTCGGGCGCACGCTCACGCAGAACGACAACATCTGGTTCACCCTGATGACGCAGAACACCGCGCCGCTGCACTTCGATGCGCATTACGCGGCGCAGACCGAGTTCGGCAAGCCCCTGATCAACTCTTGCCTGACGCTGGCGCTGGTCACCGGGCAGAGCGTCACCGACATCTCGCAGAACGTGTTCGCCAACCTGGGCTGGGACGAGGTGCGGCTGCCGCACCCGGTGTTCGAGGGCGACACGCTGTATTCCCGATCCGAGGTGCTGGAGAAGCGCGAGTCGCGCTCGCGTCCCGACGTGGGCGTGGTCACTGTGCGCACCGAGGGTTACAACCAGGACGGCGTGGTGGTGATCTCCTTCCGTCGCACACTCCTCGTCTACCGGCGCGGCCGCAAGCCGGTGGCCGGCCGCCCGGCCGTGGCGAACTGAACCCACTTACCCGAGCAAGATTTCCATGTCCCGCGCGGCTTTCAACTGGCAAGACCCCCTGTTGCTCGATGACCTGCTGTCGGAGGAAGAGCGGCTGATCGCCGACGCCGCCCGCGACTACTGCCAGGGCCAACTCCTGCCGCGCGTGCGCGACGCCCATCGCCATGAAACCTTCGACCGCGCCGTGATGACCGAGATGGGTTCGCTGGGCCTGCTCGGCGCCTCGCTCGAGGGTTACGGCTGTCCCGGCGTGAGTCACGTCGCCTACGGTCTGATCGCGCGCGAAGTCGAGCGCGTGGATTCCGGCTATCGCTCCGCCATGAGCGTGCAGTCCTCGCTGGTCATGTACCCGATCCACGCCTACGGCGGCGAGGCGCAGAAGCAGAAATACCTCCCGCGCCTGGCCACCGGCGAGTGGGTGGGCTGCTTCGGCCTGACCGAGCCCGATCATGGTTCCGATCCCGGCAGCATGGTCACCCGCGCACGCAGCGCGCCCGGCGGCTACCGGCTCACCGGCGCCAAGATGTGGATCACCAACTCGCCGATTGCCGACGTGTTCGTGGTCTGGGCCAAGGACGATGGCGGACAGATTCGCGGTTTCATCCTCGACAAGGGGATGGAGGGCCTGTCCGCGCCCAAGATCGAAGGCAAGTTCAGCCTGCGCGCCTCGATCACCGGCGAGATCGTCATGGACGACGTGTTCGTGCCGGCCGACAACCTGTTGCCGGGCGTGAGCGGGCTCAAGGGTCCGTTCGGCTGTCTGAACAAGGCGCGCTACGGTATCGCCTGGGGCTCCATGGGTGCCGCGGAATTCTGCTGGCAGGCCGCTCGGGACTATACGCTCAACCGCCGCCAGTTCGGCCGGCCGCTGGCGGCCAATCAGCTGATCCAGAAGAAGCTCGCCGACATGCAGACCGAGATCGCGCTCGGCCTGCACGCCGCGCTGCGGGTCGGCCGGCTGATGGACGAGGGCCTTGCGGCACCGGAAATGGTGTCGCTGATCAAGCGCAACAACTGTGGCAAGGCGCTGGACATTGCCCGCGTTGCGCGCGACATGCACGGCGGCAATGGCATTTCGGACGAGTACCACGTCATCCGCCACGTGCTGAACCTGGAGGCGGTGAACACCTACGAGGGGACCCACGACGTCCACGCCCTGATTCTGGGGCGCGCGCAGACGGGAATTCCCGCCTTCTCCTGATGGGCTGCCGGTTGGGCTACTTCGTGCTGCCGACCCCTGGCCTCTTGGGACTCGACCGCTTCCGGGAAGCGAGGACAAGACTCGGACCATCCTTGGAGGCTTTCGCGGCCGGTTTGGAACCTGAAAGCGCGTCAACCTTTCCGTTCTGCGCGTAACGCGCCACGAAGGCGCGCAGTCGGCGCTCATGGTAGACCGCGAATATGCGGTTGACGGCAGGAATCACGCGCGCCATCAACACGGGGATCTCGTCGTCTCGCAGGTCCACGAGAAGCTCCTGGAACAGGCGCAATTCTTTGGAGAACAGCAGTTCGGCGGCCGCCTCCACGATTTCGATGTGGCGTGCGGAGAAGCCTCGCGACACAGTCATGCCACTGTGTCGCAGTGCCGCGAACTGCCGGACAATTTCCTCTTCGTCGGAGGACAGTCGATCTGCGTCAGCCCTGATCGCGCCGACCTTCTTCAGGTCTTCGAAATCCGCGTCGCTCAAGCCCAGTGCCTCTGCCAGCGTGTGAGACGCCGGACCGGGCAAGGTGCGGCGCGATCTGCTGAGCATTTCCTCGCGCATGCCAGCGAAGATGCTGCGCTGACGGGGTGTGAACTCAAAGTCCTTGTCGTCTTCGAACAGTGCCTTGATCGCCTTGAGCGGGAGGAACTGCTCTTCCTGCAGCGCCCGGACTAGCTTGATGGTTTCGATGTGCTTGGCGGAATACCACGCCATGTTGCGCGCCGTGCGGTACGGCTTCGGGAGCAACCCTGCATTGACATAGAAGCGCACCGCTTCGCGGCTCGCCCCGGTGAGCTTCATGACTTCCGCCATCCGGTAGGGATGGGTTTCTTCCGCCACAGCGCGGCGTGGTGCGATGGGTTCCTCTTTGGTCACGCTGCGCGGGCCAGTTTGCGCAGGCCCTGCCGGATGCCGAGGCTGAGGGCGCGCTTGACGATGACGCCGAGCAGGGCGGGCCGCGTCTCGAAGTCGATAGTCCACGTGACCTCGGTAGCGGCACCGTTAGGCGAGAACACAACGTTGGCACGGTGGTTGCGCAACGGAGAACCGCGCGTGATGCGGTACTCGATGCGGCGCGGCGGTTCGAAAGCGGTGATCGTTTCGTCGAAATCCAGCGGACGGAAACCCATCGTGCGAACCGAACCCAGGCCGTTGATGTGGCCGTCACCGTCACGGCTGCGGCGGACCGGCACTCCCAGTACCTTCCCCAGAGTCTCGTGGTCGGAGACGCGGTCAAATAACTTCTCCACCTTAATGGGGAGCACTTCAACGATCTGCAAATGGTGAGTCATGGAGCATCCTTATTGAAAACACGCAAGATTCTAACCCATTCTGCTGCCATCGCCGCCTGGACGGTGCCGCCTATGGCGGAATCAATTTAGATTATCGGAGTCCGTGCCACTCCTTCCGACCGGTGCACGACGCGCCAGCCAAATCACCGGAAGCAGGCCGATGGCGATTAAGGCGAGGGCTCGAAAATTGTCGAGGAAGGCGAGCAGTTGGGCCTGCCGCGCGACCTCCGCTGCAAGCACGGCCTGTGCGGCGAGGGGTTCGCGAGCGACGCGAATCGTTGCGGCCATCGCGTCCTGGTAGGCCGGATCCAGCGGCGTGAAGCGCTCAACCAGATCAGCATGGTGCGACTGCGCCAATCGGGCGAGATAGGTGGTGAGCAGGGACACGCCAATGCTGCCCCCGAGGTTACGCGACAGGTTGAAGATGGCGCTCGCATTGCCGAGATCGCGCGCTGCGATAAAACCGAACGCGATGCCGGAGACCGGGATAAAAAGCAGCGCCACGCCCGCCAGCTGCGCGAATCGCAGCCAGATCAGCTGCTGCTGCGACACTTCGAGGCTGATCTCGGCCAGCGCGAGCATCGCGATGCACACCAGGATGAACCCGATGCTGGTCAGCAGTCGCTCGTCAACACGGCCGCTAATGCGGCCGACGATGGGCATCATGACCGCCATCAGCGCCGCCGCAGGAGACAGCACCAGGCCGGCCTGCAGGGCGCTATAACCCAGAAGCGACTGCATCATCAGCGGCAGCATCACGGTGGCGCCCATCAGCGTGCCGTACATGGCGGCGATCATCAGGTTACCGACCGCGAAGTTGCGATCGCGCAGCAGGCGCAGGTTAATGATCGGGTGCTCGTGAGTCAGTTCGCGCCGAACCATCAGCAGGAAGGTCACGGCAAAGACGGCGGCCAGGGTACGCATCAGGCCGGACTCGAACCAGTCTTCCTGCTGCCCCAGGTCGAGCATGAGCTGGAGGCTGCCGACCGCCACCGAAATGAACGCGAAGCCCAGGTAGTCGACGCCGCGCGTCTTGGCCGCGCGTTGCCGTTCGCGCTGCGCGGGCGAGTCGTGGAGCAGACGGTTGCCGATCATCAGGAGCACCACGCCGACCGGGATATTGATCAGGAAGATCCAGTGCCAGCTGTACTGGTCGGTGAGGAATCCGCCCAGGGTGGGGCCGAGCGCTGGCCCCACGATTACCGCCAGGCCATACACCGCGATCGCCATGCCGCGTTTCTCGGGCGGAAACGATTCGTTGAGGATGGCCTGCGACACCGGCTGCAGCGCTCCGCCCGCGAGGCCCTGGAGGATGCGCGCGCCCACCAGGAACTCCAGTGAGGGTGCCAGACCGCAGCCAAGCGAGGCCAGGGTGAACAGTGCCAGCGAACCGAGGTAGTAGCGCTTGCGGCCGATGCGGTCGGCCAGCCATCCGGTCATCGGCAGGATGATGGCATTGGCCACCAGGTAGCTGGTCAGCACACAGGTGGCTTCCTCGCGGCTGGCCGACAGCGAGCCGGCAATGTGCACGAGCGAGACATTGGCCACCGACATGTCCAGCACTTCCATGAAGGCGGCCATGCCACAGACCAGCGCGATCAGGTACGGCGAGCGCGGCAGCGCGGAATCCGACGCCCCCGGCACTGCCGCCTGGACGTTGCCGCTCACGGTGCGGCGGCGAGCGCAGATCCGGACGATTCGCGCACGTCCACGGTGGGAATCGCCGACAGGCCCGCCGCCAGGCGCAGATGCGCCGGCGGTGGCGGATCGAATACGATCTTCACCGGCACGCGCTGCACGACCTTGACGAAGTTGCCGCTGGCGTTTTCCGGCGGCAGCAGGCTGAACACCGAGCCGGTGCCGGCTTGCAGGCTCTCGACCCGGCCGTGGAATACCTGGCCCGGGAAAGCATCGATCTCGATCTCCACCGGCTGGCCGGTGCGCATATCCTCGAGCTGGGTTTCCTTGAAGTTGGCCACTACCCAAGGCGTGTTGCCGACCAGCGCGAGCGCTGGCGCACCAGCTGCGATCTGTGTTCCCGGGTACACGTTCTTGCGTGTTACGGTGCCGGCGCTGGGAGCGGTGACGCAGGTGTACGAGAGCTGCAGGCGTGCCTGTTCGAGCCCGCTCCGAGCCTGCTCGGCCACCGCCGATGCGCTCGCGAGCGCCGCCTCCCGCGCGGCAAGTTGCTCGTCCAGGGTCGCGGCGGCGCGCTGCTGCGCACGCGAACCTTCAGCCTGAGCCTGCAGCGCATGACTCGAGGCGCGGGCCTGGTCGAGCAACTGGAGCGGGATTTCGTTGCGCTCGTACAAAGCCTGATAGCGGCTGGTATCCAGGCGCGCCCGCTCGGCATTTGCCTTCGCCGCACGCACCGCCGCCCCGGTCTCCGCCAGGAGCGCCGGAGCCTGCTTGCGTGTTATCTCCAGCTCGGCCCTCGCGGTCTGGACCCGGGCCTCGGCGGCGGCGAGATCGGCCACCGCCTGGCGCTCACGGGCCTCGGCGTCCGCGCGGTCGAGTTCGAACAGCAGGTCTCCGGCCTGCACGATCTGATTGTCCTGTACCGCCACGTGGACCACCGTGCCTGCAATACGCGGCGCGATCAGCGTGATCTCGGCCTGCACGTGCGCATCGTCGGTCGATTCCGTGCCCAGGCCTGACCACCAAGCGGCGAGCGCCGCCAGCGCACAGGCCAGCGCGGCCATTATCGCGATCAACCTTGCGCGGCCGTTCGGTGCGGGCGGCGGCGAGGGTCCGGCAGCCGTGGAGGCGATCACGGGACCGCTTCCTCCGGTTGCTGCAGCGGATCCGGTTGCGGGCTTGCTGCGGACGGCGGACCGAGGTCGAAGGCGGCGGCGCGGCCGCGCGCCAGGGCCAGGCTCAGCCGCGCCTGCTGGTGCGCCGCGTGCGCACCGACACGCTGGCTGCGGGCGCGCGTCAGGGCGGCCTGGGCGGACACCACGTCGAGATTGTCGGCCACGCCGTGGGCGAAGCGGTCGCGCGCGCTCTCGACTTCGCGCGTGGCGAGGGCGACGGTGGCCTGCGCCGCGCGGACCTGCTCAGCCGTGGCGCTGGTCGTGGCCAGGGCCTGCAACACGTCTTCATCGATGCGCCGATGCAGGTCGGTCAGTCGCAACAACTGCTGTTCGAGTTCCAGTTCGCGAGCCGAATCGCCCGCGCGCAGGGCCCCGCCAGCGAACACCGGCATGCTGACCATGGCCCCGAAGCGGTAAGTGTCTTCTTCGTTTTGGGACGGCGTGTTCGCCGACAGGCCGTAGTCGGCGAACGCGGTGACGGTGGGCAGCCGCTGGCGTCGCATCTGGGCAAGTTCCGCACGTGCCTTCTCCGTCATCGCCCGGATCAGCTTGACCTCGGGTCGCCTGCGCCAGGCGTCGTTCAGAACTTCTGACCTCGGTTCGGCGGCGGGCGCGTGGCGCGGCTCAAGGTCGCCGGCCAGGTCCATCGCGTCGGGATCCAGCGGCAGCTCGCTGATGCCTTGCAACTGCAGCCGCGCCACCATCAGGGCCGTGCCGGCTTCCGCGGTGGCGAAGCGCGACTGCGACACCAGGGTTTCGGCGCGCAGGACGTCGACGCCAGAGGCCAGGCCCAGCTTCAGGCGCGACTGCGCGAGGTTCAGGAGTTGCTCGGCCAGGTCGATATCGGCCTGCGCGCTGTCCACGCGCGCTTGCGCGGCCAGCGTGCCGATGAACGCGGTGGCCACCTGGGCGGCGAGCCGCTCCCGCTCGATGCTTGCCTGGGCGAGGCTTGCCCGCAGCGCAGCGTCGGCGGCGTCCAGCGCGCTGAATCGCGCCAGGTCCAGCACGGTCTGGGTCAGGCTGAGCCGTGCATCGAACACCGAGTACGGGCCGATCAGCGAGGGCAGCCCCGGAAACTCGAAGCCGAGCACCGCCGGGTTCAGCGTCTCGCGCCGCTGCGTCACGCCAATCGCGGCCTGCGGCAGCAAGGCCGCGCGAGTGATCGCGCGGCCCTGCTCGGCCGCATCGACCGTCAGATCGGCGATCTGCGGCGCGGGCGAATTCGCCAGCGCGTGGTCGATCAGCTCGCGCAAGGTGGCGCCACCTTCAGGCGCAGCCGGCGCGGCCGCGGGCAGGGCGAGCAGCAGGGCCAGGACAGCCGTCCGGCTGCCACGAACGAGGATTGGGGTCATCGAGTTGCCTTCTCATCACGTTGCAGGTCGCGCTGCACGAGCCGCAGCAGCCACTCCCGCATCAGAACCTGTTCGCCGGCGGACAGAGGGGCGAGGAACTCCGCGCTCGCGTTCTCCATGGCCGGAAGGATACGGGCGATCCAGCGTCGTCCTGCGGGCGTCAGATGCAGGGCGTAGTGGCGGCGGTCGAGCGCGGAGCGCGCGCGGCGAATGATCCCGAGTGTCTCAAGCTCCGCCGCCATGTTCATGGTCGTGGTGCGGTCCGTTCCCAGCAGGCTGGACACCTGGACCTGGCTCAGCCCCGGTCGTTCGCCCAGCAACATGGCCAGCGCGAAGTGTCGGCTGAACGCGCCGGTGGATTCGAGCACGGCGTCGAGCTTGCGGATCAGCGACAGGCGCGCCCTGGCCAGAAGGAACGCCGGATGCTTGGCAAAGACATCGGGTATCTGGCGATCGCGGCCGGATTCGCCTGCGTCCGGGGGCAACCTGGAATTCGCCACGCTTATCAGTTCTCGTTCAGCGGTACTGATCGTCAGTATCGCTGATCATGCGCGCGAGATACAGACGGCGCCGGCCTAGCTGTGGAGTCTCAGCAGATTGTCCCCGCTGAGGCCCATTCTAGTGATCGGAGGTTGTCGTGCCAGGCTGGAATGTGGGCGATGCCAGTTGTAGCGGTGTAGCCAGCGCGGTAATTCCTGGGTGCGCTGGGCCGACTGCGTGTAAGTGCGAATCGTCAGCTTGTTGCCCATTAATCGCCAGGTCGGATGCCCAGCGCCGCCGACGAAACTGCCCACCGGCGCCAGGGTTCTGACCACAGGGGGGTGCTGCCGGCCTGCTATTCGTTTCGCTTGACGGCGGGCATGCTGCCGGCGCCGAGAATCTTGGCCTTCAGCGCGTTGAACACTACGGCCGGAAGCTCCCCGTACTCGTACGAACCCGCCTCGTTCGGTGCAAGGTCGGGCCCCGGCCAGAAGAACGTGTTCACCTCGGCGGCCATGATCCAGTTCTTTTGGGCGTCGAGCCCAAGCCGGCGGCGCGTGGCGGGAGTCAGCTCGATGGACTGGGCAAGATCATCTGGCTTCGTGTGCGTGATCGGTGCAACCGTCACCACCTTCTCGCCGCCGACGTCCTCCACGCAGACCACGACGACACAGGGCCTGTGCTTCTGCCCTTCGATGCGACCTTGATCGGCCTCGCGCTTCCAAAGGTAGGAATAGCGAATAACCAACCCTGGGATTGGGGTCGGATAGGCGGCCAACTACTTCTTCTTCGCTTCGTGGTTGAACTCTGCCGCGCGCCTCGACGGCTTGGCCGCAGCAATCGCAGCGCGCAGGCTCGCAGGAAGTTCCGATGTCGCGTAGACGCGCCGATCCTGCCGCCGAAGCCGTTCGTATTCTGCGGGCGACAACATCACCATCTGGGGACGCCCGTGGGACTGAATGCACACGGGCTCCGTCTGTACGATCTGAGCAATGGCGCCGAACTTCTTGGCTGCCTCGGTGCTGTTGATGAAGTGCATGTGCGTACTCTGTTTTCACGTATTTTACGGATATTGATCAATATCCGCAATGTAAATGCTGCAGTGTCCGCATTCCAATGGAGTGGATGGCTTTTGACATAAGGGCGCGGCGGTGGGCAGCTCGCTGGTGCCCGTGGGCAACGCAGTGGCGTCAGAGAGCAGCAGCTTGGCGCGGGTCGGCAAGATCGTGGCGCCATTGGGCAGCGATCTGGTGCCCAAAGGCAGCTTCAACAGCGGCGACCGGCAACTGAGAGGCTTTCCGTATGTAAGCCCGCGCGTAAGCCCACTCGCGCGTGTTTCAGGCCCAGCCTGGTGCAGGCCCTCGCAAAGTCCTTGGATCGATAGGCTGAGCCGGCATAGCCCATTGGATAAAATATGTCCAGTTATTTACTGGACACTACACTAGCTTCAGCACCCGGCCGTTGGCAGCGTGGTCTGGATCATGTGGTCCATGAAGCGGATCACGCGGGCGCGATCAACCCGGGCGAAACGCATCAAGACGACCATGTGCGCCTGTCCCACCACGAAGCGCGCCGCATCCTCGGCTACCACCCGGCGATCGATCTCGCCGCGCGCGCGCCCTGCGTCGATCGTGGCCTTGAACGCATCGATGATCCGTTCCTGCACCGCGATGTATTGCGGCCAGACGTCCTCGCGGATCGAGGTGCTCCAGTCCAGCCATACCCGCATGTGATAGGGGCGCTCGTCCACGCAGGCTTCGAAGGCGTGGAAGATGTCCATCACGGCACCGATGGCACTGGACTTTCCCTGCCCTTGCGCCATGACTGTGTGCAGAAACGACTCGGTTTCGGTGAGGACCGCATCGAGCAGTTCGGCTCGAGTGGGGAAGTACTCGAATACCGTCGCGACGGATACGCGCGCGATTCGCGCCACGTCGGCGTGACCCGCCCGCGCGTTCCCGCGCTCCGCGAAGGCCCGGATGGCGCAGTCCAGGAGTTGCCTTTGTCGCGATTCGCGGTCCATCCGGAGGCGGCGGCGAGCAGGTAAGCGCGCGCCGGTATCGCGGGGAGTGGGGGAGCCCGAGTTCATGCTGGGAAACTGGCCTTTACTCATCGCAATACGCTATTGACAAAACTATCGACAAGGAGTGTAGTCGGGGAAACGGCTGACATGGACAGCCGCGTGGAGGAGCCAATGAGTTCGAATTTCTGCATTCGGCGAGCACGCGCAGGGCTTGGTGCGGCCGGGCGCAGTCTGGTTATGCGCGAACGCAAAGGGCCCGTTGCCCGACAGTCGCCGTCACGTGGCTTTCCCCAGGTACGTCCGTCGAGTGTCACCGTCATCACCGCCTGAAGTCGAGGAGAAAAACCATGTCCGTCCAAACCGTGTCCACGCCCTCCGCTCACCGCGCCGCGCAAGCCGAAGCCCAGGCGGCTGCCCCTGCCAAGATTTTCAGCCTGGGACCGGTCGCCATCGGTTGGGGAGTCCTGCTGGCGATCTATGCCGGGTTCCGCCTTTACCAGGGCGCGTTCTCGTTCAAGTATGGACTGGATGCCACCTCGCCGGAGTTCGCAACGTACTGGGGCCTGCTGTTCAAGATCGAGGTGCCGGCCATTTTTGGCACGGGCCTGATCATCTGGACCTACCTCTGGCTCACGCGGGACCGTGATCTCGACCGCATCACGCCGGAGGTCGAACTGCGCCGGTACTTCGGCCTGATCGCCTGGTTCATGATGTACACGTTCTCGTTCCTGTGGATCGCCAGCTTCTTCGGTGAAGGCGACGCCACCTGGCACCAGACCGTGATCCGCGATACCGCGCTCACCCCGAGCCACATTGTCGTGTTCTACGCCTGCGTGCCGATGTACATCGTGTTCGGCGTGGCCAGCCTGCTGTACGCCACCACGCGCATCCCGGCGTTCGCCAAGGGCTATTCCATTCCGCTGATCATGGCCGTGCTCGGGCCGGGCATGATCCTGCCCAATCTCGGCTTCAACGAGTGGGGCCACGCGTTCTGGATGACCGAGGAAATCTTCAGCCACCCGCTGCACTGGGGTTTCCCCATTCTCGGTTGGACCGGGCTGGCGCTGGGTGGATTGTTCATCCAGGTGATCGGGCGCATGGCCGAGCTGTTCCGCGAGGCCGGCGGACCTGCGGCGCCCGCTTCGAATTCCTGATTCGAATCAGAAGCACCCGCGTCGCTTCCGTCCCTTCCCGGATTGAGGAGGGGGGACGGCGCGGGGACGGACCGCGGCCGGCGTAGCCGCGTCAAACACGTCGAAAACCCTGAGTCTGGAGGAGTCCCGATGACCAAGAACGACCGCGCAGTGCTCGCAGATGCAGAGCTTTCCCCATTGGCATTGCAGTGGTCGCGCACGCTGGACCTGCTGATCGTCGTGGTCGCCGCCTTTCTGATCTGGGCCGTGTCCCACATTAACTTCCTGCTGCTGGGCGGCGACTGGGATTTCTTCATCGACTGGAAGGATCGGCAGTACTGGATCCTGATCACGCCGATCACGACCATCATCATGGCGGCGGCGTTCCAGGGCATCTTCTGGAACCTGTTCCGCCTGCCGGTAGGGGCAACGGCCAGCCTGCTGCTGCTGCTGGTCGGCACCTGGATCGTGCGCTACCACAGCTGGCAGGGGCTGGCGTACTTCCCGATCAGCCTGGTGGTGCCCGCTACCTGCCTGCTCGGCGCGATGGCGCTGGACGCGATCCTGGTGCTGAGCCGCAGCTGGGTGGTGACGGGCGCGTTCGGTGCGGCGCTTTACGGCCTGCTGTTCTACCCCACCAACTGGGCCTATCTCGCGGGCTACTTCCAGCCGGTGCAGCACATGGGCGAGATGACCTCGGTGGCCGACCTGATCGGCTACACCTTCCCGCGGGCCGGCACACCGGAGTACATCCGCATCATCGAGCGCGGCACGCTGCGGACCTTCGGCGATACGCCGACCTGGGTGTCGGCGTTCTTCTCGGCTTTCGTCTGCATTTTCCTGTACTACCTGTTCTGGGGCCTCGGAGTGCTGGCCTGCAACGCGCGCTTCGTGCCGGTGGGGCAGCGTTTCAAGGACATCTACGGTGCCCGCCAGTCGCAGCCGACGGGACAGGTCGCCGACGTGCAGGAGCACGCCTCGTGAGGGGCCTTGCACCCGTGCTCGCCCTGGCCCTGGCTACCCTGGTCCTGATGGGCACGCTGCTGCCGATGCCGGTGGCCGCGCACGGCGAACGCGCAACGGAGCCCTACATCCGCACGCGCACCGTGCACTGGTACGACGTGACCTGGTCCACGGCCGCGGTGGGCGTCGGCGAGGATGTCACCGTCGAAGGCAAGTTCCACCTGTTCACCGACTGGCCGGATGCGGCCACCAAGCCCGAACTGGTGTTCCTGTCCAACGCTACGCCCGGCGCCACCATGACCCGGGTCGCGTCGTACATCAACGACGTGCCGGCGCAGCAGTCTTTCCGCCAGATGAAGATCGGACGCGACTACAGCTTCAAGCTGGTGATGCGCGGGCGCATCCCCGGCAAATGGCACCTGCACCCGGTGCTCAACGTGCATGGTGCCGGCCCTATCGTGGGGCCGGGGCACTGGATGGAGGTCAGCGGCGACCCGGCCACGTTCAAGCAGCCGGTCACCACCATGACCGGCGAGAAGATCGAGGACCTGCAGCATTTCGGCGTGGCGCGGGTTCAGATCTGGCAGGCAGGATTCATGCTGCTGGCGGTGGCGTGGATCGTGTGGTGGATCCGCCGGCCGCTGATCGTTCCGCGCTGGAACACCATCCGCAAAGGGCGCGAGGACCTGCTGGTGACGCGCACGGATGACCGGGTTGCCGCCGCGCTGCTGGTGACGGTGCTGGTGATTGCCATCGCCGGGTATCGCTACGCCACCCAGCGCTATCCTTACGTCGTCCCGCTGCAGGCCGGATCCAACAAGACCGAACCGCTGCCTGAACCTGCCACGACGGTGGCAGTGAAGATGACCGACGCCACTTACGATGTCCCCGGCCGCAGCCTGCGCCTGGATGTGGAGGTGACCAACACAACAGCCAATCCGCTGCGACTGGGCGAGTTCTCCACGGCCAACCTGCGGTTCCTCAACCGCTCGCTCGATGTTGCCCTGGCCGGCGTGCATCCCTCGTTCCCCAAGGACCTCATCGCAGGGGCGAGCCTGAAGATCAGCGACGATTCCCCCATTGCTCCGGGCGAGAAGCGCGTCCTGAAGATCGAGGCGACGGACGCGGCCTGGGAGATCGAGCGCCTGGTGAGCTTCCTGACCAATGTCGACAGCCGCATCGGCGGCATGCTGTTCTTCTTCGAAGGCGGCGGCGAGCGCCACATGGCGGAGGT
This sequence comes from Panacagrimonas sp., assembly GCA_052389915.1. Classification (GTDB taxonomy): domain Bacteria; phylum Pseudomonadota; class Gammaproteobacteria; order Nevskiales; family Nevskiaceae; genus Panacagrimonas. Next base: position 94,488 of record JBQTHL010000056.1, read on the forward strand.
CTACGGGCCCATCATGCCCGTGTTCACGCAGTTGCAGACGGCTCACTCGGGCCACTGAGCGGCGACGTGGCGCGGCGCTCGGCGATGTGCAAAGCAACGATGGTGACGGCCTGCCTGCTGGCGGCATCGCCGGCGCGTGCGCACGGCGGGCTGTCCATCGACGACGACATGTGCAAGCTCCGGGTCGGCCCGTTCAACATGCACTTCACCGGCTACCAGCCGGAGCTCAACGGCAACCGTGAGTTCTGCGAGGACATTCCCAAGGTGGGTCACACCATCGTGGTGATGGACGCGCTGGAGCCAGACCTGCGCGGCCTGCCGATCGAGGTGCGCATCATCCGCGATCCCGGCTCGCCGGAGGCCGAGAACGTGCAGGGCACGCAGCTCGACCAGCTCACCGTGGTGCACCTGCCACCGAAGGTCTACGAGACCGGTTCGGTTCCGCTGGAGTACTCGTTTTCAACCCCCGGCCGCTTCGTGGGACTGGTCAAGGCCGGCAACAACGGCGAATTTGTATCGCGCTTTCCGTTTAGCGTTGGAATCGAGAAGCATTCCTACGGGCACTACCTGCTCGCGCTGGGCGCGGCGCTGCTGGGCTACGGGTTCTACCGGCACTCCGGCCGGGTGCGCGAAAGGCTCAGCGCAAAAACGGGCGGCTCGGCGACGCCGCCCGGCTGAAGCCTCCCCGTCCGGGAATCCGGCATCCGCAGCATCAACGCCGCGGATGCCGATGCTCCGGCTCAGCGGCGGAAGTTGGGCTTGCGCTTTTCCAGAAAGGCTTCCACGCCCTCGCGGTGCTCGCGGCTCTTGGCGGCGAGCACAAAGTGCGAGGAGATCTGGTCCAGGTGCGTGTTGAAGTCCAGGTGCAGGCCCTGATAGGTGGCGCGCTTGGTCAGGCGCACGGCGGTGGCGGCGCCGTCGGCGAGGCGACGGGCGAGGGCACGGGCCTCGTTCTCAAGCTCGGCCAGCGGCACCACGCGGTTGAACAGGCCGATGCGCTGGCCCTCGGCCGCTTCCACGAAGTCGCCGGTCAGCAGCATCTCCAGCGCGCGCGGCAGGCCCACGATGCGCGGCAGCAGCCAGGCGCCGCCGTCGCCGGGCACCAGGCCGATCTTCACGTAGCTGGCGGCGACGCGCGCGTTGTCGGCCGCCAGGCGCAGGTCGCATTGCAGCGCCATGTCCAGCCCGGCGCCCGTGGCGGCACCCTGCAAGGCGGCGACCACCGGCTTGTCGAGCTGCATCATCAGGCGCGGAATGCGGTGCACTCCGTTCCACAGCTTGGACTTGTGGATCGCGGGCGGGCCCTCGAGCTCGCGCTTCATGTCGTGGAGGTCGCCGCCGGCGCAGAAGTGGCGACCGTTGGCGCGCAGCAGCACGGCACGCACCGAGTCGTCGGCCACGCACTGCTGCAGCGCGGCGACCCAGGCGTCGAGCATGGGTTCGTCGAACGCGTTGCCCGCGTCCGGACGGTTGAGGACGATCTCGCCGACGCCGTCGGCAACGCTGAAAAGCAGAGGCTGGGTCATGGTGTTTGGTGCTCGGATCAGGTCGGGGGTTGGGTGCGCCGGATCAGCCGGCGCGCGAAAGGATGGCGCGGGCGCGCTCGACCACCGGGCGGTCCACCATCTGGCCGTCCAGCGCCACCGCGCGTCCGCCCGCGCCGTCGTCGGCCGTGATCACCCTGCGCGCCCATTCGATCTCGGCCGGCGAGGGCTCGAAGCCGCGATGCACCGGCGCGATCTGCGCGGGATGGATGCACAGCTTGCCGCCGAATCCCATCGCGGCCGAACGGCGCGTATCGGCTTCGACAATCGCGGGGTTGTCGAAGGTCAGCGTCACGCCCTCGACCGGCGCGGGCAGGCCGGCCAGCCGCGAGGCGAGCACGATCTGCATGCGGTAGGGGTCGATCACGGTCTCGTCGCCGGGGATGCCCAGGTCGGCCCGCAGGTCGATGCTGCCCAGCACCAGCCGCTGTGTGCCGGTGGCGGCCGCCAACGCGTGCAGCCGCGCCAGACCCATCGCGCTCTCGACGGTGGGCAGCACCGGCACGCGGCCCTGCTCATGCAGCGCGGTGATGCGCGAGGCCGACTCGGCCTTCGGGATCACCAGGCCGGCGATGCCAGGCTGTCCCAGCAGCGAGCAGTCGGCCTCGAACCAGGGCGTCTGTTCGCCGTTGACGCGCAGCCACACCGGCGCCTCGGCGCGCAGCGCGGCGGCCACGGCAGCGCGCGCGGCGTCCTTCTCGGCGGGGGGCACGGCGTCTTCGAGATCGACGATCACCGCGTCCGCGCCGCTGGCCAGGGCCTTGGGGATTCGTTCGCAGCGGTTGCCGGGAACGAACAGGTAGCTACGGGCGAGGTTCATGACAGCCAGCTCCGGACCTGCGCTTCGTGTTCGAGATTCCAGCAGCGCGCGATGATGGCTTTCATCTCGTCCGCGCTGGCACCCTGGGCGTAGGCGGCCAGGCGGCGCGCCTTGTCCTCGAGTTCCGGGCGGCTGAGCGTGTTGCCGGGGTCGCCCTTGGGCTCGTCCACGCGGGCCTCGAAGCGGCGGCCGTCGGTGGTCGTCACCCAGACCTTGCCGATCCAGCGCGCGGGGTAGGCGCCGTCCACCTCGGCATCGAGCTGCATGCGCACCTTGCGGCGCACCGCGACCACGCGCGGGTCGCGGAAATCGGCGTCGAAGTCCGGCAGCTGCGCGCGGCCGTGCACCGCGATCAGGCCCAGCACCGTGCCCATGGAGAACTTGGACTGGTGCACCGAGGCCGGCTCCACCACCGGGCCGAGCACGTCGAGGGCGCCCTGGTGCACGCCGCAGAGCACGTCGGCAAGATCCTCGTGGCGCAGACGCTCGCGCTGCATCAGCAGCAGCAGGGCGTCGGCCGCCGGATGCGTGTGGCGGCACGAGGCGTGGAACTTGAACGAGGATTCCGCCAGCGCCCAGCGCGTACCGAGGCCGTCGGTCAGACGTGCCGGGTCCGCGCCTTCGGACATCGAACCGGCCATTCCGCCCGCGCCCTCGAGCGCCCGCCGCGCGCCGGTGTAGCCCTCGGCGGCGAGTTCGGCGGCGGTGATGCCGACCTGCGCCGCGTGCGCGCAGTGCAGCTGCTTGGACTGCGCGCCTTCGCGAAGGTATTCCCACAGCCCGCCGGCCTGCGTTGCGGCGCTGCCGAAGGCCCAGACCATGCGCTCGGCATCCAGGCCCAGCAGGCGTCCCGCGGTGGCGGCGGCGGCCACGCAACCCACGGTGGCCGTGGTATGGAAGCGCCGGTAATGCGGCCTGCCGAGGAACTCGCCGAGGCGGATGCCGACCTCGTAGCCGGCGACGATCGCCTCCAGCATCTGCGCGCCGCTGGCATTGCCCGCCTGGGCGAGGGCCAGCGCCGGGCCGAACACCACGGCAGCGGCGTGGAACACCGAGCCGTTGTGCACGTCGTCCTGCTCGACCATGTGCGAGGCGCCGGAGTTGAGCATCGCGGCGAACAGCGGATCGACCTTCTGCCGTGAGGTGATCAGCTCGGCCTCGCCCGCCTTTGCGTGGCGGACCACGAAGCGTTCCAGCGCCTGCACCGGCTCGCCGCTGCGCCCGGCCAGCGCGCAGGCGAACCAGTCGAGGAACAAGTCCTCGGCACGGCGAAGCACCGGGGCCGGGATCCGCTTTATGTTCAGAGTGGCGGCAAAGCGCGCGAGTTCGGCGCCGGGAGCGGGAAGGTCGGTCATTTTTTGGGGGTTCTCCAAGGCTTGGATGGCCGAGTCAATGGACGGTCAGATGGCCTTGTCGGCCGCCATGCGCTCGATGTCGGCGGGTGAATAGCCCAGCTCAGCGAGGATGCTGCGACTGTGCGCGCCCAGCGCCGGGATGGGGCCGAGCTGCGCGTCCAGCGCATCGCGCCGGCCGGGTGGGATCAGCGCCGGCAGCGCGCCGCCGGCGCTTTGGACCTGCGTCCAGCGGCCGCGCGCGGCGAGCTGGGGATGGTCCCAGACCTCCTGCACGGTGTTGATGCGCCCGTTGGCGATGTCGGCCTCGTTCAGCCGGCGCACGAGTTCATCGAGCGTGATGCCGGCGAAGGCGGCATTGGCGATCTCGTCGATCTCGCGGCGGTGGGCGGTGCGCTGCGCATTGCCGGCGAAGCGCGGGTCATCGGCCAGCTCCGGCCGCTGCAGCACAATGGCCGCGAAGCGCTTCCACTCGCGGTCGTTCTGCACGCCCAGCAGCACGCTGCCGCCGTCGCCGGCCTTGAACGGGCCGTAGGGATAGATGGTGGCGTGCGCGGCGCCGGTGCGCGGAGGCGGCGCGGCGCCGTCCATGCCGAAGTACAGCGGATACCCCATCCACTCGGTCATGGTCTCCAGCAAGGAAATGTCCACGCGCCGGCCGCGACCCGTCTGCGCGCGCTCCAGCAACGCCGCGAGGATGTTGCTGTAGGCGTACATGCCGGCCGAGATGTCGGCGATGGAATTGCCAGCCTTGGCCGGGCCTTCCGGCGTGCCGGTGATGGACAAAAAGCCCGCCTCGGCCTGCACCAGCAAGTCGTAGGCCTTTTTTTCGAGGTAGGGACCGGCGTCGCCGTAACCCGAGATGTCGCAGACGATCAGCCGGGGATGCTTCGTGCTCAGGGCATCAAAGGACAGTCCGAGCCGCGCGGCGGCGCCGGGCGCGAGGTTCTGCACCAGCACGTCGGCGCGCGCGACCAGCTTCATCAGCGCCTCGGTGGCCACGGGATGCTTCACGTCGAGCGTGAGGCTCTCCTTGGAGCGGTTGCACCAGGCGAAGTGCGAGGCGGTGCCGCGTGCACGCTTGTCGTAGGCACGCGCGAAGTCGCCGCCCTCGGGGCGCTCGATCTTGATCACGCGCGCGCCCAGGTCGGCGAGGTGACGCGTGGCCAGCGGTGCCGCGATGGCGTGTTCGATGGAGACGACCAGCAGGCCCTTCAGCGGCAGCATCAGAACGACCTCGGCAGCCCGAGGACGTGCTCGGCGACATAGGAGAAGATCAGATTGGTGGAGATGGGCGCGACCTGGTAGAGCCTCGTCTCGCGGAATTTGCGCTCTACGTGGTACTCGTTGGCGAAGCCGAAGCCGCCATGAGTCTGCAGGCAGACGTTGCCGGCCTCGAACGACGCCTTGGCCGCGAGGTGCTTGGCCATGTTGGCCTCGGCGCCGCAGGGCTGGTGGGCATCGAACAGCTCGCAGGCGCGCCAGCGCATGAGATTGGCCGCCTCCACTTCGATGAAGGACTCGGCGATGGGGAACTGCACGCCCTGGTTCTGGCCGATCGGCCGGTCGAAGACGATGCGGTCCTTGGCGTAGCGCGTGGCGCGGTCCACGAACCAGTAGCCGTCGCCGATGCACTCGGCGGCGATCAGCGTGCGCTCGGCATTGAGGCCATCGAGAATGTACTTGAAGCCCTTGCCTTCCTCGCCGATCAGGTTCTCCTCCGGGATCTCCATGTTGTCGAAGAAGACCTGATTGGTCTCGTGGTTGACCATGTTGGGGATCAGGCGCATCTCCATGCCCTTGCCCAGCACCTGGTCGAGGTGGACCATGAAGATCGACATGCCCTCGGACTTGCGCTTGACCTTGTCCACCGGCGTGGTGCGCGCCAGCAGGATCATCAGTTCCGAGTGCTGCAGGCGCGAGATCCACACCTTCTGGCCGTTGACCACGTAGCGGTCGCCCTTCTTCACCGCCGTGGTCTTGAGCTTGGTGGTGTCGGTGCCCGTGGTCGGCTCGGTCACCGCCATGGACTGCAGGCGCCATTCGCCCGTGGCAATTTTCGGCAGGTATAGCGCCTGCTGCATCTTGGAGCCGTGACGCAACAGCGTGCCCATGTTGTACATCTGGCCGTGGCAGGCACCGGCATTGCCGCCGCAGCGGTTGACCTCTTCCATCACCACCGAAGCCTCGGCCAGGCCCAGACCCGAGCCGCCGTATTCCTGCGGGATCATCACCGACAGCCAGCCGGCGTCGGTCAGCGCCTTGATGAAGGCTTCCGGGTAGCCACGCTCGTGATCGATCTTGAGGAAGTATTCATCCGGAAAGCGACTGCACAGGTCGCGCAGGGCTTCGCGCATTTCCGGATGGTTTTCGCGAATGGACATGGCTCGTTGAATCTCTGCGGTTGAGGACGCGGAAAGGCGCCGCGGTCCAGATCACGATTCTAACGGATGTTAGGTCGCTGGCTGCGATCCGCCGGAGCCGCCGTCCGAGTTGCCGTCCGGCCGGCGGCGCAGCATGCGCAGCGGGGTGTAGACCAGCACGGTCTGGCCGCGCTGGTTGACCACGCGGTTCTCGGTGCGCACCAGCCCCCGGTCGCCCTTGGCGGTGAGCCGCATCTCGTCCACCCGCACCTCAACGTGCAGCGTGTCGCCGACGCAGGTCGGGCCGCGCACGTCCAGCGTCATGCCCAGGAACGCGAGGCCCACGTTCTGGATCGCCGGCAGCAGCAGGCCCTCGGCCATCGAGTACACCATCGCACCCGGAATCACGCGTGGCGGCAGGGCCATGCCCTCGCGCTCGGCGGTATTGGTGAACACCTCCTCAGTGAGCCAGCTGAAGCTGGTGAAGTTCACCAGATCGGTTTCCGTCACCGTGCGACCCACGGTGCGGAAGCACATGCCGAGATGCAGGTCCTCATAGAAAAACCCGATGCCGATGGTCTTCATGTGCGCAGGCGGGCTTGGGTGATGGCGGCGATGTCGGCGTCGCTGCAGCCGGCCTCGCGCAGCACCTCGGCGGTGTGCTCGCCCAGGCGCGGGGTGGGTGCGGGCGCGGCCGGCGGCGTGGCCGACCAGCGCGTGGGCGGGCGCATGCCGCGCAGCCGGCCCTCGCTGGGGTGATCGAACTCGCCGAAGAAACCCGCCGCCGCGAGGTGCGGGTCATCGACGATGCTCTCGGGCGTATGCATCGGCATACAGGGGATGTCGGCCTGTTCCAGTACCGCAAGCCACTCGGCGGTGCTGCGCAGGCGCAGTTGTTCGCCAACGAAGGCATATAACGCGTCGATGTGCTGGGTGCGCGTGGTCAGGCTGGCCATACGCGCATCCTGCGTGAACATCTCGGGCCGGCCGATCAGCGCGCAGAAATTCTTCCACTGCTTGTCGGAGTAGATCAGCGCGCAGACGTAGCCGTCCGAGGTGGCGTAGGGGCGGCGCTCGTGGGCCAGCAGGCGCGCGTAGCCGGCGCGGCCATGGTCGGGCACGAAGGTCTTGCCGCTCAGGTGATCGCCCATGACGAACTGGGTCATGGTCTCGAACATCGGCACGTCCAGCGCCTGGCCCTCGCCGGTCTTCTCGCGGTGATAGATCGCGGCCAGGATCGCGCCGAAGGCGTGCAGACCCACGGTGCGGTCAGCGATGGTGGTGGGCACGTAGCGCGGCACCGGGCTGCCGGCCATCTGCGCCAGCGCGGCGAGGCCCGTGGCGCCCTGGATGAGGTCGTCGTAGGCGGGGCGGGGCGCGTAGGGGCCTTCTCGGCCGTAGCCGAACAGCCCGGCGTAGACGATGTGCGGATTGACCGCGCGCACCGCTTCCCAGGACAGCCCGAGCCGTTCCATCGCCGAGGGCCGCACGTTGTAGACCAGCACGTCGCTGCGCGCGACCATGCGCATGAAGGCGGCGTGTGCCACCGGCTGCTTGAGGTCGAGCACCACGCTGCGCTTGCCGCGGTTGACGTTGAGGAAGATCGCGCCCATGCCGGGCGAGCGCATCGGGCCGATGTGCCGGGTGCCGTCACCGTCCGGCGTCTCGACCTTGATCACCTCCGCGCCCAGGTCCGCCAGCATCTGCGTGGCGAACGGTCCCATCAGCACCGCGGTCAGGTCCAGCACGCGCAGGCCCTTCAGGGGTCCGGCAGCCATTCAGGCCCCCTTCGACGGCGGCAGGGCGCGCGCCATCTCGCGCAACTGGAATTTCTGGATCTTGCCGCTGGCGGTGCGCGGAAAGGTGTCGATCACCTCGACCCGTTCAGGCCAGTAATGGCGCGCCATGCCGGCGGCGGACAGGTATTCGCGCATCGCGGCCAGGTTGAACCGCTCGCCGGGCTTGAGGCTCACGTAGCAGCAGCCGATCTCGCCCAGGCGATCGTGCGGCATGGCGACGACCGCGGCGTCCACGATGACCGGATGACGGTAGAGCAGGTTTTCCACCTCCACCACCGGCACGTTCTCGCCACCTCGGATGATGATGTCTTTGCTGCGGCCGGTGATGCGCACGTAGCCGTCCGCATCCAGCCTCGCCAAATCGCCGGAGTCGAACCAGTCGTCGGCGTCCATGCCGTAGTCCTCGGGCTTCTGCAGGTAGCCGAGAAAATTCGACGGCGTGTGCAGCAGCAGCCGGCCTTCCTCGCCCACCGGAAGATCACGGCCCTCGGCGTCCACCACGCGCACGCGCACGCCGGGCAGCGGCGCGCCGTCGGTATTGATGGCCTTGTCGCGCGGTGCGTCGGGGGACGTCACGGTGATGGCCCCGTTCTCCGACATGCCGTACACCGACAGCACGCGCAACCCCAGGCGCGCCTCGGCCTGCTCGGCCAGCGCGCGTGGAATCGGCGCGCCGCCGCACACGAACATGCGCAGCGCGACCTCGGCCGGGGGCGGGGCCTGTGAGGAGGCCACCAGGTCGGCCAGGAAGGGCGTGGAGGCCATGGTGAAGCTGCAGCGGTGCTTCTGGATTAGCGACCAGGCGCGGTCCTTGTCCCAGACATCGGTCAGCGCCACGAAGGACCGCACGATCAGCGGCAGCCACATACCGTAGAGAAAGCCGGTCTGGTGCGCGAGCGGCGAGCCCATGAACACGCGGTCGCGTCCGTCCAGGCCCAGGCGCGCAATGAACGGCCGCGCGTTGGCCATCAGCGTGTTCGACGAATGCATCACGCCCTTGGGCATGCCGGTGGTGCCCGAGGTGTAGAGCACCTGCACCACCTCGTCGGGAGCCAGCGGCGCGGGCAGGGGGGCGTCGCAGGGCGCCATCAGCACCGGCTCGAAGCCCTCGTCGCCGTCCTCGCCGATCACCGCGAGTTGTTCGAGGTGCGGCAGCATCGGGCGCAGCGAGCGGATCATCGCGGCGTGGTCGAAGCCGCGGAACGCCCTGGGCACCACCACCACACGGGACTGCGCGTAGGCCAGCATGAAGGACAGCTCGCGCTGGCGGAAAATCGGCATCAGCGGGTTGCTGGCCGCGCCCGCGCGCAGGCAGCCCAGGTGCATGGCCACGAATTCCCACCAGTTGGGCAACTGGAACGACACGATGTCGCCGCGCTGCACGCCCAGCCGCACCAGGTTGGCGGCGATGCGCCGGCTGGCCTGGTCCAGCTCGCGGTAGCTGACGGCGCGCTCCGGCGCGTTCTCCCGGCAGTCGATGATGGCGAGCCGGTCCGGGGCCTCGGCCACGGCCTCGTCGAAGTAGCGCAGCATCGGCACGTCGGCCCACTCGCGGTTGGCGCGCAGCGCGGCGGCGCGGGCGGGGCGGATGCAGGGGTCCAGGATCATCGGGTTCTCTCCTCATGTATATTTTTTCGGGGCACGGATATCGGGCCCGTGCCGCCTCATACCCCCGCGTTGCGACGCACCTCGCGGAACGGGATATCAGTGTCGGTAGAAGGTTCGCGCGGCAGGCCGAGCACGCGCTCGGAGATGATGTTGCGCTGAATCTCGTCGGTGCCGCCGGCAATCGAGCAGGCCGGCACCGACAGCAGGATCTCGGCCACCAGGCCATGATCGCTGCCGGGGTCCTCACCGCCGGCTAGCATCGCGTCAGCGCCGCTGATCGCGGCGTGGGCACGGGCGCAGGCACGGGCGACCAGACTCGCCGCGAGCTTGCCCAGCGAGCCCTCCGGCCCGGGCGGCTGGCCCGCGCCGCGCGTCGCGCGGGCCCGCGCCGCGGTCCACTCGGCGGCGCGTTCCAGCATCAGCGCACGCGCCAAATCCTGGCGCACCGCCGGGTCGGCGATGCGGCCGCTGGCCTGCGCGCGTTCCAGCAGCAGGTCGGGCCGGCCCGCGCGCTGCGCGTACCACTTGTAGGGCTCCATCACCTGCGCGTACTCGCGCTTGAGCTCGTCGTAGATGCGACCCTGGCCGAGCTGAAGGCGGCCCCAGTTGCGCATGGAATCGGCCATGCGCCGCTCGTGCGCCAGCGTGGTCAGGGCGATCTTCCAGCCCTCGCCCAGCTTGCCGACGAGATCGTCGCGGCCGACGCGCGCATTGGTGATGAATACCTCGTTGAACGAGGCGTAGCCGTTCATCTGGCGCAGCGGGCGCACCTCGACCCCGGCCTGGTGCATGGGCAGGATGAAGAAGCTCAGCCCGCGGTGCTTGGGCAGGTCCCAGTCGGTGCGCGCCAGCAGGATGCCGTAGTGCGCGTGCTGGGCGCTGGTGGTCCAGACCTTCTGCCCGTTCATGGTCCAGCCCTCGGCGTCGGCCACGGCGCGGGTGCTCAGGCCGGCGAGATCCGAGCCGCTGCCGGGCTCGCTGAACAGCTGGCACCAGGTGTCCTCGCCGGTGAGCAGGCGCGGCAGCAGGCGGCGCTTCTGCGCGTCGCTGCCATGTTCCAGCAGGGTGGCCGCGACCAGCAGGCGCACGCCGAATTGCGCCACGCTGACGGCGCCGACTCGCTGCATCTCTTCCTCGGCCGCGGCAGCGAGGTGTGGCGGCAGGCCGCGTCCGTACCACTCGCGCGGCCAAGCCGGGCAGCCCCAGCCGGAGTCGATCAGCCGCCGCCGCCACTCGGCCAGCCCCAGCTCGGTGCTCCAGTGCTGCGCCAGCCAGGCGCGGACTTCCTCGCGCACGGCGGCTTCGTCGGTCGGGCTCATGCGCGGTCTCCAGGCTGCATGGCGGCGAGCCGCGACAGGTAGCGCTCGCGCTGCTCCGCGCCGCCGCCGAACAGGGCGGAGGAGGCGCGGGCGCGCTTGAAGTACAGGTGGGTGTCGTGTTCCCAGGTGAAGCCGATGCCGCCGTGCAGCTGCACCGCCTCCTGCGCGGCGAGCAGGAAGACGTCCGAGGCCAGGGCCTTGGCCATGGGCGCTGCGGTGCGCAGGCCGGCCGCGTTCTCGGCGGCCAGCTCGGCAGCGCGGTAGGCGGCCGAGCGCGCGAACTCCACCTCCACCAGCAGGTCGGCGAGGCGGTGCTTGATGGCCTGGAAGCTGCCAATCACGCGGCCGAACTGCACGCGCAGCTTGCTGTAGGCCACGGTCGCATCGAGCAGCGCCTGCGCGCCGCCGACCATCTCGCAGGACAGCGCCGCCAGCGATTCGTCCAGCGCGCGCGACAAGCCGTCCGCCGCGCCGCCTTCATCGCCCAGCAGCGTCGCCGGCGCAGCGGACAGCGTCACGCACGCCACGCGCCGCGTCGGGTCGATGGAGGGCAGGGCTTCCACGCGCAGGCCGGGAGACCCGGAGCGCAGCGCGAACAGCGTCAAGCCATCCGCGCCGGCGCTGCCGGCGGTGCGGGCCACCACCAGGAACAGGTCGGCGACATGGCCGTCGAGCACGTAGGTCTTGGTGCCGTCCAGGTGCCAGCCACCGTCGCGGCGCGTGGCCGTGACCGTGGTGGCTTCCGGCTCCCAGCGCCCGCCCGCCTCGCCCAATGCCAGCGTGGCGATGCAGCTGCCGGCGCAGATCGCCGGCAGCCACTCGCGCTGCTGCGCGGGCGTGGCCATGCGCAGCAGCGCGTGGGTGGCGAGCACCGCCGACGACAGGCAGGGAGTGCCGGCATTGGCACGGCCCAGTTCCTCCATGGCGATGCCCAGTTCCACCGCGCCGTAGCCCTGGCCGCCCAGCGCCTCCGGCACCTGCAGGCCGCCCAGGCCCAGGTTTTCGCAAAGCCGGCTCCACAGCGCGCGGTCCAGGCCGGTGTCGCTGTCCATCTGCCGCCGCACCTGCGTGGGCGGGCACTGGTCGCGGCAGAAGCGCGCCACGATGTCGCGGAACTGCTGCTGCTCTTCGGTGAATGAAAACGACACGCAAGGCTCCCGGGTCAGCTGATGACGAAACCTTCGTAACCCTTGGCGGCGACCTCGTCGCATTTCATGCGGTAAGCAGGGGTCCCGCCGACGTAGACCAGGAAGCGCGGCTGGCCATCGGCGGCGCTCTTGTCGAAGAACCAGGCGTCCTGGGAGAAGAGCAGGCCCTGGGTCACCTCGTAGGCGTGCGCGGTCCAGTCGCGCTCGGCAGTCTCGGTGGTCTCGATGCGTTGCTTGTCGGCCTTGATCAGGTTGGCGAGGCAGCCGGCCACCCACTCCACGTTTTGCTCGATGCAACGCGGGATGTTGCAGAACGAGGCCGCGTTGTGCGGGCCCACCAGCGTGAAGAAATTGGGGAAGCCGGCGATCTGCAGGCCCAGGTAGGTCTGCGGCCCGTTGTTCCACTTGTCCTTGAGCGCCTGGCCGCCGCGGCCGCGGATGTCGATGCGCTTGAGCGCGCCGGTCACGGCGTCGAAGCCGGTGGCGTAGACCAGGATGTCCAGCGGGTATTCACGGTCGCGGGTCTTGACGCCGGCCGGGGTGATGCGCTCGATGGGGTTGTCCGGCAGGTGCACCAGTTCCACGTTGTCCTGGTTGTAGACCTCGTAGTAGCGGGTTTCCATCGGCACGCGCTTGGTGCCGAAGCCGTGGGTCTTGGGGATCAGCTTGTCGGCGATGGTCGGGTCCTTGACGCGCGCGCGGATCTTGCCGGCGATGAACTCGGAGATCTCCGCGTTGGCCGCCGGATCCATCAGCGTTTCCATGAAATTGCCGAGCCAGATGCCGAAGCCACGGCCGTTGTAGAGCTTCTCGTACAGCGCCAGGCGCTCTTCGCGCGGCACCTCGGCGAAGGGCCGGCTCTGAAAATTGTGGATGAAGCCGCCGAAGGAGGACGCGCAGGCCTGGAAGATCTCCGGGTAACGCTTCTGGATGTCCTTCTGTTCGGCCTCGGTGATCGGCGCGTTGTTGAGCGGTGCGCACCAGTTGGGATCGAGCTGGAACACGGTGAGCTGGCCGGCGACCTTGGCCACTTCCTGGATCACCTGCACGCCGGTGGCGCCGGTGCCGATCACGCCCACGCGCTTGCCCCGCAGGTCCACCGGGGTCTTGGGCCAGCGCGCGGTGTGACAGGACTGGCCCTTGAAGCTGTCGATGCCCTCGATCTTGGGCATGACATGCGCCGAAAGCGGTCCGGTGGCGCTGATGAGATAGCGCGCCTGTGCGTGCCGCCCGTCTTCGAGCTGCACGTCCCATAGGTTCTCCACCTCGCGGTAATGCGCGGCGGTGACGCGGCTGTTGAACTGGATGTCGCGCCCGAGGTCGAGCTTGTCGGCCACGAAGTTGAGGTAGCGCTCGTTGTCCGGCTGTGGCGAGAAGTGCTCCTTCCATTGCCATTCGCGCAGGATCTCGTCGGAGAACGAATAGCCGTAGCTGTAGCTCTCGGAATCGAAGCGTGCGCCGGGATAGCGGTTCCAGTACCAGGTGCCGCCCACGCCGTCGCCAGTCTCGTAGACGCGCGTGCGCAGGCCCAGCCCGCGCAGGCGGTGCAGCATGTACATGCCGGAAATGCCGGCGCCGATGACGATGGCGTCGTAGCGCTCTGTTTCGTTCATGGGGTTCTCCTCCCGCTGTCAGTGGATTGGGGTGACGGTCAGCCCTCGTTTAGCCCTTTCTCTGGTCGAAGGCGCGTCCGTAGACCATGGCGGCGATGGTGTTGCGCAGGATTTCGGTGGTGCCGCCGCCCAGGGCGAAGCCGCGCGAGTCGCGCACCATGCGTTCGAGCGGGAACTCGCGGGTGAAGCCGTAGTGCCCGTGGATCTGCAGCGCCTCGTTGGTGACGCGCTGGACCATCTCGTTGGCGTAGAGCTTGGCGTAGGCGGCTTCGAGCGGGTCGGGGAAGCCGTCGACCAGGTGGGTCGCCGCGCGGTAGATCATCA
>JBQTHL010000057.1:0-6855 GCA_052389915.1 Panacagrimonas sp.
ACGGCACCGAAGAGCAGAAAAAGCGCTGGCTGCCCAAGCTGGCCACCGGCGAGCTGATCAGCGCCATCGCCATGACCGAGCCCGGCACCGGCTCCGATTTGCAGGCGGTAAAGACCACGGCCGTTGCCGACGGTGACGACTACGTGATCAACGGCTCCAAGATTTTCATCACCAACGGGTATCTGTGCGACCTCGTGGTGGTCGTGGCGAGGACCGGCAACTGCGGCGAGGGCTCGAAGGACATTTCCCTGATCGTGGTCGAGGCCGATCGCCCCGGCTTCTCCAAGGGCAAGCCGCTGAAGAAGGTCGGCATGAAATCGCAGGACACCTGTGAGCTGTTCTTCGAGGACGTGCGGGTGCCGAAGTCCAACCGGCTGGGCATGGAAGGCATGGGCTTTATCATGCTGATGAAGGAGCTGGCCTGGGAGCGACTGATGATCGCGATCACTTCTGTCGCTGGCGCCGAGATCGCGCTGAAGCAGACGCTGGAGTACACGCGCAGCCGCAAGGTTTTCGGCAAGCCGGTGGCCAATTACCAGAACACCCGCTTCAAGCTCGCCGAGATGAAGGCCGAGCTGTCGATCGCCCGAGTCTACGTCGACAAGTGCATCGAGCTGACCTTGAAGAACAAGCTCGGCGTGGACGACGCGGCCACCGCCAAGTACTGGACGTCGGATTTGATGAACAAGGTCATCGACGAGTGCGTACAGTTGCACGGCGGTTACGGCTACATGCTGGAGTATCCCATTGCGCGCGCGTGGATCGATTCGCGCGCGCAGCGCATCTACGGCGGTACCAATGAGATCATGAAGGAGCTGATTGCGCGCACCATGTAAGTAAACGAGCCCCCCTCTCCGGGGAGAGGGGTTGGGGGAGGGAGACTCGCAGAGCCCAGCCCATATCGACAAAAGCTAACGCCATGAACCTGAACCCCCTTCTTTCCGGTGTCCGCGTTCTAGACCTGTCGCGCCTGCTGCCCGGTCCGTTCTGCACTCTTTATCTCGCGCAAATGGGCGCCGAGGTCATCAAGATCGAGGAGCCGAACGGCGGCGACTACGCGCGCGCCATGTCGCCCGACCTGTTCGACGTGGTCAACCGCGGCAAGAAATCGGTGACCCTGGATCTGCGCAAGCCCGAGGACAAGACGAAGTTCTTCGAACTCGTGAAGACCGCCGACATCGTCCTGGAGAGTTTCCGCCCCGGCGTGATGGACAAGCTGGGCTGCGGTTTCGAATCCGTGCTCGCGGTAAACCCGCGCGTCGTATTCGCCGCACTCACCGGCTACGGCCAGACCGGGCCGTATCGCGAGCGGGTGGGGCACGATATGAATTATCGCGGCTACGCCGGCGAACTCGACCAGACTGGGCTTGCCGGACAGGGGCCGGGACAGGGCAACATGCAGGTAGCCGACCTTGCAGGCGGTGCTTTGACCTGTCTGGTAGGAATTCTCGGCGCGCTGTTCGGCGCGCGCGCCTCCGGTGTCGGTACTTTCGTGGATGCGGCGATGCTCGACGGTACCCTGGCCTTGCAGGTGCTCTCGCTGTCGGCGGTGCGACAGATGGGCAAGTCGCAGCCGCGAGGGCAGGACTTTCTGAGCGGCGCGTTGCCCAATTACGCGGTGTACGAATGCGCGGACGGCAAGCACCTAGCGGTGGGCGCGCTGGAGCCCAAGTTTTTCCACGAAGTGTTGCGCGCCGTGAATCGGCCGGACCTCATCAAGTTGCCGATGGCGCAGGGACCGAAGGGCGAGCCCCTGCGACAGGAACTGGTGAAGCTGTTCAAGTCGAAGACGCGCGACGAGTGGGAACGCGAACTGGCGCACCTCGATACCTGCGTATCCGCCGTTCTTACGCCAGCCGAAGCCCTGGCCAACGAGCAGGTGCAGGCACGCGGACTGATCGAGGGCTTGAACGGCAAGCCCGCCTTCGGTCTGCCGATCAAGTTCAGCCACGCGACGACGAGCACCGGGCCGAGTCCGAAACTGGGTGCCGACAATGCGGACGTTCTCGACGGCCACCGGTGAGCGCGGCGTACGACTACGTCATCGTCGGCGGCGGCTCTGCCGGCTGCGTGCTCGCCAATCGCGTGAGCGAAAGTAGCCGGCACTCCGTCTGTCTGATCGACGCGGGTCCGCGCGACACCAATCCGCATCATCCTGATGCCGCTCGGCATCATCCCGCTGGCGCGCGGCTGGTTCTGCAACTGGAAGTTCTGGAGCGAGCCTCAGCAGCATCTGCATAACCGCCGCCTCTATCAGCCGCGCGGCAAGGTGCTGGGCGGATCGAGTGCCATCAATGCGACGGTCTACACACGTGGGCATCGCTGGGATTACGACCATTGGGCCGAGCTGGGCTGCGAGGGCTGGTCGTATAGCGAGGTATTACCGTACTTCATCAAGTCGGAGAACTTTGAGCCCGAATCCTTGCCGGAAGACGCCGCGTTCCACGGCAAGGGCGGGCCGCTCAACATCGCCGCGCGGCGCTCCACCAATCCCATCAGCTGCGCTTTCGTCGAGGCGGCGCAACAGGCCGGTCATCGACTTAACCTGGACTTGAACGGCGCCGAGCAGGAAGGGGTGGGACTGTTTCACGTGTCCAGAAGGATGGCCAGCGATGCAGCAATGCACCCGCTTACCTGCGCGGCGCGGAATCGCGATCCAATTTGGCCATCCTCACGGACGCTCACGCGGCGCGGGTGTTGTTCGAAGGCAGGCGCGCGGTCGGCGTGCGCGTGTTCTGTAAAGGGCGATACGAAGACGTTCGCGCGAAGAGAGAAGGGATGGTGTCGGCCGGCGCGTTCCAGTCGCCGCAATTACTGGTGCTCTCGGGCATCGGACCGCGCGAGACTGACGAAGCACGGAATCGAGGTGATGCACGAGCTGCCCGGTGTCGGCCAGAACCTGCAGGATCATCTCGACGTGTCCGTCGATACGCGGGCCAAGTCGCGCGTGGGCTATTCGTTCCACCCGCGCGCGAGGCCGCGCTTGCTGAAGGGGCTGTTTCAATATCTGTTCGGCCGGCGGGGCGAACTCACCAGCACTGCGGCCGAGGCCGGTGGTTTATACAATTTGGAAACCCGACGAACCGATCCCAGACATGCAATGGCATTGCCTGCCGATTCGCAACGGCAAGCACGGCCTTGATCTGACCGAGGCCTTCAAGGGTTACGGTTACTGCGTGATGAACTACGACCTGCGACCGCTTTCTCGCGGACGAGTCGGCTTGCACAGCGCCGACCCGCTGGCGCCTCCGTTGATCGATCCCGACTTCGCCGCGCACGAGCGCGACATCGAGCGTCTCGTGCGTGGCGTCCGGCAGGCCTGGCTCGTGCTCGCGCAGCACGCACTGGATGAGCATCGCGATGTCGAGACCTCGCCCGGACCGGAGGTGCAGACCGACGAGCAATTGCGCGACTTCGTGCGCCGCACCGCGGAAGTCGCGTACCACCCGGTCGGCACCTGCAAGATGGGGCCGGACACCGATCCAATGGCGGTTGTCGATCCGCGCCTGGCAGTACGCGGCGTGGAAGGTCGGCGCGTGGTGGATGCTTCGATCATGCCGACCGTTGCCGGCAGCAACACCAACGCGCCGGTGACAATGGTGGCGGAGAAAGCGGCGGCGATGATTCTGGAACGTCGTCCCGACGCCGGCCTGAGGGCTACTTCTTCGCGGCCGCTCCATCCACGAATGCCCACTTCAGGCTCACCTTGGCGTTGCCCAGAAAACTTCCCAGCACGGTGGCGTTGCCATCCAGTGGCGTCGTGAGCACGACCGTTTTTTCGAGCGAACCACTGAGCGGTGCATCGCGCAAGGTCGTATTGACCAGGTCCATGGCCTCGGAGGCTACCGGCAGATCGTCTTGCGAGCTGAGCGTCGTGCCGAATTCCGTGCGCACCGACGTGCCGCGGGCGGGCGGGATGTTGACGTTCTCCACGAACATCTTCTGCTCCTTCGTATCGACCACCACCGTGTAGAACGTGCACAGCGATTTCTGCTCTGTGAGGCTGCCCTGCGAGTCGCCTTGGCGGTCGAGCGCAAAGGGACTTAGCTTGTCCTTCTTGCGGCCGAACGCGGTCTCCCCCTTGGTCTGGGTCTTGTTCACCGAATGGATGCGATTGGCGCAGCTGGGGAAGCCGCTGAAGAAAAGATAGCGCGGCTCGCCTTCGAACAGCGCGCTGTTATCCGGCGACGTAACAGCCGCCATGATGGTCGAGTACTTGGCGTTGACTTCCGAGAAGCAGATGGGTTCGCCCTCGCAGGCGAAACTTTCCTTCTGCATGCCCGCCGAAATCTGCCGCTGCAAGTCCGGCGAACTGGGATCCAGTCCCTGCGCCTTGAGCTGCGCCAGGCCTTGTCGACGCAGGTACTCGGTCTTGATGGCGAGCCGCGTTTCCTGATCCTTGTCGAGCAGGTTCGCGCCTTCCAGCTTGCCGTCAGAGCGCAAGGTGGTGGCGAAGTCATAACGCTGCGAGGTCGTGGCCTTGGACCATTGCAACTCGTTGCGCCAGTCCTGGGTGCCTTCCACGGTGAGCGTGATTTCGAGTCGACGATCCATCGGCGCGGCCATCGCTGTACCGACGCTCAAGGCGCCAATCAAAATGCCGGAATACCCTGCGAGCTTGATGCGGTTCATGCCTTCTTCCTCT
Organism: Panacagrimonas sp.; assembly: GCA_052389915.1. Lineage (GTDB taxonomy): Bacteria > Pseudomonadota > Gammaproteobacteria > Nevskiales > Nevskiaceae > Panacagrimonas. The sequence continues at coordinate 4,646 of JBQTHL010000057.1, forward strand.
TTGCGACGGCGCCTTTGGAAGCCACGCGCGCCATGTCGTTCAAGTGTGCCTTCAGGAACTGTCCGGTATGTGAACGCGGAGTGTTGGCCACGTCTTCCGGCGTGCCGACCGCGACGATTTCGCCGCCGCCGGACCCGCCTTCCGGCCCCAGATCGATGATCCAGTCCGCACGTTTGATGACGTCGAGATTGTGCTCGATGATGACCACGGTGTTGCCGTGCTCGCGCAGGCGTTCCAGCACGCGCTGCAACTGCGCCACGTCGTGGAAGTGCAGGCCGGTGGTGGGCTCGTCGAGGATGTAGAGCGTCTGCCCGGTGTCGCGGCGCGACAGTTCCTTCGACAGCTTCACGCGCTGCGCTTCGCCGCCGGACAGCGTGGTCGCGTTCTGGCCCAGGGTGATGTAGCTCAGGCCCACGTCCATCAGGGTTTCCAGCTTGCGCGCCAGCGCCGGCACCGGCTTGAAGAAGGGCAGGGCTTCTTCCACCGTCATCGCCAGCACCTGGTCGATGGTCTTGCCCTTGTAGCGAATCTCCAGGGTCTCGCGGTTGTATCGGCGCGCCTTGCAGGTGTCGCAGGTCACGTACACGTCGGGCAGGAAATGCATTTCCACCTTGATGACGCCGTCGCCCTCGCAGGTTTCGCAGCGGCCGCCCTTCACGTTGAAGGAGAAGCGCCCGGCCTCGTAACCGCGCAGACGCGACTCCGGCACCTGTGCGAACAGCTCGCGGATGGGCGTGAACAGGCCGGTGTACGTAGCCGGGTTGGAGCGCGGCGTGCGGCCGATGGGCGACTGGTCGATGTCGATCACCTTGTCGAGATGGTCGCGCAACCCTTCGATATGGTCGCACTCGGCGTGGCGCGTGGCGGCACCATTGAGTTCGCGCGCGGCGAAGCCATGCAGGGTGTCGTTGATGAGCGTGGACTTGCCCGAGCCCGAGACGCCGGTGACGCAGGTGATCAGGCCGACCGGAATCTCGGCCGTGACGTTCTTGAGATTGTTGCCACGCGCGCCGCGAATGGTGATGTGCTTGCCCGGCTGACGTGGCGTGCGCATTTCCGGAACCGGGATGCGCTCCTTGCCCGAAAGATAGCGGCCGGTGATCGAGTCGGGTGCGCTTTCCAGATCGGCCGGCTTTCCCTGTGCGACCACGCGCCCACCGTGCACACCTGCGCCAGGTCCTATGTCCACGACGTGGTCGGCCCGGCGAATCGCTTCCTCGTCGTGCTCGACCACGATCACGGTGTTGCCCAGGTCACGCAGGCGGAACAGGGTCTTGAGCAGGCGCTCGTTGTCGCGCTGGTGCAGGCCGATGCTGGGTTCATCGAGCACGTACATCACGCCGACCAGGCCGGCGCCGATCTGCGAGGCCAGGCGGATGCGCTGTGCTTCGCCACCGGATAGCGTCTCCGCGCTGCGTGCGAGCGTGAGGTAGTCGAGGCCCACGTTGTTGAGAAAGCCGAGCCGCGCGGAAATCTCCTTGAGGATTTTTTCCGCGATCTCACCCTTGTGGCCGGGCAGTTTCATCTGCGCGAACAGCGCGTCGGCGTCGCGCACCGACAGTGCCGTGAGCGAGGGCAGGCTACGGTCGGCAACAAACACATTGCGCGCTGCGCGATTGAGACGCTGTCCGCTGCACTCGGGGCAAGGTTGGTTGGACAGGTAGCGGGCCAGTTCTTCGCGCACCGCCATCGACTCGGTTTCACGATAGCGGCGTTCGAGGTTGGGAAGAATGCCCTCGAACTTGTGCACGCGCGTGACCACGCGGCCGCGTTCGTCAGGGTATTCGAAGCTCAGCTTCTCGTCGCCGCTGCCCTTGAGAATCAGGTCCTGGGTTTTCGGCGGCAGTTTGTCCCAAGGCGTCTCGGGATCGAACTGGTAGTGCCTGGCCAGCGACTGGATGAAGTGCCAGTAGTAGGGGTTCTTCTTGTCCCAGCTTCGGATTGCGCCGGAGGCGAGCGAGAGTTCGGGATGCGCGACGACACGCGAGGGATCGAACACTTGCAGGCTGCCGAGGCCGTCGCACTTCTGGCAGGCCCCGTGCGGGGCGTTGAAGGAGAAGAGGCGCGGTTCGAGCTCTTCGAGCGAGTAGCCGCAGTGGGGGCAGCTCATGCGGTTGGAGAATAAAAGCTCCCCCTCTCCCTGGTCGCTGCGCACGCTGTCCCACCCCCCCACGGGGGGAGGGTTTTTAGCTCCCCTCTACCCGTGCGGG
>JBQTHL010000058.1:0-17580 GCA_052389915.1 Panacagrimonas sp.
GGTGGCCTACCTTCGATTGGAACGCTCGGCCCGGCAGGTTTGGGATTGGAATGGCTGGCCTACCGCGGATCGGAATCATCGGCAGGTTTCGGTTGGAACGTGTGGCAGGGTTGGTATGGAATTCGCAGCTTCATCGAGAAGATGGTAGAGATCAAGATGCTGCGCCTGCAAGGCGAGCGCCTTGCCGACATCGTGCTCACCGAGCCCGAGGCCAGTCCGTCCGCTGCCAGCGACAAGACGCTGGCTCCGGTCATCGAAGTGGTGAACCTGCACTACCGATACGCCGACCAGGAGCCTTGGGTTCTGCATGGCGTCAATCTGAAAATCGGAGCCGGCGAGTCGGTTGCCATCGTCGGCCCTTCGGGTTGCGGCAAGACCACGCTCATCAACGTCATGCTCGGTATCCGCAATCCCAGCGAGGGCGATGTGCTGATCGGCGGTGTGAGCGTCAAGCAGATCGGCGCCGATAGCCTGCGCCGCATGGTCGGTACCGTGATGCAGGACGACTCCCTTTTCGCGGGCTCCATTGCCGACAACATCTGCTTTTTCGACACGCACGCAGACCAGGCGCGCATCGAGGAGTGCGCCCGCATGGCCGCCATCGACGGCGAGATCGGCGCCATGCCGATGGGCTACAACACCTTCATCGGCGACATGGGCAGCGCCCTTTCCGGCGGCCAGAAACAGCGCATCCTGCTGGCGCGCGCGCTCTACAAGCAGCCGAAGATCCTGTTTCTCGACGAAGCGACCAGTCACCTCGACATCGCCCGCGAAACCCTGGTCAACGACAGCATCCGCAGCTTGAAGATCACCCGCGTGATCGTAGCGCACCGCCCGGAAACCATTGCCAGCGCAGACCGGGTCATCGAACTGGCGGGCGGGACCGTGGCTTCGGATCGACCGGTCGAGAATCCCGCAGGAGGCAGGACGTGATCCATCGGCGCGCCCGGGCGCGCCTGGCCGCAGGCCTGTTGCTGACGTGTTCGTCGAGTCCCTGTCTCGCCTACGACCTCGACCCGTTCGAGACTCGCCATGGAGTTTCCGCAACGCCGGAGGTGTCGCTGTTGCAGACCGAAATCCGGGCGGAGGCGGGCTGCGAATTTGCCGCCGTGGACGGCCCGCTGGCCCTGCTCGAAGCCGTCGAGCGGGCGCTGTGCAACAGCCCGGAAACGCGGCGCGCCTGGGCTTCTGCCAAGGCCCAGGCTGCCGAGGTCGGCGTAGCGACTGCAGCCTACCTGCCCACGCTCAGCGCTACCCTCGGCTATGCCCAGCAGCACAACCGCGTCCAGGTCAACGACCGTCTTCGGGACATTGACCCGGGTCTGGCCGCGGCCCTCACCTCGGACGCGCATCCGACCGTTCGCAACGCCAGTCTGAAGGCCAGCCTGGTTCTGCTCGACTTCGGTCTGCGCGGCGCCAATCTGGATCAGGCGCAGGCGTTGCTCGAGGCTGCCAACGCGACCCACGACGCCAGCATGCAAGCCGTCTTGTTCAATACTGCGGAGGCCTATTTTTCGGCCATGACGGGGCACGCAGTAGCGCTCGCAAAATCGGAGATCGAGGCGGCAGCCGAGCGGAGCCACGCTGCTGCGGAAGCCAAGCACAAGGCTGGCGTCGGCACCTTGATCGACAAGCTGCAAGCGAAAACGGCCTACCTGCAATCCAAGCTCGAACGGGTGAAAGCCGGGGTGGACGAGAAAAATGCGGTGGATACTCTCGCGGCCTTGATGGGCACCGGAGTGGGGATGCCGCTGGTGCTGGCACAGCGCGGCGACAGCGTGCCCGACATCGCTTTCGTGGAATCGGTGGACCGGATGATCGAGCAGGCGCGCCAGCAGCATCCCGGTCTGCGTGCAGCCCAAGCCGAGCTCGAGGCGGCCAACGCCAAGATCGCCTCGGCCGAGGCGGAAGGTCGGCCGCGACTGGCGTTTGGTGCCGATTTGAGCAGCAGCGACCAGCTCGGCCAGCCTCCCACCCCCGGTCTGCCGTCGATCGATTCCTACTACCGCAACAGCAACGTCGCCTTGCAGCTCAGTTTCCCGCTGTTCGACGGATTCAAGAGTACATATCGTACCCGTTCTGCCGTCGGTCAGTCGGAAGCCAAGGCGGCCGCGCTTGCCTTGGCGGAACAGAAGATCGCGCTGGACGTCTCCAAGAGCTATCGCGCTTTCGGCAGCGGAATGCAGACACTGGAGGTTACGGCCGAACTGCTGGACAGCGCGCGCCAGTCCTTCGATATCGCCCAGGGACGCTACCGCGACGGTGTGGGCGGCATTCTGGAACTGCTCAATGCGCAAACCGCGCTTTCTCGCGCATCGCAGTTGCGCATCGAGTCCCTGTCGAGCTTCCAGACGGCGCGACTCAAGCTGGCGGCCAGCGTCGGCAAGCTCGGACTCTGGGCCGTACGACCCTGATTCAGCCTCGCGCCATCAAGGCGCGGCGGAGCGGTGTAACAAGACTGTCACGAAATCTTCATACGCTCTACGCGCTTGCCTACCAGCATAGGCAGCGCAACACCTACTTCAGGAACCAGAGGTTCACTATGAAACTTAAAAGCATTGCCGTCGCGCTCGGCGTGATGGCGGGAATTTCGGCTACGTCACTGTCTGCGGCGGTCGATCCGGCGCTGCCGGATTACACCCCGGCTTCCGGCGTTTCGGGTAATTTCAGCAGCGTCGGCTCCGACACCTTGAACAATCTCATGACCCTTTGGGCCGAGACGTTCAAGAAGTTCTACCCCAACGTCAACATCCAGATTCAGGGCGCCGGATCCAGCACCGCGCCTCCGGCACTGACCGAGGGTACCGCCAACTTCGGCCCCATGTCGCGCGCGATGAAGGACCAGGAAATCCAGGCCTTCGAGCAGAAGTACGGCTACAAGCCCACCGGCATTGGCGTCGCCATCGACGCGCTGGCCGTGTTCGTCAACAAGGACAACGCCATCAAGGGCCTCTCCATTCCGCAGGTCGATGCGATCTTCTCCGCCACCCGCAAGTGCGGCGGTGCAAAGGACGCCGCTCGCTGGAGCGATATCGGCGTCACCGGCGACCTCGCCACCAAGCCCATCCAGCTTTATGGCCGCAACTCGGTGTCCGGTACCTATGGCTATTTCAAGGAAACCGCGCTGTGCAAGGGTGACTACAAGACCGGTGTGAACGAGCAGCCGGGATCGGCGTCCGTGGTGCAGTCCATCTCCACCGCGCTCGACGCCATCGGTTACTCGGGCATCGGCTACAAGACCTCCGGCGTGCGCGCACTGCCTTTGTCCAAGAAGGAAGGCGAGGAGTTCGTCGAGGCGACGCCCGAGAACGCCACCAGCGGCAAGTACCCGCTGTCGCGCGTGTTGTTCGTCTACGCCAACAAGGCGCCGAACAAGCCGATGAGCCCGATGGAAGTCGAGTTCTTCAAGATGGTCCTGTCCAAGCAGGGACAGGAAGTGGTGGAAAAGGACGGTTACGTGCCTTTGCCAGCCACCGTTGCCGCCAAGTTCCGCGCGGATCTGGGCATCCAGTAAATCCCTGCGCCAGGGCCGCGGGAAACGCGGCCCTGGCGGAATCGAGGGACCAATCTAAACCAGTTGGGAGACGACAAATGAACAACGCGATCAAATACGGCGCGCTCGCCGTACTAGTGGGCAGCGGCATCGGCGTGGCGCAGGCCGACCTTTCGGAAACCAAGGGTGGTGTCACCATCAAGACCGAAGACGGCCGCTTCGAGGCCAAGTTCGGTGGGCGCATTCACCTGGACACCAACACGCCGCTCGACGACGACGCGGACAACATAGAAGAGGGCGTCGGCGAGCAGCGCTTCGACGCGTTCTTCCGCCGCGCACGCCTGACCCTGGAAGGCAAGGCTTACGGCTGGACCTACAAGTTCGAGAACGACTTCGCGTCCCAGACGGGTTCGGAGGGCAGCGGGTTCCGCGAGATGTGGATCGGCACCAAGCTCGGCCCGGCCAACCTGCGTCTCGGTCAGGCCAAGCCCTACCGTGGCATGGAAGAGTTGACCAGCTCCAACGAGATTTCTTTCATGGAGCGGCCCTTTGCCACCGCGACCTCGATCTACGGCAACCGCCAGTACCTGACCGGCGTGTTCCTGGACGGAGCCGGTACCAACTGGGGCTGGGGTCTGTCCGGCTATAACCTGCGCAGCGGCACTGCCACGGCCAACGAGACCGATGGTTTCGGTACCGCGGCGCGCGCGTACTTTGCGCCGGTGATGACCGACACCAACGTGTTTCACGTCGGTGTCACGGCCAGCGTCGACAACCCCACGAACACTAACGTGGATGAGAACGGCGATCCCTTGGCGGTGCGCGTCGCGCCCTCCAGCGCGCGCTTCGCAGGACGCAGCGGGCCCACGGGCAGCCTGAGCGATGCCGCGACCTCCGACGAGCAGACGACCTACGGCCTGGAACTCGCCGGCAAGGCCGGCCCGTTCTACGCCCAGGGCGAGTACGCCGCGGCCACGTTCTCCGAGGCCGTCGGTGCGGTGTCGGCGGGCGAGGACGTCGACGTGACCACGTACTACCTGCAGTTCGGCTGGCTCGTCACGGGCGAGACCAAGCCCTACGACGTGAAGAAGGGCGTGTTCAAGTCGCCCAAACCGAACCAGGCGTACGGCGCGTGGGAAGCGAAGTTCCGTTACGATTTCATCGAGCTGGAAGAAGCCACGCCGGACCGCGAAATCAGCCAGTTCATCGTCGGTCTCAACTGGTTCGTCAACCCCGCAGTTCGCATGATGTTCGAGTACATCAGTGGCGAGAACGAGCCCGACGGGGGCGATTCCTCCAAGCTCGACGTATTCGCTACGCGCATCCAGTTCGCGTTCTGAGAAGTCGACCTTCTGAGGTAGTGTCTTGTCCCGACATGGCAGCCCCATGCCGGGACCTTTTCCAGAGCTTCCGGGTGTTGCAAACCCGGAAGCTGTGAAAAAGGGAGCGGCGACCGCAGGGTCGCTTTCATCACCGTTGCGAATCGACCTCCGGCCATGACCGAAGCCACGTCACCTGCTTCTGCTGCCAGCTCTCCGCATTCGATTACGGCGGGACGGTCCGGCTTTCAGCCGCGCTACCTCAAGAACCGGCTCGCGCGCTATGTCGTGATGATCGGCGGGCTCGGCGTGATCGGCGCCTTGCTGCTGATCTTCGTGTACCTCGCGACCGAAGTGGCCCCGTTGTTTTCCGGCGCGCACGTGGAAGCGCGCAAGACCTTCGCGATTCCCGGCGATGCTTCGCCCACGCTATACCTCGCGGCCGAGGAGCAGGGCGAGGTGGGTATGCGCACCTCCGCGTCGGGGCAGGTCAGCTTCTTCGATCTGCACTCGGGAAAACTGGGTACGACCCAGCAACTGCCGCTGGGCGAGCGCACACTGGCCACGGTGAGTTCGCTATCGGCCGAACGGGGCCTGCTCGCAGCGCCGCTGGACGATGGTTCCGTGCTGGTGTTCGGTCACGAGTACAAAGTCACCTATCCCAACGACAAGCGACTCATCACGCCTGGCGTCGTCTACCCTAAGGGCGAACAGCCGCTGGCGTTCATGCCGGGCGCGGCCACGAGCTTTGCAGCGCGCGACGAGGGCGACTCGCTCATGCTGGTCGGTGGCGATGCGAACGGCGCGGTCAACCTCAAGGTGTTCGCGCAGGAAACCTCCCTGTTCGGCGAAAGCACGCTGACCGAGTCGCCGCTGCAAACCTTCACGCCGCCGGTCAAGCCCGACGTTCTGTTGCTGGAGCCGCTGCTGAGCTGGCTGTACGTGATCGACCGCGAAGCGGGCAAGATCGCGTTCTACCGGCTCAAGGGCGCCGAGGCTCCGGAGCTGATCGAAACCGTCGTCGCGGGCGCGAAGATTTCCGAAGCGCGTTACTTGGCGGGCGGCATTTCCATCGTCGTGGCGCAGGCCGACGGCAAGGTCTCGCAGTGGTTCCCGGCGCGCCGCAGCGAGGGCGAGTGGTACCTGGCGCGGGTGCGAGAATTCAAGGTTCGCGGCGGCTCGCCGGTGACGTCCATCGGCCCTGAGCTCCGTCGCCGCGGCTTCGCGGTGGGCGACGAGTCCGGCCAGGTCACGATGTTCTACACCACCTCCGGCAATCGCACGCACGAGGAGAAAGTGTTCGACCAGCCGGTCTCGCGCATCGCGTTCAACCCGCGCGCCAAGACCATGCTGGCGCTATCGGCCGACGGCCAGTTGCGCGTCAACGATGTGCACAACGAGCACCCGGAAGTCTCGCTCTCCTCTCTCTGGGGCCGGGTCTGGTACGAGAGTTACGACGAGCCCAAGTTCCTCTACCAGGCGTCTTCCGCCTCGTCGGATTTCGAACCCAAGTTCAGCCTCACGCCGCTCGCGCTCGGCACCGTCAAGGGCGCGTTCTACGCCATGATCTTCGCCATTCCGCTGGCGGTGCTCGGCGCGATTTTCACCGCCAACTTCATGTCGGCGGAAATGCGCCAGGTGGTGAAACCGGCGGTGGAAGTGCTGGCCGCGTTGCCGTCGGTGATCCTCGGCTTCCTCGCGGGCTTGTGGCTCGCGCCGTTCGTGGAGACCAATCTGCCGGGCGTTTTTCTGACGCTATTGTTACTGCCGCTTTCGATGCCGATCTTCGGCTACCTCTGGTCGCGCATGCCGCGCGCGGTCCGATTGCGCGTGCCGGCGGGCTGGGAAGCAGCACTGCTGATTCCGGTGATCGCGTTCGTGGTGTGGCTCTGCTTTCTCGCTGCGCAACCGGTCGAGTACCTGTTCTTCGACGGCAACATGCAGTCGTGGATGGACCAGACCCTGGGCATCAGCTACATCCAGCGCAACTCGCTGGTGGTGGGCATCGCGATGGGCATCGCGGTTATTCCCGTGATCTTCTCAATTGCCGAAGACGCCATCTTCTCCGTGCCCAAGCACTTGTCCTTGGGATCGCTGGCGCTGGGCGCCACGCCCTGGCAGACCTTGATCGGCGTCGTGCTGCCCACGGCCAGCCCAGGAATTTTTTCCGCGGTGATGATCGGCATGGGTCGCGCGGTAGGCGAGACCATGATCGTGCTGATGGCCACCGGCAACACGGCGGTGATGGACTTCAGCCTGTTCACCGGCATGCGCACCCTGGCCGCGAACGTCGCCGTGGAAATGCCCGAATCCGAAGTAGGCAGCACGCACTTCCGCCTGCTGTTCCTGGCAGGGCTGGTGCTCTTCATCTTCACGTTCTTCCTCAACACGCTGGCGGAAGTGGTGCGTAGCCGCCTGCGGAAAAAGTACAGCTCGCTCTAGGTCCGACGACATGGCTACCGCCGCAGAAGAAATTGCAGCCGCGATGCCCAAGACCCTGGTCGCCGGGGACACGGAAGGCGTGCGCGCCTACATCAAGTCCGGCCAGCCCTATGTCTGGGTGACGGCCGCGGCCATTTCGGTGGCCTTCATCATCACGCTGTCCCTGTTGATTCTGACGGCCGCGCGCGGCCTGCCGCATTTTTGGCCTGCCGATGTGCTCAAGGCGAGCTATGTGGCGCCCGGTGAAGCTGCGCAGCCGATCCTGGCCGAGATTCGCAGCACCGAGGAAGTCACCAGCGCGCGCCTCAAGAATGCGGGCCTGAAGGTCGACGAGTCGCAACCCTTTTACGAGCGCCTGCTCATCAAGGTGGCCAACCGCGATCTGCTCGGCGCGGACTTCCGTCCGGTGCTGTCGGATTGGTTGATCGAGCGCAGCTACCCGGAAGAAGCCGTCGTCCTGGAGCGCGTGGAGTGGGGTAATTTTCACGGCTTCCTGCACGCAACGAAGAGCGCGGGCGCGACCGTGGCCAGCAGCCCCGCCGAGGCCTGGGCGGCCTACCAGCCCTTGCAGGACCGCGCCAATGAACTGCGCGAGAAGATCAAGGGTATCGAGAAAGGCGCCATCGGCGAGACCAACTACGAGATCGAGCACCTGCGCCTCGAAGAAAAGCGTCTGCAACTGGACGGCAAGACGCGCGAGAGCCACGCCGCGGATTTCAAGCGTCTGGACGATCGCCGCCAGGAGCAGAACGCGAAGTACGAGGCGCTGCGGGTCGAGCTCGACACGATCCGCAAGGAACTGGCGCGTGACGCACTGGTGATGAAGATGGTCGACGGCAAGGACTTCGAAGTGCCGTTGGCCAATATCGTGCGCGGCTACCAGCCCAACGCGATGGGCCTGTTTGCGAAGATCGGTTTCTTCTTCTCGAAAATCTGGGAATTCGTTTCCGACGAGCCGCGCGAGGCCAACACCGAGGGCGGCATCTTCCCGGCGATTTTCGGCACCGTGATGATGGTGCTCATCATGTCGGTGGTGGTCATGCCCTTCGGCGTGCTCGCAGCGCTGTACCTGCGCGAGTACGCCAAGCAGGGGCCGGTGACGCAGATCATCCGCATCGCCGTCAACAACCTGGCCGGCGTGCCGTCCATCGTCTACGGCATGTTCGGCCTGGGCTTTTTCGTCTACTTTGTCGGCGCCAACATCGACCGGGCGTTCTACCAGGAGAGCCTGCCGTCGCCGACCTTCGGCACGCCGGGCATTCTCTGGTCCTCCTTGACTCTCGCGTTGTTGACCCTGCCGGTGGTCATCGTCGCTACCGAAGAAGGCCTGTCGCGCATTCCGCGTTCGATACGAGAAGCCAGCCTCGCGCTCGGCGCCACCAAGGCCGAAACCCTGTGGCGAGTGGTGCTGCCGATGGCCTCGCCGGCCATGATGACCGGCCTGATTCTGGCCATCGCACGTGCCGCCGGTGAGGTGGCGCCGCTCATGCTCGTCGGCGTGGTCAAGCTGGCGCCGAGTCTGCCGCTGGACGGCAACTCACCCTTCCTGCACCTGGAGCGCAAGTTCATGCACCTGGGTTTCCACATCTACGACGTGGGCTTCCAGTCGCCCAATGTCGAAGCCGCGCGACCGCTGGTTTACGCCACGGCCTTCCTGCTTGTGCTGGTCATCATCCTGCTGAACCTTTCTGCCATCGGCATTCGCAACCGCTTGCGCGAACGCTACAAGTCGCTCGAAAACTGATTCATGCACTTACACTTCTGGGCAACTCCCAACTGAAGAGAGCCCGAACTTGGAAAAACGAACCATGACCGGCGTACAGGAAAAAACGATGCTTTCGCGCAGCATCGACATCGAAGCGATGGAGCGCGACCGCATCGGCACCAAGCTCGAAGACGAGACCATCGCGCTCGAAGTCGATAACCTCGATCTCTTCTACGGCGAGAAGAAGGCGCTCAAAGGCGTCACGATGAAGATCCCGCAGAAGAAGGTTACCGCCTTCATCGGACCTTCGGGTTGCGGCAAGTCCACGCTGTTGCGCTGCTTCAACCGCATGAACGACCTGATCGACGGCTGCCATGTCACGGGCCAGATCCGGCTCGACGGCAAGAATATATTCGATCGCGACGTGGACGTCGCCATGCTCCGCCGTCGCGTCGGCATGGTGTTCCAGAAGGCCAACCCCTTCCCGAAATCGATCTACGAAAACGTGGCCTATGGTCTGCGCCTGGCCGGCATCGACAAGAAGCGAATCCTGGACGAGACCGTGGAGTGGGCGCTCAAGGGCGCCGCGCTGTGGGACGAGGCCAAGGACAGGCTGGACGATTCCGCGCTTGGATTGTCGGGCGGCCAGCAGCAGCGCCTGGTGATTGCCCGCGCCATTGCGATTCATCCGGATGTCATTCTTCTGGACGAACCTTGCTCGGCGCTCGACCCGATTTCCACCCTGAAAGTGGAGGAGCTGATCAACGAGTTGAAGAAGGAGTACACCATCGTGATCGTCACCCACAACATGCAGCAGGCGGCGCGGGTCAGCGACTACACGGCCTTCATGTACGTGGGCGACCTGATCGAGTACGGCAACACCGACCAGTTGTTCACCAAGCCCTCGAAGAAGCAGACCGAGGACTACATCACCGGACGCTACGGGTAAGGCCGGGCGCTATCGCGCCCTGTGAGGTCGCGGCCTGCGGCCGCTGTGAGGGGTGAGGAAAAGCCCCGCGGTTCCTCACAGCGAGCGCAGCGAGCGACCTCACTCCTCACTCCTCACCGAGACACCAAATGAACACTCCCGCCTACAAGTCCCACATCTCCAGCCAGTTCAACGCCGAACTGGAGGACGTGCGCCAGCGCGTCCTCGCCATGGGCGGGCTGGTGGAACAGCAGATCGTCGATGCCACGCGCGCCCTGATGGATCTGGACGCCGACCTGGCCGACCAGGTCTTTGCGATGGACGACAAGGTCGATCAGTTCGAACTGTTCATCGACAGCGAGTGCTCGCGCATCCTCGCGCGGCGACAGCCCACGGCGAGCGATCTGCGGCTGGTCTACGCCGTCATCAAGACCATCACCGACCTGGAACGCATCGGCGACGAGGCGCACAAGATCGCGCAGATGGCGAACGCCCTGTCCAAGCAGGAACGGCTGTACGAACACATGATGGAAACTCAGCACCTGTCGCGACACGTCTCGCAGATGGTGCGCGACGCGCTCGACGCCTTTGCGCGCATGGATTCCGAGGCGGCGCTGGCGGTGGTGCGCGAAGACGTGACCATCGACCGGGAATACGAGGCGCTGATGCGCCAGTGCATCACCTACATGATGGAAGAGCCGCGCACGATCCGGCGCGTGATCGATCTGATCTGGTGCGTGCGCGCGCTGGAGCGCATCGGCGATCACGCCAAGAACATTGCCGAGTACGTGATCTATTTCGTCGAGGGCAAGGACGTGCGCCATACCTCGCTGGAGGAGATGGAGCGCGAGGTGCGGGGCGAGTAGCGCCTGATTGTTGGCCGCCTTAAAAGCGACAAGAATCACGCAAAGGCGCAAAAAAACGAAGAACGCAAAGACGCAAAGAAGACCAGCAAATTTTTTCCTGCGTCTTTGCGTTTTTCTCTGCGCCTCCGCGTGATTCTTTCGATGTTTCCCAGCTCGGTCACTGACCCGCCGGTCGCCACGATCAGCCCATAGCCAGGCCAGTGCCAGTATCATCGCGCGCTCAAATGGCGCGCTCCTCAACCTCAACCCTCCGGCGGGTCGTCTACGTCCTGCTCGCCGTGCTCGTCGTTGCCGTCAGCGCGGCGGGTCTGGCGCTGTCGGGTTATCTGGTCACGCTCGACGAGGAAATCCGCACCCGCTTCGCCGGCAGCCGCTGGGCGCTGCCTGCGCAGGTTTATGCCGGTCCGCTCGACCTTTACCCCGGCCGCACGATGAGCCCGGGCGATCTGCGCCACGAACTGGAGCGATTGGGTTATAGGGCCAGCGAATCCCTGGCCGGTCCGGGCACCTTCGTGGCGGGCAAGAGCCGGATCGACGTGGCCGTACGCGCCTTCCAGTTCTGGGACGGCGCGCAGCCGGCGCTGCAACTGGCGCTGAAACTGGACGGCACCGGCATCGCCGAAATCATCGACCTGGAAGCGGACGCGGCGCGCGACATCGTGCGCCTGGATCCGATGCTGATCGGCAGTATCTACCCGCAGAGCCAGGGAGAGGATCGCGTGCTGGTGCGGCTCGACGAGGTTCCGGTGCTGTTGCGCGAAGGCCTGATCGCGGTGGAAGACCGAACCTTCCCCGAGCACAACGGCATCAGCGTTCGCGGCATCCTGCGCGCGGCTGTTGCCAATATGCAGGCCGGGCGTGTTGTGCAGGGCGCGTCCACCATCACCCAGCAGTTGGTGAAGAATTTTTTCCTCACCAGCAAGCGCGACTGGAAGCGCAAGGGCAAGGAAGCGTTGATGGCGCTGCTGCTCGAGTCGCACTACAGCAAGGACGAAATCCTCGAGGCCTACCTCAACGAGATTCATCTCGGCCAGGAAGGCGACCGCGCCGTGCACGGCTTCGGCCTGGGCAGCCGCTTCTATTTCAACAAGCCGGTGGACGAGCTGCGCACGCACGAGATCGCGCTGCTGGTGGGTGTGGTCAAGGGCTCTTCCCAATACAACCCGCGGCGCAATCCCAAGGCTGCGCTGGCGCGCCGTGACCTGGTGCTCAAGGTGTTCCGCGACGAGAAGCTGATCGAGCAAGCGGAATACGCCGCGGCCTTGGCCGAGCCGCTTGGCGTCGCGGGCGGATCGGGCGGTAGCGTCGCGCGCTACCCCGCGTTCGTCGATCTGGTGAAGCGCCAGATCAAGGGTCAGTACCAGGAAAGCGATCTCACCAACGAGGGCCTGCGCATCTTCACCACGCTCGACCCGCGCGCGCAGGAAATCCTCGAACGCGATCTGGCCGAGGGCATCGCCAAGCTGGAGAAAGATCGCAAGCTCAAGGAAGGCACGCTCCAGACCGCGGGTGTCGTGACCAGCGTCGATGGCGGCGAGGTGCTGGCCGTGGTCGGCGGGCGTGAGTTCCGTTTCGCCGGGTTCAATCGTGCGCTCGATTCGCGCCGCTCCATCGGATCGCTGGCCAAGCCCTTCGTGTTCCTCACCGCGCTTCAACAGGCGGGTCGATTCAACCTGCACACTATCCTCGACGACGAACCCATCGAGATGAAGCTGCCCAACCGCCAGGTCTGGGCGCCGCAGAACTACGACAAGAAGCTGCACGGCCCGCAGCCGCTGTACATGGCCCTGGCCCAGTCCTACAACCTGCCGACGGTACGCGCAGGGCTCGAAGTGGGCGCCGCCGCCGTGCTCGACACCATGCGCGCCACCGGCTACACCGGCGATGCGAAAGCCTTGCCCAGCGTGTTTCTCGGCGCCGTGGACGCCGCTCCGCTGGAAGTCGCGCAGATGTATGGAACGCTCGCGGCGGCCGGCTACCAGAGCCAGTTGTCGGCCATCCGCAGCGTCACCACGAAGGAAGGCGAGCCGCTCAACCGCTACCCGATCAAGGTGCGCCAGGCGCTGCCCGAGGGGCCGACCTATCTCATCAACTGGGCGATGACCAAGGTGATCCAGCTCGGCACCGGCAGGTCGGCACTCTCGGTTGTGCCGTTCGACACGATTCTCGCCGGCAAGACCGGCACCACCGACGACCTGCGCGATTCCTGGTTCGCCGGCTTCGGCGCCGACCGCGTCGCGGTGGTCTGGATGGGCCGCGACGACTACAAGCCCATGGGCTTCACCGGCTCGTCCGGCGCGCTGGTGCTGTGGTCGCGCGTGATGCGCGACCTGAACGTGCGCGGGCTGGACCTGATTCCGCCGCCCGACGTGCAGGAACAATTGGTGGATACCTACACCGGGCTCAAGGCCGACGAAGGCTGTCTGAGCGCGCTCTTGTTACCCTATCTCAGCGGCCACGCACCGGCCGAATTCGCGCCCTGCGCAACTGCGGCCACGCAGACCCCGCTGGACTGGCTGAAGGAAATTTTCGAATGAGATTTCACCTTACCCTGAGCTTGGCCATCGTGCTTCTGCTCAGCGCTTGCACCACGCAGCGTGGCCGGCGCGAGGTTCCGCCGCCGTCGGCGCCCATCGGGGTTGTGATCCCGGCACCGACACCGGTGCCCGCAGCACCTCCCGTTGTGCCTATCGCACCGCCAACCCCGATCGAGCCCGCGGCCCCACCGGTGAAGGAGTTTCCTAAAACCGCCGATGCGATCAGCAGCCAGGCCGTGATCTCCCTGATGCGGCAGTCCAACGAAGCGCGTGCGCAGGGTCAGCTCGATTTGGCGGCGGCGCAGCTCGAACGCGCACAGCGCATCGAACCGCGCAATTATTTCGTGTGGTCGGCGCTGGCCAAGGTGTACCTGGAACAGCAGCAATTCGACCAGGCGGTTTCCGTTGCATCGAAGTCCAACAGCCTCGGGCGCGGCAACGTCTATGTGGAACTGGAGAACTGGAAAATTATCGGCGCGGCAAAGCAGGCGCAGGGCGATTCGATCGGCTCGCTCCAGGCTCAGTCGCGCATCGAGGAGATCGAGCGGCTGCTGACGCCCGGGCTTTAGAGATCAAGAATCACGCTAAGGCGCAAAAAAGCGAAGAGCGCAAAGGCGCAAAGAAAGATGAAAAATATTTTCTGCGTCCTTGCGTTTTTCTTTGCGCCTTAGCGTGATTCTTTAGCTGTTGAGGGCCGGTCCAGATGATCGAAGAATGGTTCGGACCCGACGGCCCCCTGGCCCGCAACATTCCCGGCTTCCGGTCGCGTGAGGTGCAGGCACGCATGGCGGCGGAAGTCGCCGACGCGCTGGAACAGTCCGACCTGCGCCTGATCGAAGCCGGCACCGGCACCGGCAAGACCTTCGCTTATCTCGTGCCCGCGCTCATCGCCGGCCGGCGTGTAATCGTCTCCACCGGCACCAAGAATTTGCAGGACCAGTTGTTCGAGCGCGACCTGCCGCGCCTGCTCGACGCGCTGCGCGTGCCCGCGCGCACCGCGATGCTCAAGGGTCGCAGCAACTACCTCTGCCTGTACCGGATGAAGCGCGCAGACCAGGACGGCGCTCACACGCGTCGCGCAACGGATGAGCGCCTGCAACAGGTCGAACGCTGGTCGCGTTCCACCGATCGCGGCGAAGTCTCGGAACTCGGACGAATGGTCGAGGACGAGCGCCTGCGTTTTCAGATCACCTCCACCGCCGACAACTGCCTGGGCGCCAAGTGTCCGGATTTCGGCAACTGCTTCGTGGTGAAGAGCCGGCGCGCGGCAATGGGCGCGGACCTGGTCGTCGTCAATCACCACGTGCTGCTGTCCGACGTGCTGCTCAAGGAAGAAGGTTTTGGCGAAATCCTGCCCGGCGCCGACGCCGTGATCGTGGACGAGGCGCACCAGTTGCCGGAACTCGCCGGCCAGTTCTTCGGCACGCGCGTGTCCAGCCGCCAGTTGCGCGACCTCGGCGACGATGCGCTGAAGGCTGCGTTCGAGCAGGCCGACGTGCCCGGCCTGAATGCCGCCGCAAGTGCGATGGCCAGCCCGGTGATCCAGTTGGAAACCCGTCTCGCGTCGCTCAATGGCCGTATCAGTTGTGAGGAATTTCTGGAAGCACGAGAGGCTGGACCTGTGGTGGAGGCCGTGGCGCTGGCGCTCGACGATCTGGTGCAGGAGCTGGCGGCGAATCGCGAACGCAGTGTCGCGCTCGAAGCGCTTGCCGACCGCGCCGCGCAAGTCCAGGCCCGGCTCGCGTTGTGCACCATGCGTCGCGACGACGAGCAGGTGCGCTGGGTGGAACCGCAGGGCCGCGGCGGATCGCTGCACGCCACGCCGCTGGACCTGGGTCAGGGCTTCGGCCGCGTGTTCGCCGCGCATCCCGGCGCCTGGGTGCTGACCTCGGCCACGCTCTCGGCCGGCGGCGATTTCGCGCATTTCAGGCGCCAGATCGGCATGCCCGACGCGCAGGCCCTCGCGCTGGAAAGCCCGTTCGATTACACGACGCAGGCGCGTCTGCATTTGCCGGAATCGCTACCCGAGCCGAGCGCGCCCGACTATTCGCAGCGCGTAGCCGATCTGTGCGTGCCCTTGATTCAGGCCAGCGGCGGCGGCGCCTTCGTGCTGTGCACCAGCCATCGCGCGCTGCGCCTGATTGCGGAGCGTCTGCGCCTGATGCTGCGCTTCCCGCTGTTCGTGCAGGGCGACGACGACCGCAGCCGTCTCGTCGAACTTTTTGCACAGGCCGGCAACGGCGTGCTGGTGGGCACCAGCAGTTTCTGGGAAGGCGTGGACGTGAAGGGCAGGGCGCTGCGCTTGGTCGTCATCGACAAGCTGCCGTTCACCGCACCCGGCGACCCGGTTTACGACGCGCGGCTCACTGCGCTGCGCCGCAACGGCGGCAGCCCGTTCGTGGACGTGCAGTTGCCCGAGGCCATCGTCAGCTTGCGCCAGGGCGCCGGCCGCTTGATTCGCGACGAAACCGATCGGGGCCTGCTGGTGTTGTGCGATCCGCGTTTGCGGACCAAGAGCTACGGCGGAAAGATTCTTTCGTCCCTGCCGCAGATGCCGCGGGTGGATCAGGTGCAGGCGGTAGACTGGTTGCAGTCGCTGTAATCGAGACGGAGGCGGACCGGCAACTGTACG
Source organism: Panacagrimonas sp. (assembly GCA_052389915.1). Taxonomy (GTDB): domain Bacteria; phylum Pseudomonadota; class Gammaproteobacteria; order Nevskiales; family Nevskiaceae; genus Panacagrimonas. The sequence continues at coordinate 15,923 of JBQTHL010000058.1, forward strand.
GACGAACATCGTACGGTGCCGATGAAGCCTTGCTGTCTGCGGCGCAATCGCATCAATGCACGGAATGGGTAACGCAACCGGCGTAATTCTGGCTATCGCCTCATTGGTTCCCTGAGAGAATCTCCATCTGCGGAAGGAGCGGAGCCTCTCCCGCGATGGTTGCCGAGCCAGAAGAAGTGATTTCGGAAGACTGCGTCCAACCGTTTCAATTCGGCTTGAGCGCAATTCCCAAGGAGGGAGTGGTTCGAGCCGCCTTCAGGCGGCTCATGCATTACGGCGCCGTTGAGGCGCTTCCGAACGAAGCCCCGGCTTCACCGGGGGGCGTTCTTTCTATAAGTCTCAAATAGGTCAGCGTTTGGCCTGACCGCGACAGGCCTCCAGCTCCGCCGTCACCGCGGCCAGCTTTTCCTCCAGCGCGGCGATCTTCACGTCCCTGGGATTGGGCATGAACATGCTCTGCATCTCTTCGGCTTTCATCGTGATGCGCTTGCCGCCGCTGGTGCCGTAGATGACCGTCGGATCGTCCCAGCTTCCGTAGTACGGCAGGTGCTGCGGCGGCTCGGGGGTCACGAACTCCTGGACGAACTGGTCGAAGGGCTTGCCGCGCTTCAGGCGGCTCTGCCGCTCGGCTTGGCGCGCGGCCTTAGTAGCAGCCTCGTCGACCAGCAGCGTGTTGGAGTCGAACACCACGAAGAAGATCTCCCGAGCGGTGTCGTGCGAGATCAGGCTCTCCTCGATGTCCTTCATCACCAGCGCCGGGTCGCGCAGCAGCACGTCGCCGTAACCGGCGCCGGTGCCCTGGCACATCATGTAGACCTCGCCGTTCTGGCAGATCTCGAACGTCATCGCCATCGGGTGCGTGGAGTACTTGCCACCCTCGACCGTCTGGTTGTTCATCAGGTCAAGCATGTCGAACTTGATCTTCCCCGCATCCTTTTCAAGCTGCTCGAAGATGTTGATGCCCAGGATCTTGCAGAGCGGGTACACCGGCGGACCGTAGCCGCCGAACAGCGGCTGCGAAGGCGTGAACAGCGAGCCGGTGCAGCCGGTCATGAACCCCCAGAATCCGGTGCCACGCGTCGACGAGATCATCTCGTACCCGAGACCGCCGCGGTACTTGCCGAAACCGACGCGGTCCTTGGCCAAGGTGAAAGCGCCCAGGCGCACGATCGGCAACTCTTCCTCGATCACCTCCATCTCGCCGATGTCGCAGTTGGCAGCGAAGGGCGGCGACACCGAGTGCTCGCCGTCGCGGTGGTTTCTTCCGCCCTGGCCGTTGCCGTTGATGTCCGCGCAGAAGTTGCCGACGTTCTCGCCATTCTGGGTCAGGCCGCCGTAGATGAAGGTGCCCGGCTGGTCGTACTGCGGCGCCACGACCGCGGTGTAGCGGTGCGGCAGCGAGTAGCTGAGCTTGGTCATCGGGATGACCGGGATGGTCATGGCCTTGAACAGCGGGATGAGCGACATCGGCTGCGGCGCGTCGTACGAAGCGTTGAGCAGCGAGCGCTCGTCGAACAGCATCTTGATCGGCCCGAACACCGCCATGGTCTGCGGCAGGTCCGGCCAGACGTTCTGCAGGTAGCTGGTCAGCAGCATCGTCTTGAGCGAGGCGCCGTTGCAGTTGATGGCGCGGTTGACGAACTCCGGCGACGAGCCGC
>JBQTHL010000059.1:0-10617 GCA_052389915.1 Panacagrimonas sp.
GGGGCGCGGCCCCCGGCCGGGGCGCCTTCGATTCCAACCGGCGCGCGTGCTTTTCAGGGGCCGCGCCACCCCCGCGCCCGCGCCCGAGGCGCTGCGAACGTCCGGCCCCTTGAGCGACACAGCAGGATCGGTGCTCGATCCCATCCTTGCCATCCGCAGCCGCATCACGCTCGAACCGGGCGAGTCCGTCGTCACCGATCTGGTTTACGGCGTAGCCAGCAGCCGCGAGATCTGCCTGGGATTGATTGCGAAATACGAAGATCGCGGCCTGGCGGATCGCGTGTTCGAACTGGCCTGGACGCACAGCGAGGTGATGCTCCGGCAGCTCAACGTCAGCGCCGCCGACGCGCGCCTGTTCGCGCGCCTGGCCGCGCACATCCTCTACAGCAACGCCGGACTGCGCGCGCCGGAAACGGTTCTGTTGGCCAACCGTCGCGGCCAGTCCGGGCTTTGGGGCTACTCCATTTCCGGCGATCTGCCGATCGTGCTGCTGCAGATCCAGGACATCGCCAACCTGGAACTGGTACGGCTGCTGGTACGGGCGCATCACTACTGGCGTCTCAAGGGCCTGGTGGTGGATCTGGTGATCTGGAACGAGGATCACGCCGGCTACCGGCAGTTGCTGCACGAACAGATCATGGGACTGGTCGCCGTGGGCCAGGATGCGAGCGCCATCGAGCGGCCGGGTGGCGTGTTCGTGCGTCATGCCGAACAGATTTCCCATGAGGATCGGGTGTTGCTGCGCTCGGTGGCGCGAGTCGTCCTCACCGACAGCGCGGGCACTCTGGCCGAGCAACTCGATCGGGTGGCGCCGATGCAGGCCTCGGTCGCGCGTCTGAAAACGACCCGGCCGTATCGCGCCGAGGCAGCAGCGATCCCGACACCTCGCCAGCTCGTGCTGGATAACGGACTCGGCGGCTTCACCGAGGACGCCCGCGAATACATCATTACCACCACCGCCGATCGGCCCACGCCAGCGCCCTGGGCGAACGTGCTGGCGAACGCGCACTTCGGCAGCCTGATTTCCGAAAGCGGTGTGGCCTACACCTGGGGCGAGAACGCGCGCGAGTTCCGGCTCACGCCCTGGCACAACGACCCCGTCGGCGACGTCGGCGGCGAAGCCCTGTACCTGCGCGACGAAGAGAGTGGCTGGGTGTGGTCGCCCACCGCGCTGCCGCGCCGCGGCACCGGCGCCTATGTTGCGCGGCACGGCTTCGGCTACAGCGTGTTCGAACACACCGAGGGCGGCATCACGTCCGAGCTGACCGTGTTCGTCGCGCTCGACGCCGCGGTGAAGTTCTCGGTGCTCAAGCTGCGCAATGCCAGCGGCCGCGCGCGCCGGCTCTCTGCCACCGGCTACGTCGAATGGTTGCTGGGCGATCTGCGCTCCAAGTGCGCGCCGCACGTCAGCACCTTCCTCGACTCCGGCAGCGGCGCCATGTTCGCGCGCAATCCCTATAACACCGAGTTCGCGTCGCGAGTCGCATTTTTCGATGTGGACGACAGCGCGCGTTCGATCACCGGCGATCGCGGCGAATTCATCGGCCGTAACGGTTCCCTGCAATACCCGGCGGCACTGAGGCAGGCGCGGCTGTCCGGCAAGGTGGGTGCGGGCCTGGATCCCTGCGCGGCGATGCAGGTGTCCTTCGATCTGGCCGATGGCCAGGAGCGGCAGATCATCTTCCGGCTCGGCACCGGCCGGGACATGGAAGACGCGCGCGGGCTGGTCAAGCGCTTTCGCGAGCTGGGCTCGGCGCGCAAGTCCCTGGCCGCGGTGTGGGAGTACTGGAAGCGCACCCTGGACGTTATCCAGATCGACACGCCGGACCCGGCGCTCAACGCGCTCACCAACGGCTGGCTGGTGTATCAGACCCTGGCCTGCCGGCTGTGGGGACGCAGCGGCTACTACCAGTCCGGCGGTGCGTTCGGCTATCGCGACCAGTTGCAGGACACGATGGCGCTGGTGCACGCCGAGCCGGCGCTGGTGCGCGAGCACCTGCTGCGTTGCGCGCAACACCAGTTTCCCGAGGGCGACGTGCTGCACTGGTGGCATCCGCCCAGCGACCGCGGCGTCCGCACCACCTGCTCGGACGACTACCTGTGGCTGCCGCTGGCGACCTGTCGCTACGTGACGATGACCGGCGACACCGGCGTGCTCGACGAAACCCTGCACTTCATCGAAGGCCGTCTGCTGAATCCGGGGGAGGAGTCGAACTACGATCTGCCGGTTCGTTCGAACGAGGTCGCCAGTCTTTACGAGCACGGCAAGCGCGCCGTTCTGCGCGGCCTGCAATTTGGCGAGCGCGGCCTGCCGCTGATGGGCTCCGGCGACTGGAACGACGGCATGAACAAGGTCGGCGAGCACGGCCGCGGCGAGAGCATCTGGCTGGGATTCTTTCTCTACTCGGTGCTGCTGGAGTTCGCCGATCTGGCACAGCGGCGTGCCGACGATGCATTCGCGGAACGCTGCCGCGCCGAGGCGCGAACCTTGCAGCAGAACCTCGAACGCGGCGGCTGGGATGGCCAGTGGTACCGCCGCGCGTATTTCGACGACGGCACGCCGCTGGGCTCCTCAAGCAACGAGGAATGCCAGATCGATTCCATCGCGCAGAGCTGGTCGGTGCTGTCCGAAGCCGGCGATCCGGGGCGCGCGCGCCAGGCCATGAACTCGCTCGATGCCCGCCTGGTGCGGCGCGATGCGCGCCTGATCCAGTTGCTCGATCCGCCCTTCGACAAATCCAAGCAGCATCCCGGCTACATCCGCGGCTATGTGCCCGGCGTGCGCGAGAACGGCGGCCAGTACACCCACAGCGCGATCTGGGCGGCGATGGCTTTCGCCAAGCTCGGCGACAGCGCGCGCGCCTGGGAGCTGACGGACATGATCAACCCGATCACGCACGCGCGAACGCCGGCCGAAGTCGCGACGTACAAGGTCGAGCCGTATGTATTGGCCGCAGACATCTACGGCGTGCCGCCGCACACCGGTCGCGGCGGCTGGACCTGGTACACCGGCTCTGCCGGCTGGATGTACCGGCTGATCGTGGAGTCGCTGCTCGGGTTTCACCTGGAAGCGGGGTATCTGCGTATCGCGCCCTGCCTGCCGGAGGACTGGAACGGATTCGTGCTGCGCTATTGGCATCACCGGACGCGGTATCGCATCGAGGTCGTGCAGGAGAGCGGCGAGGGTCCCGGCTTGTCCTTGAGCCTCGACGGCGTTGAGCAGAGCGAAGCTCGCGTGAGGCTGGTCGATGACGGCGTGGAGCATCGCGTCGATGTGAGAGTACGAAGGCGGAGTGCTTCCGCGTCCTCATAAATCCGTTGCTGTACCGCCGAACGAAAATATTGCCATTCGTGAAGCTTTCAATCCGGCTCTGCCAGCATGTGGGAAATCGGCTCGACCATGATGCTCGTCGCCTCGTCGCCTCGTCGCCTCGTCGCCTCGTCGCGAATCACGAGCGCGGCCTGCTCGACGCTCAGCCTCAGCGGCTTCGCATCCCGGTCAAGTCGTTACAGGATAAAGATTCATCCATCGTGCGACGCAAAAAAACGGGCCGATCTCGGATGAGAATAGGCCCGTGTGAGGCGCAGTGACCCGGTCTCAGAACTGGTAGCCCAGGCGTAAGCCCAGTTCATCGGCGTAATCCAGGGTCTGGATGATGTTCTCGTTGGGGTTGGCGCCGCCGATGTCGCCGTCCAGGAAGTTGTAGAACACCTCCACCGACACGCGGGTATTGGGTGTCCACTTCACCGCAGGTTGCACAAAAAGGCCGCCGCGCGTGTCGTATAGCAACGCAGCGTCGTAGCGCCAGGTCAGCGAAGGCGAGGGTTGTTGCAAAGCGAAGACCAGGCCGTTCCAGCCGCCGCTGACCCCGGGCGCAAGCTTGTCCCGATTTCCACCCATGCCACTCAGGTGACGTCCGTAGAGATCGCTTTCGGTGCGGTGCATCCACTGGAACACCAGATAGGTAGCGGGAAAGCTCTGGCTGAAACGCTGGTACTTTTCCATTACCAGCGCGGCGATGATCTCGTCTTCCTCGATGTACTCGCGAGACAGCGAGATGTTGGTGAAGTTGCGATCGGGCGTGTAGGTGGCTTCAAAGTTGACGATGAGCTGATCGAAGATCGACCCCGGCGATGCATTGACCACGTAACCCACGCCGGCACCCAGGTTGGTTTCGCGCTTGTACTCACGCGCGAGGTGGCCGCGCAAGCCGCCGGAGAGCTGGAAGAACAGGTCCAGTTCTGCACCTGCAAATTCCTTGTTGGGAACTTCGGCGGCGCCGAGCAGCGCGGCGTCGGGAAACTCCCGGATGGCCGCGTTCAGGCCTTCCAGACCGCTGAGCCTTGCGTTGCCGGCGTAGGTGAACCACTCCTGCGCAGAGGTCACGCCGGTGGGATCGACCTCGAACGCAGTGTTTTGCAGAATGGCGCCCGTTCCGGGCAAGGGCGGCAGATCGCGATTCACGTTGGACTCGGTCCAGCGGAACACGCCGTCCGGGTTGTAGCGGCGCACCGCCACGAACTGCGAACTCCACTGGCCGTGCGTGCCGCGCACCCGGATTCCGCCGTTGATCTTGTCGTCGAAACTGTCGTAGCGGTCGTGTACCGTGAACTGCGAAGCAATGGCGTTGTACGGCGTGTTGGCGTTGGGATAAATGGTGGGCTGGAAACGCTGCCCGAACACATCCAGTTCCCATTGCTGCGAAGCCTGCCAGGTCGTGCGGATACCGGGCGAGCCGATGCGCTCGTCGGAATATTCCTCCGGCGCGTAATCGATGAACAGATGGCGCCGCAGATCCAACCCGTTGGGCAGGTCCAGCACGCGGAAGAACAGCGCCTGGCCCCAGGCAATCTGCTGCTGGCCCACACGAACCAACAACGCGCCCTGCTGGTAGTCGAGATAGAACGCGGGCAGATCGATCATGTAGCGGCGTCCCGCCACTTCGAGCGGATTCTGGCTATTGCCCCTGTTGAAGTCGTCGTACTCGAAATATTCCGGGTCTTGGTAATTGAAGCCCACGGCATTGCTGTCCACGTCGTCGGGATCGTATTCGTCGTACGGCGCCAGCTCGTAGATCCCGCGAATGCGGCCGAAAAAACGGATGCTCTGAGAGAAGGTGGCCGCGATATCCACCTGCGAGCGCAATTGCATCAGGTTCCAGTCGTTGTCGGCGGGCTTGCCGGTGCGCGTCACGCTATCCACGCTAGTTCCCATCACCCCCAGCGCGGCCAGCGGCGTGCTGTCGCGCGGCGTCGATCGGCCGTTGAACGGGTTGCCGCGCTGATTGACGATGTTCTCGTCGTTGCTGGTGCGGAACGCCGCCTCGTACCGGGCCAGACCGCTGACCGTCCAACTGAAGCTGTCGCTACCGGGCGATTCGTCGACGGACGGTGTGTCCTGTGCCCGCGCGCTGGCACTGCCGAGAACCGCGAATGCCGCTACAGCGCAACGAAACAAGGCCTTGTTGTCGTTCTTCTTTGCCATCTTTTTTCCTCCAGGGAAATGAAGAGACGTCGCGCCGGACCGCTGTCGAGCCCGATTGCAACGCGCCCTCGTGGAACCGCTCTTGTCGAACCTACCGGCATCCGCCGTACCCGCAGGATGAAACGCTGGTGTTTTTTTCTCTGTTCGCCATCGCACCATCGGCATGCGCGATCCGCGGGTTCGGCTATCCGGATGTTGGGCGTACCCTGGGCGGATGCATATCCGTAGTTGCCGCAGTGACGGCGGCGGGAACCAGGCATCAGACGCAAGCGCCCACCATGCGAATTCGTTTCGCTCTTGCGGCTTTCGTGAATGGGTGTTAGCGAAGCGTTCAAAACCATCATTCCCGCTTTCGAGGAGTCATTTCGATTAAAGGAATGACGATGCTCGATTGATAATGCGGTTCACGCTCGAACAGTGGAGATGTAAGTGTCTGGAGCCGACGCAGTCCCGAAGTCCAAGTCCGACGGCAGAAGCGCTGCCCGATCCGGAAGCGAGAACCCTGCGGCCCTGGCCGCGCTACCCGATGACGAGCTGATCGATCTCGTCCAACGACAGACCTTCAAATTCTTCTGGGAAGGTGCGCATCCGGTCTGCGGCCTTTCACCGGATCGGATACCGCCGCGCAAACCCGCGGAAGAACTCGTCGCCACCGGCGGATCGGGATTCGCTGTCATGGCGATCATCGTTGCGGTCGAGCGGGGCTGGATTTCCCGCGAAGCCGCGCTGGACCGATTGGAGCGCATGATCGAGCTGCTGATGCGCTCTACCGTGTATCACGGCGCTTTCCCGCATTTTCTGAACGGCCTCACCGGCGCGACCATTCCGTTCTTCCGTAAGGACGACGGCGGCGATTTGGTGGAGACCTCGTTCCTGTGCATGGGCCTGTTGTGTGCGCGGCAATATTTTCGGCGCGACACGAAACGCGAAAAAGCGCTGCGCGACCACATCAACTGGATCTGGGAAGAGGTGGAATGGGACTGGTACACGCGCGACGGGCGCGAGCAGCTTTACTGGCACTGGAGTCCCAACAACGGCTGGGCGATGAATCACCCGATCCGCGGCTGGAACGAGTGCTTGGTCACCTATCTTCTGGCAGCGGGATCGAAGCGCTATCCCATCGATCCGGTGGTCTATCACCACGGCTTTGCCTCGGGCCGCGGCTTTCTCAACGGCAAATCGTATTACGGCATCGAGCTGCCGCTGGGCATGCCTTACGGCGGGCCGCTGTTCTTCACCCACTACTCGTTCTGCGGCCTCGACCCGCGGGGACTCAAGGATCGTTATGCCGACTACTGGGAGTTGAACCAGCGGCACGTGGCCATCAATCGGGCGCACTGCATCGCCAATCCCGGCAAGCACAAGGGCTACGGTGCGTCCTGCTGGGGACTCACCGCCAGCGACGATCCGAAGGGATATCTGGCTCACGCGCCCGACCTAGACAACGGTACGATCTCGCCTACCGGGGCCCTGGCCAGCCTGCCCTATGCGCCGCGCGAGGTGATGACGACCTTGCGCCATTTTCTCAGCCAGCACGGCGAGAAGCTGTGGGGGCCTTATGGTTTCCTCGATGCGTTCTGCGAACGCAAGAACTGGTATTCCAGCGTGTATCTCGCCATCGACCAGGGACCCATCATCGTGATGATGGAGAACCATCGCAGCGGTCTGTTATGGAAGCTGTTCATGAGCGTGCCGGAAGTGCAGACGGGTCTGCGCAAGCTCGACTTCACGAGCCCTCACTTAGGCAAGGGGAAGGGTCGTTGACCGAATCGTTCGACCAATGGATTGAACGCGAGTATCGCTACGCCGTGACGGCGATGCTCAGGAGTGTTTCGCCCGTCGAGCTCGTCAAGACCCGGCCGGGTTTTGCTCAGACTATGCGAGCGAAGAAAGGCGCGATTGTTGCCTCGCCGGTCCTCGCGTCCTGGGATCCCGATCCCGATTATTTCTTTCACTGGTACCGGGATTCGGCGGTGGTCATCGATGCGCTGCGTCTGCTGTTCGAAGACGGTAGCGTCGGACTGGAGGCGCTGGAGCATGTCGGCGATTTCGTGCGGTTCAGTCTCTCGCTCGAAAAGCTCGATGGCCGCACGCTCGCAGCGTCGGCTTGGCGTGACGATGTCGCAGAAGACTTCGTCAAGTTCCTGCGAGGCGAGACTGAATTGGGCGCCGTTCACGGCGACGCAATCCTGGCCGAAACGCGCGTCAACCCCGACGGCACGCTCGACATTTCGAAATGGACTCGCCCCCAGCACGATGGAGCGCCACTTCGGGCGCTGGCCTTGTTGCGATGGGTGCGCAGTGTGTCGTTCGAGATCGAAAGCAGCACCGAACTATCGGCCTTGATTCGTTTCGATCTCGCGTTCACATCCAGGCACTGGCGCGACCCTTCCTTCGACATCTGGGAGGAGGAGAACGGGCTGCATTACTACACCCTCTGCGTTTCGGCCGCGGCCTTGAACGAGGGAGCCGATTGGCTGCACGCCGGCGGCGAGTGCGAATTGGCGCAGGCTTGTCGCGCGGAAGGCCAGGCCATCGCTCGAACGCTCGACGAATTCTGGCTCGCCGACGAAGGACACTACCGATCACGCGTTCTGGCTTCCGGGGCACGCTCGACCAAGGAGCTGGATATTGCTGTCGTCCTCGCGGCGATCCACGCAGACGGGAAGGGCGAAGCGCACTCCGTCCGCGACCCGCGAATGCACTCGACGCTGACGCGGCTCGATGCGCTGTTCGATGCGGCCTATCCGATCAACCGAAACCGCACTGCGACACGCGGACCCGCGATGGGGCGTTTCACGGGCGACGTGTATTTTTCCGGCGGCGCCTATTATTTTTCGACCCTCGGCGCCGCCGAGTTCTGCTTCCGCGCAGCGAAGGATGCAGCCGATACACGGGCCTGGGTTCAACGCGGCGATGCCTACCTCGCAACCGTTCGCGCGTTCACGCCAGCGAGCGGCGAACTGTCGGAACAATTCGACCGGACCACAGGCGCCCAGACCTCCGCGAAGCACCTCGCCTGGAGTTACGCCGCGTTCATCTCGTGCATCGCAGCGCGCCGTCGTGTCGCCGGGAACGAAACGTGATAACTGGCATCGGGTGAAATGACAAGCCCCGAAAAAGCCCAGTCTACCGACGCCGCCGTCGCGTCCGCCGTTCATTCGGGCCTCACGCGACAGATCGGCATGGTGCTGGGCGCGCTGCGGGGTTCGCCCGTGGGCAGGACGCTGGTCTGGCTGATCGTCGCCATGGTCGCGGTGATCCTCGCAACGGCCTACGGGCAGATTCAACTCAATAGCTGGAACAAGCCGTTTTTCGATGCGCTGTCGCGGCGTGACCTGCGCGAGTTCCTGGTGCAGCTCGGCGTGTTCTTCGTGATCGCCGGTATCCTGCTGACGATTAACGTGGCGCAGCGCTGGCTGACCGAGACGCTCAAATACAAGCTGCGCGAAGCCTTGGTGACGGACATGGTCGGGCACTGGATGGTGCCGCGCCGGGCGTTCTGGCTGGCCCGCGGCGGACCGATGGGTGTCAACCCCGACCAGCGCATGCACGACGACGCGCAGAAGCTGTGCGAGCTGTCGGCCGACCTCGGCGTGGGCCTGTTCCAGGCCTCGATCCTGCTCGCGAGTTTCGCCAGCGTGCTCTGGGTGATTTCCGCCGATTTCAGCATTCGCTGGGACGGCGCGGACTACGCGGTGCCCGGATACATGCTGTGGGCCGCGATTCTCTACGCCGCTGCGGGTTCGCTCCTGAGTTACTGGGTCGGGCGGCCGCTGATCGATCTCAACGCCGAGCGTTACGCGCGCGAAGCGGAACTGCGCTTCTCGCTGGTGCGCATCAACGAACATCTCGACGGCATCTCGCTGGCGTCCGGCGAAGGCGACGAGAAGCGCCGCGTGTTGCGCTACCTGGCCGACGTGCTCGTGGCCACGGGGCGCCTGGTACGCGGCCTCACCAACCTCACCTGGGTGACCGCCGGTTTTGGCTGGACAACCACCGTGGCGCCGATTCTGGTGGCCGCGCCGCTGTATCTCACCGGCAAGATCTCGTTCGGGGGCCTGATGATGGCGGCCGCAGCCTTCACCCAGGCGCAGTCCTCGCTGCGCTGGTTCGTCGATAACTTCAGCCTGATCGCCGATTGGCGCGCCACCTTGCTGAGAGTCGCTCTGTTTCGCGAGGCGCTCACCGCGCCGCAGGTGCATGGCGAGCAGGAAAGCCGCATCGCTTACGCCGACGGCGAACCCGGCACGATGAGCATCGACGATCTGGTCGTCATCTCGCCCACCGGCAGCGATCGGCTGGACGAGGCGAGCATCGTCATCAAGGCCGGGGAACGCCTGCTCATCCTCGGCGAGCCGGGCACCGGCAAGACCCAGTTGTTCCGCGCCCTGGCCGGGTTGTGGCCCTGGGGGCAGGGACGCATCGCGCGGCCGCTAGACGAGGCGGTTCTGTATCTGCCGCGCGGCACGCCCTATCTGCCGCGCGGCTCGCTGCGCGAGGTGCTCGCTTACCCGATGACGGTCGAGGGCTTTGCCGAAGACAGGTTCGCCCATGCGCTGGATCGCCTGGGTCTCGCACGCCTGGTGCCGCTGCTAGATCTGGACCGACGCTGGGACCGTGAGCTGAGCCACGACGAGCAGATGTCCCTGGCCTTTGCCCGCGTCGTGTTGCAGGCGCCACCCTGGGTGCTGATCGACGAGGGCCTGGGTGCGCTCGACGACGAGACCCTGGAGCGCGTCATCGACGTCTTCACCCACGAACTGGCGAGCACCGGCATGATCCATATCGGTCGCGCGGCGCAGGCGCGCGAGGTGCTGTTTCCGCGGGTGGTGCATCTGGTCAAGGTGCCGACTCAACCGGCGCTCACGGATGCGGAGCCCGGTCCGTCATGAAAGCAACCTGCGCCTCGCGCGCCGTCATCGCGACGCAAACGGTAGGAGGGGCTCTGCCCCGACCGGCGCTCTGCCGCCAAACCGCTGCCCGTTATGCGAGCGGCGGTCGGGGCAGAGCCCCAACGACAGCGCACAAATGGCTGTGCCGGTTTATGATGCTCGCGCTCATCCCCCACCGCGCAGCCGCGCCGGACCACGAGTTTAGTGCGCCCATCAGCCCGGCTGATACCGCGACAC
>JBQTHL010000060.1:0-5015 GCA_052389915.1 Panacagrimonas sp.
GCGGTACGGCCGACGGGGTTGCCACCTCCAGCGCCCCGGCGATGAATCTCTGCGGCGTCGGTACCTTGACGGCAACTGTGATGGGCAGCGCCGGCGCCTGGCGCTGGACCTGCGACGGCACCAACGGTGGATCGGTAAGCCCGTCCTGCTCGGCGCCGTACGCCAGCCAGACCATCACCCTGTCCGCCCTACCCACCAGCATCACCGTGGGCGGCGCCACGTCCACGGTCACCGCCAGCAACAGCTCCGGCCTGCCGGCCACCTTGAGCAGCACCACGACAGCCGCCTGCACTCTGGGCGCGAGCAGCGGCAGCGGCGCGATGGTGACGGCCACCACCACCGGTGTGGCCGCCGGCACCTGCACCGTCAACGCCAACCACCCCGGCGTGGATACGGGCCCCAGCCGCTTCCTGCCCGCCGCCCAGCAGACGGTGAATATCACGGTGAACCCGGCGCCGGCCGACACCACGCCCAATGCATTCGTTTTCATGGACCAGACCAATGTGCCGCGCAACAGCGTGCGCACGTCCAATGGGGTGGCGATCGGCGGCATCACGGCTCCGGCAGCGATCTCGATCATGGGCGGCGGGTACTCGATCGGATGCACCGGCACCTTCACCACGGCTCCCGGCACCATCGGCAACGGTCAGACGGTGTGCGTGCGGCACATCTCGTCGGCGAGCTTCAACACCGGGGTCAACACCATCTTGACGGTGGGAGGCGTCTCCGACACTTTCACCACGGTCACGGCCGCCAACGGCGTCGTTGCCGTGCTGGGCGTGACTTTCACGGTGATCGCGGGTGCGGTGGGAGCCGTGCTCGGATTCCTCGGCGGCTTGTTGGGGCCGTGATTCAAAACGGCGGCTATTGAGACTTACGGAAATGGCTGATAACAAAACAGCGGGCATGCCGATTTTGAACCGATTTGGGATGGTCTGCGCAGGCTCCTTCGCGGCTCACGCCGCTTCCATAAAACAACCGTCCCTCGTAGGAGGGGCGCAAGTCCCGACAGGCGCTCGCAATACGACCCGAATCTCCGGCTTCAGGGCGCCTGTCGGGGCTGACGCCCCTCCTACAATTTGTTCCGCGAGAACGGCGCGCATCCGCGCGCTGATGGCTCTTACAAGCATCGGATTCCGTTGCGGTCATCAGAACACGGGTGCGCTCCGTGATCCGCCGAGGAAGCTCCGGGGTAGGGCGCATTCATGCGCCGATTCCCGGTTTGTGGTCTGGCGTGCCGCATGAATGCGGCGCCGGTGACTTTTCGTTTTTGATGGGTCTCTGCCTGGGGCCGGGATCGCACAGAAAGACTGAAAGACAGGAGATGCTGATGAACACATCGCTTACTTCGCGCCCGCATCAGGGGTTTTCGAACCTCCGCCTTCCGGAAGCATTCAGGCCGGCTCCTATCGTCGCCGTGCTGCGTGCACGCCGGGTTTCTGCGAGCCGCCTCGCCGGCCCCGCGCTGCTGCTGAGCACGCTGGCGCTGCTGCCGGCCGCGCCGGCGCGCGCGGTGGAAGTGCCCTTCGGCACCACCAACATCAGCACCACGCTCAATCGCGCAAGCTCGACGTTTTCCGCCGACCTGGATGGCGACGGCGACCTGGACGTGCTCTCGACGTCCTTCGACGACAACAAGGTTGTCTGGTACGAGAACGACGGCGCCACCGTGCCCGGCTTCACCGAGCGCACCATCAGCACCACGGCCGTTGAAGCGCGCTCGGTCTATGCCGCCGACCTGGACGGCGACGGCGACCTGGACGTGCTCTCGGCGTCCGAGGGCGACAACAAGATTGCGTGGTACGAGAACAACGGCGCGGCAGTTCCGACCTTCACCCTGCACACCGTCAGTACCACGGCCATGGGTGCCACCTGGGTGCACGCCGCCGACCTCGACGGCGACGGCGACCTGGACGTGCTCTCGACATCCTTCGACGACGACAAGGTTGCCTGGTACGAGAACGACGGCGCACCAGTGCCCGGCTTCACCTTGCGCACTATCAGCACCACGGCCAATGGCGCTTGGTCCGTGCACGCCGCCGACCTGGACGGCGACGGCGACCAGGACGTGCTCTCGGCGTCCCTCCACGACAACAAGATCGCCTGGTACGAAAACGACGGCGATGCACTGAACCCCGGCTTCACCCTGCGCACCATCAGCACCACGGCCAGTCAGGCGCGCTCGGTCTTTGCGGCCGACCTGGACGGTGACGGCGACCAGGACGTGCTCTCGGCGTCCTCGAACGACAACAAGATCGCCTGGTACGAGAACGACGGCGCACCCGTCCCCGGTTTCACCCTGCGCACCATCAGCACGACGGCCAGTGCCGCGTTCTCGGTGTACACCGCCGACCTGGACGGCGATGGTGACGTGGACGTGCTCTCGGCGTCCTTCGCCGACGACAAGATCGCGTGGTACGAAAACGACGGCGGCACCGATCCCGGCTTCACCTTGCGCACCATCAGCACCACGGCCGATTTCGCGGTCTCGGTCCATGCCGGCGACGTAGACGGCGACGGCGACCTGGACGTGCTGTCGGCGTCCACTGACGACGACACCCTCGCCCTCTATGTCAACCAGACCATTCACCGCAGCGCGGTGTTCCCGGCGGTGCGCACCATCAGCACCGCGGCCGATGGTGCCTACTCGGTGTTCAGCGCCGATCTGGACGGCGATGGCGACGAGGATGTGCTGTCGGCCTCGGCCCAGGATGGCGAGATCGCCTGGTACGAGCACAACGGGGCCGCGCTGCCGGCCTTCACCCGGCGCACCATCAGCACCACGGCCACCTTTGCGCAATCGGTGCATGCAGCCGATCTTGACGGCGACGGCGACGTGGACGTGCTCTCGGCCTCGCGCAACGACGACAAGATCGCCTGGTACGAGAACGACGGTACAGCGGTCCCGAACTTCACCGAGCGCACCATCAGCACCGCGGCCGATGGCGCACGCTCGGTCTTCAGCGCCGATCTGGACGGCGACGGCGACGTGGACGTGCTCTCGGCCTCGGCCTCGGCGGTGACTGACCTGGTTCTGTGGTTCGAGAACGACGGCGCCGCGCTGCCCTCCTTCACCCTGCGGACCATCAGTTCCAACACCAATGGCTCGGTCGCGGTGCGAGTGGCGGACCTCGACGGCGACGGCGACATCGATGTGCTCTCGGCCCTGGGCGACGCCAACCGGATCGCCTGGTACGAGAACGACGGCGCCTCGCCGCCGGCCTTCACCCTGCGCACCGTGGGCACCGGAATCAGCGTCCCGCGCTCGGTAAGCGCCGCTGACCTGGACGGCGACGGCGATGTGGACGTGCTCTCGGCCTCGAACCTCGACGACCGGATCGCCTGGTACGAGAACGACGGCGCCGCGCTGCCGTCCTTCACCCAGCACACCATCAGCCTCACGGCCGATTCCACTTACTCGGTCAGCGCCGCGGACCTCGACGGCGACGGCGACGTGGATGTGCTCTCGGCGTCGCAGAACGACGATAAGATCGCCTGGTACGAGAACGACGGCGGCGCGGACCCGCTGTTCAGCCTGCGCACCATCAGCACCACCGCCGACGCCGCGCGGTCCGTCCACACCGCGGACCTCGACGGCGATGGCGACCTGGACGTGCTCTCGGCCTCGCAATTCGACGACCGGATCGCCTGGTACCCCAACCGCGGCGGCCAGTTCGCGCTGGATACGATGGACCTGACGCCGGGGTCGGTGTTCTCCGGCGAGGCCGACCTGCCGGTGCTGCGCATCGACGCCGCCCACCGCGGCCGGACCGGCGATCACGCCGAGCAATTGACCAGCTTCGAACTGCTGTTCGAAGACGGCGCCGGCAATGATCTGACGACTGCCCAGGCCAACGCCTTGGCCGATGTGCTCTCGGTCTACCGCGACGACGGTGACACCGCGTTCGAACCGGGCATGGGCGATACGCTGGTCACCAGCCTAAGCTCGCTGAGTCTGAGTGCCGGCGTGCAGGTGGTGAGCTTTGCCGACAACGATCCTCTGGTGACCTATGCGTTCGGGGCAGCGCCCACCTACTTCGTGGCCGTGGACCTGGCTAGCAACGCCAATACCCAGACCCCAAACACGCTGAAGATCACCCACCTCACCGAGTCCTCCAGCACCGCCAAGGACGCCGATGCCACGGTGGATATTCCGCTGAAACTGGAATTCGCCACCAACAGCAGCTCTGCCACGCTGAGTCCCCAGGCCGTGATGAACGTTGCCTGCGGTCCTGCCAGCACCGTCGCCACCGCGACCGCACCGAGCGCCAATCTCTGCGTCGACAGCGCCCTTTCGTCCGAAGGGGTGACCGGCAGTCTCGGCGCCTGGCGCTGGACCTGTGTCGTCCCCCCCACATGGCCGCGCTGCCCACCCAGGGTGAGGGGCTGTGAGGACACGGAGGTCGCTTGCTCGGCCCCGTACCAGAGTCAAACCCTGACCCTGACCGCGCCTTCGATGCTGACCGTGGGCCAGACCTCTCCGGTCAGCGCCAGCAACACCTCCATCCTGACGCCGGTACTCACCACCGACGGCAGCGGCTGCGGTCTGAGCGGGCTCAGCGGCAGCAACCCGGTCAACGCCACCCTCACGGCCAGTGCCGTGGCCGCCTGCACGGTGAAAGCCAACCATCCGGGTACCGGCGATACCGGCACCAGCCGCTTCCTGGCGGCGATGGAGAAAACCCAGGTCGTGAGCATCACGGCGGCCGCGCCCGTCATCCCCACCGGCAACCTGGTTCAGAACCCCGGTTTCGAAACCGGCAGTCTGGGCCCCTGGTACTTCTTTGCGGTGGGCAATGCCCTGGGCAGTGCCGCGGTGGTCAGCGACGTGAAGTTCGAAGGCGCCCGCTCCGCCCGCGTCACCATCACCCGGGCCGACGTGACGGCCCCCTGGAACGCCACCCTGGGGCAACCCCTGAACCTGGTGGCCGGTGCTACCTACACCCTGAAGTTCCGCGCCAGGGCCGACCGCAACCTGCCCATCCGCGTGAATCTGCAACGCAACGTGGCGCCGT
>JBQTHL010000061.1:0-89549 GCA_052389915.1 Panacagrimonas sp.
GATCCGCATCCCGATTCCCTTATCGCCCGAGATGCGAGAAGGCTTGTTGCAGACTCCGACAACACCCGCAGCGCCGCCGTACTTCCGCGACCGCGAAGGAGGTTGGTTCTGGTATCGCAATCCCGCCGAGGAATCCAAGCCGACGTTGCCGGCGCCGAATCCTCCGCCCGCCGCACCCCCGAGCAGCGAGGCCGTGCCGCCCGCCAGCGATCCGCTACAACGTCTCGCGCGCCAGAAGGAAGACCTCGAACGCCTGCAAGCCCTAGCGATTCTTGAGCCGACGCGGAAGAACGTCGCGGCCTATCTCGAAAAGCATGTGGCATTGATGGAGCAGTCCGCGCGTTTCGCAGATGCCTGGCAAAGCGTGGTTTGGACCACGCCGGAATATGACAACACCCTGCGTGCGCCCACCGGCGCCGCGGCCTACATTCAGGCCGATGTGCAATCGGCTGAACTCGATCAGCGCTTGACCGAGGCTGCGCAACGCTACGGATTGATGTTCTTCTTCCGCGGAAGCTGCCCGCATTGCCATCGCTTCGCGCCGATGCTGAAAGCCTTCGCCGAACGCTACGGCTTCGACATCTTGCCGGTGTCGCTCGACGGCGGGGTATTGCCTGAGTTTCCCAGCCCGCAAGGCAATGTTGAAGCGGCGTCCGCGCTCCAGGTCGAGAGCGTGCCCGCCGTCTACCTCATCGAGCCGCGCACGCGCACCGTCGCCGCAGCCACCTTCGGCTATGTCGGGTTCTCCGAGCTTGCCCCGCGCGTGGACTTCGCGCTGGGCGAAATCGGCAAGCAGCAGACCACTCAGGGCGTCGCCTTGAACGGAGCACCGCCATGAAGCGCATCGCCATCACCCTCATCGCAGCGTCAACTCTATTCGTGACGCACCAAGCCGCCGCCAGCGTCGGCGGCGACCTTGAGGCGTTCTTCAACGACATGAACTACGTCAACGTCACGCGCCCCGGCGTGTATGAAGGGCAGCAAGCCGGCTACTTCACCGGCGGCGGTCTCTATGCGCGCACGCCGGTGCGGGACTTCCAGCTCGTCGGCGTGCAGATGCCGCGCTTCCGCGCCGGTTGCGGCGGCATCGATGTCTACACCGGGGGTTTCAGTTTCATCAACGCCGATGCGTTCGTGGAGTTCTTGCGCACCGTCGGCCAGAACGCCAAGGGTCTGGCCTTCATGCTGGCGATGAAAGTCGTCAGTCCACAGATTGAGCAGACCATCGCCTGGCTGCAAGAGAAGTCGCAAATGATTAACCAGTTCACGATGGACTCCTGCCAAGCGGCAGGCGCGGCCATCGGCGGCGCGCTGGAACTGCTGGGGCAGGAAGAACAAGCCTGCATCACTCGCCGGGTGTCGAAGCTGGGCGAGGACTACGGCTCGGCCAAGGTGAAGTGTCGCAACAACCCCAACGACAAGCCCTCACTCGATCCCGAAGAAGACGACATCAATTTTCACGAGGGCAACGTCGCTTGGCAGGCGATGATGAAAAACAGCTTCTTCCGCAGCGATCTCGAAGTCGCACAACTGGTGATGAACATCACCGGCACCGTGGTGACGACGCGCAGCGCCGACGCCGATCCGCAGACCACCACGAAAGTGATTCCGTCGCAGCTCTCCGCCCAGGGCGGTAGCGATCCCTTGATCGCCGCGCTGCTCAACGGTGGCACCGTCCAGATCTTCCGCTGCGAGGATGCCGAGGTGGACGCGGGCAAGTGCGTGGTATTCGGCGGTAGCAAAAGCGACCTCACGATTGCTGCGGCGCAGGCCCTCGACGGCAAGGTCAAACGTCTGCTGAGCAGCCTCGCAGAGAAAATCGCTACCGAAAGCGCACCGCCCACCCTGGAGGAGCGCGGTCTGATTCAGGCTACCAGCCTGCCGGTTTACAAGTTCCTCACTGTGTCCACGGCTTACTTTGCGGGCAACGTGGAATCGGAGATCGCCACCTTCTCGGAGCTGATCGCGAAGGACATCGTTCATGCCTACCTGCTCGACCTTCTCAAGAAGATCGCCGACGGCGCGAGCGGCCTGGAAGAAACCAAGGGCAAGGCGGTCACGCAGTTTCAGGCCGACATCCGCGAAGCCCGCAAGCAGCTCGCCGAAAGCCAGCAGAAGCTCGGCGAAGACTACGACCGGGCCTTGAATTTCGTGGTCAAGGCGCGCGACTACGAACGCGCGCTGGTGGGGCGGCTCTCGCCGACGGTGCTGCAATCGGCGATGTGGACCTCGGCTCGCTGATCGCCGGCACGTTCCGATGGACTTCGAGATTTTCACCTACGGCGGCGGCGAGTTTCTGCGCGTGACCTTCAACGCCGTGGCCGCGCTGTTTGGCAACGGCGACTACATCACCGCGCTGAAGGTCGCGGCCACGATGGGGCTGCTGGCGGTGCTCGTGCAGGCGGCGTTCAAAGGCTCAGCCATGAACGTCCAATGGATTCTCGGATTCATCATGGCTTACTACGTGGCGATCCTGCCGCGCTCCAACGTCATCATCACAGACCGCATTGATCCCTCGCAGTCGGCCGTGGTGTCCAACGTGCCGATTGGCCTGGCCGCTACGGCGGGGCTTTCGAGCCTGTTCGGAGATTGGCTCACACGCGGCTTCGAGCTGCTGTTCGCGCTGCCGGATCAGATGGGCTATTCCGGGAACGGCCTGCTGTTCGGCTCCAAGCTGGTGGAAGCCTCCACGCGCTTCGAGCTGACCGACGTACGCACACAGGAGAACTTGTCGGAGTTCTGGCAGCAGTGCGTGTTCTACGACATCCTGCTGGGCCGCTACACCTGGGAAGACCTGTACTGGCACAGCGGGTACGACTCGATGTGGTTGTTCGTACAGGATCGAACCTCCACCGTCCGCGCCTTTCCCTACCTGCCGGAAAGCGGCGCACGCGGCACCGCCATCTGCAAGGAGGCGCTGGACGCGACCAGCGGCCCGCTGGCACTGGACGTCCAGAACGCCGTCACCAAGGCTGAACGCTTCTATGGCCCGCAGCTCGTTCGCGCGGAGACGGTGGACGCCGCCGTCGTCAAGTTCGCGGCCTCGATGCCGGTGAGCTACCAGTTCCTCACCGGGCTTTCGATGTCTTCGGAACAGATCGTCCGCGAGAACGCGCTGGCTAACTCCATGAAGCGCGGCGTCTCGGCCTGGGCTGCGAAAGTGGACGCGCCCGCCGCCGCGCAGGACTTCGCGCTGGCCCGCGCCGAGGCTGAGCGCCGCACGTCCTACGGCGCATTGGGTGAGCTGGCTGCGAGGATGCTGCCGCTGATCCGCAACATCATGGAAGCCTTCATCTACGCCGTGTTCCCGATCATCGGCCTGCTGCTGATGCTGCCGGTGGCGCACAAGGTGGCAGCGTCCTACCTCAAGATGATTCTCTGGGTGCAGTTGTGGGCGCCCCTCTACGCGGTGCTGCACGGCGCCATCACGGTTTATTCGCGCTGGCCGGCGGAAGCGAGCCTGCACTACGTTACGCCCACCGGCACCACTGAAACTATCCTCTCGCTGGCCAACTACACCGGCTTGGCACAGGTGATGGCCGATCACGCGATTCTCGCGGGCTACCTCACGCTCTCGATTCCGATGATCGCCTACATGCTGGTGAGCTTCAGCGGCTCGGTGGCGGCGAGCATCGGAGGACGCATCCTGCAAAGCTACGAATCGCCGGTCAGCCAGGGCGCGAGCGAGGCCACGTCGGGCAATCTCTCGCTGGGCAACACCAGCTTCGGCAACGCAGGATGGTGGGCGCAGAACACCGCGCCGCGCACCACCACCGGCCCGGTGGAGATGCAGGGCGCGGACGGCATCCGCCGCAGTGTCACGCCCTCCGGCGAATACGTGAGCTTCCCGGAATCGAGGCTGCCGGTGAACGTCGGCATCGACCAGGCCATGCGCGGGTCCTTGAGCGCGCAGCAGGCGGAGTCGGTGAAGTCGGCTCGCAACGACGTCGCTGCCTTCACCACGGCGACCTCGGCCGCGTACCAGAATCTGAGCGCAGTCTCGGAGCAGATCACCAACAACCAGAGCTTTGCCCAGCAATTCGATTCGGGTCTGTCGGCGAGCGCCACGCGGCAGACCGATGACGTGCAGAAACTCACTCGACAATTCGCGCAGGAAAACGGCTTGCGCGAGGAACAAGCCGCGCAGGTTCTCGGCGCTGCTACCTTGTCGATCACACAGCCGGGCCTGCTCAAGCTGGTCAATCCGGTGGACTTGTCGGCGCAGGGTTCGATTCGCGGAACCAGCCAAGCCACCGACAGCGAGCTATTCAAGCGCGCCCAGCAGTTTGCGCAGGAAACCGGCTACAGCGAACGGTTCTCCGACGCGCAGGAGGCTAGCAGCCGACTCACCGCAAGCTTTCGCGGCGACGCTGCACAGTCCGGTTTGGATCAGGTGCAGGCGAGCTTCCAGTCCAGCGAAGACCTGCGCCGCACCGCGCAGGCCAGTGTCGAGCGCGCCGAGACCTTCACCAGCGCGCGTGAGCGTCTCGAATCGTCGGAAGTATCGTTCTCCACGGACCTCAATAATCCGTTCCGACAGTATCTTGCGGAGGTAGTCAGAGGTGGCGACCTCCGGGCCGCAGATCGTGTGCTCCAGCGCGCGCAGATGGGCAGCGAAGCAGACCGCGAAACGGTCCTGCGTGCCGCAAGCGACTTTGCGCGCGATGCCGCGACCCAGATCGCAGGGATCGGGAATTCTCCCATTGCGGGCACCCTGGAAGCTCGCGGCGGTGGGGAGTTGGATGCGCTGGAACGCGATTCACGCGAATCAGTCGTGGGCCGTGACCAAGAGAATCGC
The DNA here is from genome assembly GCA_052389915.1 of Panacagrimonas sp. Lineage (GTDB taxonomy): Bacteria > Pseudomonadota > Gammaproteobacteria > Nevskiales > Nevskiaceae > Panacagrimonas. Next base: position 4,799 of record JBQTHL010000061.1, read on the forward strand.
CGCGATGTGCAGGCCGCTCGCGAGATCAGCGTGACGCAAGGCAAGGATGAAGTTCTGGATCGCGTTACCGGCACGGCCGCGAGTACGGAAGCCCAGCGGCAAGAATTGGAACGTAAGGCTAAGCAGGGCGACGGAGCGGCGAGCGTACAGTCACAGCCGCTTCGCGAGACCGTGGAAACAAAGACGGACTCGGCGAATCAGGGCTTGCTCGGCACTGCGCTGGATGGCGCGGGCAAGGTGGTTCCTTTCGTAGACAAGTTCAGCGACATTCCCGACAAACTGTTCGGCGACGAGCGCCGCAAGTAATCAGTTCAGATCGCGGTAAATCGAGACCGCAGGAGTGCCGGTCGGATCGTTCAGATCCTTCTGAAACTGCGCATAGGTGCGCCGACGACCTTCCGCCGCTTCTTCTGGTGATTCCGCTGGAGCCTTGCGCGCTTGCCGCATAAGCACCACGCCGATTGCATACACCGGCACTGCCAGCAGCCAGCCCGCCAGCGCCCACGCGAACACCGTCAGCGTCAGTAGCAGCGCAGTGTCAGTCAAGTGGAGGGGCGTCTGTTTCATGCGCCAATACTGTTCCTGTCGCAGCCAGACTTCAAGATCGGCGAAGGGCTGCCGGATCAGCTTGCAAAGGGTCAAGGGCATCGACTGATTCAGCGCCTGGCTTTGCAACGGTAGGGGTAGATCAAGGGGAATGGCCCAATCCGAAAGGGCCGTCACGCGCGGCGTGTCGAAAGGGAGAGTTAAACCCACAACCCGGTGACGCTGGTTTCCGCTCGTCTAGTCCCCTGTGCGCCGAAAACAATCCGGCCCAGGAGGCGCACCGGAATGCCAATCGTCGAAATCCTTGAGAGCTTGGGCCTGCGGAGTTTTGCGGCCCCGCTGACCTTGCTGCTTGAGCGCCTTGCCGCCATTGATATGGTGCTCGATGCGGACGAGGAGCGTGCGGAGGCGATCTTTAATAGGCAACTCGCCGAGTGCGTGCATCTGTCGCCCGTGGAGGCTCGCGTGTTCCTCATGCAGGTCTGCGTCGGCCTTCCGGCTTTCCGTTACCGGGCTGGCGCGGTAACAGGACGCGCGGTGTGGCAACCCTTGCGTGAGTCGCTGCATCAGTTCCGTGAGCAGTACGGCGACTTGGTGTTCTGGCTGGACGGCGATCTGTGCCCATCCGTTCCCGAAACTTTGGAGTGGCTGAAGTCATGGGACTGTTGAGGCGTTGGCTGAACCGCGGGACGGCGACGGCACCCGCGGCAGGCGATCTGCTCGTCTTGCGTAGTGCTCCGGAGCTATTGCTGGCCCACGATTCGCTGCTATCGGCCATTCGCGGGCAAGTAGGTGTCCCGGAAGCCCACTGGAACACGCTGTACTACCGGCTGTTCGAGTCCTTCGCTGCATTCGTCCAGCAGCTTCCTGCGTCTGAAGCGCACCATCACCACGATCCAGGCGGATTGCTGGCACATGGGCTGCAAGTCACGCTGAGCGCACTGACTCTGCGAAGGGGTGTGCTGTTGCCGGCGGGAGCCAGTGCCGAGGAACTGGCGGAGAAGCAGGATGTGTGGACGTATGCGACGGCGACGGCCGCGCTGCTGCATGACATCGGCAAACCGCTTTGCGACCAACGCATCGCCTTGTTCGACGTGAACGGGAAGCCCCTGGGGTCTTGGGATGGGCTGGCGGGGGCGATGAGGCCACCGGCGGTCGCGTATCGCGTGCAGTTCCGGCGCGGACGGCGTTATCGCCTGCATGCACGGCTGCCGCCGCTGCTGGCGCATCACATCGTGCCCGCTTCAGGTTTGCATTGGCTGGCGTCGGACATGGACGTGTTCGAAGCCTGGGTGGCGACGATTTCCGGGTTGGACGACGAATTCTCTGGCGAACTCGGGAAGCTGATTCGCTCGGCGGACGGACTCTCGGTGGCCTCCGATCTGACCGGCGTACAAGCCACCCGCGTGCCGCAAGGTGCTCCGAAGCCTTTGGCCGAACGACTGGCAATAGGACTGCGCTTCCTGGTCGATCAGGGTCGCCTGCCGCTCAACAAGCCCGGCGCGGCAGGCTGGGTTACGGGCGACGCGCTCTGGCTGGTGAGCAAGCGCGCATTGGATGCGCTGCGCGAGCATCTGTTGAACGAAGCGCAAAGCGGTGTGCCCGCACGCAACGACCGCCTGATGGACGAGCTGCAAAGCCACGGTCTGGTCTCGGTCAATGGTGACCGCGCGATCTGGAACGCGACTGTGCAAGTCGGTAGCTGGTCAGTGTCGCTGACGCTCTTGCGGGTGCCGCTCGCCAAACTGTGGCCAGAGCCCGAATCCCGTCCACCTGCCTTCGACGGGACCGTAGTGCCAGACGCCGGCGTGCCCCGCGACGAGCAAGTGATTGTCATGGCTTCTCCATCGGCTACGGAATTCGAGGCTCCGCTCGGCCCTGTTTTCACCGCGGGGGCGGCTACGTTAAGCCTGTCTTCGGCGATCTCATCAGATTCTGCGGCAGTCCCGTGGTCCGTCGAAGCAGAACACGACGAGACTGCTACCACCGCCGAAACTCCGCTTGACGCCTTCTGCCAGAAAAACGAGTTTCTGGCTTGGCTGCGCGCGGGCATCGTCACGGGGCGGCTGAAGACCAACACGGCCGACGCGCGTGTTCATTACGTGGAGGAGGGATTGTTGTTGGTGTCCCCGGCCGTGTTCCGCGATTTCGCGGGCGTCACCGGCTGGGAGGCGGCTCAGAAGAAGCTGCTGAAGTTGCGGCTACACCGCAAGACGGCGCAGGGCACCAACGTCTGGACGTATCGCGTGGTCGGAGAAACTAAGTCGGGAGCCTTGCTGCGCGGCATCGTCATTCCAGATCCGCAGACGCAGCTAGGCATCGTCGTCACCCGCACCAATCCGGTGCTGCACCGGGTCACGGATGCGGGAATAGGGACTACGCCACCCCCGGCTGAGGTGTTTCCAGTGGAAACACCTCCGGCGTGAGCCATGAGCGAATACTTCGACAACCGTCTGCGGCCAGCTTTTGAGTTCTTCCCGGCTACGGTGCTCGGCGGCACGGCCTTGGCGCTGTGGCAGGAGTCGGTTTCCCTTTTTCCGATCATGCCGGGTGTGGCCTCGACGATGGCGGGCATCTTCGCCGGTCTCGCGCTGTGGCGGGCCTGGCAGGGCGTGAAGATTCTTCGGTACCGCTCCAATCTGAGAAAGCTGCCGCGCTATGTGCTCAATGCGGACGCCATTCCGCTCTCGAAAGCGAAGCTGTTTCTGGGGCGGGGCTTTCGCTGGGATCAGCGGCATAGCCAGCGGCTGATTGAGACTCTCGACCCCGCTAAGCGCCGCTGGCTCGTCCCAGGCGCGCTCTATCGCGGAGCACGGGCAATGGAAATGGCAGCGGAGCATCGGCTCTGGCTGGAGCCGGTGGCACGGCTCACGCGCAGGGATAGCCCTTGGAATCCGCTGCGCCCACTACCGCCAGTGGGCGGCAACTCCTGTCTGCACGGGGTCGGCCTGGAGGACGAGTCCGATGTCTGGATGGACCTGGCCGACCGCGAGGCGCACACGCTGGTGCTCGGCACCACGCGCGTCGGCAAGACCCGGCTCGCCGAACTGCTGGTGGCGCAGGACATCCGCCGCGGCGAGACCGTCATCGTGTTCGATCCAAAAGGTGATCTCGATCTGATGCGGCGAATGTTCGCCGAGTGCAAGCGCACCGGGCGGCTGGAGCAGTTCCACATCTTCCACCTTGGCTACTCGGATTTCTCGGAACGCTACAACCCGGTCGGCGAGTTCGGCCGAATCACCGAAGTGGCTTCGCGCATTGCCACGCAGCTTCCTGCGGAGGGCAACTCTGCCGCTTTCCGGGAGTTCGCCTGGCGCTTTACCAACATCGTCGCGCGGGCGCTGGTAGGGCTGGGTCGCAAGCCGGCATACGCCGACATCGCGCGCTACGTGACACATATCGAGCCGCTGCTGATCGAGTATCACGAGCTGTGGTTCAAGACCGAGGGGCCGTCGGACTGGCGCGACGCCGTTGCCAACATCGCCGCCAACGTCAACGAGAAGAACCTGCCGATGGCCCTGCGGGGCCGCGATCCGCGCGCTATCGGGATAGTGCGCTTCGCCAAGGAGCGCAACCTCTACGACCCGGTTGCCGACGGCTTGCGCAGCGCCTTTGAATACGACAAGACCTATTTCGACAAGCTCACGGCCAGCCTGCTGCCATTGCTGGAGAAGCTCACCAGCGGGCGCTCCGGCGCGCTGCTGACGCCGATTTACTCGGACCTCGCCGACAAGCGTCCCGTGCTCGACTGGATGCGCATCATCCGCCAGCGCGGTGTGGTTTACGTGGGGCTCGATGCGCTGTCGGACAACGAAGTGGCCAGCGCCGTCGGCAACTCGATGTTCGCCGATCTCACCTCGGTGTCGGGTGCTGTCTACAAGTTCGGCGACACCCAGGGCCTGCCGGACGTGCCGGGTCATCGGCGCGGCAAGGTCTGTATTCATGCCGACGAGTTCAACGAGCTGGTCGGCAACGAGTTCATCCCGCTGCTCAACAAGGGCGGCGGTGCAGGAATGCAGATCACGGCCTACACGCAGACCGCTTCTGACATCGAAGCGGGCATCGGTGACAAGGCGAAGGCCGGGCAGATTTCGGGCAACCTCAACACGCTCATCATGATGCGCGTGAAGAACGAGGAAACGGCCGAGTTCCTCACCACGCAGCTACCGAAGGTGCGGGTCTATACCAAGCTCGCCGAAAGCCGCACCACCGACGACAACGACCCCGAAACGCCGACCGACTTCACCTCGGCCAATGCGGATCGCGTGACGGAAGTCGAGGCCGAGATGCTTCAGCCCGCCGACTTGGTGCAACTACCCAAGGGGCAAGCCTTCGCCCTGTTGGATGGCGGTCGGCTCTACAAGATGCGGCTGCCGTTAGTGGGGGCGGACCCCCTGCTGCCGCAGGGCGTCGAGGACATCCGCGCCTGGGCACGGACACGTTACGGTCGCGCAGGCGATGGATAAGTCGCGCTGGACCGGCCTGCTCTGGTGGGTGAAGTGGTGCGCGATCATCCTGGTGCTCACACTGGTCGCCCACCTGTTCTACACGCTCTGGCCGTACCCGCAGGGAGAAGCGCGGGGCGTTGCCGCCTTGCAACGCAATCTCGATCAGGAGTGGGCGAAGCTGGTCGAACTCGGCGATGCGCGCTTTCCGCCGCTGGCCTACGCCATCCACGACCGGCTGTACGCCGCCTTCTTCAAGGCTCCAGGTTTCGACTACATGCTGAAACAGGCGCTCGATCCAGCGCCTATGAATGACAGTGACGAACTGATGCGCAAATTCGTGTTGGCGACGCGCGAATTCTGGGAGACCGCCGCCACGGGATTGCAGCTCTTTGCCGCGCGGCTTGCAGTGCTGGCGCTGACGGCGCCGTTGCTGCTGCTCGCGGCCCTGGGCGGCTTTGCCGACGGACTGGTCGTATGGTTTCTGCGGCGAACCGGCGGCGGGCGCGAGTCCGGATTCATCTACCACCGCGCCAAGCGGGCTGTGGCTTACAGCCTCGTCGTCACCGCAGCGATTTACCTGATCCCACCGTCTGTCATGAACCCTCAGTGGTTCCTGCCACCGCTCATCGTCATTTTTGCAACGGGTATCCGGTACGCCACGGCCTACTTCAAAAAATACTTGTAGAGGTTTGTGCTCAGTAGGGTCCGCAATGTCTGCGGAGGAAAGAACCTATGTCCGACGAACTGCCGGATCACAGCTTTCGTGAAATTCTCGACAACTACGTGCGCCTGCACCGGGCAAGTGCGTCCATGCAACGGCAGCTTGATCTGGTTATCAGGCTCATGGAGGAGGACGTAGCCGTCACCAGGCCCAGCGAGCTGAATACCGACAAACAGGTACTGTGGCGGGAGAAGATCTTAGAGCGGGCCGCGCCGGTCACGTGGAACAACTACCGTCGCCATGTGCAGGTGCTGTTGCGCTATGCGGTGAGCAAGAAGCTGATCGCCGAAAGCCTCTGGGAAGTCGCGTCTGAGCCGGTCGATGAGGTCTTGCCCAAAACGGTCAGCATCGACCGACTGACCGACATCATCGCCTCGTTGGGCCGCGAAGGATCGCTGATCGAACCGCATTGGTTCTGGCTAGCAGTCTTGCGGACGCTGTTCATGACAGGAATCCGCCGTCGGCAGCTCATCGGCCTGACCTGGGCCGACGTGGACTTCGAAGAGTCCGAAATCATCCTGCGCTCGAAGACCAGCAAGACCCGCCGGGAGTGGGCGGTTCCAATGATGCCCGCCGTCGCCAGCGATCTGCGCACCGTAGCGGCCAGGACGCGCGCGTTGGTGGGGGAGGAGTATTTGAGGGACGGGCAGGTCTTCAACCTGACGCTGTTCCTGCGTCGTCGTCGCAATCCGAAGCTCACGCAGATGAACGAGTGGCACCTGGCCAACTTCTTCCGCGCACTCCAGACGCATCACCGGTTCAAGGCCAGCCCGCACAAGGTGCGACACACCTTCGCTACCGAGCTGGCGAAGACCGGACGCATCAAGACCCTACAACGCATCCTCGGCCATCGCGACGTGCGAACCACGTTCTGTTACGTCCACCCAGACATGGACGAAATGCGCGATCTGGTCTCGAATCTCGGCACCAAAAAACCCAAGCCGCCGGTTGTTGACGGTAATGTCTCTCGCGAGGAGCCTGCTGATGCCGGGTTTTCGCGAAACCTTTGCTGGAATCCGTTGACTTCTTGAGTTTGCTGCCTGAGATGGCAGCGTGTTTGTGGGACTCTTTAGCGGCTCGTTCATCGAGTTGCCGCGCAAAGATAAAGCCCAGCGTGATGAGCGCCGGGCGAATTTGCGACGTAAGACATTGGTGGGCTGCCCCGGACTCGAACCGGGAACCTACTGATTAAGAGTCAGCTGCTCTACCAATTGAGCTAGCAACCCGTTCGCATTCTTTTCCGCCGGAGGGCTCCAGCGGGCGCGCATTGTAACGAAAAGGAAATCCAATTACGGGGGGAAAATGGGGTGACCGACGGGGCTCGAACCCGCGACAACCAGGATCACAACCTGGGACTCTACCAACTGAGCTACGGCCACCACAGGGCGGCGAAGTCTAACGATTACCGCGGGCCTATTCCACAAACAGATTTTTGTGGACTTCAGGCCAGGTGCGACCGTGGAAGTGGTCGGGGTAGAGAGATTCGAACTCCCGACATCCTGCACCCAAAGCAGGCGCGCTACCAGACTGCGCTATACCCCGACATGAAACACGTCATGCCGAACACCACAGGCTGCCGTCCCTCACATCCTGTCCGGCGATTATCGACTGCGCCGGTGGGTCGGTCAAAAGCGGCGCAAAGAATCCGTTTGTGCGCAAGGCATTTTTTGAAGACGCACGGAGCAACCGCTGTTGCTTCGACCGGCACCTCGCGGGGCGGTAACGGGTAGGGCCACCGAGTGGATGCCTGTTCGCGCAGTTGACGCAGGTCAATGCGATTGGGCGCATGGGGAGCCAGGATTCGTCGCACATCCTGAGTTCCTTTCGATGAGTTCCCCGCGGCGCACCCACCTCACCCTGACCCCTCGTTCCGACAGCCCGTCGGCGATAAGCGCGCATGGCCTCGATCCAGGCCTGCCCCTGTTTTTCCGGCGGCGATTTCCCTGTCCGCCATTTCGATCGGCCTTCGCTCGACGAGCGCGCACAAGGCCGACAGCAAGCATCCATAAACATTAGGAGATCAAATTCATGAAAAGGCTCATTGGCGGCGTTATCGGGCTGGCTGCGGCTACGGTCTGGACCGGGTCCGCGACTGCCGGAGATGCTGCCGGCAGCAAGTTCCTGGGCGGCGACTTCTCCTACAACGCACTGCTTCGCCTGGAGACTGCCTTCAGCACGAGCGGCGAGAGCGCCTACGCGAATCAGTTCGGTGATCCGGCTAACGGCAAAACCATCATGCGACAGGCCGGCGACCCGGCGCTGGGTTGGACCGTGCCGCTCGATCCGACCGGCCTGACCACTCCCAGCGTCCTCCCGCTGTCGAGAGGCATTCAGCAGGCCAGCGCTTCCGGTGCCAACGACGTATTCAAGCGTTACGTGCCGAGCCGCGACAACGACCTGAACTACCACATCGTCCGATTCGAGATCACGCCCACCCTGGCCTGGGGCGACTTCTCCCTGATCTCGCGCTTCCGCGCCGTGTACGAACCCGGCGGACTCGGATACCGCGATTTCGATTACGGCGATTACGACGACATCAACGGCGGCATCGAAGGCGGCGAAGAGCGTCAGTTCGGCGGCTCGCCGGATTATCTCGGCTACGGGGTACGCGAAGACAAGAACCCGCTCCTGTTCGAGCGCTCCGGCAAGAACTACATGATCGATCTGCCGGCCTTTTTCCTGCAGTGGAACAAGGGCAACACGACCGTGCGCGTGGGCAACCAGTCCATCGCCTGGGGACAGTTGTTGTTCTTTCGCGTGATGGACCAGGCCAACGGGCTCGACCTGCGCCGTCACCTGATTCTCGATCGCGCGCTGGAGGAATACGCCGACGAGCGCGGATCGGCGCCGGGCATCCGCGTGACCGTGCAGGCCACGGACACGATCAATGCGGACATGTTCGCGCAGCAATTCGTCCCGACCATCCTCGGCAACGTCAACACGCCGTACAACGTCGTGCCGTCGCAGTTCACGATTCACGACAATTACGTGGCCAACGGCTACGACAAGAAATTCAATTTCGGCATGCGCCTCAAGGGCGAATTCGGCAACATGTCGGCGCAGGCCATGTTTACCAGCAAGCTCGACCAGTTGGGCTCCATCCGCTGGGTAGAGTCCGGCGTCAACAAGGCGCTGCCCAACTCGAATCCGCTCGGCGCTTTCTTCAATGGAGCTTGCGAGGCCGCGCTGGTACCGGCGTACAACCTCTCGCACGGGACCGATCTCCAACTCGATAACGGCTGCGGCCCCTTGCTCGCGCTGACGCCTTTCGAGGCCTCGCCGGGCGGCGTGTTCACCGCGGAGGAGTGGTACAACTACGCGGGCTACATCAAGCTCGATTCGCTGGACGGGCTCAACAAGGCAGTCGACGATTTCGACGGCTCCCAGCAAATCTTTGCCCAGAACATCGGGCACGACAACAACGCCGCCAACAACCAACTCGACGCCTTCTTCATCGCTGGCGAAGGCCTGCGCGGGCACATCGAACGCGACTACTACCGTCAGCAGGTGTTCGGACTCGGCGCGGGCTACGTCTTCGCGGGCGAACCCGGCTCGTTCATGGACCAGTTGATCGTCAACGTCGAGTCGACGTACACGCGCAATCGCAAGTTCACGTCCGTGGATCTCGGGCACAACTACGATGAGCGCGACGAGGTGCAGGTGGGTATGGTCATGGAGAAATACCAGCGCTTCTCGCCGAGTTTTCCGGCCACGTACCTGGTGTTCCAGTACCTCTGGCAGAAGGAGAGCGATCTTGCCGGCCTGCTCCTGGACGGCTACGGCAGCGAGAATTTTTCCGACCAGGGCGTCAGGCTCAATCCCAAGGTTCCGACCAGCGCCGATCCGAAGATCAATCCGGGCGTGAACGGGGGCGCCAACTACCTGGTGTTCGCCGCTCTTCAGCCGAGCAATGCTTACATTTTCGAATACAGCGTCGCTGCGCTGGTGGACGTGCAGGGCGGCGTTCTGATCCAGCCGGGCGTTCAATGGAAGCCGCGCGGCGACACCACGGTCAACCTGTTCTACAACTACGTCGAGGCCGATGCCTGGGGCGGAAATGCCAACAACAACCTGATGTCGCTAATCGATTTTGCCGACGAGCTCACGCTGCGTCTCGGCTATCAGTTCTAGTGGTGCGACCCCAAAACCGAAGACGGGCTGCTGCCATAGCGCGAGGCGGCGCGTAACGCCCGGCAGGAGAGTCACCGGGAAATCGCTGTCACGCTTCTGCTACGACCTTCGACGGCGGCCTCGGCGGCGACGAACTGGGGATGCGGCTGCTCTACCAGTTTCGAGTCCAGGGCATTGGGGTATTGATCCAGATCAATGCGCGACGGCCACCGCTACCGGATGATCGCTACCAGAGCTTGCTGCACCACTCCCCCGCGGCTACCGGCAAGCTCTATTAGGGTGGAGTTCGGCGATGTATCCCTCTCCCACACCGCCGATGAGTCGTTCCCCGACGACATTTCCACCCGCGTGCCGCCGGAAAGCTTTCCGGCGGCTTTTTTTCGATTCGGTAGCCGGGTTTCCCATTCGCTCCGAAGCGGGTCCATCGGCGGACCAGTACCGCAGGGTGCTCGAGTCTCCGGGCGATCGGGTTACCGATCGGTGCCTGTCCGGTCCGTCAAGCGCCTTCGCGGGACGGTTGCAGCCGGAGCAAGGCGGCGAAACCGGCTCAGCCAGCGCGCCATGTGACGCGGCAGAAAGACGATCGCCTCGATCACCCTGACCCACCAATTCACCGACTCGAAGCCCCGTAGAGTCAGGCTGACGAACTGCCGCCCGCCGATCCGGTCCACCTCGACCATGCCCAGCAGTTCCAGGCGCAGGACACAGGAATCCAGATCTCTTCTGCGCAATGCGAATCGCGGCCATTGCTGTCGCAGCTCGTTCATTTCCACACTGCCTCCCACCGGGACGTGCTCGCGCAGAATGCTCACCAGCGCGAACGAAGCGCGCGTCCGATCGATGTTCATTATTTACTCCTCGGCCTAGAAACAATCGCGAAGCCTTGCCGCGATCGGACTGGCGCGCATTGATCTGGGTCAATTCCGATATCGTGGTGCTCCGGTAAGTTTCGATTGCAACCAGGGAGATAAAAATGTCCGCAATGTCGATCACGGATTACTCCATCGAACTCGCCGTTCTGGGCTTGTTTCGCGACTGCGGCATGGGCCACCCGGCCGGCCGCGTGCTCATGGCGCAACTGGAGCGACGCTGGCGTCCCTCGGGCTTCCGCAGGAGCGACCTCTACGATGCGCTGGACCGTCTCGAAATCAGCGGCTGCGTGAGCTACGAACCGGCGGACCCACTGGTCGGGGTCGATGTGGTGCTGCTCACCGACGGCTACCGGCGCCTGGGCTCCATCCCGCTGACGCCGGGCGGCTGGTTCCGCGAACTGCTGGGTTCGATCCACATATTCATGGCGGGATCGCGCGACCACACCGCCACCAGTCCGAAGCTGCGACGGCGACGCGACGACGAAGAAGGTCGCGCGGAACCGCTCGGCAAGGCGGCCCGGATGGCCGTCGACGGCCGGCTGCCGGGCTCGAAGTAACGACTCGCCGGTAAAGCCGGGGCTTTTCTATTCGGAAGCGCCGCAAAGGCCGCAAAACATGACCCGCCAGAAAGCGGCCCGAACCGCTCCCTCTCCCCTTGCGGGAGAGGGGCTGGGGAGAGTGGGCGGTCGGACAAGGCGCCCATCTTGAAGCGCGCGCCAATCCCATCCTTTCACCAATCTGCGAGACCCCCTCTCCTTACCTCTCCCGCAAGCGGAGAGGTAATCTTATGCCGCGCACCTCAAGCGGCTTTGCGTACTTCGCGCATCGCATCCCGTCCCAGACACCGATCGGTCCCGGGCGCCAGCAGGCGCAGCGCCAGCGCATCGGGTCGCACGGCGGGGCCGAACAGGAATCCTTGCACCGAATCGCAGCCGTGTTCGGCCATGAAGGCCATCTGTTCCTCGGTCTCGACGCCTTCGGCGGTCACTCTCAATTGCAACTTGCGCGCAATCGCCAGTACGGTCTCGGCCAGCACCGCGCCGCTGCCTGCGGGTAGCTCGCGCACGAAGCTCTGATCGATCTTCAGCCGGTCCAGCGGCAGGTTGTGCAGCGAGGAAAGGCAGGAGAAGCCGGTGCCGAAATCGTCGATGGCGACGCTGACCCCGATCCGCCGGATCTCGTTGAGCGTGGCCACCGCCATGTCCTCATTCTGCAGGCTGCTCTCGGTGATCTCGATCTCGAGCGCCGACGGCTCGACCTGATGCTTTTTCAGAACGCGCACAAGGTCAGCCGAGAGCTTGCCGGTCTTGAGCTGCTTGGGCGAAATATTCACGCAGACCCGCAACCCATCCAGGCCCTGGGCCCGCCACTCGGCGATCTGCCGGCAGGCCTCGTCCAGCACCCAGGCCCCGACCTCGACGATCAGTCCGCTCTCTTCGGCTGTGGGTATGACGTCTTCGGCGCCGAGCAGGCCCAGCTCGGGATGCTGCCAACGGATCAGGGCTTCGACCGCGTCGCAACGGCCACTGAGGACATCGACCAGCGGCTGGTAGAAAAGCCGTAGTTCGCCATTGGCCAAGGCCTGGCGCAATTGCTGGTCGCGTGCCAGGTAACGCGCCACGCGCGTGGTCATCTCGGCGCTGTAGAAGGCGTAGCCGTCGCGGCCGCGCGCCTTGCACTCGTACATCGCGGTATCGGCCGCCTGGATCAGGCGCTCCACCGTGCCGCCGTCCTCCGGGAACATCGCGATGCCGATGCTGGCGCCGATCTGGAAACTGCTGCCGCCGGCCCGGACCGGCAGCGTCAAGGTCTTGCGCAGTCGCTCAGCCAGCGCCATCGCGTGGCCGCAGTCATTGAACTCATCGACCAGAATCAGGAACTCGTCGCCGCCCAGGCGCGCCGCCGTGTCTTCCGCGCGCAGGCAGGACTGCAAGCGCTCGGCGGCTTCGCGCAACACCAGGTCGCCCATGGCGTGGCCGCGGGTGTCGTTGATGCGCTTGAAGTGATCCAGGTCCACGAACAGCACCGCAATGCGCGTCTGCCGGCGGCGCGCGCGGTTCAGCGCCTGCTCCAGCCGCTCCAGTGCCAGCGTGCGGTTGGGCAGGCCGGTCAGCACGTCGTAGTGCGCCAGGCGGCGCAGCGTTTCCTGCGCGATGCGCAGCGCGGTGAAGTCGGAGAGGATGCCCACCTGGTTGACGATGCGCGCCTCGGTGTCGCGCACCTGCGTGATCGAGAGCCAGGCCGGAAACAGGTCTCCGTTGGCGCGCACGGCCTGGATTTCGCCCTGCCAGCTGCCGTGGGTCGCGAGCTGCGACGAGAGCTTTTCATGCAGCTCGTGGCTCAGCACCTTGGGCGTGAGAAAGCGCGGCACCGTGCCGGCCTCGATGAGGGCGCCGCCGTTGACCATGAGTTCGAACGCCGGGTTGGTGCTGACCAGGCGGCCGTCGCCGTCGAGAATGAAGATGCCCTCCCCGGCCTCGTTGAACACGGTTGCGGCCTGTTGCAGGCGCAGCTCGTTGGCGCGGCGCGCGGTCACGTCCTGCGCCACGCCGATCAGTCGCGTGTTCAAGCCGTGGCCTGGAGAGAATGCGCGCGCCACCACCCGTACCCAGTGCGGTTCGTCGTCGGCGCGTTTCTGGCGGAACTCCACGGCGCAAGGCTTGCCGTTCGCCAGCGCCTGTTCCACGGCTGAACGAACCATCGATCGCTCGTTCGCATGTACGCAGTCCAGGAACTGCTCCACCCCGACGGCCGCGCCCTTGTCGGATTGCAGCATCAGCATGCCGGCCAGCCCGAAGGCCTTCAGCTCCGAACGTTCGGCATTCAACTCCCAGGCGCCCATCGACGCCGAATCCAGCGCCAGGCGATTGCGCTCCTCGCTATCCGCCAGTTTCAGGTCCGCGCTGCGGCGCTCCAGCGCCATCTGCAGGGTGGCGTGCAGCTCACGCTCCGAGAAGGGCTTGAGCAGATATCCGTAGGGCCGCGTGGTGCGCGCGCGGTCGAGCGTCGTGTCTTCGGAATAGGCGGTCAGGTAAATCACCCGCAGGCCCAGCTCCTGGTAGAGCAGCTCGGCGGTCTGGATGCCGTCGAGTTCGCCCTCGATGTGGATGTCCATCAGCACCAGGTCGGGCGGATTGGCGCGCGCCTTGTTCAGCGCCTCGGTGCCCGACGCGGCCCGCGCCGTCACCTCGTAGCCGAGCTTGCCCAGACGCTGTTGCAGGTTGAGGGCGACGATGCGTTCGTCCTCCACGATCATGATGCGGTGCGCGGTCATTGACGACTCTCGGTATCGGAAGTGCGATCCGGCTTTCCCGGATGCAGCGGGAAGGTGAAGGAAAAGCGCGTGGGCGAGCGGCGACGGATGTGCAGCTCGGCATGAATCTGTTCGGTCAGCACCTGCACCAGTTGCATGCCCAGGCTGGGCAGGTTTTCCAGGTCGAGCGCATCGGCGATGCCGATGCCGTCGTCGGACACGCTCAGCTCCACGTCGATGCCGCGATGCACGCGCAGGTCAATGGCGATGCTGCCGGCGCGGCCGTCGGGAAACGCGTGCTTGAGCGCGTTGGTCACCAGCTCGTTGACGATCAGCCCGCAGGGAATGGCGCGGTCGATGGACAACTGCACCCGCTCTGCCCTCACTTCGAGCTTGAGGTCGTTTCGTTGATACGACGATTGCAGATGACTTCCGAGCGTGGCCAGGAACTGCCCGAAGTCCACTTCGGCGAAGTCGCGCGACTGGTACAGCGTCTGGTGAATCAGCGCCATCGACTGGATGCGGTTCTGGCTGTCGCGCAGCGCGCTGGCGGCCTTGAGGTCGGTGGTGCGCGTCGCCTGCATATCCAGCAGGCTGTGAATGATCTGCAGGTTGTTCTTGACCCGGTGGTGAATCTCGCCGAGCAGCACGTCCTTTTCCTTGAGCGCGTCGCGAATCGCCTGCTCGCCTTTGCGCGCGTCGGTCACGTCCTTGACGATGGCAATGACGCGGTCGCCGTCGGCCGACTGGAGCGGCGCCAGCGCCACCTCGATGGGGAATTGGGTGCCGTCCGCGCGCTCGCCGAACAGGCTGCGGTCGCGACTCATGGTCCGCGTGCTCGGCGCCTGGTGGAAACTGGCCCGGTGCCGGTGGTGGTGGGCGCGGAGTTTCGACGGCACCAGGTCGTCGATCGACAGCGTGCGGAGGTGTTCGGTGTCGTAGCCGAACATCAAAGCCATCCGGTTGTTCGCTTCCACGATACGGCCCTCGCGATCTGTTACCACGATGCCGTCGGGCGCGTGATCGAACACCGCGCGCTGGAAGGCGTGCAATTGCTGGATCGCCTGCTCGCGCCGCCGCGCGTCGGTCACGTCCTTGACGATCGCGATCACGCGGTCGCCGAGTGCGGATGCGAACGGTGCCAGCGCAACTTCAATGGGAAACTGCGTGCCGTCCGCGCGTTGGCCGAACAGGCTGCGGTCGCTGCTCATGGGCCGGGTGGTCGGGGCTGCGTGGAAGCTGGCGCGATGCAGATGATGCTGGGCGCGGTATTTCTCCGGTACCAGGTCGTCGATGGACAAGGTGGCGAGTTGCGCGGCGTTGTGGCCGAACAGCACCGCCATGCGCTCGTTGGACTCGATGATGCGGCCTTCGCGATCCGTCACCACGATACCGTCGGGCGCGTGATCGAAAATCGCGCGCTGAAAATCGTGCAACCGCTCGATGGCCTGGCTCTTCTTCGCACTGGCCTGCTGCGCGTGCACCAGCTTTTCCGCCATGGGCCGCACCAGCCGGCGGAACAGCAGCGAACCCGCAACGATCGCCACCAGCGCCAGCAGCAAGGCCTGCTCCACGTCCCGGCGCAGCGAGCCGTAAAGCTCCGCGGTGTCTACTTTCAGCACCACGAACAAGCCGTGCGTGCCGACCGGGGCGTAGACCCCGATCACGCGATGGCCGAGTTCGTCGCGGCCGCTGGCGAAACCGGATCCCCCCGCGGCTGCGCGCTGCACCAGCCGCTCGCCCGCGTCTCCCACGTAGGGAAGGTCGAAAGGCAGCGGGTTGCGTCGCGACGGGAAGCAGCGGATGAGTTTTTCCGTGTGCTGACACAGTTGCAGTTCGCCGGACTCGCCGAGTTGCTGCCCGGTCATCACCGCCGCCTGCATCTGCGCCAGGTTCTGCTCCATGTCCACGCCGCCCAGATCGACACCGCCGTCCGTGAATCGAAACTGCGTTCGCAGAAAGAATCCGTCATGCCAGATCAGCTCTGCCGGCGTCTCCGATTTGAGCCGGACGCGCATCGCGGAATCGGCCACGAAGCTGCCGGAGCCGGCGGCGACCACGCCCTCGCCTAGGGTCACCTCGAGCGCCGAGAAACCATGTGGACGGAAACTCTCCAGGGTGGTCTGGAGCAGGGCCAGGGCGGCCGGGTCCTGTGGGTCGCGGTTCAGCGTTCGCAGCGTTTGTAGCGCCAGCGGCCGGTTGGTGATGATGGCCGCGCGCTGCATGCGCAGCTCGACGATCGTGTCGATCAACTGCACCTGGGTGACGATGGCGGTGCGCAGGCCCGAGGCCAGCGTGCTCTCGATATGCGCCTTGACCAGGTAGATCACCGGCAGCCCGGTGGCCAGCGCCACCACGATCAGCAGCGCGGTGCCGACCGACACGATGCGTTCGGCGTCGTCACGGACCGCGTCGGTGTCGCGTTTCGAAGCGGCGGCGTGGTGAACCGTGAAGCCCATCACCATCATGCCCACTGCGGTGGGAAAGGCCATTCCGCGCAGTGGATACGAGGTGTAGAGCACGTCCAGGCCCAGCAGATTGCCGAAGGCCGAACTGCCGCCGAGCAGCACCACCACCCAGCCGAGAAGCTGGGTGAAATGCACCCCGCTGGCGGTCGCCGGGCGGGCGAGCCGGATCAGCGCCAGGCTGAGCAGCACAAAGCAGACCGCGGTGGGAGGCGAAGACCGCCCCGGATGAGGAAACCCGTCCTGCGCCCATTCGTGGAGAGCGGCGTGGTCGATGCCCAGGTCCGCACCGGAAATGTGTTCCGCCAGGATGGCAAGCGCCAGAATTCCGACGCCAAGAGCCAGTATCGTTACGGAATAACGTCGCGCGTTCGCCAAGGCCACCATGGCCAATCCGCTAGCGATGAACATCAGCGCGGTGTTGAGCACGATGGGCGGAAAGTCGGGCAGCAGGCCCACCAGCATCCGCTGCTGGGTGAACCAGCCGATGACTGCCGTGATGCCCAGCAGTATCACGAAAACGCCCGACAACCACAGGCCGGTCATCGACGCCCACGAGCCCGCCAGAGACGGACCCTGCGGGCTGACCGCGGCAGAAGATGGCATCAATTTTTTCTCATGCGGGCAAGTGGCCTGAGCGCTGCTCGCTTACGTCGACCGAGATTCGATAGTCGTGTGGATCAGGCCGCGGATACAAGACCTGTGCCCGGCCCTGAGGAGTGTCTGCGTAGGTCGGACTTCAGTCCGACTCTGCCGCCGGGATGTCGGGCTGAAGCCCGACCTGCATTCGTCCTTGGACTGTCGCGGGTATGGCCCGCTCCTTGGCTTCGCGATCACGGCGCGCGAGCGCGCGCCGAGGGCTCCAGCACCGGAAGCGCATCGTGCAGCGCCTCTACCAGCGCCTCATATCGCGGCGACATTTCCGCACTGGCCTCCACTGCCCGATCGAACTGGCCGTCGCGGAACGCGCGTTCGGCGCGTTCGCATAGCGTGCCCAGATCGCCTGCGCCAAGCAGACGACAGGTCGATTTGAACGTGTGCGCCACCCGCCCGGAGCGCACGGGATCGTGTTCGCGAAGACCCGTCGCCAGGTCGGGAAGCTGCGTGCGCAGATCGCTCACCAGCGCCTCGATCACCTCGCGTGCACCGTCCGGTGCCAGGGTGTTTTCCAGCCGCACCAGCATGTCCGGCCGATAGTCCGATACAGAGGAGATGGGCGGCGACGTGAGTTCGGCCGCCTGCGGCACCCGCAACAGCGCCGCCGAGAGCTCGCGCAGGATGATCGGCTTGCTGATGTAGTCGTCCATGCCGGCCTCGCGACAGCGCTGCTCGTCGCCGGCCATGGCGTTTGCCGTGACCGCAACGATGCGCGGCCGCCGACCGGGACGTTTGCAGATCCGGCGGGTGGCCTCGAAGCCATCCATCTCCGGCATCTGCCCGTCCATGAGAACCACGTCGTAGGTCCGCTGCTCGACCGCCTGCACCGCTTCCAGTCCGTTGGAGACCCAGTCGGCGGCGTAACCCAGCAGCCGCAGGAATTGCAGGATCACCTTGCGGTTGGCGACGTTGTCCTCGGCCACCAGAATCCGCAGCGGCTTGGGCTCTGGCTGTTTCGACGCGACGGCCTGCGGCGACAGCACGCTCACCGCCGCTGGCGGGTCCGGGTCCGGGTCCGGCGCCGTGCCGGCTTCGAACTCGAACCAGAAGCTGGAGCCGCGTCCCGGCAGGCTGTCGGCTCCGATGCGACCGCCCATGCGTTCGACCAGCCGTTTGCAGATGGCCAGCCCGAGGCCGCTGCCGCCGTAGATCCGCGCGTGCGAGGAGTCGGTCTGGCTGAACGCGCCGAACAACCGGTCCATGTGCTCGGCGGCAATGCCGATGCCCCTGTCCTGCACCGCAATTCGCAGGCGGCAGCGCGCGCTTTCCAGCGTCTGCACCTGCACGCGAACCACTACTTGACTGGCCACTTCACCGGCTTCGGTGAACTTGACGGCGTTGGACAGCAGGTTCACCAGGATTTGTCGCAGGCGCCGGGCATCGCCGCCGATATGCGCGGGCAGTCCGGACGGCGCGTCCAGAATCAGTTCGATGTTCTTCTCGTGCGCGCTGGTCGCCACCAGCTCCAGCGCATCGTCGATACACCTCCGCAAATCGAACACACGGTGTTCCAGTTCCAGCTTGCCGGCCTCGATGCGGGAGAAGTCGAGGATGTCGTTGATCAGCGCCAGCAAGTGCTCGGCGCTGGAGCGCAAGGTGCCGATGTAATCGCGTTGCACGGCGTCCAGCGTCGTCGTCTGCAACAGCGTGGTCATGCCGATCACGCCGTTCATGGGCGTGCGGATCTCGTGGCTCATGTTGGCCAGGAACTCGCTCTTGGCCCGCGTTGCCGCCTCCGCCGCGGCTTGCGCCTGACGCAGGTCCTCCACGTCGGCAATGATGCCGAACCAGCGCTGCGGGCGTCCCTGGGAGTCGAGTTGCGCGATGGCGCGGGTCATGTGCCAGCGATAGACGCCGTCGTGCCGGCGGGCGCGGTACAGCACTTCCAGCGGCGTGCCGTTTTCGATGGATATCGTCCACGCGACCCGCGCTTGTTCGATGTCGTCTGGATGCACCACCGCCGCCCAGCCGCTGCCCATCATCTCGGCCGCCGGAACACCGTAGTAGTCGGGACCGACGCTGTTGATGTAGTCGAGCGCGCCGCCCGGGCCGGCTGCCCAGACGATCTGGGGCGAGGCTTCCGTCATCAGCTTGAAGCGCGTCTCGCTTTCCTGGAGCGCGGCCAGCGTTCGCTCGCTTTCGGTGACGTCGAGGCCGGTGAAATACAGGTTGAAGATATGGCCCGCGGCATCCCTTACGGGCGTTATCGAGATATCGACACGACGCCGTTCCGGCCCGCGCGGCCCGTTGACGAAATAGTCGTTACGCGCGCGCGTCGGCGTGCCTTGGGCGGCGCGCTCGATGGCGCCACGGCAAAACTCGCGCGTGTCGTCGCCTTGACTCCACCAGGGCGTTTCCCAGCATTGCCGTCCCATGGCCTGCTCGCGGGTCCAGCCGCAAGCGCTGAACGCCAGGTCGTTGACCGAGATCAATGTGCCGTCCGGCGTCACCAGGGCCTGGAACAAGGGGGATTGTCGGAACGAGGCCTGCAAGCGTGCATAGAGTTGCTGGTTCGCGATTTCTACCTGCTTACGTTCGGTGATGTCGAGAACAACGCCGTCGTACCAGCGGCCGTCGACCACCGTGGCCGTACCTTCGCACCAGACGATGTGACCCTGGCGATGGCGGATGCGGTACTCCACCCGTACCGTCCCCTTCTGATCCCACTGCTCCTCCAGCGCCAGCCGGGTCGGCTCCACGTCCTCGGGCAGCATTACGCCGCTCCAGGGGTTGCCTTCTTCGCCGAAGTACTCCACTGGATAACCGGTGATGCTCTCGACCGCACCGGCGATGAACGGGAAGCGCCAGGTCGCGATTTCGGCCCGGTAGACCATGCACGGACTGTTGGCGGCAAGGATCCGGTAGCGAAACTCGGTCTCGTCGAGTGCTTTCTCCGCGCGCTTTTGCGCCGTGACATCGCTGAACATGGCCACGGCGCCGATGGCGCGACCGCTGGAATCGAAGCTCGGGCGTGCGCTGACCTCGATGAACACGTCGGCAGGCAGGCGGCTCAAACGCATTTCGTAGCGATCCACCGTTTCGCCGTTCAAGGCGCGCTGCAGTGGCTGACTGGCGTCCAGCGGCGAGCCGTCCGCCGCACGCGCACCAGACGCGGCGATCCACTCGCCCAGGTCCGTCGGGAAGTCCTGAGTGCGCAGGCCGGTGATGGCGATTGCGGCGGAATTGTTGACCGTGACATGGCCTTCCATATCCACCGCGAGCACGCCGCTGGGCATGCATTCGATCAGGCTGTCGAGAAGGGCGCCGCGGGCGGTGGCCTGATCGGGATCGCCAGCCTGGGCCGCAGTGCCGGCAACCGATGCAAACGGCGGCGGGTGATCGTTCATGGAATACAGACCCGGCTAGGGTCGCGGCCGGGGGAGACCCACCATACACCTACCGGCCGGCGCGAAACGGCTGATCGCTTGCGCTGTGACGAACGGTCGCAGTGCCTGCCGCGAAGATCAATGTTCCGGCTGCCCCATTGCATCGGTGAACCTAACCCGCCGGCGCGGTCAAACGTCGAAGCAATCAGGAGTACGGCGTGAACATTTCGGCCGAGGTGTTATCGGAATTTGCAAAGCACCTGCCGTGGCGGGTGGACGAGCTGGCGGGCGCCATCGCGTCGGATTCTCAGGCCACGGCGCGCGATCACATACGTGGTCTTGCGCATCGTCTGAGCGGGTCGGCGCTGAGCTACGGCTTTCATGATGTGGGCCTGGCATCGTTGCGCATCGAGAAGCTGGCGACCGACGAGTTGCTCGACGATCCGTCCGAAGCGGCGCTCATGAACGTCGCGATGGATCGGCTCCGCGGCGCGGTGGCGGCCTCGAGCAGCCGGCCTGCCGGTCTGGCGCCGCCCTCCGGCGAAGTCGCGCGGGATCGGGTCGGTGACAAACCCGTGGTGATGATGGTGGACGACGACGCCGAGCTGCTCGCCTTCGTCTGCATGCACCTCAAGTCCCTGGGCTTCAGTGCGCACGGCTTCGCCGATCCCGAGGCCGCGCTCACGGCAGTCAACGAGCTGCAGCCGCAGTGCCTGCTGCTCGGCATCATGTTTCCGGGCGACGACGATGCCGGTTTCGGTTTGAGCGAGCAACTGAGTGCGCAGCTGCCCACGGCGCCGATGGTGATTTTCCTGACCCGCCGGGACGATGTGCACGCACGCCGGCGCGCGGTGGCCGCGGGCGCGCATTCCTTTCTGCGCAAGCCGGTGAACCTGAGCACGCTCGGCACGATTCTGGAGCACCAGTTTTCGGCCAATCGTCAGAGCGAGCCGCGGGTGCTGCTGGTGGAAGACTCCAGCTCGACGGCGCGCCTTTACACCCTGATGCTGAAGCGCGCGGGCATCGAGTCGGTCACGGTCCAGGACCCGTTCCAGTTGCTCGATACGGTCTATCACTTCCAGCCCGACCTGGTGCTGCTGGACCTGAATCTTCCGGACGTCAACGGCGCCGAACTCTGCGAACTGCTGCGCCAGCACGAAACCCTGTTCGACCTGCCGGTGATGGGCCTGACAGGCGAAACCGACCCGGTAGTATTGAAGCGCGCCATGCAGGCCGGCATGGACGGCATCGTACAGAAGGACGAAGACCTCGCCGGGCTGATCCCACTGATACGGGCGCGCGTGGCGCGCTACCGGCGGGTTCGTCACAGCATTATGCGCGACATGCTCACCGGCCTGATGAACCGGTCCGCGCTGCTGGAGCGGCTGAGCCTGGAACTGCTGCGCGGTCACGGCGCCAGCAAGCCGCTGGCGCTGGCCATCGTCGACGTCGACGATTTCAAGCGGATCAACGACAGCTACGGTCACCTGGTGGGCGACGCGGCGCTGAAGCACGTGGCCCATCATCTGAAAAGCCGCTTGCGCAGCGTGGATTTTGCGGGGCGGCTCGGCGGCGACGAGTTCCTGGTGGTGCTGCCGAGCACCGATATTGCCGATGCCGCCCGCGTTATCGAAGAGGTCGTCGGCCGCGTGCGCGAAGCGCCATTTGTTCACAACGGGCAGGAGATGACCGTGACCCTCAGCGCCGGCCTGGTGGAGAGCGACCCGAATCTGGATATCTCGACGGAACGCGGCGTGATCTCGCAGCTCATGGCCCGGGCCGACGGGCTGATGTACGAGGCCAAGCGGCAGGGTAGGGATCGGGTGGTGTGGGCGGGGAGTCTTGAGGGCCGCGGTTAGGGTAGGTCTGCGTAGGTCGGACGTCAGTCCGATTTTCGCCGCTGAAATGTCGGGCTGAAGCCCGACCTACTCTGCCGGACTCCCCTCTCCCCTTGCGGGAGAGGGTTAGGGAGAGGGGGTCTCGCAGATGGGAGGAAGGATGGGTTTGGCGCGCGCGTCAAGAGGGGGCGCTTTGTTCGACCGCCCCCTCTCCCCAGCCCTCTCCCGCAAGGGTAGAGGGAGTGGTTCGAACCACCTTCAGGCGGCTCATGCTTTACGGCGCCTTTGAGGCGCTTCCGAATGAAAGCTCCGGGGCTTTGCCGGGGAACGTTACCCGCCGGAACGCGTGGGCGTCGCCTTCCGCTACAGGCCCGCGCACCGGCCCAGGCGGGCGGCGAGCTTGTGCAGAAAGCTGCGGTAGTCCGCGTCCAGCGCCAGGCGCGGGCTGATGCCGGCGATGAACACGGAGTTCGCGGAGACCGGCAGGATCAGGGCGCGCGCGATCGGCTCCGGCCAGGGCGGCAGCGCGGGCAGGTTCGCGAGGTTCTCGCACAGCACGCCGTGCTGCGTGCGCAGGCACTCGAACACCGGCCACAGTAGGTCGTCGGCGTGCAGGGTCGTCGGCGCGGCGGCGTCGTTCGTCGCGAGGCCGGTGACGCAGACCCGCTGTGCGCCGTCGGTATCGACGCGATAGATCAGCGCGAACGGCAGATCGTTCTGCGCGCGCGCCAGAATCGCGCACAGGCGCTCAGAGTCGAGGGCCTGCGCGCCGATCCCAATCAGGCATTCGTCGAGCTCCAGCAGCAGCGCCGCGCGCCGCGCGCCGATGACTTCGACGGTGTTCTCCGAGCAGGCCACCAGCACGCCGCCGACGCCGCCGCTCTCGTCGCGGATCGCCGAGTAGCCGTAGCTGAAATAACCCTCCTCGAGGAAGCCGTTGCGGTGCAGGCACAGCAGGCCGCGCTCGACCATGCTCGATTCGCCGCGCTCAATCACCCCTTGCAGCATCGGGCCGATGGTGTCCCAGATCGCGCTCCAGCATTCGCGGCCGCGCTGGCCCATCGCGGCCGGGTGCATGGTGCTGCCGAGGATCGGGCGGAAGGCGTCGTTGTAGAACTGGATCAGCTCGTTGCCCCACCACAGGAACATCGGATGCTTCTGGTTGAGCACGATCGACAGCGCCGTGCGCAGCGACTGCGGCCAGGTGTAGACCGGGCCGAGCGGGGTCTGCGACCAGTCGATGCGGCGCATCAGCGCACCCATCTCGCCGCCGCCGGCCAGCACCTGCGAGGCGATCTGGAACGCGCGCGCCGCGGCGGTTTCGCGCTCGCCCGCCTGCTGCGACGCCGGCCGCGAGACCTGCACGCCGCGCCGCTGCGCCGCGCGCAACAGCGCATCGGCGAGCTGCGCGAGCGAGAACGGCTTGGCCACGTAATCGTCCATGCCCGTGGCCAGGCAGGCCTCGCGATCCTCGATCATCGCGTCGGCGGTCATGGCGACGATCTGTGGCTGGCGCGCCGGAGCGATTTCGCTGCGGATGCGGCGCGTCGCGTCCAGGCCGTCGAGCCGGGGCATCTGCACGTCCATCAGCACCACGTCGTAATCGCTGCGCACCAGGGCTTCGATCGCCTCTAAGCCGTCCACGGCGATGTCGATCCCCTCGAAGCCGAGCTTGCGCAGCAACAGCAGCGCGACCTTGCGGTTGGCCAGGTTGTCTTCGACCAGCAGAAGTTTCAACGGCGGCAGCGTGACCGCCTCGGCGAGTACCGCGGACTCCCGCGACGACAGCGGTGCGGCAGGGACCAGGGTCGCCGCCTCGCACCGCCGTGCCGGAATGCGGAAGCTGAAGCTGCTGCCGACACCGGGCTGGCTCTCCACCGACATCGTGCCGCCGTGCGCTTCCACCAGGCGCTTGCTGATCGCCAGGCCCAGACCGCTGCCGCCGAAGCGCCGGGTCACGCTATCGTCGATCTGGCTGAAATCGCGGAACAGGCGGTCCATTCGGTCCGCCGCGATGCCGATGCCGGTGTCGTTGACGCGAAACTCGAACTCGTGTTCGTCGGCGCTCAGCGCACGCGCCGACACGCTCACCACCACCTCGCCCGCGTCGGTGAACTTGACCGCGTTGCCGAGCAGGTTCACCAGCACTTGGCGCAGCCGCGCGCAGTCGGCGATCAGATACTCCGGCACGTCCTCGTCGATGCGACTCAGCAGCTTCAGGCTGCGCGGCGCGGCTTGGCTGGCGACCATGCCCAGCGCGCTGGCCACGAGGCTGCGAACCTCGCAGGGCGCGAACGCCAGATTCAAACGTTCGGATTCGAGCCGGGAGTGATCCAGGATGTCGTTGATGACGCCAAGCAGGTGCTCGCCGCTGGCGTGGATCGAGTCGATGAAATCGCGCTGCTGCGCGCCCAGCGCGGTGTCCGCGAGCAGCGCCGCGAAACCGAGTACCGCGTTGAGCGGCGTGCGGATCTCGTGACTCATGGTGGACAGGAACGCGCTCTTGGCGCGCGTCGCCATTTCTGCGCGCGCCTGTGCCTGCTTGATCGGGTCGATGTCGGCGGTGGTGCCGAACCACTGGAGCACGCGCCCGTCCGCGTCCTTGCGGGCCTGCGCGCGCGCCAAGAACCAGCGATAACCGCCGCGGGTGTCCAACGCACGCGCCGAGTGCGCGAACGGTTCGCCGCTGCTCGCCGCGTGGGCCCATGCCGCCGCCAAGGCCTCGCGGTCGTCCGGGTGAATGGTGGCCATCCAGCCGTCGGCGAGCATCTGCGCGGGTTCCACGCCGAACATTTTCCTCGAGTAGTCGCTGGCGAAATCCACCTCGCCGTCCGGCCGCGCCCGCCACACCAGTGCGGGGACCGAGTCGATGGTGGCGCGCGCGAGTTCCTCGCTTTCGCGCAGCAACGCGCGGGTCTCGATCAGCGCCAGCTCCGCGCGCTTGCGCACGTCGATGTTGATGATCGTGCCTTCGATCAGGCCGGGATTGCCCGGGATGGCCGTCGCACGTCCCTCGACCCAGCGCGGCAGGCCGTCGGCGTGGCGGATGCGGTACTCCACGACGATCTCGATGTCGGCCGCGTTCTGCGCCGCAACGACGCCCAGCACATGCTTCTGGTCGATGATGAGCGACTGCCAGGTCGCCGGCCCGCGGACGACATGCTCGGCCGGAAACCCGGTCAGCCGCTCGAAGCCCTCGCTGACCCAGTGCATGTGCCAGGGCGGCAGGCGGTCGGCGCGGAACAGCATGCTGGGGATATTGGCCAGCAGCGCGCGCTGGCGACGCTCGGTCTCGGCCAGTTGCGCGTGCGACTCCTGCAACTGCTGGCTGTGGCGGAGCAGATCGAGCTCGACGGCGTGCAGACGCCGCGCCATCGCATCATCGCTATCCGGTCGAGAGGCGTGGACGAAGGCCGTCGCCTCGTCGGAGCGGTGCAGGATGTACTCAAGCTTGCCGTCGGCACCGAACAGCGGCGCGTTGACCGGCATCCACCAGCGCTCCTCGAACGCTCCGCCCGGTTGCGCAACGTCGTAACGCACCATTGGCATGTAATCGACGCGGCCGGTGGCGCACACGTTCCCAAGCGAGATGCGCAGCGCGCCCGGCCCATCGCTGGCCGGATGGGTCGGGTCTTCCGGAAAGGCCTCGAACATGCCGCGGCCCACGATGTCGCTCAGCCGGGCGCCGACGATCTTGAGCAGGATCTCGCTGGCGCTGACGATGGTGTAGCGCGGCGCGTCGGGGAGCAGCACCAGCATCGAGCTGGGCAGCGCCGAAACCAGGCGCTGAAAGCTCGGCGTCTGGTCCCGATGCGACATGAATCCCGGAGGGGTAACGGTGTTGACCCAGACACCATACGCGCAATTCGTGACGCGAAAGCAGGATTGGCCAGGGCTTTTTTCCTATGACCCATGTCAATGCGCCCGGCCCGAAGGCGGTGCACGCTGGCGACGATGATTTCAGTTTCCCAGGCATCGAAAGTGAACTCGCCGCTCATGAGTCCAAGCGCACTCGGCGAAGGCCGTCGCGATGCCGAAATCGGAGTGCGGCTGCACCACAGGTTCGACCGCGCTTATCGCGAACTGGTCGAAGAGCTTCCCTTGCGCGATCTGCTGCGTGCCCTGTGCGCAGGCCTCGCCGAGGATCTGGACCTGCCGCTCGCCACGCTCGTCCGGCGCCATGAGAGCGGCGCCCTGGAATTGAAGGCAGCGTCGCGGGAAATTTCCACCTGGGCCGAATTGACGCGCATGCCGGAGCGCTGGGACGGGACCGTCGCAGGTCAGGGTCCAGCGGCCAGGGCCGTGCATGGCGGCGTGCCGGTGCGCATGCAGGTGACCGAAGCTGGATTCCTGCCATGGCGTGAAGCGGCGAAGTTCGACGGTATCTCCGAGGCCAGTGCGTGGCCGCTCGATACTGCCGACGCCCGATGGGTGCTGGTGCTGTATCGACGAAAATCTTCGCTGGAGACCCTGGACCCTGGCCGTGACGAGGCGGGCGAGGTCGCGGCTGCGGGCTGCGGCCGTCTGATCGATGCCTGCATGCGGCTGGAACGGCAACGTGGCGGCAAAGCGATCGTCTGAGGCGGCGGACAGATGAGCTTGCGCGATGCCATTTTGCTCAGGTCTGCCCTGGGCCTGGCCCGCTTCCCCCAGACAAGCGCGCCCCCGTAGGAGGGGCGTAAGCCCCGACCGGCCGCTCGAATTCAGAAGCCAGGCTCGGTCGGAGACCGACTGTTGGGGCTGACGCCCCTCCTACAGTTTGCTTCGCTATTACGGCGCTCCTACAGGCCGACCGGCTCCGCCAGTTCGCGCAGCGCCGGTGAGTCGAGAAGCGTGATGCGCTTGTTCAAGGAGATCAGCCAGCCGTTTTTCTCGAAACGGGTCAGCACGCGGCACACGGTCTCGGTGGCCAGACGCAGGTAGCTGCCCATTTCCCGTTGCGTCATCGGCAGCCGCAGGATGTTGCCGCCGCCCATGCGCATGTTCACGTGGATGAGGAAGGCGGCAACCCGCTGGTCGGCGCTGTATTCGCCGCTGAGCGACAGCGCCGTGCCCAGTTCGCGTCGGGTCCTTTGGAGCAGATGGCCGGCCAGACCGGCGTCGTCCGCGAGACGTCGCTGAATCTGGGCTGCCGGCACTGCACAGACCTGCGACGGTGTGACCGGGGTCGCAGAGGCTGTCGCCCGCTCCGAGCCCAGCGAGTCGAGCCCGACGAGGTCGCCGGGGAAGTGGAAGGCGCGAACGTGTTCGTTGCCGTGAGCATCGAGCGTGTAAGTCTTGATGCAGCCGGCGCGGACCACGTACAGAGCTTGCAAGGGCTCGCCCTCGATCATCAGCGTCGCGGTTCCCGGCATTTGCGGCGGCAACAGGCTCACCATGTCGTGCCAGGTATCGGCGATGTTTTCGGCGCGTGCCAGGCAATTCTGCACGGGGCAGGCGAGGCAGTTGGGTGTGGCTCGAAGTTGCGGACTGAGGTCGAAGGGCATGGCGGGCTGTGTCGTTTAAACCTGTCCGCAGCTTGGGTTGGGCAGCGCGATCGAAACATCCGGAGTTGCCGCAGTGCGCGCTGCGGCAAGTACGTATTGCGGTTCATTGACCTAAGTCAGTGCCGCAAGCGACACGCGGCGCGACAATGGGCGAGCGCCAAGGAGTTCCCGCATGCGTTCGCGTCCCGTTCCATGACCATCCGCAATCTCGACGCACTGCTGCGACCCCACGCGCTGATATGGCTGGGACACGCGCAGACGCCGGCCCACGTGGCGCTGCTCGACAAGCTGCGCGCCGGTCCGCTGCGCGCTGCACTCGACGAATGGAGCGAGTGCATTCCGCCGGACGCCGCGGTAAGGGAGTCGGTGCTCGCCGTTATTGCGGAGAGCCGCTTCGCCCAGCCGGAAATTGTCGAGCGTCTGTGCGGGCTCGGCTGCCGCGGCCTGCTGTGGCCGCTGGCGGAACCGCCGAGCCGGGTGGTTCTCGAAGCCGCCCGCCGGCACACCCTGCGCATCCTCGGGCCGCGCAGCATCGGGCTGGCGCTCGGTTCCGGCCTGGATGCTTCGACCCTGGCGCAGACGCCGCTGCCCGGATCGCTGGCGCTGATCGTGCAATCGCAGTCGGTGGCTGCCGCTGCTGCGGACTGGGCGGCCGGTCGGCGCATCGGCTTTTCCTGGATCGCGGCGACCGGTGGCGAGAGCGATGTCGATGTCGCCGACCTGCTCGACTACGCCGCGCTCGACAGCCACACGCAGGCGGTCGCGGTCGAGGTGGGCCACATCCGTGGCGCGCGCAAGTTCATGTCCGCGGCACGCGCCTGCGCGCGTGCCAAGCCCACGGTTATCTTGCAGACGCGGCTGGCGGATCGCTCGGCGGTGGGCGCAGACCCCGTGCGTTCGGCCGCGTTCGCACGCGCCGGCATGGTTGAAGTGCCGGACCTGCCGGGACTGTTCGACGCGCTCGCATCGCTGCAACGCCTGGGCCCTATGGACCAGCCGCGCGTGCTGGTGTTCGCCAACGGCGCGTCGCTGTGCGCGCTCTCCACCGACGCGTTGCTGCGCCAGGGCCTGAGCCTGGCCGAGCTGGACGAGGCGCAGCGGCAGGCGCTGTTGCAACGTATGCCGGGCGCGCGCTTCAGGCCGGGGTCGGTGGACATCGGCGAGCCGACCCTCGACGAGACCCTGGCCGGGCTCAAGCTGCTGCTGGAAAGCCGGCAGATCGACGCACTACTGTTCGTGCGCAGCCCGGTCGCCGGTCATCCGCATATGCCGGTAGCGACCGCGCTGGCCGCAGCAGCGCCCGGACCGCGCCTGCTCAGCGTCTGGCTCGGCCTGGAATCGGCCGCGCCGGCGCGCCGCATCAGCGCCGAGGCCGGGCAGTCCACGTTCACCTCCCCTGAGGCGGCTGCGCGTGCAATGCGTTACCGCTGGGAGTACACGCGCAACCGCGAGCTGCTGACCCAGACCCCGCCGCAAACCGTGCTGCCGAGCCTGGTCCCGCAACGGGTCGCCGCGGCTCTGCAGGAACACCTGGGCGCCGGCACCGACACCACACACGCCGCCGCGCTGGAGCTGCTGCGCGCCTATGGGTTGGATCGTGCGCTTCGGGTTCGCACCGATGCACTGGTGCTCGGCCTGCGGCTGGAGCGGCACCCGGAGCTGGGCATGCACCTGCGCTTGCAGGCTCCGGGCCGCGGCACATCGGCGCCGGTGGCTTACGGCTTCGTGCCCTTGGACGGCCTGCTTGCGCAGCGACTGCTGCAGGCGGCTGGCCTGAGCGCGGAGCAGGGTATCGACCCGCGCGATCTGGTCGCGGCCGAGACCGCCCTGATCCGCCTGGCGCAGATCGGCATGGATCAGCCCGCGGTCGAACGTCTCGATCTGAATCTCGTCGTTCGTGGCGGCAGGGCGCGAGTGCGAAAGGACGCACGCGTATCGCTCACCACCGGCCCCGCGCCGGAGCGCGAGCGCCTTGCGCTCGCGCCGTACCCGACGGCGCTGGTTCACAGCGCGATCCTCGGCGATGGCGCGGCCTATGCGGTACGCCCGGTGCGGCCTGAGGACGAACCTGCGGTGATCGAGCTACTGCAAAGCCTCGACGCCGATTCGATACGGCTGCGGTTCTTCGCGAGCATCCGTTACTTCAGCCACGCCATGGCCGCGCGCATGACGCAGATCGATTACGACCGCGAGCTGGCCCTGGTCGTCCACGACGCTGCCGGCTCAAGTCCGATGCGCGCCATTGGCACGCTCATCGCCGACCCCGACGGCGCCTCGGCGGAGTTCGCCCTGCTGATCCACCAGAGCTACGCGCGCAAGGGTCTGGGCCGGCATCTGCTGAGCCAGTTCATCGAGCATGCGCGGCGTCGCCGGATCGAGCGGGTCTGGGGCGTCGTGCTGGCGGACAACACCGGCATGCTCGGCTTGGCGCGCAGCCTGGGTTTCACGATCCGCGCGGACCCCGAAGACGCTCTATGCCGGCGCGTGGAATTGCCGGTGCATGCAGGTTGATCGGAGACCCTGGCCCGCCTGTGTCGGACAGTGGCCTACTATTCTTCGACGAACCGGTCATCGAGCCGCCGATGGGGATGGTTCGAAGCGCTAGCCCGAGGCCACAACCGGCCGATCCAGCTGCGGACGTAACGCGGGATTAGCACCGGTCTCGCTGCGCGGCTTTCGATCGAGCGTAACCAAGTCTCGCCCGGCTTGGTCAGTGCGACCGTCCGCTGGCCCATGACATTGTCGAACTGGATCAATCCGAGCAGTTCCAGACGATCCAGCGCGATCGGCATATCGCGTCCGCGCAATTCGTATTGCGGCCACATGTTCCAGATCCGGTGCAGCTCGATCGGTTCGGACACGGTGGCTTTGCTCTGCTGCAGGATGAGCATCACCGCGAGTTCCGCGCGCAGCTGGTAGAAGTTCACTTGGGACTCCAGGAGAACGGGTCGGTAGCTGCAGAGCTTCGGCATCGGCCGACCGAGGCGCGTTGATCCAGATCAATGCCGGCCCGTTGCGGCGATAGGAAAGTGGTCCTGTCGCCCTATTCCGTCGGGCGCGACCTGCGTCACCAATTAGTGAGGGATGTCGATGAACATCAACTGCAACACGCTCGCCGCCGTATTGCTCACCCTGAACCTCGGCGCTTGTGCCGGCTTGAAACAGCAGGATTCCAGGGCCGTTCGGACCTTGCCGGATTCGTCAGAGCACACCGACAAGGCCAAGGACGGCCAGGAAGCGCGATGGGCGCAGAACGGTGCGGAATATTTCTTCGAGATCGATCCGTGCCAGTGAGCAAGTAACGATCCCCCGGCAAAGCCGGGGCTTTCATTCGGAAGCGCCTCGAAGGCACGGTAAAGCGCGAGCCCCTGAAGGCGGCCCAAACCACTCCCTCCCCTTGCGGGAGAAGGAACTTTGTCCAGCGACAGGCGTGTAACTTTCAGGATGGGCTCGATGTGCGCGAAGAGCATCTCGACTTTTGCTCAAAGTCCCTTGCCCTGCGTGGGCCGCACGTCAGCCAAATTGGACCGTTGATCCCAGAATGGGCTGTCCTGTGTATGGCGGTGACAGCATCCGAAGTTGCCAACCAAATCCGAGATTATCGTGATCCAAGCGCTGCAGGAGATATTCTCGAATCGCTTCTACATTCCGCATGGCTACTGCCTTGCCTGGAATCCTTTGCTGCTGTGGTCACTGGTGATCGCGAATAGCGTCATTGGCCTCTCCTATTTCTCGATTCCTTTCGGTCTGCGCCACTTCGCCAAGAAGCAGGGAGACCGGCGATTCAATCCGATCCTGCTGATGTTCGGCTTGTTTATCTTTGCTTGCGGCACCACTCACTTCATCAGCGTCCTCAGTATCTGGTATCCCTTCTACAAGCTGGACGCGGTCGTTTTGATAATCACCGCGGTGCTCTCGCTCTTCACGGCGCTCAGTCTGCGAGACCTGATCCCCAAGGCGCTAACTGCGCTCGAGCAGCGCAGGCTCGATCAGGTCGCGCTGGAAACTTTGAACGAGCGGTTGCAGCAGTCACTGGCGCATATCGAGGAGCAGAAGTCCGCCTTGGCCGAAAGTGAGAACTTTCAGCGGCTGTTGGTCAACAACGCGCCCATCGGTCTGGCCAGTGTTGCGCTCGATGGCCACTTCACCAGCGTCAACTACGCCCTGTATTCGATGCTGGGCTATCGCGAAAAAGAACTGCTCAATCTCAGCTTTCAAGAAATCACCCACCCGGACGATCTGCAGGCCGATCTGGCGCTGCTAAAGACCTTGATGGATGGCACCGCTGACAGCTATCGCATGCACAAACGCTATCTGCACAAGCGAGGGCATGAGATTTACGTCCAGCTCGATGCGGGCGTGATCCGTGATGCCGAGCGAAACCCAGTTCGTTTCGTGGCCCAGATTCAGGACGTATCTGAAAGTAGACGGGTAGAGATGGCCGAACAGGAGGCCAAGGCCAAGCTCGCAGCGAGCGTTTCTCAGCTCTCTA
This sequence comes from Panacagrimonas sp., assembly GCA_052389915.1. Taxonomy (GTDB): domain Bacteria; phylum Pseudomonadota; class Gammaproteobacteria; order Nevskiales; family Nevskiaceae; genus Panacagrimonas. The sequence continues at coordinate 37,034 of JBQTHL010000061.1, forward strand.
CTCAGAACGAGCAGATCCAAACCTTGGGCGCACTCGGAGAGACGCTGCAAACCTGCGAGAATCTGGAGGAAATCGCGGCTCCGATTCGCAATCTGCTTCCACAGATGTTTCCTGCATTCTCCGGGCGCTTGTATCTACTCAATGCCTCCCGCAGTGCCTTCGAAGTGGTTGCCGACTGGGGTGGAATGGAAGTTTCTGACGAAATGTTCTCGCAGCAGGCGTGCTGGGCCATACGTAAGAATGCAATGCACTGGACCGATTCGAGAGACGGGCTGTGTTGCAAGCACCTTCATGAGCAAGCGGGGGCATCGCCGGGTGTCTGTGTGCCGCTGGCTGCACAAGGCGAAACCCTGGGCTTGCTTTTCTTGCGGACCAAGGCGGAAGACCCTGTCCCGTTCAGCGCCGTGCGGCGCAGCGACATTGAGCGCCTGGCGTCAATGACTGCGGACCGCATTGCAATCGCGGTCGCCAACATCCGCTTGAGCCTCAAGCTCAGGCAGCAGTCGATCCGAGACTCGCTGACTGGCTTGTTCAACCGTCGCTACCTGGAGGAGTCACTCGAGCGAGAAGCCGCCCGCACACAGCGGGAAAAGACCAGCCTCGCACTCCTGATGATCGATGTCGACCACTTCAAGAAGGTCAACGATGGGTATGGCCACGATGTCGGTGATCGGGTCCTGGCCGCAATCGCCCGGGCGTTGAGCGACGCTTGCCGGCGCAGTGATGTGGTCTGTCGTTACGGCGGCGAGGAATTCACCGTGTTGCTACCGAACACGACCCAGCAGCAGGCAATGCAGGCCGCAGAGAACCTCAGGCAGGCGGTGCGACGGATTGATCCGGGGCTGCTCGGCGGACTGTTGACCGTGCCGACCATCTCTGTTGGCGTCGCCTACCTGCCGCTGAATGGCAACAAGCCTGCAGCAGTGTTGAAGGCAGCAGACAAGGCTCTCCACGTGGCCAAAACAACGGGTCGAGACCGTGTGGTAAGCGCGCCCTTGCCGGGCGAGCCCGGTTTCGACTGCAGCAATGCCGCGAACGAGGTCACTGACCTGCAGCCTCCGGTCCATCGACGGCCGCAGCTTGATTGAGCGTCTTGGCGCGGCACCGAAAGCAGCCGATGGGCTATTTCTAAAAGTGATACGTGAACTCGCGGCTACTGCGCTCAGTTTTTTTGCAGGACGTCAGATGGTCAGCCTAAGGTATTCGTGTCTGATTCAAGCCGAGGTTGAGGAGTTATCCGCGGCAGAGGTCTGTAATCGAGTTAATCAAGGGAGCCTCGCGTTGATTCCTTAGGACACTTCCGACTGTCGCTTCTGGCACATGGCCGCCGACCTCGGCCACCGGCTCTTCGTAGAACAACCCGATTTTCACTTGGCGATCAACTTTGAGGAGATTCACTGATCAACGGGATGAGCGCCCGCAGGACAAGCAATTGGCCCACCAGGATGCGGAGTGCTTCTTCGAGATCGATCCGTGCCAGTGAGCAAGTAACGATCCCCCGGCAAAGGCGGGGCTTTCATGCGGAAGCGCCTCAAAGGTCCTGTAAAGCATGAGCCGCCTGAAGGCGACTCGAAACACTCCCTCTCCCCCAAGGGAACCTTGTCCCGCGACGCCGATCGCTCCGCGGGGTGATCCACCGATGAATCGCCGCCGGCTTGACGCAAATCAATGGCGACCGCAATGCCCGACCCCATACTGCGGGAGTTCCATTACCCGGTGCGAGTCGTGAACCTCGTCGGCGCTTCAGACTCCAGGCCGCCGTCCGCGGAGGATTTGCCGGAGACGCTGGAGCTGCAAGGCGTCGACGCCTGGTGGCGGGCAGCCAATTACCTTTCCGTCGGGCAGCTCCATCTCGACTACAACGCCTTGCTGGAGCGGCCCTTGCGCCGCGAGGACATCAAGCGCCGCCGGCCCGCGCATTGGGGCGTCTCGCCCGGGCTGAACTTCGTCTACGCGCATCTCAACCGCATCATCCGGCAGCGCGATCTGAACATGATTCTGGTGGCCGGGACCGCGCAGGGTGGGCCTGCGCTGATTGCGAACGCCTGGCTGGAAGGAATGTACAGCGAGATATACCCCGAGATGGCGTGGAACCGTGAAGGCCTGCGGCGCCTGTTCCGTCAGTTTTCGTTTCCGGCGGCCGTGCCGGGGCACTCGGCGCCGGAGACGCCGGGGTCGATACACGAGGGTGGAGAACCGGGCCACGCGCTGTCGCACGCCTTTGGCACCGTCTTCGACAATCCGGACCTGGTGGCCGCCTGCGTGGTCGGCGAGGCCGAGGTGGAAACCGGATCGCTGGCCGCGAGCTGGCATTCCACCAAGTTCTTGAACCCCGCACGGGACGGCGTGGTGCTGCCCATCCTGTATCTCGGCGACGGCAAGGCCTCCCGCACGACCGTGCAGGCCCCCATTCCGCGAACCGACCTGGAACAACTCCTTCACGGCTGCGGTTGGCAAGCGCTGATCGTCGAGGCTGGTTACGCCGACGGCCTGCACCGGCAGATGGCGCAGGCGCTCGATCTCGCGTGCGAGCAGATCGGGCGCATCAAGGCGCTTGCCGGCAAGGGTGGCGAACCGCCATCGCCGCGCTGGCCGATGATCGTGTTGCGGGCGCCCCAGGCTTGGGCCGGGCCACCCGAAATCGAAGGATCGGTCGAAGCTGCCCAACCCCTTCCGCACGCCGCCGTACCCGTGCAACCGGAACAACTCGAAGCCTGGATGCGCAGCTTCCGGCCGCAGGAATTGTTCGGCGCCGACGGCAGCCCGAGTCCGCCGATCGCGAAACTCGCGCCCCATGGCGACCGTCGCATGAGTGCCAATCCGCATGCCAACGGCGGTCGGCTGCTGCACGACCTGCACCTGCCTAATCTTCAAGATTACGCCATGACGGTGGACGACCCCGGCAACACGAACGCCGAGGCAACGCGCGCGCTGGACCTGCTGCTGCGCGACGTGCTGCGTTCCAACCCCGACAACTTCCGCGTGTTCAGTCGCGACCACGGCGCGATCGTCGAAGCGATGGACCGTTGTTTCATGCGCGCGCCCGAGGTCGGCGACGATCGCGCGAATCCCGAGGGGCGCGTGACGGAAGCCTCCAGCGGGCAGCAATGCCAGGGTTGGCTCGAGGGCTACTTGCTGAGCGGGCGGCACGGAATTCATTGCTCGAACGAAGCCCTCGTTCACGCCGTCGATGCGATGTTCAACCAGCACTCGAACTGGCTGAAGATCGCGCGCGGCATGGCTTGGCGGCGGCCGGTCGCCTCGCTCAACTACCTGCTGACTTCGCACGTGTGGCGGCAGGGGCCCGAGGGCCGGGGCCATCACGATCCGGGCTTCCTCGATCGGGTCGCGAACCAGTCGGCCGACCTCGCCCGCATCTATCTCCCGCCGGATGCCAACAGCCTGCTCGCCGTCACCGATCGATGCCTGCGTTCGCGCGGTATGGTCAACGTCGTCGTCGCCAGCCGGGAGCCGACGCCGCACTGGCTGACGATGGATCAGGCGGTGGCTCACTGCGAGCGGGGCATTGGAATCTGGGGCCGGGCCGGGTGCCCGAACGAACCCGACGTGGTCATGGCCTGCTGTGGCGACGTGCCGACGCTGGAGACGCTCGCCGCGGTGGACCTGTTGCGCGTTCTGGTGCCGGAGTTGCGCCTGCGCGTGGTCAACGTGGTGGACCTCATGCGGCTCCAGCCCGCCGAGAGTCACCCGCATGGCCTGGATCGAACCGAATTCATCGGACTGTTCACCTTCGACCGGCCGGTCGTGTTCGCTTTTCACGGCCATCCCTCGCTGATTCATCGGCTGGTCTACACGCGCGGCGCCCAGGCAAATTTCCACGTGCATGGCTTTCGCGGGGAGGGGAGCGCCACCACGCCGTTCGACCTGGCCGTCCGCAATGGACTGGACCGTTTCCACCTCGCGCTGGGCGCCGTCCAGCGCGCGCCGCGGCTGACCTCCCGCGTAAAGAAAATCTGCGAGACCTTGAACGCCAAGCTGGCCGAGCACGCGGCCTACATCCGTAGCCAGGGCGAGGACCTGCCGGATGTTCGCAACTGGCGCTGGAGATCCTGAACACTGCATTGCGGCCCGTCCGGGCCTGCCACCGTCCGCGTCACGGAAGACGCAACAGCTCCTCAGTCGTGCTCCGCATCGAGCGTCAGCCAGAGCTGCACGAGCTGGGCCACTCCGCGCACTTCCATTTTCTGCATGGCGCGCGCGCGGTGCAGTTCGACGGTGCGCTCGGACAGCTCCAGTTCCAGCGCGATCACCTTGTTCGCCTGGCCGGCGACGATGCGCTGCGCCACTTCGCGCTCTCGCGGGGTCAGGCTGGCGAAACGCCGGGCGAGCGTGTCGCGGTCGTGGGACTGCTGTCGAAGCCTTGCATCCTGTTCGAGCGCCCTCTGCACGCGGCGGATCAACTCGTCGTCGTTGAAAGGTTTTTGCAGGAAGTCGAGCGCGCCTTCGCGCATCGCCTCCACCGCCATGGGCACATCGCCATGGCCGGTCACGACGATGACCGGCAGGGTCCATCCGCGCCGATTGAGTTCCTGCTGCAGCTCCAGTCCGCTCATGCGCGGCATGCGCACGTCGAGCAAGAGGCAACCGGGTTCTTCCGGCCGATAGGTCGCGAGAAAGGCGTGCGCGTCCGGGTAGCCGCGAGAGCGCAGCCCGACCGAGCGCATCAGCAGCGCGATGCTGTCGCGGATAGGTTCCTCGTCGTCGACGATGAAGATCGTGCCCTCGCTCATCCGTCCTGCTCCTCGTCATCCGGCTGCACCGCAGGCAGGCGCACGACGAAATCCGCCCCGCCCGCCGCACCGCGCCGGTAACTCATCTCTCCGCCGTGGGTATGGACGATCGACTTGCAGATCGACAGGCCGAGTCCCATACCCTGCGGCTTGGTGGTGACGAAGGGATCGAACAGGCGGGCCTCGATATTCGGCGCCAGTCCCGGCCCCTGGTCGGCCACGACGATTTCCAGCCAGCCATCTGCGGCCCGCTGCGTGCTCACGCGAATGTCCTCGCCCATGCCGCACTCGCGCATGGCCTCCAGCCCGTTGCGGATCAGGTTCATTACCACCTGCTGGATCTGCACGCCGTCGCCGACGAAGCGCGGCAGCCCGCTCGCCAGTTCCAGCACCAGCCGTTCCGAGGTGCCGCGCAGGTCGATCTCCACCAGGCGCGAAACATCCTCGACCAGCGCGTTGAGATCCTGCGGCTCGCGCTCGGGTTCGCCTTGGCGGATCATCGAACGCAAACCACGAATCACCTGGCCCGCCCGCTCGGCCTGGCGGCTGATCTTTTCCAGCACCTCCACCAACTCGCCGTGCGTGGTCTGGCCCGAGAGCAGCATGCGCCGGCAGGCGCTGGCGTAGTTGTTGATCGCGGTGAGGGGCTGGTTCACTTCGTGCGCGATGCTGCTGACCATTTCGCCCAGCGTGCCGAGCCGGGCCGCGTGTGCGAGGCGATCGCGCAGTGCCTGGGCCTCGCGCGTGGCCTCGTGTAGCGCGCGCCGGTCGATCATCTCGGCGATGTAGAGCAAGGGTTTGCCGTCGGCGTCGCGCGCGCAAGCGGAGTACAGGAGGATCGGAAGATTGTGTCCGTCGCTATGACGGATGCTCACCTCTCGCTGGCGCGTCTCGGCGCCGTTGCGCAGTTGTTCGAAGTCGGACAACACCGCCGCGCGATCCGCCGTATCAACAATGTCCGACAGGCGCAGCCGGCGGATCGACTGCGCGGTGTTGCCCAGAAACTGGAGGCAGGCGGCGTTGGCGGTCTGCACACGCCCCGCGAGATCGGTGACGGCGATCGGCGTCGGTGCCTGCTCGAACATCAGGCGCAGCTCCTGAGCGGTTTGCCGCAGCAGCGCCTCCTGTTTCTTGCGCTCCGAAATATCGCGCAGCACGCCGACGAAACCGTGTTCGGTTCCGCTGAGGAATTCGCCGACCGAAAGCTCCATCGGGAACGTGCTGCCGTCGTGGCGGCAGGCGGTGACTTCGCGGCTGATCCCGATGATTCTGCGCTTACCGGTCTCCAGGAACCGGTTCACGTGACCGTCGTGCTCGCCCGACATCAGGATGTTCACGTTATGCCCGACGACCTCGCTTGCGGAGTAGCCGAAGAGCCTCTCTGCCGCGCGATTGAACCGGGTGATGCAGCCTTCGCCGTCGACCAGCACGACGGAGTCGACGGCCGCGTCGAGCAGGGCGTCGAGTCGATCGGTGGAGGCGGTGGTGGCTGTGGACACCCGGAGAGTCTATAGCGCCGCGTTCGATATCGGCCGAAGCCGCCGGTGGCTTCCGGGATCGGCAACCTGCATGCGCTGATCCAGATCGAGCGGGACGACTTAACTGAGCTCAGGATGCGTCCTCGACCTCCACCGAAAACCAGAATTTCTGCCAGCCGCGGGCGTCTGGTGCCGCCGTTGAAGATGTTCTCCCACCATTGGCTGCCGACCTCTCGGCGGCTTTTTTTTAGGGCTTGCTGCAATTCCTCCGCACCTGACCCAGATCAATGTCTTGCGAAGATGCTGGCCGGACAATCGGTTTCGCGGTCGCCCCCTTGTGGACGTCGCTTCCGATCACCTGTCAGACGAGAATATCCATGAACATCCGGCACACCCTGGTCGCAACGCTTTTTGCCCTCAACCTGGGCGCTTGCGCGAGCTTGAACCAGCAGGATCGAGCGACCTTGAAGGCGGCCGTGCAGGCCGCCGAGAACGCCCAGCGGCAAGGGGCCGCCGCCCGAGCGACCGCCAGCAACGCACTTTCCGTGGCGAAACAGGCGAAGGAAGAGGCGGCAGCGGCCCGATTCGCCGCCGGTATTTCGGCAACGGCTGCGGTGGCGGCCCAAGCGCGCGTCACGGCGGTCACACAGCAAGCGCGGACCGCCAGCCGGGAGTTCGACTACAGCCCGGTGCCTGTCCGTCGTCAGTGACGCACGGCAAGCTGCCTGGACCTGCTCCTATCGGAGTGTCTGAGCGGAATCAGCTCGAATGGAACGCGGATCGCGTCACGCCTGGGAAAGACCCGGATCGCCTTTGTTCCGCTTAAGGGTTCGTGGAATGAGTTGAAGCGATCCTCGCAGCGGGACCGATTGTGGCCAGAGCTTCTCGCGGCGTCGCCTGCGGGAAGGAACCGGTGGCGACATCGGAGCGCCGCGATATCGCCGATTCGGTAGACAAGGTGCGCCCGTCGCCCGGTTCGCCCAGCGTTGCCCACGCAAATGACATCACGGCCGCCAGCGCAACCATCGCGAGCAACGCCGGCTTAGGCCACCATTGCCTGGCCGATCTGGTCTGATCGAGCGAGCGCTTTTCTGCGTACAGACCTTGGCTCGCCCGTCGTTGATATCCGCGGGCACGGCGCTCCACCAGGCGGTTCGTTCGGAGTGCGCGGCGCCTGTCGCCGGCGCGGCGGGCAATTGCCGGCCCGGATTCGATGCGGGTTTCGCGTAGCAGGGTAGACGAGGGTGTGGACACGATTCCGATCCTAGGCAGCGTTGAAGTGCAGTGTCGATGCACGGCTCCGTCGCCGCATTGACCAGGATCAATAGCGCCTGTCCGGGTCGGGCGCCGTTCGAAGTTCACGCAGATGATCTGCGTCAATGCGGACCCATCCGGCGACGCTCACGCTCGGCATGCACCTTCTCAACCAGAGTCACGCCATGCAAAAAGTCCTCGTCCCCTACGACGGTTCGGAATCCGCGAACCGCGCACTCCAGTTCGTTCTCGATCAGCCCTCCGCCACCCGGCCCGCCGAGATTCACCTGCTCAATGTGCAGGACCGGCCGGGCGATTACGGCGATTACCTACCCGCGGCCGCTGTCGACGGACTGCATGAAGTGCAGATCCTGCAGGGGCGCAAGACGCTCAAGGCCGCCGCGGAGCGGGTCACGTCCGCCAAGCTGGCGCGCAAACTCCACGTGCTGCTCGGCAACGTCGAGCAGGCCATTGTCGATCAGGCCGAGGAGTGGGGATGCGACCAGATCGTCATGGGTACCAGCGGCCTGGGATCGCTCAAGGGCCTGGTCGTGGGCAGCGTGGCCGCCAAGGTGATTCACCTCACGCGGCTCCCGGTGACCCTGGTCAAATAAGCCGTCGCCAGTAGCAAGGTCCGTGGCGTATTCCATCCACGGGCCTAAGGTTTCCGCGTTGGCCGTTCCTTGACAGTAATGCGAAGTGCATTTCCGGTCGGACGCCAGCGGCGTTGCAGGTGCGAGTACAGAACGCGTCGGCCGCTGGTGCCGGCGCCGCACTTCCGGAGCAGCCCGAGAACGGCCATGTCTATCGACTCGGGGGTAATTTCCATGGCTGCAAGTTCCCCTTTGCGGTGCTGCGAAAGCTTGAAAGGCGATGCAAGCGGCAGCATTGATCCAGATCAATGCGCGACAGCCCGTGCCACCCGATGATCGATATCAGAGCTTGCCGAGCCAAACCCCGGCGATAGCAAGCTCTTAGGGTGGAGTCCGGCGGTGTGTCTCCCGCGCACCGACGATGAGTCGTTCCCCGACGACATCTCCACCCGCTTGCCGCCGGAAAACATTCCGGCGGTTTTTTTTGGGTCAGTAGCCGGATTTCCATTCGCTTCGAGGGGTGTCCATCGGCACCACAACCGCAGGGTGCTCAAGTCGCCGGGTGATCGGGTTCGATATCGGTGTCGGTCCGGTCCGTCAAGCGCCTTCGCAGGACGGTCGCAGCCGGAGCAAGGCGGCGAAACCGGCTCAGCCAGCGCGCCGGGTGACGGGGCAGAAAGACGATCGCCTCGATCGCCCTGTCCCATCCATTCACCGACTTGAAGCCCCGTAGAGTCAGTCGCGAAGCCTTTCGTAGCGCTCGTCGCTTTGGCGATACATGACCCTTGTCAATGCAACCAGAGCGAACACTGCGCACGATCGGAACGATGATTCCATCGAACATCCGCTTCCGTTCTTTGGCGGTGCTGCGAAAGCTTGAGAAGCGATGCAAGCGGTGGCATTGATCCAGATCAACATGCGCCCGGTATCTGCGGAGCAGGTTGAATGCTGCTGTTTTCCGAATCCCGCACAGGGCAACCCGCAGATGCACGCCAACCTCGCCGGCATGAGCATTCTCCGCGACCGGCACTTGCCGGCGCAGGGAAGGCTGGAGATGAAAGAGCTGCGTGCCAGTTGGCCGCGCTACGCACTCCGCGCACGCGATCTCGACAGCAGCATCGAGCGACTGGAATTGCTCGGATTGCTGGAGGTGGATCGGGTCTGCTGCTGCCATTTCGTCGTGCTGACCGAGCGGGGTTATCGCCGGATCCATTCGTTGTTTGGCCTGATCGAGTCGCTTCTGGTGTGGCCGCGGCGCATCGGACGTTGGCTCGGGCAACTTCGACAACCGCGCGGGTACGCGATGCGGTTACGGCGCAGACGGGACGACCGCGGCTAAGCGAGTTCGTGACCATGGAGCCCGGTGCGCGGTGCGGCTTCAAGCACCGCTTGTTTGCACTGGATGGCCAAAAGCGGCGCATAAAAAAGCCGCGCTTGCGCGCGGCTTTTTCCCTGCTCGATGAACCTACGGTGCGGCTTCCGCTGGCGCAGCCTCCACCGGTGCCGCCTCTGCAGGCGGCGCCTCTGTCGTGGGTGCATCTGCCGCCGGGACCTCTGCCGCGGGTGCCGCCGGAGCTTCCGGCGGAATCACGTCGCCGGGCTGATCGTCTGCCGGCGGCGCGCCGGCCGGGGCGATGATCGTGCTGCCCTCGGTCACCTTCAATTCGACGCGACGATTCAGCTCGCGCCCTTCGTCGGTCTCGTTGTCGGCCACCGGCATGGCTTCGCCATACCCCACGGAGGTCATGCGATCGGCCGCGATTCCCTTGGTGCCCAGGTACTCGACCACCGACTTGGCGCGGCGCTCGGACAGCTTCTGGTTGTACTCGTCGCTGCCCTTGGCATCCGTGTGGCCGCCGATTTCCACCTTGACCGACGGCGCCTTGTTGAGTGCGTCGTTGACGGTGTCGAGGATGGAGCGGGCGTTGGTGGTGAGACGCGCCTTGTCGAACTCGAAGTTCACGCCGCGCAGCACGATGGTGTCGCCTGCGGCGCAACCTTCGAGCGTAACCGGCTGGCCGGGTTCGGGGGTCTTGCACGGCGGCGGCAGCGGGCAACCGACTTCGTTGACCGGCGTGCCGGCCGGGGTACCGGGACACTGGTCGAGATTGTCGGTAACACCGTCGCCATCGCTGTCCGCCGGCGGCTCGACCGGCACGACTTCTACCGGCGGCGCGGGTGGAGGAGGCGGCTGCGGCTGTGAGCCGATGGGAATCAGCAAGCCCAAGTTGAGCACGGCATCGCCAAAGCCGTCTTCGCCGCCGACACCCAGCTCGGGTTCGTCGTGGAAGTCCATGCGATAGCGTGCTTCCAAACGCAGAGCGCCCTGGTTCAAAAACCCGATCGGCCCGAACAGGAAGCCCAGGCCGGCATCGCCGAGCACCGTGTCGTAGTCCTGCTCACCGTGCTGCGCGACTCCGAGTACTGGTTGTTCGGTGGTGGGGTGCGATTCGCCCTGGCCGTAATGTGCGCCGACCAAGCCGTAGAAGTTCTGCAGATTCTGGGCGCCGCCGCCGGCAAACGGAAAGAACAGGCCGGTAAGGCCGTACCCGAGGAGTTCCAAGGAGCCGTCGCGACCACCCGAGAATTTGGAGTAGAGGCCGCTCAATTCCACGCTGAAAAACGGAGAGATCTGTTTGCCGACAGCAAGGACGCCGCCATAGCCGTCGTCGATGTCGCGGTTTTTGTCTTCCCAGGTATGCGAACCCATCGGCGAAATATAGAAACGGCCGGCGATTGCCTGATTGACCTGTGACAGGTCGTCGCTATCGGCCACGGCCGGGAAAACGGCGGACATTGCGAGCAGACCGCTCGCCATTGCTACTCTCTTCTTCATGGTGATCCCCTAGTTAGGACTTGAGGCGTTAGTTGTTTATATGAGCGGCACCGCGCCTACCATCATGCCGCCCACCGGGGAAAAGTCTGTCACGCGTCACCCGGCGTTACAACCCTCGCCAGCCATACGGCGATGCGGGTGACCGCTATACTCCGCCGCCTTTTTTGCGGTATCGAGCCCCATGGAACCGAACCAGATCGGAAGCGAGATCACAGCCCTGCGAGTGCGTTTCGACGCGCTCCGGGGCTATCTTTGACTACGACACCAAGCGTGACCGGCTGATCGAAGTCAGCGCGGAATTGGAACGCAACGAGGTCTGGAACGACCCGGAACGCGCCCAGAACTTAGGCAGGGAGCGGGCAAGGCTGGAGGAAGTGGTGCACCGACTCGACAAGGTCGATGCCACGTTGCGCGACGCCGCGGAGCTGCTCGAACTCGCCGAGGCCGAAGGTGACGCCAAGACCATCGCCGAGATCGGTCTCGACGTGGAAGCGCAGGGCCGGCTTGCCGCGGACATGGAGTTCAAGCGCATGTTCAGCGGCGAGATGGACGACCACAACGCCTATCTCGACATCCAGTCCGGCGCCGGCGGCACCGAAGGGCAGGATTGGGCCTCGATGCTTCTGCGCATGTACATGCGCTGGTGCGACGGCAAGGGCTTCAAGGTCGAGTTGATGGAACGCTCGGACGGCGAAGTGGCCGGCATCAAGTCGGCCACGCTTTACATCCAGGGCGAATATGCCTACGGCTGGCTGCGCACCGAGACCGGCGTACACCGGCTGGTGCGCAAGTCGCCGTTCGACTCGGGCAATCGTCGGCACACCTCGTTTGCTGGCGTGTTCGTCTCGCCCGAAGTGGACGACGACATCGATATCGAGATAAACCCGGCCGACCTGGAAGTGGACACCTTCCGCTCCAGCGGCGCCGGCGGCCAGCACGTCAACAAGACCGAGTCCGCCATCCGCATCAAGCACGTGCCCAGCGGGATCGTGGTGGCCTGCCAGACCCAGCGCAGCCAGCACGCCAATCGCGACAGCGCGATGAAGATGCTCAAGTCCAAGCTCTACGACGCCGAGATGGTCAAGCGCAACGCGGAAAAGCAAAAGGTAGAGGACTCCAAGTCGGATATCGAGTGGGGCAGCCAGATCCGCTCCTACGTGCTCGACCAGTCGCGCATCAAGGATCTGCGCACCGGCGTGGAGATCGCCGACACGCAGAAGGTGCTGGATGGGCATCTCGATCCGTACATCGAGGCAAGCCTGAAGCAGGGGCTTTAAACGAATGGATATGAACGAAGAGAAGCCCCAGGACGAAAACCACATCATCGCCACGCGTCGCGAGAAGCTCGACAAGCTGCGCGCGCAGGGCCAAGCGTTCCCGAACGACTTTCGGCGCGACACGCTGGCGGAGCATCTGCACGGCACCTACGCGCAGCGTGAAGCCACGTCGCTGGACACGGAGACGGCGCGCTTCAAGCTGGCCGGCCGGCTCATGGCCAAGCGCATCATGGGCAAGGCCAGCTTCGGGCAGTTGCAGGACTCCAGCGGACGCATCCAGATCTTCATCAAGCTCGACACGCTCGGCGAAGCGCAGTACGAGGTGTTCAAGACCGCCGACGTCGGCGACCTGTTCGGCGTCGAAGGCCGCGTGTTCAAGACCAGGACCGGCGAGCTGTCGCTGTGGGCTTCAAGCATTCACCTGCTGGTGAAGTCGCTGCGGCCGCTGCCGGAAAAGTGGGCAGGCTTGACCGATACCGAGATCCGCTATCGACAGCGTTACGTCGATCTCATCGTCAATCCCGACGTGAAGCTGGTCTTCATGAAGCGCGGTCGCACGGTTGCGTTCATCCGCCAGTTTCTCGATGCGCTCGGTTTCGTCGAAGTCGAAACGCCGATGCTTCAGCCTATCGCGGGCGGGGCCACTGCGCGACCCTTCGTCACGCATCACAACGCGCTGGATCGCGAGTTGTTCCTTCGCATCGCGCCGGAGCTGTACCTCAAGCGCCTGGTCGTCGGCGGATTCGAGCGCGTGTACGAGATCAACCGCAATTTCCGCAACGAGGGTTTATCCACGCGCCACAACCCCGAGTTCACCATGCTGGAGTTCTACCAGGCCTACGCGGATTACACGGACGCGATGAACCTGGTCGAAACCCTGATCCGCGATGCGGCGCTGGCGGTCAACGGCAGCGGCAAGCTGGTGAACCAGGAGCGTGAGTACGACCTGGAGCAGCCGTTCAATCGCTGGTCGATGAAGGAGTCGGTGCAGCGCTTCAATCCGGACTTCGATACCAGCCGCTTCGACGAGCGCGAGTATCTGGCTGTCTACGCGAAGCGCGTCGGCGGCGATGTGAAACCCGCCTACGGCGCGGGCAAGCTGCTCACGGAAATTTTCGAGAAGACGGTGGAGGCGAAGCTGCTCGATCCGACCTTCATCACCGAATACCCCACCGAGGTCTCGCCGCTGGCGCGTCGCAGCGACGCCAATCCGGACGTCACAGACCGCTTCGAGTTCTTCATGGGCGGGCGCGAAGTGGCCAATGGCTTCTCGGAGTTGAACGACGCCGAAGACCAGGCCAGCCGCTTCAAGGCGCAGGTCGCGGCCAGGGATTCTGGTGACGACGAGGCCATGGGTTTCGACGCCGATTACATCCGCGCGCTCGAATATGGTTTGCCACCGACCGCGGGCGTGGGCATCGGCATAGACCGGCTGGTGATGTTTCTCACCGATTCGCCGAGTATCCGCGACGTGCTGCTTTTCCCGCAGATGAAGCCGGAGGCGTAAGAGCCGGTGCAAGCCGGCGACGACGGGCAAGTCAGGCCGCTACTCGTGGAGATGCCGGGCGAGCGCAGACGGCTTGGAGTTTCAGGCGCGACCGTCGAGAATTCGTGTCGCTGGCTCCCCGATGCGTTCCGAGATCCGACTGCACCCCGACACCATGAACTTCCTTCGCCTTGCCGACCTCGACCTGACCCACAAGCGCGTCTTCATCCGCGCCGATCTCAATGTGCCGCAGGATGACGCGGGAGCGGTGACCGACGACACGCGCATTCGAGCTTCGATTCCCGGCATCCGGCTCGCGCTGGGCAAGGGCGCGGCGGTGATGGTGACTTCGCACCTCGGCCGTCCGACCGAGGGTGAGTTCAAGCCGGCCGATTCGCTCGCGCCCATCGCGGTACGCATGAGCGAGCTGCTGGGCCAAAAAGTGGAACTGATCCAGAACTGGGTCGATGGCGGTTTCACGGTGCAACCCGGCCAGGTCGTGCTGCTGGAGAACTGCCGCTGCAACAAGGGCGAGAAGAAGAACAGCGCGGAACTGGCCGCCAGGATGGCCAGGCTTTGCGATGTCTACGTCAACGACGCGTTCGGAACTTCGCATCGCGCCGAAGCCACCACCCATGCACTGGCGATGGCCGCGCCCGTGGCCTGCGCCGGCCCGCTGGTGGCGGCGGAACTCGAAGCGCTAGGAAAGGCGTTGCTGGCGCCTGCGACGCCGCTGGTCGCCATCGTCGGCGGCTCCAAGGTGTCCACCAAGCTCACGATTCTCGACTCGCTGGCCGACAAGGTCGATCAGCTTGTGGTCGGCGGCGGGATTGCGAACACCTTCCTGCTGGCGATGGGCCTGCCCATCGGCAAGTCGCTGGCCGAACCGGATCTGGTCAACGAGGCCAGGCGCATCATCGACAAGATGGCCGCACGCGGAGCCTCGGTGCCGATTCCCACGGATGTGGTTACGGCCAAGGCGTTCTCCGCAACGGCGACGGCAACGGTGAAGTCGGTGAAGGAGGTTGAAGCCGACGACCTGATTCTCGACGTGGGTCCGGAAACCGCGCAGGCCCTGGCTGTGATCATGGCCACCGCCGGCACCATCGTCTGGAACGGGCCGCTGGGCGTGTTCGAGTTCGACGCCTTCGCCAACGGCACGAAGGTGCTGGCAGACGCCATCGCCGCATCGAGTGCGATGTCGATTGCCGGCGGCGGCGACACCGTTGCGGCTATTGCCAAGTTCGGCATCGAAAAGCAAGTGGGATACATCTCCACCGCGGGCGGCGCGTTCCTGGAATTTCTGGAAGGCAAGACCTTGCCGGCGGTGGCAGCGCTGGAAGCGCGCGCGGCAGGGTAGCGAGCGCGATCGCGCAATCGTCTACGCTTGCGGTCGCGGGCATGGCCCGCTCCTACGGACGGGGTGGGCAATGCAGATCGGAGTGCTCGGTTCCGGCGATGTGGCCCGCACGCTGGCCGCGGGTTTGCTCAAGCATGGCCACGACGTGCTGGTGGGTTCACGCGATCCCGCCAGGCTGCGCGACTGGCTCAAGGAGCATCCGCGCAGCAGCGCCGGCAGTTTTGCGGACGCGGCCGGGTTCGGCGACGTGATCGTGCTGGCGGTGCGCGGCACGGCGGCGAACAAAGCGCTGCGACTGGCCGGCACCAGTCACCTGGTCGGCAAGATCGTGATCGATGCCTGCAATCCGATTTCCGAACAGCCGCCGGTCAATGGCGTACTGCGCTTCTTCACCTCCCAGGACGACTCGCTGATGGAGCGCTTGCAGCGCGAGTTCTCGATCGCCCGGTTCGTCAAGGCCTTCAACTCGGTGGGGCATGGACAGATGGTCAACCCCGAATTTGCGGGCGGGCCGCCGAGCATGTTCATCTGCGGCAACGACGCGCCGGCCAAGAAAATCGTGAGCGAATTGCTGCGGCAACTGGGCTGGGAAGCGGTGGACATGGGCATGATGGAATCGGCGCGCGCCATCGAGCCGCTGTGCATGCTGTGGTGCATCCCCGTGCTGCGCGGCGAGCCCGGCGCACATGCGTTCAAGCTGTTGCGCAAGGCTTGAATCGCGGCGGTCAAGCCGCACCTTCCCCCTACCGTCGCCTTGCTGCAAGGGAGTGTTGCCGTGAACAAGCTGCGCCTGACCCTGGTCTCTTTCGTCGTCCTGCTTCTTTCCGGTTGCGGCTACAACGCCTTGCAGCAGCAGGACGAGGGTGTGAAAACCGCCTGGGCCGAAGTGCTCAACCAGTACCAGCGGCGCGCCGACCTCATACCCAATCTCGTGGCCACCGTAAAAGGTTTCGCAGAGCAGGAGAAGGACGTACTGCTGGGTGTGACCGAGGCGCGCTCGAAAGTCGGCTCGATCAACGTGACGCCGGAAATGGTCAACGACCCCGAGGCGATGAAGCGCTTCGGTGAGGCACAGGGCGACTTGTCGTCCGCGTTGTCGCGCCTGCTGGTCGTCACCGAAAATTATCCGCAGCTCAAGTCCGACACCTTGTTCCGGGACTTGCAGGCGCAGCTAGAAGGCACCGAGAACCGCATCACCGTGGCGCGCAACCGCTTTATCGAGTCGGTGCAGACCTACAACATCACGGTGCGAAGCTTCCCGACCAATCTCACGGCCAAGATGTTTGGCCACTCGGTGAAACCGAGCTTCACCGTGGAAAACGAGAAGGCCATCAGCGCGCCGCCGAAAGTGGATTTCGGTAGCTAGGCGTGCGGCGCGTCGATAGCGAAACGGACTGAGGTGATGGCAAGTCGCGGATTGATCCCGATCCTGGTTCTGGGCTTTTGTTGGATTGCTGCCTTGTCCGCGCAGATCGCCGTGCCCGAACTGCATGCGCGGGTGACGGACCTCACGGGTACTTTGGACGCATCGCAACTCCAAGCGCTCGAGTCCAAGCTCGCGGCTTTCGAGCAGGAAAAAGGCAGCCAGGTCGCGGTGCTGCTGGTGCCGAGCACGCAGCCCGAAACCATCGAGCAGTACTCGATCCGCGTGGTCGATGCCTGGAAGCTGGGCCGCGAGAAATCCGACGACGGCGTGCTGCTGCTGGTGGCCAGGAACGATCGCAGCTTGCGCATCGAGGTGGGGCAGGGGTTGGAGGGCGCGATCCCCGATGCCATCGCCAAGAGGATCATCGAAGAAACCATGGTCCCGCGATTTCGCGAAGGCGATTTCGCAGGCGGGGTCGAGGCAGGGGTGGACCAGATCCTGGAACTGGTGCGCGGTGAAGTCTTGCCCGAACCGGCGCAGCGACCGGCGAGCGGCAACAGCGATCTGATCGGCTTCCTGCTTTTCGGCGCCCTGTTCGTCGCGCAATTTCTGCGTCGCCTGCTGGGCCGTCTGTTCGGTGCCGTCACGGCAGGCGGCATCGTGTTCGCGCTCGCGATGCTGCTTCTGGGCACGCTGGGCATTGCCGTCGCGCTTGCGCTCGCAACGATGGCGCTGAGTTTCATCGGACTTTCCGGTGGAGGCTGGAGCAGTGGCGGCAACCGGCGCGGCGGCGGATTCGGAGGTGGCGGTGGGTTCTCGGGCGGCGGTGGCGGCTTCAGCGGCGGAGGCGCATCGGGACGATGGTGAGCCCCGGACGCTGGTTGCGGCACCTTGCCACGGGTCCCTGGACGCGCCGCCGTGCGTTTCCGCTGCACACCCTGGATGCCATCGAACAAGCTGTTTGCACGTGCGAAAAAATCCATGCCGGAGAAATCCGCTTTGCGGTCGATACCGCGCTGTCGCTATCCGATCTCTGGCACGGAATTACGCCCCGCGAGTGCGCGCTCGAAGCCTTCTCGCGTCTGCGCGTGTGGGACACCGAGCACAACAACGGCGTGCTGATCTACTTGCTACTGGCAGATCGCGATGTGGAAATCGTTGCCGACCGCGGCGTCGGCAAGGGACGCGTGCCCCAGCAGGAGTGGGAGGCCTGCTGCAGCGTGATGGAAGGTCACTTCGCCCGGAACAATTTTCGCGACGGTGCCGTCGCCGGCATCGAGGCCGTGACGGCGGTACTGGCGCGGCATCCGCCGGCGGGCGCGGATACGGGCAACGAACTGCCGGACGCGGCCGCCCTGCTTTAGCCGGGGGTTCAGCCGCAGGCGAAACCGGGTCTCAAGCAGCCAGATCCCGAACCACGGGAAGGAGACGCTCGATCAGTGCCTCCACTTCCGCCCGATCGATCGTCGGCACGAGGAACTCCGCTGTCGTGCCGTGGAATTCCACTGGCCGTATCACGCGGTCTGCCGCTCCGCAGCAGGGACTGCGCTCGTAGTCCTCGAACAGAATGCGCGTGCCGGGGCGGGCCTTGGCCAGACTGTTCAGGAAGCATGCGCTGCGGAACGATCCGCCAATCCGGATCAGGTCGGGGCGAAGCTTGGCGTGACTCGCGAAGCGCCACGCCACCGCAGCGTAGGGCGGCAAACCGGCCTGCCGTGTCTTCGCCGTTGCCGCAGCCCGCGATCGCGGCGGGTCGATGTTCACGTGGATCGAAAACAGCAGGGATCGAAGATAGGCGGGAGAAAATTTCGCCCTCACCTGCTTGCACCGCTGACGATCCGATTCGGTCGAGACGACCGTGGGCACGCCCAGTTTGCCGGCCAGAAGAGTGCTGCTGCCGGAACCGAACTCCAGGAACGTTTTCGAATTGGCGAGGAGCGTGCCGAGCCGCTCGAGGCTCTTCGTATCAGACGGCGATTCCGGGGATTTGTCCTTCATGACCGCGGGCCGCAGTTGCCGGAATTTCGGAAAGGTGCATGCATCGCTAGCGACTCGCCGCGCGCAGCCGGAGCGTGGTTCGTACACGCTTGCTGCCGGTCATGAGGAACTTGAACATGTCGAACATTTCGCGCCGGCTGAAGTACTGCACCGTGCCGTCGGGACGCAGGCGAAACTGGAACTCCGCTATCGTTTCCTTCTTGCCGGGTTCGGCCTCCGCTTGACCTCCGAGCGCCTCGATACTCGCGAAATAGGTGCCGACGTTGCCGGACGCCTGTAGCTGTTTTCCGCGCGCGACGATGTCCTCAATCGAGTCGGTTTCGCGGACCAGCTTCCGCGCCACCAGTTTCCTGATATTCGCCTTCGTTCTCTGGAGCGGCGACAGCCTGGCCCTGTGCAGTACGAACAGTCCGACCGGAACCGAACTGGAATAGAACTTCTTCGCCACCTGGAAATTGTGGTTGAGGAATCCTTCGAATTTCAGCGAGGACGCGAGTACCGGTTTCCCGGCCTGGATGCCGTGTGCGAGGGCACTGAAGTTCGGTCCGAAGGAAAACACGTTGGCATGAAGCGGGACGCTCCACAGCCAGACGCTCGGAATCACCGTGGCGTCAGGGAACTGGCCGACGAATTCGACGATCTTCGGATCGGCGTAATGATGGTGGCCGCGTATCAGGGTCAGGCTCTCGTCGGTGTCCAGAAAGACGAAATGCCTGCAGGAGTCGGCCAGTGCCCGGTAAAGGTCCCTGGAGGCTTCTGCCGAGTGCAAGCGGTTGTGCGAGCCCGTGAATCGAAGGACCAGCAACGCGGGCTCGAACCCTTGCAGGATTCCGAGCGCTTCGGGATCGGTGGAGCCGTTGTCGAAAACGATCAGGTTCTCGAGTCCGACGATGCGGGCGTGGTGCCGGATCCAGTGTTCGAGGAAAAACGGATCGTCCTTGGTTTTCAGCAGAATCTTCAACGGCGCCGTTCTCGAAGCGATGGCCCGCATCGCCTCGTCGCGCTGTTCCTGCCAATGGATCAAGGGCGTCCCCGTACCGGCGCGCCGGCGTGCAGCCCTGCTTGCGGGCGCCGTCGAGTCTTGTCCCTGGTGCGGCCGCCGATCGCCTCGCCGTGCGCCAGCCGCGACCACAGGTGGTCGAGATTCCACAGCTTGATGTAGTGCTCGAACACCAGTGGCCAGTTGAGCGGGCAGGGCGCCAGCTTGTTCGGCACCGGACCCTCCACGACCATTTTCAGATACCGCGTGAAACAGACCTCGGTTTCCAGGCGCGCGCGGTGCGCCACGCTGGCGAAGGTGTTGGTCGGATGAAGACGGTAGTCGTACAGGCGCTCCGGCACGTACAGCGGTTCTTCGAACGCGATCGCGCGCAAGGCCCAGTCGTAGTCGTGGGCCAGTTTCAGATCGATGAACGGCCCGACCTGCTGCGCCAGTTCGCGGGTCATCGCAAAGTTTCCGGTCGTCACCGTGGCGTTGATGCGCAGGAACGCGAACGACAGCGAAGGCAACTGCGGCGCGTATCCGTCCAGGTACGCGATCAGGCCCAGCAGGCTCTCCGGGATCGGGGTGTCGCCATCCGCAAAGGGATGGATGCCGGAGAACGCGAAGCGCGAACCGCGATCCGCCATCTCGGCCACCATCCGGCCGAGGCGCAGCGGGTGATAGCGGTCGTCCGAGTTGAGCAGAAACAGATATTCGCCCTGCGCCAGCGCCATGCCGCGGTTGAACGAGGCGTGCGCGCCCTTGTTCGTCTCGTTGCGCTCGCACACGATGCGCTCGAAACGCTGCCGGTATTCCGGCGACCCGGTGAGTTCGCGAGCCCTGTCGAAGCTCGCATCGGGCGAGGCGTCGTCGATCACGATCAGCTCGATGCGCGGCCAACTCTGCACGAGCACCGACTTCAGGCATTCCGCCAGAAGGGTTTCGTGCCTGTAGACCGGCACGATGACCGAACACAGCGGAAAGCTCATTCGGCGATCTCGAGCAAGCCGTCCAGCGCGACTTCGACAGCGCCCGGCGAATCGGCGCCTTCGGCCGGAAAAATGACCGACAGGCGATAGCGTCCGCCTGGCAGATCCTGCGTGTCGAAAGACACGGTGAACCCGATCCACCGGGCCTCGGTCAGCGGGGAAATTACGGAAGCTTTCTCTGCCGGTCCCAGCAGTTGCTTCCAGCGCTTCGATGTGGCTCCGGCGGACGGCCGGCCCGGCGCTTCCTGACGCTGGCTGCGGCTCATGACGAGCGCGTAGCGCGCGTCGGATGCTGCGTCCACCGGCGTCAGCTTGAGGAACGAAAGCGTCGAGGCGAGGAGCGTGCGCCCGTCGGGCGTGGCGCGGGCGGTCAGGTAGAAAATATCGCCGCGCTTCAGGCTCAGATAGCGCTGGCCGATCCTGCGCCCGATCTGTTCGATGTTTGCCTGTCCGCCGCTGCGCAAGGGACGGATACCTAGCGGTTCGTGTGCGCTCAGCCACGTTCGCGTCAGGTAGGGCGCGGCGTGGCGCGCGTGTTCGAGCGCAAAACCGAGCGAGCGTTGCAGCGCGAAGACCTGGTGGCGGATGCGGTCGAGCGCGGCAAGGGCAACCGGATCGTTGTGCAGCCTCAGCACCAGCGAGTCGAACGTTGCGTCGGTGGCGTCGGCTCCCACGACGACGCGCCGCAGCGCTTCGAGGTTGGCGCGGCCATAACGGAAATCGGGTTCCAGGCAAGTACCCTCGCCCCATTCGTTCCAGGCATTGACGAACAGCAGCCGGCCGTCCGGGCCGAAGTTCCTCTCCGTGCGCTGGCAAGCGTCTTCGAGCCAGCGCTCGAACAGTGCCGGCGAGTAGAACGTGCAGACGTGGGCATTCATGCCGCGACGGCTGGTGTTGTCCCAGTCCAGCATCACGGTCTTGTAGCGCGGGTATTCGGGATCGGAAGCGGCGAGTTCGCTGGCCACCACCTCGGCGTAGTCGTAGACCTTGCCCTTGAAGTCGGGATTGAGCGCGGTCAGCACGCCCGGCTTGTCGATGAGCTGGCCGGCGTTGATCGAGTGGGGAGGAAACTCCACGGAGCTGTCGCAACCCAGCGAAAACGGGCTGGACGCTCCGAACGTCTCGGCCATGCAGATGTGCAGGCCCGGCAGGTCGTTGGCTTCGCAAACGCGCCGCCATTGCTCGAACACGTGCAGCGGATCGGACAGCAGACCCACGCGGTAAACGATCAGGATGGGCTTGCCGTCCACGCGGATGTAACGCGGGTCCTTGAGCAGCGGCAGCACGTCGTGGATGAAGGACACGTCCTGATCGATGGAATGCGGCTGCGGCATCAGCATTTCCTGCTCCGAGCCGTCCCAGCGGCGCGACCAGGGCTCGTTGGCCCAGCACAGGCAGAAGCCGAAGTCATGCTCGATTTCGAGGAAGCGTTCCAGCGGCTTTTGCAGCAGGCGCTGGCCGCCGAACCAGTAATGGTGAAAGCAGAATCCGGCCAGCCCGTGCGAGCGCGCCAGCTCGATCTGCGCTTCGATCACACCGGGCATGCGCAAATCGTAGTAGCCGAGTTCGGTGGGAATGCGTGGCTGCGCGTGTTCAGCGAACGCGGGTTTTGCGCTGGTGACGCCGATCCATTCAGTGAAGCCCGGACCCCACCACTGGTCATTCTCCGGAATGGCGTGAAACTGTGGGAGATAAAACGCCAGCGCGCGCACGCGCGCACTGCGCGCCGGGTGCAGCGGTGCGGGTTCGCGGCGCAGTATCGCTTCGCGTTCGGCAATGCCGGATGCCTTCGGGCGCGTCGTCATGGCGCGCAGGTGCCGCGCCAGCGCTCCGCCCAGCACGCGGCTTTGCGAGCGGGCAAGGCTGCTGTCCACCTCGATCTCCGCGTCGAGCACACGCACCAGCAGGTTCACCGGTGCCGCCTTGGCGTCGGCGGCTTCGAGTGCCGCGATCAGGGCGTCGCGACGCGCCTCCGGAATTTCCATCCAGTGGTAGGCAAACCCTGCATGGCAGGGAAAACCCAGCAAGTCGGTGAGGTCCGGTCGCAGCGTGCGTGCCTGGGACGTCCCGAGAACGACGCCCTGGCAGGATATTTCGAGCGCGACCGGCCTTTGCGGTTGTTCGGCGCTGAGGCACCAACCGCTGACGGACTGCAAGTCGAGGAGCTCCACCGCGCCTCGATGCGACGGTGCGTTGCCGAGAAGGCTCAGGTCGCAGGTGGTGCGTGGCAGCGAAGCGCTTTGTGTATCTTTCATGGATTCGTCAGGCCGGGAGCCGGTGCCAACCGGCCCGTCATCGACTTCGCGGAAGAGGTAGCGACGCTTCCCAAGGTCATCTGAGTCGAGGTGACCGGCGCCGCCGAACCAGTAGAAGTCTATCCAGTACGAGTGAACCCTGTCATCGCAACCGATGCCGTCGTGAAAGAGATCGAGACCGCGCTCGACCGCGCCTGCGCGTCCAGCCGCTTCGTCGGGACGATGCGCGACCGCGGTCGGCGAGAAGCGCTGGTGTCGCGCCTGCGCATGCCGCGCGACGGCTCGGGCATCGCGGGCGAGGTACAAGCCGTTGCGACTCGCGCGAGCGACGAGGCCGCCCTGATGCGCGGCCTGCGCGAATTGCGCAACCTGGAAATGGCGCGTATCGCGGTACGTGCGTTGGCGCTCGATGCGGCGCTGGACGAGACCCTGGGCGACCTGAGCGATCTGGCAGGCGCATGCCTTTCGTCCACGGTGGAATGGGTGTTCGCAAAGCTGGAAAAACTGCACGGCACGCCGCGCGATGTCGAGGGCCAGCCGGTTCGTCCCGCGATTCTGGGCATGGGCAAGCTGGGCGGACGCGAACTAAATTTTTCGTCCGACATCGACCTGATTTTTCTGCACTCCGCGGATGGCGTCACCGACTCCAATCCCCCGCTGGAGAACGAGCGCTTCTTCGTCAAGCTGGCGCAGGACACGGGAAAAATCCTGTCCACCCAGACCGAACACGGGTTCGTGTTCCGCGTGGACACGATGCTGCGGCCCTTCGGTTCGGCCGGGCCCATGTCGATCGGCTTCGATGCGGCCGAGGATTACTACCAGAACCACGGTCGCGAATGGGAGCGCTACGCCCTGGTCAAGGCGCGTCCGGTTGCCGGCGACATCGCGGCGGGCGAGGCGCTGCTGCAAAGCCTGCGGCCGTTCGTGTACCGGCGCTATCTGGACTTCAACGCCATCGGCAGCCTGCGCGATCTCAAGCGCCGCATTCATGACGACGTGGTTGCGCGCCGCGTCACGGACGACGTGAAGCTCGGCCCCGGCGGAATCCGCGAGCTGGAGTTCATCGTGCAATCGTTCCAGTTGGTGCGCGGTGGACAGGACGTGAGACTGCGCACGCAAGCCCTGCGGCCGACCCTGAAAATCCTCGGTGAGCTGGGCCTTCTGCCGGTGGACACGGTTGCAGAACTCGACGACTCCTACGTTTTTCTGCGCACGCTGGAGAACGCCATCCAGATATTCGACGACCGCCAGACGCATCGTCTCCCGGCGGACGAACAAGCGCGAGCGGCGCTGTGCTTTGGCCTGGGATTCGCCGACTGGGAGACACTGCGCGCACGCTTCGATGCGGTCGCAGCTTTCGTCAACGAAGAATTTCGCCGCGTGTTCGCCGAACCCGCGCGGAGCGATTCGGAGCATCCCTGTGCTGCGGCCGTGCGCTTCGCTTTCGATCCGGGATGCAAGGTCGGCGAGTTGGCGCTCGCCCTGGCTGGGAGCGGATTCGGCGACGCCACGCAGGGCCTCGCGCAAAGGCTGTTCGACCTGATTCAAAGCCGCATCGTGCGTGGCTTGTCGGAATCCGCCGCGCAGACCTTGCGCCGCGTGCTGGGGCAGGTCTTGCAGGAATGCCTGAGCAGCAGCGAGGCAGTGCGCAGCGCAGAGCGGGTGCTGATCGTGATTCAGGCGGTGGCCGGCCGGTCCACTTACCTCACCTTGCTCGACGAGTCCGCGGTCGTGAGGTCCCACCTCGTGCGGCTGTGCGCCGCCAGCCAGTGGGTGACGGAGCAGATTGCGGCTTCGCCCGCAGTGCTCGATGTCCTGCTCGACCCCCGCACCCTGTACGCGCCGCCGGGTCGCGGGGCGATGCGCACCGAACTTGCCGGTCGTCTTGCGTCCATACCGGTCGACGATATCGAGACGGGCATGGACGCGCTGCGGCGGTACCGCAACGAGACCACGGTGCGCACCGCCGCGGCCGATATCGGCGAAATTCTTCCCCTGGTGAAGGTCAGCGATCAGCTCACCTGGCTGGCCGAAGCGGTCCTCACTGCCGCGCTGGACCGCGCGAATCTGGAGATGCGCGAGCAGTACGGCCAGATCATGACGGAGATGGGTACCGTGGCCGGACTCGGCGCAATCGCGTACGGCAAGTTCGGCGGCATCGAGCTGGGCTACGGCTCGGATCTCGATCTGGTGTTCGTGCACGAGAACGTGTCTCACGATGCCGAAAGCAGCGGTGGCGTGCGCGCTCTCCCTGCAACCGCATGGTTCGCGCGGCTGGCGCAGCGAGTAATTCACTGGCTGGCCACGCTAACCCCGGCAGGCCGCGCGTACGAGATCGACATGGAGCTGCGCCCGAGCGGACAGTCCGGGCCCATCGTCACCGGCTTCAAGGGCCTGGCCCGCTACCAGCGCGAACAGGCCTGGACCTGGGAGCACCAGGCGCTGACGCGCGCGCGCTTCGTCGCCGGCCCGGCCACGCTCGGCGAAGCTTTCGAAGCCCTGCGGCGGGAGATTCTCTGCCGGCCGCGCGATACTTCGAAGCTGGCGCAGGAAATCGTGGACATGCGCCACAAGATGCGTACGCACCTCGAAACGCGCCGCCCCGGAACCTGGGACTTGAAGCACGGCCGCGGTGGCGTGATCGACTGCGAGTTCCTCACGCAATACCTGGTGCTGCGCGATGCCGCGACCCAACCAGAACTGGTGAAATGGTCCGACAACTGGCGCCAGCTCGACGCGCTGGCGCAGGCGGGCAGCCTGCCGGCGGAGGATCGGGACGGACTCATCGCCTCCTATCGCGCGTACCGCGCTTTTGCCCACGCCTGCGCGCTACAGAGTCAGCAGGCCATCGCCAACGAAGCGGAGTTTGTCCAGGAACGCGCGCTGGTCGCAGCCGCCTGGAATCGGCAATTCGAAGGAATCGAGCCGAAGCCCGGGTAGGCGTGGACGCGACCCGGCATTCCGGCGGGCACTCCGGTGGATCGGCCGCGGCGCGCCAGACCGGGCTGGTTTGCGCAACGCCTTCAGCCGCACGAATCGAAGTTCACGCCGGTAGCCGATACGCATGTTCGGAAGAGGGTGCGTCCTCATGTGCGTGGCAGATACTCGTCCCACAGACGGTTATGGAAGCGGTTCCGGGGATCGACGCGACGCTTGATTGCGGCGAACGCTTCGACCTCCGGATACGCCCGCTGGAATTGCGCTGGTTTCGCATGGAGGGTAGTAGCGTCCTACCGCGCCGAGCGCGGCGTCGATCAGTTTGCGGGTCCATTGCCCCGTCTCGCTATCCGCAGCGTCGGTGTTGCGTTGCTTGTGATAGACGACGAAGGAAAACACGTCACCGGGTGCCCACTTGAGTAGCGACGTCGGGTCTGCGGGAGCATGGCGGACATCCTCGACATCACGCTCGTCCGGCAGTCGGTCAGGGCACGAGGTCGTGAGCACGACAGCGCCCGAGAGCGCCGTCATCCCGAGCAGAGCGCGACGGTTCGGATCAGGTGGTGCGACGAACATAGCTACTATGAATCCCAGGTCTCGGGACTAGTGGCGCGACACATGAATTTGGAACCGCCATACCGGCGAAAGCCGGTATCCAGACTCGAGGCTCAACGCCTATCTGCGGGACTGGATTTCGGCTTTCGCCGGAATGACGGAAGGGGGCTGGCATTACTTCCGTGTCGCTGTACTAGCGCGAGCGGCCGCAACCGGCTTCCGAAATGCCTGGGCTCAAGCCCCATCCGGCGACAAGGCCTGCCGATTGATTGCGCGCACTGTCGCCCACCACATCATCACGATCCAGCCGAAGAAGGTCACGGCCACCAGCCAGAAGCCGATGAGGCCGGTCCAGGTGAAGGGGCCGGTCTTGAAGAAGGGAATCAGCACGCCGGGCAGGAAGGCGATGGCGATCCAGAAATTGGCGTAGGCCACCCAGCGTGGAAAGATCGGTTCAGCGCGCTTGTCCGAGAGGATGCAGATGCCGATGGCGAAATTCTGGATGCAGGCCGGCGGGTAGGCGCCGATGAACACCATCCAGTTGAAGTCGTTGACGAGCTGCATCGTTTCCGGCGTGACGGTGCCCGGCCGGTAGACCAGCGCCAGCCAGATGTAAGCCGGAAACAGTATGGCCATTACCGTGCCCGAGGCGGATGCGAGTTGCAGATAGGTCATCGGGTGGTGCGGCCCTTCGATGCGCTTCATCTGCACGGCAATCACCGCAGACATCGCCCACCACAGCACCGAAGCAGCAGCCAGCATCGACATGCCGATGCGGATGCGGGTCTGGTCCTGAAGGAACATCTGGGCGATGTCCGCGGCACTCCGGCTCGGCGCAATCGTCGGCAGCCAGCCGGCGACGCCGAAGATGCCCGCGCCCAGAACCACGGCGAACACCAGCGCGCTGTGCGCGCAGATCAGTTGACTGGTCTTGTTCATGCGTGCTCAGAAATCCCAGTTCACACGGAGACCGTACTCTCGCGGTGCCGCGAGGGTCTTGGTCAGGCCGAAGTCGCTCTGGAATTGCTGGATGTGGTACGCCTCCTCGAGCAGGTTCTTGCCGAACACGGTGAGGCGCAGCTTCCAGCGATCGTACAGATAACTCACGCGGCTGCTGAGCGTGCTGTAGGCGTCTTCTTCGACGGTGTTGAAGGCGTCGTAGTAGAAGCCTGAGTTGTAGTAGTTATCGACGGCGAATTCCACTGTGCCGCTTTGCAATTGCACCGCCTGAACCAGGCCGATGCTGCCGGAGGTCTTGGGCGAGCGCACGATTTCGTTGCCCGAGCAGTTGAGGTTCGCCGCGTAGATTCCGCTGCCTTCGCGGAATCCCGGGCAGGGATCGAAGTCGTCGTACTTGGCGTCGACGTACGCGGCGTTGAACGAGATCGCGAGGCCGGGATCGGCTTCCGGAAACGGGATGAGTGTCCCGTCGAATTCCACGCCTTGCGTGGTCGCCGAGCCGGCGTTGATGAACTGCACGGCGCCGCCCGAGAGCACGGACACGAAACCCGACTGCAAGTCGGTAATCTCGTTGTAGAAGATCGCACCGTTCACGCGCAGCAGGCCGTTGAAGAAGTCCACCTTGGCGCCAAGTTCGTAGCTGGTGACTTTCTCGGGCTCGATGTAGTTGGGCGGGGTATAGATGTTGACGACGTTGTAGGTGCCGCTCTTGAAACCGACGCCGTACGACAGATACACCAGCGCGTCCTCGCGCGGGTGCGCGGTCAGCACCACTTTGGGCGAGAAATTCTTCGCCGTGCTGCTGGGCAGGCGGAAGTTGATGGGTGTCACGTCGACGTTGGTACCCGGAATGGTGACACCGGTCTCCGACTTGGTCAGGAAGCGATCCTCGGTCTGGTAGCGGCCACCCAGGGTCAGGTCCCAGTAGTCGTTGAAGAAGTAGGTGCCCTGGGCGAAGGCCGAATAGCTTTCGGTTCCGAGTACGCCGGCGAATTCGACCGTGATGCCATCGACGCTGAGCGGCGTGTTGTCGGTGATCGGCAATTCGGCGACGGCATCGAAGATGTTGCCGATCACTTCCGGAACCGGGATGCCGAAGTCTTCCGCCAGACCCACCAGGCTCTGCAGCGCCTGCGGCGCCACGCGCAGGTGCGCAGGATCGAAACCCGCGGTGCTGTCCAGATAGTAAAGGCCGGCCACCCACTTGAATTTCTCCGCACCCGGCGTGTTGGCGTTGGACAGAAACTGGAGTTCCCAGGTGTCCAGCTTGCTGAACTCGTTGAGCGCGTCGAATGCGGCGATCGGGACGCCCGACCCGTCGAAGTCGATCGTGGCGGGGCCGGTGATGATCTCCTGGTGACTGCCGAGCAGCTTCAGATCGAGCCAGGGCAGGCTCCAGGTCGCGTTGCCGTAGTACAAATCCTGGGTGGCCTTGTCGGGCGGGTGGTTCAGATCGGTGTCGGAAAAGTAGTTGTCCTCCGCGGGGACGATGACGGCGATCCTGCCGATGAGCGTGGGGTCGGTGTTGTTGCCGAAGGTGCTGCTGTAGCCTGTCTGCTTGGTGTTGTAGGCGGTCAGGTTGAGCGACAGGTTGTCGGTCGGGCGGATGCTGATCTTGGTGCGATAGGCCTCCGACTGCGTCTCCGGCAGATCGAAGCGCGTGGCGGTGTAGTAGTTGTCGATGGTCTTGTACAGCGCGGCGCCGCTCACCGAGAGCCATTCCGTCAGCGGCACCGTGATCGAGCCCTTGATCTGGCGATTGCTGAAGTTGCCGAACTCGCCTTCCAGCGAGGCTTCGAACTCGTCGCCGGGCTCCCTGGTCACCACGCTGATGGCGCCACCGGTGGCGTTGCGGCCGAACAGCGTGCCCTGCGGTCCTTTCAGCACTTCCACGCGCTCGACGTTGCCCAGTGACTGCGCCGCAGTGTGGCCCTGGGGCACGTAGATGCCGTCGATGTAGGTGGCGATGCTCGGGTCGGCCGAGGGAATGAAGTTGTCGGTTCCGATGCCGCGCATGAAGATCAGCGTGAACCCGGCGACGTCGGTGAATTGCAGGCTCGGCACAACCTGGCCGAGCTGGTAGGTGTTCTCCACACCGCGCGCGGCCATCGCATCGCCGCTGAAGGCCTGGATCGAGATCGGCACGTCCTGGAGGTTTTCTTCGCGCTTCTGCGCCGTCACCACGATCTCTTCAACCAGGCGGTTGCGCACCCTGGGCGCGGCCGCGGGCTCGTCCGAAGCTGCTTCCTCCACGTCGACCGGAATGGTTTCAGCGACGGTTTCCGGCTCGGGCGTCGTATCGGCCGCAGCAGACTCCTGCGATGTCTCGGGCTCGGCGGGTTCTTCCTGAGCATGAGCCGGAAACGGAGCCAGAAAAGCGCCCGCCGTCAGCAGACCTGCCCTCAAACGGATCGACACCATTGGATCGTCCTCTCCTCGATTATTTTTTCTGGCCGAGCCCGGCCGTGTCGGCGACGCGGCGAGGTTTGATGATGCGGCATCATGTATCTTTATAACAGTCGTTATCATACTTAACGGCAAGACGGCTTTCAAGTTCGGTTTGCCTGTCCTCCCACCGTGCCTTCGATCCGTGGACATAGCCGGAATCAGCCGCCCGCCGATGCCATCCCAACCGTTATGACGGCAACACGGCTGGCAGGCCTGGAACAGTTCGGTGTCGCTGTTGTCCGGCGCCATGGTCTCGATCGAAGGGCTGATGACGTTGACCGCCATGATCGGTGCGCAGAACACACCGGGCCCTTGAACGCCTGTCGATACTGGCTCTGGTGCTCTTGCGATGGCAGCCAAAAAAAAGATGAGCGGATCGCCGGTTGAATACCGGAAAATATCGGCTCTACCCGGAGCGCTGCGTAACCGATACTTTCGATCCACCATCAATCATCGACGAGAGGGAACCATGCCGTTGCGACAGAAACTGGGGCTGGGTTTTGTACTGCTGTGGTTCGTCGGCGGGGGTATCGGCCATTTCGTGCCGAGCAGCCACGCGTTCTTCGTCAGCATCGTGCCGCCCTGGTTGCCTTCATTCCTGCCAGGGCCGAGCGCGCTGGTTTACATCAGTGGCGTGCTCGAACTCATCAGCGCCACCGGCCTGCTCTTCGAGCGCACCCGGCGCGTGGCCGGTTACGCCCTGATGCTGATTGCCATCGGCGTGACACCGGCCAACGTGCACATGTGGATGCACCCGGAATTGTTCACCCAGGCGCCGCAATGGATATACACGTTTCGCCTTGTGCTCCAGGTTGTGCTCTTGTGGATCATCTGGTGGAGCACGCGACCCGCCGAAGCCTGGGGTTCTGCCCGTGTCTGATCGTCTGCTGAGCTTTTACGCATGCTTCGTCGCGGCGGCACGGCCACCGTCTTCGGCGCTGCGCCCATCGGCACGAAGTTCGAGATCGCGGTGCTGGACGTGCTCATGGACCGTCGGCTGCACGGCATCTTCATGGGCTCGAACCCGTTTCCGGTCGACATGCCGCGACTCGTGGAGTCCTACCTGCATGGGCGACTGCACCCCGATCGACTGGTTTCCCGTCGGGTTCCGCCGGAGTCCGTCGATGAGGGCTTTGCCGAGCTCAAGACCGGTCAGACGGCCCATTCGGTTATTCGGTTTCAATAAGCCCGGATCGCCACCCGGTCCGGGCGTTCGGCAATCCACCTCGGTCCGGCTCCGTATAATCCGTCCGACTGCGTGTCCTGATCGCGCGACCGAAGTTGCCGCCGCCAGCCGCGCTTCAGGAACGAAGGCTGCCCTGGCAGTCAATTGCTGGTTTGTTACATCGAAACCCCGACCATGTCGATTCAGATCACGTTTCCCGACGGCAATTCGAAGTCTTTCGATGCGCCTGTCACCGGCCTCGCCATCGCCCAGGGCATTTCGCCGGGCCTGGCCAAGAAGGCTGCGCTGGTTTCCGTCGACGGCGAGTTGTGGGACCTGACCCGTCCCATCGAGCGCGACGCGCACATCAGCATCGTCACGCGCGACAAGCCCGAGGCGCTGGAGACCATCCGTCACGACGCCGCGCACGTGCTGGCGCAGGCGGTGCAGGAATTGTTTCCGGGCACCCAGATCACCTTCGGGCCGTCGACCGAGTACGGCTTCTACTACGACTTCGCGCGTGCCGAGCCTTTCACCGAAAACGATCTCGAAAGGATCGAGCAGAAGATGCGCGAGATCGTCAAGCGCGACCTGCCGATCACACGTGAGGTCTGGCCGCACGACGTGGCGGTGCAGCACTTCGAGCAGGCCGGCGAGAAGTTCAAGGCGGAGTGGATTCGCGAGGGCATCAAGCCCGACGAGCAACTGACGATTTATCGTCAGGGCGACGCCTGGCTGGACATGTGCCTGGGTCCGCACCTGCCGTCCACCGGCAAGCTCGGTACCGCGTTCAAGCTGACGAAAGTTTCCGGCGCGTACTGGCGCGGCGACGCGAAGAACGCGCAGCTTCAGCGCATCTACGGGCTCGCGTTCGCCACCGACGATGAGTTGAAGGCGCACCTCAAGATGCTTGACGAAGCCGAGAAACGCGACCACCGCAAGATCGGCCGCGCGCTCGACCTGTTTCACTTGCAGGAAGAGGCGATGGGCCAGGTGTTCTGGCATCCCAAGGGCTGGACCTTGTACCGCACGCTTCAGAACTACGTGCGCCAGCAGATCGAGGCCGCGGGTTACGTGGAAGTGAACACGCCGCTGCTGGTGGACCGGCAGCTCTGGGAAGACTCCGGGCACTGGGCCAATTACCGCAAGAACATGTTCATCGCGGAAGTCGATGAAGGCGAGGTTGCGGGCGAGGTGCGCAAGTCTGTGCTGGCGGTCAAGCCAATGAACTGTCCCTGCCACGTGCAGATTTTCCGACAGGGCACTCGCAGTTATCGCGACCTGCCGCTACGCATGGCCGAGTTCGGCGCCTGCCACCGCTACGAACCCAGCGGGGCCTTGCACGGCATCATGCGCGTGCGCGGTTTCGTGCAGGACGACGCGCATATCTTCTGCACCGAAGAGCAGATCGGCGCCGAGACCGTCGCGTTCTGCGATCTGCTCAAGCGCATGTACAAGGACCTGGGTTTCGAGAGCGTCAGCGTCAAGTTCTCCGACCGTCCGGAAAATCGAGCGGGCGACGACGCGACCTGGGATCGTGCGGAAAACGCGCTGCGCAGCGCCATCGAAAATGCCGATCTGCCCTACACCATGAATCCGGGCGAGGGCGCGTTCTACGGCCCCAAGCTGGAGTTCGTGCTGCGCGACGCCATCGGTCGCGACTGGCAGTGCGGCACCTTGCAACTGGACATGGTGCTGGCGCAGCGGCTAGGCGCCGAATACGTGGCCGAGGACGGATCGCGCAAGCATCCGGTCATCCTGCATCGCGCGGTGCTGGGCAGTTTCGAGCGCTTCATCGGCATCCTTATAGAAAACTACGCCGGTGCGTTCCCGATGTGGCTGGCGCCGGTGCAGGCCGTGGTTGCGCCCATCGTTTCGGATGCGGACGCCTATGCCACCCGGGTATGCGTGGCCTTGAAAAAGGCCGGCGTGCGCACCGAGACCGACCTGCGCAACGAGAAGATCAACTACAAGATTCGCGAGCACGCCACGAACAAGATTCCGGTGATCGTGATCGTCGGCCGCAAGGAGGCCGAGGAAGGCACGGTGACCCTGCGCTTCCGCGGCGAGGAGCGGCAGGAAACCTTGCCGCTGGCCGAGGCGGTTGCGCGGCTCGCGGTTTGAGCCGGATGCGCAGCGTCTTCATGGGCCTGATGCTCCTGTGGGCTTTGCCTGCCGCGGCTGATTCGATCGAAGACGCACCCTCGGCTGCGCCGCATTTCACCGGCCGCTGGCTGCAAGGCGCGACGTTGCGCGGCAGCGTTCAGCCCGGCTCGAAAATCCGCTTCGGCGAGCGCGAGGTGTCGGTCGCGCCCGATGGACGCTTCGTCATCGGTCTGGCTTTCGACGCGCCGCCCGCGGCCGCGCTCGACGTGATCGATCCGGCCGGAGTCGCGCAACGCTTCGAGTACACGATCGCGCCGCGCGTCTACGACGTGCAGAAAATCGGTGGCCTGCCCAAGGCCATGGTCGAGCCCCCGCCGGAGCTGCTCGAGCGCATCGAATCGGACCAGAAGCTGGTCGGCGATGCGCGACGCTTCGATACGCCGCGGCTCGACTTTGCCTCCTCGATGCGCTGGCCCGTTTCGGCCGAAGTGACCGGCGTCTACGGATCGAACCGCATCCTCAACGGCGTGCCCAGGCAGCCGCATTTCGGCGTCGATCTTGCAGCGCCCGAAGGTGCTCCGATTCACGCTACGGCCGGTGGCATCGTGCGTCTGGCTCGAGCCGACTTGTATTACACCGGAGGCACGATCATTCTCGATCACGGGCATGGCCTGAGCACGACTTACCTGCACTTGTCGAAGCTGGCTGTGGCGGTGGGACAGGAGGTGGCGGCGGGTGCAGTGATCGGCAAGGTCGGCAAGACCGGCCGCGCCACCGGGCCACACCTGTGCTGGCGGGCGAACTGGTTCGACGTGCGACTGGATCCGTCTCTGTTGCTGCAAAACGAGCCGGCAAAAAAGGGGGAGCGAAAAAAATGAAAAAGATTTTCGTGTTGCTGGCCCTGGCGATCGTGATCGTTGCCGGTTTCGGCGTCTACAAGACGCTCACACCGCCGGAAGATCTTTACGGCGTGACCGGCGATTTCATGGGCTGCCCCACGCGACCGAGCTGCGTTTCGTCTGTGGCGACGGACGATCAGCACCGCGTGGCCGCACTCGGCCACACCGGCGACACCCTGCGGGCGCTGTCCATGCTGCGGGAAGTGATCGAACGCATGGGCGGCACCATCGAGTTCGAATCGCCCGGGTATCTGCATGCGGTGTTCGTGACGCCGACGATGCGCTATCGCGACGACCTGGAACTGCTGGTATTGCCCGAAGGCAAGATCGAAGTGCGCTCGATATCTCGCTTCGGCTATCGCGACTTCGGCATCAACCGCGAAAGAGTCGAGAAGCTGCGCCAGGCCTTTGAAACCGTTCCGTCTCCGTAGCGTTCAACCCGGCGGCCACTTCAGCGGCCGGCCGCCGACCACGTGCAGATGCAGGTGAAACACGCTTTGGCCCGAAGCCGCGCCGTTGTTTACGATCAGGCGGAAGGCTTCGCCATAGCCCGCTTCGGCCGCAACCCTGTTCGCCACCAGCATCAGGTGACCGAGCAGCGCCTGGTCTTCCGGCGTGGCGTCGCACAGGCGTGGCATCGGTTTGCGCGGAATCACCAGCAGGTGCATCGGCGCGGTGGGATTGACGTCCTTCACGACGAAGCACAACTCGTCCTCGTGTACGAAACTCGCGGGGATTTCTCGATCCATGATCTTTTCGAACAGGGTCTTCGACATGCGGCGCTCTCGATGATTCCAAAGGTGCAAGGAGTTTAAGCGATGGCTTGCACGTGTCAGGTTCTCGAAAGGCCTGTTGTAACCTTGCCCCCACGATGAGCGTCAAACCCCTGCCTGACTACAAGCCGCTGACGGTCTACAAGCGGCTGCTGCGTTACTCCCTGCCGCACTGGCGCGTGTTCATCGCCGCGACTCTGGGCATGGCCGCGGGAGCGGCCACGGATGTGGCGTTCACGGCGCTCATGCGCCCGCTGCTCGATGGCAGCTTCGTGCAGCGCGACCCGGAGGTCATCCGCTGGATGCCCTGGGCCATCGTGGGCTTGTTCCTGGCGCGCGGCGTGTCCGCATTCGTATCGAACTACGGCATGTCGTGGATCGCGCGCAACGTGGTCAAGACCTTGCGCGCGGAGCTGTTCGATTACCTGCTCGAGATGCCGACGCGTT
This sequence comes from Panacagrimonas sp., assembly GCA_052389915.1. Lineage (GTDB taxonomy): Bacteria > Pseudomonadota > Gammaproteobacteria > Nevskiales > Nevskiaceae > Panacagrimonas. The sequence goes on from JBQTHL010000061.1 coordinate 71,949, forward strand.
TCTACGACCGCATCAGCGCCGGGCACCTGATTGCGCGTCTGACCTATCACGTCGAACAGGTCGCAGACGCGGCCACCACCGCGCTTACCTCGGTCATCCGCGACGGGCTTACCGTCGTCGGCCTGATCGGCCTGATGTTCTGGCTCAACGTGGAACTTGCGGCGTTCGCGATGCTGGTGGCGCCGTTGATCGCGTTCATCGTGCGCTACGTGTCCAAGCGCTTCCGTCGCGTCTCGCGGCGCCTGCAGGAAAACATGGGCATCGTCACCGAGGCGGCGGAGGAAACCATCGCCGGCCAGCGCGTGGTGAAGGTGCACAACGCGCAGACACACGAGCGCGAGCGCTTCGAGGTCATCAACGAGAAGCAGCGCTTTCTGGCGATGAAGAACGTGGCCACCAAGGCCGGCAGCGATGCGCTGATCCAGTTCATCGCGGCCTGGGCGGTGGCAGCCATCGTGTTCGTGGCGACGCAACCGGCTATGCTGGAGGAAATCACGCCCGGAACCTTCGTGGCGTTCGTCGGCGCCATGCTGGGCCTGATGAATCCGATGCGGGCTCTGTCCAACGTCAACGAAAAACTTCAGCGCGGCATTGCCGCCGCCACCGATCTGTTCAAGCTGATGTCGGAGGAACGCGAGCCCATTGGCGGCTCACGCGAGTTGGCGCGCGCGCGCGGACAGATCGAGTTCCAGGACCTGCGCTTCCGTTATCGCGACGAGTTGCCGGAAGCGCTCAAGGGCGTCTCGCTGCACATCCAGCCGGGGCAGACGGTGGCCTTCGTCGGCCGATCCGGTTCGGGTAAATCGACCTTGCTGTCGCTGGTGCCGCGCTTCTACGACCCGGACTCCGGCTGCGTGTTGATCGACGGGCACGATCTGCGCGAGTACCCGACCGACCGCATACGCGCCCAGGTCGCGCTGGTGGATCAGCAGGTGCGGCTGTTCAACAGCAGCGTGGCCGACAATATCGCCTATGGGCTCCAGCCCAGACCCGACGAGTCGCGCATCATCGCCGCGGCCAGGGCCGCGAACGCCTGGGAGTTCATCGCTAAGCTGCCGCAGGGGCTGGAGACCTCGCTCGGTCCGAACGGCGCGACGCTGTCGGGCGGACAAAGGCAGCGCATCGCCATCGCGCGCGCGCTGCTCAAGGACGCGCCCATCCTGATTCTCGACGAGGCCACGTCCGCGCTCGACACCGAATCCGAACGCCTGATCCAGGCCGCGCTGGAGCGCCTGGTCGTGGGCCGTACTACCCTGGTCATCGCGCACCGGCTGTCGACGATCCAGAAGGCCGACGTGATCGTGGTGATGCAGGACGGGCGGATCATCGAACAGGGGAGGCATGAGGAGTTGCTGCGACTCGGCGGCCTTTACGCGTCCCTGCATCGCATGCAGTTCGACGAAGCGGCCTGATGCGCGGCTGGTTGGAGAACCGCTGGTACTCATCCGATCCGGCGCCACTCGCGCTGCGGCCCCTGAGCGCTGTGTTCGGAGTCGTCGCCGCAAACCGGCGACGCCGTTTGCAGCAACAGGCGCCACGTCTGTCCGTGCCGGTGATCGTGGTCGGCAACATCAGCGTCGGCGGCACCGGCAAGACGCCGTTCGTGATCTGGCTGGTCGAACAGCTCAGGAAATCCGGCTGGTCGCCCGGCGTGATCTCGCGCGGATACGGTGGTCGCGCGCCGCGTTATCCGTTCAGCGTCGGATTGGAAGCGTCGTCGATCGAGGCCGGCGACGAACCCTTGCTGATTGCGCTGCGCACCGCGGTGCCGGTGATGGTCGATCCAGACCGCGTCGCTGCTGCTCGCGCGCTGATTGCGACGGGTGGAGTGAACGTGCTGGTGTCCGACGACGGCTTGCAGCACTACCGCCTCGCCCGCGACCTGGAAATCTGTGTCGTCGATGGACATCGCGGACTGGGCAACGGCGCGCTGCTTCCCGCCGGGCCGCTGCGCGAGCCGCAGTCACGACTCGAAGAGGTGCCCGTCGTGGTGGTCAACGGCGGGGGAGATCGTATTTCGCATCCAGGGCGCGTGGACATGCAGTTGCGTGCGGCGCAGGTTCAATCTCTGGTCGGCGCAAAGGTCTCGACGCTGCAAGACTGGCGCGGACGAAAAGTGCACGCGGTCGCCGGCATCGGAAATCCGCAGCGCTTCTTCGACCTGCTGGCCGATCACGGAATCGTGGTCGTTCCGCACCCCTTCGCCGACCATCACGCCTACCGTCCGACGGACTTCGCGTTCGGCGACGAGCAGCCGGTGCTGATGACGGAAAAGGACGCGGTGAAGTGCCGCTCTTTCGCCGACCTGCGCATGCATCATGTACCGGTGAACGCGGTCATCGACCCGGCCGGCGAGGCCTTTGTGCAACAATTCCTGAGTCGCCTCAAACGCCCGTGAAACCCCCACTCCGATGATCGATAAACGCCTGCTGGATATCCTGGTTTGTCCCGTCACCAAGGCACCCGTGGAGTGGCACGCGGACAAGAGCGAGCTTTGGTGTCGTCCCTCGCGACTGGCCTATCCCGTGCGCGAAGGCATTCCGGTGATGCTCGAAGACGAAGCGCGGCCGCTGACCGAAGACGAGCTTCGATAGAGCTGCTACAGGATGAAGTTCAAGGTCGTCATTCCCGCCCGTCTCGGATCGACCCGGCTGCCACGCAAGGTCTTGCGCGATATCGGCGGCAAGCCGCTGGTGCGGCATGTCTGGGAAGCGGCGCGAGCCAGCGGTGCCGAACAGGTCGTGATCGCCACGGACGACGAAAGTGTCGCCGGCGTAGCGCGCGATTTCGGCGCAGAGGTGCAACTCACCGCGGCCACACACCAGTCGGGCACCGACAGGGTCAACGAAGTCGCGCGCGCTCAGGGCTGGGACAAGAACTGCGTCGTGGTGAACCTGCAAGGCGACGAGCCGCTGATGCCGCCAGCCATGGTTCAAGAGGCCGCGCGCCTGCTGGACGAGGATGCGGCCGCCGACATCGCCACGCTGTGCCATCCACTGCACTCGGCGGAAGAGTGGCTCAACCCTAACGTGGTCAAGCTGGTGATGGACCGTCGCGGGTATGCGCTGTATTTCTCGCGCGCACCGCTGCCGTGGAAGCGCGATCCGGTTTCAGCAGCGGAGCCCGCTGCGCATATGTCGCCAGAGCTCGCCTATCGCCATATCGGCCTGTACGCGTATCGGGTGGGCAGCCTTGCGCAGTTCAGCGAATTGCCGCCGGCGGAACTCGAACAGTGCGAGGCGCTGGAGCAGTTGCGCGCGCTGACGCACGGGTTCCGCATTCGCGTAGGCATCACCCAGAACCCGCCGCCGCGTGGTGTCGATACCGAGGAAGATCTCGCGGCGGTGGCTGCGGTTTTCGCGCGGCGCTGAGAGTCGCCAAGAAGCGACAACGTTGCTTTTGAAGCTGGGTACGGCGCTACGAGTCTCCGTCACCCAACCCTCTCCCCGCGGGAGAGGGCTTTACTCCTATCGATCCGCGCGCTTGCGCTCGTTTTCCGTGAGGAATTTTTTGCGCACGCGAATCGCGGCGGGGGTCAGTTCCACCAGTTCGTCGTCGTTGATGAATTCCAGCGCCTGTTCCAGGGAGAACTTCACCGGCGGCACCAGCAGCACATTCTCGTCGGAGCCCGAGGCGCGCATGTTCGTGAGCTTCTTGCCCTTCAAGGCGTTGACGACGAGGTCGTTGTCGCGCGAATGGATGCCGACGATCTGGCCCTCATAGATGGCTTGTCCGGGCTCGATCATCATCTTGCCGCGTTCCTGCAAGTTGAAGATGGCGTAGGCCGGCGATTCGCCCTGGTCGTTGGAAATCAGCACACCGTTGTGGCGCTGGCCGATTTCCGTGTTCTCGGCACGCGGGCCGAAGTGGTCGAAATTGTGGAACAGCAGGCCGGTGCCCGAAGTCATGGACATGAATTCGGTCTGGAAGCCGATCAGTCCGCGTGAGGGAATCATGTATTGCAGGCGCACGCGGCCTCGGCCGTCGGGAACCATGTCCAGCATCTTGCCGCCGCGTCCGGCCAGGCCCTGGATGGTGCCGCCCTGGTGCTTGTCTTCCACGTCGGCGACCAGCGATTCGTAGGGCTCGCAGGTCACGCCGTCGATTTCCTTCAGGATCACCTGCGGACGCGCGACCGCGATCTCGTAGCCTTCGCGGCGCATGTTCTCCAGCAGGATTCCGAGATGCAGCAGGCCGCGTCCGGACACGCGCTGCTGGTCGGGCGAATCGCCCGGTTCCACTCTCAGCGCGACGTTGGTCTTCAGCTCGCGCTGCAAACGCTCGGCGATCTGGCGGCTGGTGACGAACTTGCCCTCCTTGCCCGCGAACGGCGACTTGTTGACCTCGAACATCATGCTCATGGTCGGCTCGTCGACCTGGAGCGTCGCGAGCTGCTCGGGGTTCTTCGGATCGCAGACGGTTTCCGAAATGCCCAGCTCGTCGATGCCGGTGATGGCCACGATGTCGCCGGCCATGGCCTCCGCCACTTCCACCTTGTCCAGGCCCATGAAGCCCAGCACCTGGAGCACGCGACCCATGCGCACCTTGCCGTCGCGATTCACCACCGACACCTGCGAATTCGGCTTGATGCTGCCACGCTTGATGCGGCCGGTGCCGATGACGCCGACGTAGCTGGAGTAGGCGAGCGAGGTGATCTGCATCTGGAACGGACCGTCCACTTCCACACCCGGCGCCGGCACCTTGTCGATGATGGCGCGGAACAGCGGATCCATGTCGCCTTCGCGGATATCGGGGTTGTCGCCGGCGTAGCCCATCAGGCCGCTGGCGTAGATAAAGGGAAAGTCGAGCTGCTTGTCGTTGGCGCCGAGCTTGTCGAACAGGTCGAACACCTGGTCCACGACCCAGTTCGCGCGCGCGCCGTCGCGGTCGATCTTGTTCAGCACGACGATGGGATTCAGGCCCATCGCGAATGCCTTCTGCGTAACGAAACGCGTCTGTGGCATGGGTCCATCGACCGAGTCCACCAGCAGCAGCACCGAGTCCACCATCGACAGCACGCGCTCGACTTCGCCGCCGAAGTCGGCGTGGCCGGGGGTATCGACGATGTTAATGCGGTAGGTCGTGTCGGTGCGCTTGTCCAGCCAGCGCAGCGCGGTATTCTTGGCCAGGATGGTGATGCCGCGCTCACGCTCCAGATCGTTGGAATCCATGATGCGTTCGCCCAGTTCCTCGCGCTTGTCGAGGGTGCCGGACTGGCGCAGGAGCTTGTCGACGAGCGTGGTCTTGCCGTGGTCGACGTGGGCGATGATGGCGATGTTGCGAAGATTTTGAATCATAAAGATCGTGTACGGGGCGACTTTTTTTCGTCGCCTCGCTGAGAAGTCACCAAAAATGGGCCGCGGAGTCTACGCGGGTTCGCGTGAAACTTCAGCGCGAGCGTGTCGGGGGTGGTGGGTCAGTTTGAAAGAACCAGGCAAAACGTCTGTCATTCCGAGCGCAGCGAAGAATCTTCTGAAGCAAGCGCAGACGGCTCTTCGAAGCGCGTGCCGGCCCCGGTGGATCGCTTCGCTTATCCACCCTACGCGGCGCCGGCCTGTAGGGTGAATAAGCGAAGGGCATCCACATCCCAGGCCAAGGTGTCGCGTGATCCTTGTTTGAAGAAAGCGGGCCACGCCCGCGATTTGTCTGGTGAGGAGCGTCCGCACCGGATGCCAGAGTGCGTCGACAGTGCTCTACACCTCGTCGATGGACCTGGGCCAGCTATCGTGCAGAAGGCGCGACAGCGCACGATCTGCCAGCAATCGCCCACCGGTCTGGCATCGCGCGCAGTAGTTGGCCTCGTTGCTCGAGTAGACGATGCGTTGCACCTTTGAGCCGCAGACCGGGCAGAGCAGGCCGTAACGGCCGTGCACTGCCATCTCGGGCCGAAAGGCCGTGACGCTTGGAGGCCAACCGGAACGGGCAGCTTCCTCTCGCAGCCGATCCGTCCACTCCTCCAGCACGTTGCGCGTGGCCCGGAACAAGCGCTCGCAGCCCGCATCGTCCAGCGTGCGCGTCTGCGCGAACGGCGACAGCTTCGCGCGATGCAGGATCTCGTCCGAGTAGGCGTTGCCGATGCCGGCGAACAAGGTCGGATCGGTCAGCGCGCGCTTGAGCGTATGGTTCCCGGAGCGCAGTCGTTCGACGAATTGCTGCAAGTCGATGTCCGGAATTTCCAGCCCGCCGCGATCGAACGCCGCAAGCCCGGCTTCGTCGGCGACCAGGTGCAGCGACGCGCGGCGCTGCTTGCCGGACTCGGTCAGGAGCAGGCTGCCGGATTCGAAATCGAAGGCGCACAGGCCCGACCCCTTCGGTATCGCGGCGTCGAGTTTCTTCCAGTGCAACCGGCCGAGAATCATCAGGAGCACGACAGCGCTCGCACCGCCTTCGAACCTCAGTACGAGGCGCTTGCCGACGCGCGAGGTGCCGATCAGACGGCGGCCGACGAGGTCTCCGGGCTTGGGCACGACCGAGCGCAGTACAAAAGAATTGCCGACTCGCAGGCCACGCAGGGTTCGGCCGAGCGCTTGCTGCTCGATGCATTCCAGGTAAACCGTGAGGTCGGGAAATTCGGGCATGGCCTGCGACTGAAAAATCCGGAGATCGGGCCGGGCTGATGGAAGAGGTCACAGCGTCGAGACGAAGACTAGCAGCCGGCGCATTCCCCGCTCGCAAGCGCACGAGGCACTAGTACGAACGTCGTATAGCCTCGCGTCCGCGCATCCCCGAGCATTCCGTCCGTCCGCAATCCGACCGGGAGCTTGAGATGGAACGCCAACCCCGTCGCTCGACGACGAGACATGGGTTGAATCTGTGAGCGACGGTCGGGGCTGACGCCTCTCCTACAGGGTGGTAGCCCGGTTCCACAAACGCGGAGCCGGGAGGAAGGTTCGGTAAAACGCCCCGGCCCGGTGGTCGCCGGACCGGGCTAATCAACGATCGGAGTAATTTCCATGTCCAGGCATTCAAACAACCCCACGCCCGCACCGCGCGTCCGTCTCAACGCCTTTGCCTCCGCCATCGCGGCGGGCCTCTTTGCTCTGCCGAGCGCCCCCGCGCTGGCCGCGACAATCGACGTCGGCGGTGCCTGTACGCTGGTGGATGCCATCACGGCAGCGAACACCGACGCGGCGGTCGGCGGTTGCGCGGGTGGCGCGGCCGGTCTCGACACCATCGTGCTCCCGGCCAACAGCACGCAGACCCTGACGGCGGTCGACAACACCAGCTATGGGCCAACCGGCCTGCCGGTGATCGCCGGCGAGACTCTCATCCAGGGCAACGGCAGCACCATCCAGCGCAGTTCCGCCGAAGCCTTCCGGATCTTCGCCGTCAACAGCAGCGGAAACCTGAGCCTGCAAGGCACCACGGTCAGCGGCGGGCTGGCGACGGTCAGCGGCGGCGGCATCGCCAGTTATGGAGGCGCCCTGAGTCTTGCGAGAAGCACGCTCTTTGGCAATAGCGCGGCGAATCTGGGCGGCGGCGTGTTCATCGCAGGCGGCACCGCGGTCATCAGCCGAAGCACGATCACGGGGAACGGCGCCCAGGACGGCGGCGGCATCTTCAACGACAGCCCGAACATGAGCGTCATCGACAGCATGATCTCGGGCAACGTCTGCGGCGACGACGGTGGCGGCATCTACAACGGCGACACGATGAGCCTGCTCAACAGCACCGTGTCCGGCAACGCCGCGGGCGACGATGGCGGTGCGATCTACAACGACGGCAGCTTGACGGTCGTCAACAGCACCCTGTCGGCCAACCGCGCCGGCGTTTACGATCCGGGTGGCGATGGCGGCGGCATCTACAACGAACGCGTGCTGAGCCTGATTCACAGCACCGTCACCGGCAACACCGCGGTCAGCGACGGCGGCGGACTTTACGTCGAGCAGGGCTCGGTGCTGACGATGCAACGCAGCCTGGTGTCGGGCAATTTCGCGACCAATCTGGGCGATGAGATTCGTCGCGTGACCGGCGGCACCATCGTTGCCAATGCCTCCAACGTTTTCAGCCACAGCGCTGTGGTCAACGCCGACGCGTTCCGCAATTTCACGCCGGGCGCGAGCGACCGCAACGCCAGCAGCAATGGAAACATCCCGACTCCGCTGAGCGACATTCTCGACGTCACGCTGGCCGACAACGGCGGCCCGACCCGGACGCATGCGCTGGTCGCGGGCAGCCCGGCCATCGACATCGTGGCGGGCTCGCTCTGCGCCGGCACCACCGATCAGCGCGGCGTCAACCGGCCCAAGGGTGCGGGCTGCGACGCCGGTGCTTTCGAAGTCGGGGTCAATACCGCGGACCTGTCCATACTCAAGACCGCGTCCGCACCCAACGCCTTGGTGGGAGCCAGCATCAGCTTCACCCTGGCGGTGAGCAACAACGGCCCGGAGAACGCCACCGACGTGCAGGTGTTCGACACCCTTCCGGCGCAGCTCGGCTTCGTTTCCGTCACTCCCAACATGGGGAGTTGCACGCAGGACCTGGGCACCATCGCCTGCGAGCTGGGCAATCTCGCGTCCGGAGCCAGCGCCAGCATCAGCGTGGTCACCACGGCCAATACCGCGGGCACGGCGGACAACACGGCGAGCATCATCAGCGCGCCCATCATCGATTTCGATCCCGACACCAGCAACAACGCCTCTACCGCCTCGGTGAGCATCGCGGCCATCGACACCGCGCCGGACGCCTTTTCCTTCACCGACCAGACCGGTGTGCCGCTCAACAGCCAGCGCACGTCGGACATCGTCACCATCACCGGCATCAATACCCCGGCCCCGATCTCGGTCGTCGGCGGACAGTTCAGCATCGGCTGCACCGGCACGTTCACGGCGACGGCCACGACCATCTCCAGCGGTCAGACCGTGTGCGTGCGACATACCTCGTCCAGCCTGGGCAGTACCGCCACCAACACCACGCTGACCGTGGGCGGCGTCAGTGACACCTTCACCAGCACCACCGTCGTCGTGCTCGCCAATTCCAGTTTGAGCGTGGCGTCCGTGCCGATGGTGATCCTGACCCAGGGTTTGCAGCTCCGCATCATCCTGAGCCCGACCGCGACCCTGCGGGACACCGGCACCAACCAGCCCATCGTCGGCCGCACGGTGAGCTTCTCGGCGGGTGCCACGCCCTTGTGCACGGCCGTGACCAGCACAAGCGGTGTGGCCATGTGCCAGGCCAACCTGATTAACACGCTGGCCGGCATCTTGTCCCTGGGTTATACGGCCCGGTTCAACGGTGACGCCACTTACCTGCCGTCCATCGGGATGGGCGGCATTCTGGGATTGAGGCTCTTCTGACCGTAACGAAGCCCACAGTTTCGGCGGTGATGCGGCCTGCGCCAGGGCCGCACTCCGCGAGCGGGTTCGCCGAACCCGCGGTGCTAAGCTCGTGCCCGAGGGCACGAAAACTCCCGGGAGAGGGCATTGAATCCAGCGGTGGGCGCGGACCGGAACGACGAGGCTCAAGGTCGTGAGGCGCCGCGAAATGCCCAGATGTTCCGCTCGGTCGTGGACGCGCTGCCGGGCTTCGTCGGCGTCTGGGATTTGTCGGGCCTATGTCTTCATCTAAATCCGGCAGCGCTGCGCGAGCTGGGATTTTCCGATTCTGCGGCGGCGCGGACGCTGAGCATGCGTGACCACCTGCTCGACGAACGCGGCGGACCCTTGCTGGGCGAGGGTGCGCTCGCGCTGCCGCGCGAGGGGCGCGAGGTCGTCATTGCCCACCTGCGCCATGCTGTCAGCGGCGAGCTGGTGCCGGTGCATCTGAACCTGTTGCGCATCGACGATCCGCGGACACGCGAGCCCTTTGCCGTGGCTGCGCTCGCGGTGCCGACGGCGCGCTCGTCATCGCTGGCAGCGAAGCCTGCGACGCTCGACGTCGGTGCTTCCAAAGCTGTCGACGCTGCGCCAGCGACATCGCTGAGCATCCTGCTCGCGGACGACGACCTGGTGAATCGCCGGCTCGCGTCGCTGATGATCGAGCGGCTCGGACATCCCCGTCCGACGCTGGCGCTGAATGGTCGCGAGGCCGTCGCGGCGGTAGAAGCGGGAACCTTCGATCTGGTGTTGATGGACGTCGAAATGCCGGAGCTGGATGGTTGCGAGGCTGCGCAACAACTCAGGCAGGGGCTGGCCGATCGCTGCCCCTACCTGCTGGCCATGAGCGCCAACTCGGGCTCGCAGGATCGCGAGCGGTACCTGTCCGCGGGTTTCCACGACTTCACGCCCAAACCGCTCACGCGCAACGGCCTGCTGGAGGCCTTGAGCCGCGTGCCGCGGCGCGTTGCGACGGACGATGACTTCAACGTAGCGGCCTGGTCCGCGCTGGTGCAGGCCTATCGGCGCGAAGGTGCGGCGCAACTGGTCATGAGCCTGGTGGAGGATCTTCCGGATCAGCGACAGCGACACGCCGAGGCACAGCGCGCGCGCGACAGTGTGCGGCTGCGTCGCCTGGCGCATGGCCTGCGCGGAACCTGCCTGCAACTCGGCGCGACCGACCTGGCGAGGGTTTGCGCCCAGGTCGAAGTGGCGGCAGCGGAAGAACCGGCGCTGGCATCGAGTCTGTGCGAGGGTGTGATGGTTCGCTACGGCGCACTGGTCGAACGCTGGCGTCAGCAGGTGGAGGTCGCATGAGCAGCCCACGAAATCGTAGGGCGTGCCATGCCCGCCGCTGTAGGAGGGGCGTAAGCCCCGACGGTCGCTCGCAGACCCCAGCGCGTTTCGGGATCGATCGGCGGGCCTGTCGGGGCTTACGCCCCTCCTACAGCCCGGGATCCACCCCGGACGGCACGGCACCAGAGAGCACTGCGTGAGCACCGAACCCGATTCAACCCTGGTCTTCGAGCCTGCGCGCCGCAGCCCGTCGATGCGCACCGCCGTGGCGGCGGTGCTCGGGCTGATCTGCCTGCTGCTCGCGGTGCTGGTTTACGTGACGAGCGTGCAGGTGCAGACCGAGAGCTTGCAGACCCAGGCCGAATCGCGCCGCGCCAACTCGCTGTTGTTGGCCGAGCAGATGCGACAAAGCTCCGACCAGCTCACCGCGATGGTGCGCCTGCACGTGGCCACCGGTGAGCCACGCTATCGCGAGTACTTCACGCAGATTCTGGCGATTCGCAGCGGCGCCGCACCGCGACCGCTGGATTACGACGGCTCGTTCTGGGACCGGGTGCTTGCCGACGGAACGCTAGGCGTGCAGTACGGACCGCCGCAGTCGCTCGCCGCGCTGATGCGCGAAGCAAAATTCACGCAGTCCGAATTCGATGCGCTCGATACCTCGCGCGAAGCTTCGGACCGTCTCGCGAAAATCGAAACCGAAGTCATGGATGGGCTCGCAGGGCTGCCGCTCCAATCCGGCGACGCGAGTTACGCCGCTGCCGCGCAGCCTTATTACCTTCGCCTGGCGGACAGGGATTATCTCGGCGCCAAGGCCGAGATCATGCGCGCGATCGAGCGCTTTATCGGCAGGGTCAACGCGCGCACCCTGGCCGAGGTCGAAGCACTGCGCGCGCGCAGTCGCACCCTGCTCAACGTGCAGATCGCGCTGGTCGGCGGGCTGCTGCCGTTTGGTCTGCTTGCACTTCTGGCGGCGCAGCGCGGCGTGGTGCGGCCGCTGGGCCGGCTGATCGAGGTGACGCGCCAGATTGCTGCCGGACGTTACGAGCAGCGCGTGCACCTGCGCTCGGTGCGCGAACTGGAACAGCTCGCGCAACGCTTCAACGAAATGGCCGGCGCCATCCAGCACGACATCGCACGGCGCGAGACCGCGGAGCGCAGCGCGCTCGCTGCGATGACCGAGGCCGAAGAAGCCACGCGCGCCAAGAGCGCGTTCCTGGCCAACATGAGCCACGAGATCCGCACCCCGCTCAACGCGGTGATCGGCATGTCGGAGCTGCTGCGCGATACGCGGCTCGACACCGAGCAGCGCGATAGTCTCGAAATCATTCACAGCAGCGGCGAGCACCTGCTGTCGGTCATCAACGACATCCTGGATTTCTCCAAGGTCGAGGCCGGCATGCTCGAACTCGACGAACAGGTGTTCGACCTGCGGCGCACGGTCGAGGAAGCGCTGGAACTGGTCTCGGCCAAAGCCGCGGACAAGGGCCTAGACCTTGCCATTGAATTCGCGCGCGGCACGCCCGAGGTCATCCGCAGCGACCGCGGCCGCGTGCGCCAGATCCTGGTGAATTACCTGTCGAACGCGATCAAGTTCACCGAGCACGGCGACGTGCTGGTCTCCGTTTCGTCAACACCGGGCGATGCCGGCGCCAGCCTGATCCGCATCCAGGTGCGCGACTCCGGCGTGGGCATTCCGCCGGATCGCATGGACCGGCTGTTCAAGTCCTTCAGCCAGGTGGACGCATCGACCACGCGGCGTTACGGCGGCACCGGCCTGGGGCTCGCCATCTGCAAGCGCCTGGCTGAGCTGATGGGAGGCGAGGTCGGGGTGCAGAGTCACGCCGGCTTCGGTTCCATTTTCTGGTTCACGCTCCAGGCGCAAACCGATCCGGAGTGGCGCATGCCCGCGCGCCCCGATGCCAGCAAGCTGATCGGCAAGCGCCTGTTGCTGGTGGACGACAACGACACCAATCGCCGCATCGTGCGCAGCACCGCGCTCGAATGGGGCATGCGCGTCACCGACACCGCCGAGCCGGAAGAGGCGCTGCTGTGGATCGAGCGCGGCGACCGGTTCGACATCGGCGTGCTCGATTACCTGATGCCGAACATGGACGGCGCGGAACTGGCCGCGCGCATCCGACGACACTGCGACCGCACGCAATTGCCGCTGCTCATGCTCAGCAGCGTTCGCCGCGCGGCGCGCACCCTGCCGGATTTCAATCTGGTCATGCTCAAGCCGATGCGGCGCTCGGCCGTGCTCGACGCGTTTCTCGAACTGCTGCGCGAACCCTGCGCCATCCCCGACGAAGCGACTTCAACGGCGCGGGCCGTTGATGCACCACTCGCGGCACTGGAACTGCTGCTGGTCGAGGACAACCCGGTCAACCAGACCGTCGCGCTGCGCATGCTGCGCTCGCTCGGCTATCAGGCCGATGTGGCCGATGACGGTCTGGCCGCGGTGGAAGCCGTGCAGCGCAAGCGTTACGACCTGGTGCTGATGGACGTGCAGATGCCAGTAATGGATGGCCTGGAAGCCACGCGACGCATCCGTCGCCTGCCACCGCAGCAGCAACCGCGCATCTTCGCGATGACCGCGAGCGTGCTCGACAGCGAGCGCCAGGAATGTCTGGACGTGGGCATGGAGCGGCACCTGGCCAAGCCCATCCGCAAGCGCCAGCTCGAAGATGCGTTGCGGGAAGTGGCCGACGCGCTCGGGGCGACCAAACGATCGTCCGGCATCGCGGTTGCTGGTCGCGCGGAAAATCCGGAGTCATCGGAATCGAGCGGGCTGGTGCTCGACGAACTGATCGAGTCGGTCGGCGAAGACGGCGCGCGCGAAGTGATCGATGAAATTCTTGCCGGTTCGGCCGGCGCCTTGGAAGGTCTTCAGACCGCGTTCGGCGCCGGCGATCTGGTGCGCATCAAGCGCCAGGCGCACACCATGAAATCGGCTTGCGGCATGGTCGGTGCTTCTGCGGCGGTGGATGCCTGCGCAGGCCTGGAGGCCGCAGCCTCAACGGCCGGTGCGGCAGAGGATCTGGAGGCGCAGGTGCGTTCCGTGTTGGCGTCTTACGAAGGCTTCGCTTTGCGGCTGAAAGCCCTGCGTTGTGCCCGGTGGCCGGAGTAGGCCACTGCATGTTGCCTTGTGCGCGTATTGCTGGGAGCAGCGGCGCAGGAGAATCGAAATGCGCGTGGAAAAAGGATGAACGACCAGCCGCTCACCGTCATCGTTGCAGACGACCATCCCATGATCCGCATGGCATTGCGATTCGGGGTGTTGGGCATTGCGGCCGATGCGCGCGTGGTGGAGGCCAGTTCGTTTGCCGCCCTCAAGCAGGCGGTGGCGCAACACTCCGGCGCCGACCTCCTGCTGCTGGACCTCATCATGCCCGGTGTCGACGGTTTCTCGGCACTGATCTATCTCCACGAAAAGTATCCGGCACTGCGAACGGCGGTCGTGTCCGCGCTGGATACCAGGGCCGGCGCCGGACTGGTGAAATCCCTCGGCGCCGTCGGCTTCATCCACAAGTCGGCCGGGCCCGAAGAAATGCAGGCGGCCATGCGTCGCCTGCTCGCAGGCGACGAGGCCTGGCCCGATCCCGGCGCCTATGAGGGCCTTGCCTCGGCCGAAGCGGAGGCAGCGGCGGAACGGCTCACGCGACTGACGCCGCAGGAGTTGCGCGTCCTGTTCATGATCCGCGACGGCCGGCTCAACAAGCAGATTGCAGGCGACCTGGCGATCAGCGAGTCCACGGTCAAAGCTCACGTAAGCGCCATTCTGCGCAAGCTCGAAACGGGTACCCGGACCCAGGCCGCGGTTATCGCCCAGCGGCTTCTCGCCGTGCCGGACCCGTCGGAAACCGGCGACCCGGCTTGAGCGCGACTATGGGGCGATTGCGCTCACGCAAATATCGCCCCTGCTCGTCCCGATTCCACGACGAACGAGGCCAGGGTTTCGACCGCGCTCGCGGGGTCGCGCACGTCGGTCAGGAAACGGAAATTCGTGCGCCATTGCGCGCGATCCACGTCGCACAGGACATAGCCGCGATGCCGGGCCTCGGCGAGTTTCACGTGCGGGTTTTCCGGTAGCAGCGCCGAGAGTTGCTCTTGTGTAAAGCCCGCCGGCGAAGAGATCGAGCTGCCGACGAACTCCGTCGCCACCGGCACTCCGGAGCGGTCTCCCGGCGCCAGAAGGTCGGTGGCCCAGAACGAATGAATATCCCCGCCGATGACCACCGGATTGGACGGCCGACGTTTGTCGATGAAGCCGAGGATGCGATCGCGCGCCGCGGGATAGCCGTCCCAGCCGTCGGTCCACCAGGTCTCGCCCGCACCGGGTTTCTGATCCAGCGGCGCCATCAGCATGGGCTGACCGATCACGTTCCAGCGCGCCGGGCTGCGATCCAGGTTGTGCAGCAGCCACTGCTCCTGGGTCGGGCCGAGCATGCTGCGGCCAGGATCGCGGCGCTCCGCGCAATCCGGTGCCTGTTGGCCGCCGCGTTGGTCCGGCGTCGCGCACGCCTGGTCGGATCGGTACTGGCGCGTGTCGAGCATCTGCAAGCGCAGCAGGTCGCCGAAATCGCGCGCGCTGTGCAGCGCCAGCGACCCGCCGACGGGACGGGTGCGCAGCCGCAGCGGCATGTGTTCCCAGTAGGCCTGGTAGGCGGCCGCGCGCCGCGCCGCGAAGGCTGCGGGATCGACGCCAGCTTCCGCGCCGCGCAGTCCGGCGTAATCGTTGTCCACCTCGTGGTCGTCCCAGGTCAGGAGCCAGGGCGCGTGCGCATGCGCCGCCTGCAAGTCGGGATCGAGCTTGTAGCAGGCATGGCGCCGACGGTAGGCCGCCAGGTCGCGCGGCTCTTCCGCGTGCTCGTGACGGCGCACCGGCGTGCCGGAGGAGCCCTCGTAGATGTAATCCCCCAGGTGCACGATCAGATCGGGATTGTCCGCCACCATGTGCCGGTAGGCGGCGTAATGGCCGGCTTCGTAGTGCTGGCAGGAGGCGAACGCGAAGCGCAAGCGCGCCAGAGGCGAACCCGGGACCGGCGTCGTGCGTGCGCGGCCGATACTGCTCTGCCAGGACCCGACGCGGAAGGCGTACCAGTACGGCCGGTCGGGCTTCAGACCTGCCACATCGACGTGCACGCTGTGCGCCCATTCGGGTTCCGCGATGGTCACGCCCGTGCCGACGATCTGGGCCAGCGATTCGTCGTTGGCCACGATCCATTCGACTTCCACCGGCTGCGGCGGCATGCCCCCGGCGCCGGTGTCGTCCGCGAGTGGCTCGGGCGCAAGCCGCGTCCAGATCACGAAGCCGTCGGCCAGCGGTGCGCCGGAGGCAACCCCGAGTGTGAACGGGTTGGTTTGAAACGTCGGCGGACGCACGCCGCCAAGTTGCAGGCCGCCGATGTGCAGCGAGCAGGCCGGGAGCAGCAAGGCGCTGCCGCCAGCCTGCAACAAGCGTCGGCGCGACCCGCTGAAATCAGCCGGCGTCACAGGTCGGAAGTTCCAGGGATGTGGTGCATCGGTCGTCGCCCCGGCGAAAGCGGGGGCCGGAGGACGCACTGGATACCGGCTTTCGCCGGCATGACGAAAATAAAACTGGGCGGGGCATCCTTAGTTGACCTTGATAGCCGCGGCCGCGCGCCGCGCTTTAGCCCTTGCGTCCTCACAGCTCTCGCCCAGCGCCAGCGCGACGCCCATGCGACGCTTGCCCACGATGGCGGGCTTGCCGAACAGGCGCAGCATGGTGTCGGGCTCCGCCAGCGCGTCGGCCGCGCCGGAGAACGCGGGCGCTTCGCAGTCGCCCTCGCACAGGATCGCGCAGGACGCAGCGAACGGCCCGCGCGCGCGAATGTTCGGAATGGGCAGGCCGAGAATCGCGCGCACGTGCAGCGCGAACTCGCTCAGATCCTGCGAGATCAGCGTGACCAATCCGGTGTCGTGCGGCCGCGGCGAGACCTCGCTGAAAATCACTTCGTCGCCCTTCACGAATAATTCCACCCCGAACAATCCACGCCCGCCGAGCGCAGTGGTCACGCTCTCCGCGATTTCCTGCGCCTTGGCCAGCGCAGCGTCGGACATCGGGTGCGGCTGCCAGGACTCGCGGTAGTCGCCGTCGATCTGCAAATGTCCGATGGGCGCGCAGAAGGAGGTGAGGGTGCCGAACTCTTCGTTCATGCCCGGAGGGCCGAGCCAGTGACGCACGGTCAGCAGGGTGATCTCGTAATCGAAATCGATGAAGCCCTCGACGATGACCTTGCCCTGTCCTGCGCGACCGCCTGCTTGCGCATAGGCCCAAGCCCTGTCGATATCGTCCGCCGACTTCACCACGCTCTGCCCCTTGCCGGAACTCGACATCACCGGCTTGACCAGGCAGGGCATGCCCAGCGCTGAGATCGCCTCGCGATACTCGGCTTCCGTCGCGGCAAATCGATACGGCGAAGTCGGCAGACCGAGTTCCTCTGCCGCGAGCCGGCGGATGCCCTCGCGATCCATCGTCAGCCGAGCCGCGCGCGCCGTCGGCACCACGATGAAGCCCTCGCGCTCCAGTTCCAGCAGGGTCGGCGTGTGGATGGCCTCGATCTCGGGGACGATCAGGTGCGGGCCTTCCTGCGCGATCACGCGGCGCAACTCGGCGCCGTCCAGCATGTTGATGACGTGGCTGCGATGCGCCACCTGCATGGCCGGCGCGTCGGCGTATCGATCCACCGCCACGCACTCGATGCCCAGGCGCTGGAGCTCGATCACCACTTCCTTGCCCAGTTCGCCCGAGCCCAGCATGAGCACGCAGAAAGCGTTGTGCGACAAGGGGGTTCCGAGAGTCGTTGTCGAGGGAATGCTGAATTGGGTCATGGGGTCCGGGAAGCGGGTCATGCTGTGGATATTTTTCCGCGCTGATCTGTCGCGGGGAGGGTCCGCTACAAAGCAAGGCCACGGTTTAAGTAGGAACGGGCCAAGCCCCCGACCGGGAGCAAAACCCAGTAAACGC
>JBQTHL010000062.1:0-5919 GCA_052389915.1 Panacagrimonas sp.
AAGCCCCCGCGTCAGGTTGGGCACGCGTGGCCCGCGTCGGTCGTCGCCCCAGGTGAACGATCAGGGCATCACCGCAGCTCTGGTGCCGCAGGTCCTCCGATGGGGAGGGCCGAACGGCGAACCTGCACTTCATTCGAACGACAGTCCAAACCCCGCGAGAAATCTGCTGCCCGACACGACGAGGAAGAAGGAAGACACGAGGATCTAACGATGTTCCCGCACGTACTCAAACTGGATGTCGGCGGCGCGCCCGTCGAGTGGATGCGCTGGCAGGATGCGGCCACGCTCTACGCGCGTGATCGCGTGCGCTGGGAGGCGGGCGAGGCCCACTTCCACCTGCGTGGCGGTGCGCGTCCGGACGGCACGCGCTCGGGTCTCGACATCAACTCGATCATCGCCGTCGGAGACCGCAGCCAGCGGTACGCACGTGGCAAATCGCCAGTGAGCAACCGCGTGCTGTTCGCGCGCGACCGTAACATCTGCCTGTATTGCGGCCAGCGATTCGCAACCAAGGAACTGACTCGCGATCACGTCATCCCGGTTTCACGCGGTGGGCGGGACGTGTACCCGAACCTGGCGACGAGTTGCCGCGAGTGCAATGCCCGCAAGGACGACCGCACGCCGGAGGAAGCGCGCATGCCATTGCTGGCGGTGCCGTTCGAGCCGGATCGGGCGAGCTACCTGTTGCTGCTCGCGTCCGGACGGCATATCACCGGGTGCCAGCAGGCGTTTCTGGAAGCCTTCGCTTCGAAGCGTCCACGTCCAACCTGAAAACTGTAGCCCGCTACAGTAAAATCCGAGGATGGATATCGGACTTGGCTGGAGCGTCGAGAAACGCAGGAAGGAGATCGGGCGGGTGGTCGACGCCCTGATCTCCGACCGCGGCCTTACACGGGCAGAGGCGGTCGATCTGCTGTCGCGCCGCATGGGTGCGGGCTTCAACACGATCGAAGGCTGGATCAGCAGTGGCGGTGAAGGCAGTCGTTCACCGCCACCGTGGCAGACCATCCTGCTGCTCGAGTACGAACTCGGGTTGCGCGAGGTACTGGACCTCGCGGCCTGGGGCAGCGGGAAAGGCGTGAAAAAGAGTCGAGTGACTCCGTTGGCCGCCCCGCGGAGTGGAAAGCCGCTTCGCGAAGCCCCCGTCACGCGGCCGAAGCTGCGAAGGGCTTGATGATTTGTACGAAGCAAGCAACCAAGGAGCAGTGTCATGGCAACGAACAATTTCTGCTTTTGAGCGCAGCAGCAAACGACGCAAAGGCTTTCCTTCGGAGCAGCGTGTCGGGCGGGGTGATCGCGTCGTACACGGCTCCAAGGAGTTGATTCGAGAAACTGGGGCGCAACGACCCCTGCCCATGCGGTTCAGCGAGGTTGTTTCAAGAACTGCTGCCTGAAGACAGGCGACTTCGACGGTTCTGACCGCCACCACTACGTCAGATGATGACACGGGGCGGATGTTGGGTCGGCGAGCTTACTTTCCGAAGCTCGCGAACCGGCAGCAGAAACGCATCGTCGAGGCCCTCATCCTGCAGCGCATGAAGGCGATACGCTCGTCGAGCATGTCGGTGCAGTGAACCAGCAAACCGCCAGGGCAGTGGCGTCGCTCGCTTTAACGCGTCGCTTCCTGCATTGAATTCGCAAGCGAGCCCGAGATCAACGACTCGAATGCCCCGCCGTCACCGCGGCGATGGAACTGAATTACGCCGCGACCATCGCTTCGACGTTGCCGCTTTTCCGATAGAGCTTGATGACTCTTTTCAGCCGCTTGAGTTTGTGAACTTGGTCGAGCGTTTGATACCGCCCCAACGAAACGCTCACGATCAGAATCATGCCGATTGCAAAGAAGACCGACATCAGTGTGCTGCTATGATCTCCCAAAATATTGTTGATGGCGTTTAACGCCCACTGGCCCCATCTGTTTAATACATTCACGCCGAGGAAGTGGGCTGAAAATGCAGACCATATGCCCGCTGCCGCGACTCCAGCAACGATCATGAATGGAGGCAGGCGTTCGAAATTATCTTTGGTGAAGAAGCCACTCTCCAACGCATCGATCTCGATCTCGAGCATATCGACGAAAGAGCTAAGTTTGTCGGTGGGATACTCCCGTATTACGGCGACGATCCGCATCGTTCTTTGAAACTCACGAGCGGTCATGATGTCGTCCGACAACGCCGCTGTAAATGCAGGCTTTCGCAATGTTATCAGGCCACCTTTATGGAGCAGCGGCGGTAGCGTGAATACGCGTCTAGCGTTATTCGCTGCTCGCACAAGCGCCTCGGCGGTGTCGGGCTCCAATAGCATTGAACGGAGTTCGATTGATCGCGCAAACGCTTCCATGCTATCTGGAACAGGCGCCGATGGTCCGGAAGTGGGGTGCTCCCACGATTCGCTGACTTTACGGATAAAGGTGTAAAAATTCTGAAGGGTGTCGAGCCATGGTGGGACGTCTGAACCGGTGCTATCGCTGATCCTCATGAAAGTCTCCGCTACTGGCTCTTGACTGACGGGAAGGGTGACCAGCGCTGAACCGGAGTATTGAAGAACCTGGCGACATCGGGCATCGCCGCCTGTGCGGCGACCGCCGCGAGCGGCGGCAGGTGGGCGCATGCCGCGGTCCAGTCATCCGAGCGAATAGGTGGATTCAGTGCAGGTGTGTCGAGACGGACCACGTTCGGTGCGCCGAGGAGCAAACGGGTCTGGCCGAGAGCATTAAGCGACTGCAATCGCATCACCGTGAACAAGAGATCTTTCCACGGGAGTAGTCCGCCATGCTTTACCTTTCCCGACTGGAATTCGTAAGGATCATCGCCGCAGCCCAGGCTCAGCACTTGGACGTTGGTTCTCGCAAGTTCGAAGCAGCTCAGAGCGTCGGTAACCGCGATCATCACCGGGTTATTCGCCCAGATTCCGCCATCGACGAGAAAGTGGTTCTCGTCGGCGAGCGGCTGAAAGAACGTCGGCGCTGCCGACGTGGCCATCGCCACTGTCGTCATCGGCTTGGGGCCATCGAGGTAGAAATCGGGATGGTGAGGCGTTTTGTAGATGTAGACGTCGCCGCAAGTGCCCTCGAAGGACGGGATGCACAGCCGGGTTCCTGCCTGGGCCAGCGTGCGGTCTCCGAGGACCTTGCGCGCGCGCATCGGAGATAACCGGCCAGTGGCAAGCAACTTGATCGGTTAGTGGCAGTTCAATGTGCGCGGCAAAGGAATTGAGTCGGCTGCTACGGGATCAGGCCGTCAAGAGTTCTCGGGCATGGATGGGCTTCATGGCTGACATCGACCCAAAAGCGGACATCGAAAACACGGTTGTCTGACACCACGGGTCTAGCGATCACAGCAGCATCAAGTACTCGGAGACTGTCCCTCGCAAAATCAGGATCGAACTTGATGTCCAACTCGTGAGCAAAGTCGCCGCCCAGCGTCTCAGCGATATTCGCCATGAGCTTACCGACGTGCGGTGACCCCTGCGGCAGGCGGCGGACCAGGTCGTCAGCTATATCTGTGACACCCATACCCCCTGCCGTCCGCCGCAAGAGAATTGAAACGATCACTCCTCTGTTGTCGCCATGCGGACAGAGTTGGTCAAGCGCAAAGTCATGAATGCGTTGGGCACGTTCCGACGACTTCACATCCAAACGCACTCCTGGCCAAGCGAAATCAAACTTCTCAAACCCGTCCCGATGCCACGCTTTCATCCAAGCGTCCACATCCTTGCTGGCCCATACAACAAACAGCTCCGACCACAGGCCCTTAAGTGACTTTCCGCTTGGTTCGGATAGCTTTCTGAAAAGCTCGACTATGGATTCCAAGCTGCGTTGAACTTCAGCGAGACTTGGAGTCAACGGAAGCTGCGCCACCACCCAACCTGCGGCGGTCAGGAAGAACTCGTAAAGACCCGGATCATCCGGGCTGCACGATATGACGGTATAAGTTCCCTCAATCGGCTCTGCTGAACCTTCCTCATGGATTCGACACGAGGCGCCGTAGTCCACGCTGATGTGGCGCAACCTCAGACCTGGTTTGAACAATGCCGTTCCGCCAACTGCCAGTAGTAGCAGCGGTTCGCCGTCAGCGCCTCTGCCCACATAGTCGCGCGGGCGACCCAGAATACTGCTACCGAATATTCCGCTAGTCGCCTTACCGGAGATTTTTATACTCTTAAACCGAGCACTCAGGTCATCGAAGGTCTGCACTCTAAGGTCTCGCTTCGATCACCATGGCTTTTGCAAAATGTGCCGGGAGATGGACAGCGAACCACGGCACATCTTTCGCTACTCTCGAGCCCGGATTCTGATGCTCCAGCAAGTCGTAAGTACGGAGATGAAGGGAAAGCCGACCAGCAGAGAACAGTGCCCGATCTCCGACGTACAGTAGCTGGTCGAAATCGTCGACATTAGGACTCTTCCCTGAAAATAAGTTGTTTGGTCGATCTGTAGAAGTGAGAGATCTAGTCTGTGCCTGCAACTCAGCGATCAAAAAAACATCGCATAACTCGTCCGGATTTTTCTTCAACACAGCGCTCAACGCCAAGGTAAGAGCAGTGTGCTGTGAGGAATCGTCGTAATCGGGAATGCGAACATTCAGGAGTAGGTCCTTGACCACGTTCGCAAGTGGTACATCCTGAATCAGAAGGTTGCGAGGAGAATCTCTACGCTTATCCTTGAATCGCTCGTGAGCAGCCGCATCGCCTATACCGTAGGTTTTCTTCCAAGATGTCGTGATGCTCTGGAATAGCGCCGTGTTAGGCAGGATCGCAACGTCGTCTTTGTGAAGGCGACCCGGATATGCCCACCCCTCATCTAGGCTCACACGATCCACATCCAAACTAATAACGCTCGGTCGAGTCGGGCTGAATATTCCGTCGAGGATGAAGTCTCGCTTCCATTCGACCAACGGGCGACCACGAAACTCCGTGAGAGCACCCCTTATGAATTCCTCATGTTCGATGTATTCCTTGAACGCATCCAGTACAGCTTGGATAAGGAAAACTCGGCACAGGCCTTTATAGAGGCTCTTGTACCCGAAAAAGCGCGCCCGCTGCTGCAGCGTATCGGCGTTCCCGGACCCGATCGGTCGGGGCATGTAGGTAACAGTCAAGCCCTCAACAGTGAAGCCGCGGTCCAGCTTCTGCCCGCCAATGAGAATCCAATAGTCATTCGCACTCCACTTAACGTCCTTTTCACCCTGATTGGTTGAATTCACTTGCAATATTCGCGTGTCGCCAATGACCTGCGACATGCCGTCAATCAGCGCATCGAATTCAGGAAGGTCTGTCGATGAGGCCTTTAGCTGAGCGTACTCAGGTCGAAATAGATCGGCGCAAGCGCGGTACGCCGGATCGGTCTCTGGCAGTTCCAGCAAGTCCTTCCATCTATGTACCGACGCTTCAACCCAATCCTTGTAATCCGCATGTGGCCCCGTCTGCTGCGACGGATGGACCATCATCGACCGATTGCCCTTTTGGTCGGTCACATAGTGAACCGCTGCCCCCAAAAGAAAGAAGCGCAAAGCACTTTGCAAGCTCGCCGGTGGCGAGGTAAGAACATTGGTCGGTGTCGGTATTTCTGAAGCAGGTATTACTTTCGCGAGAGATGGCCGAGTTAAAAAGAAATCATTCCCCCCAACATAGGAGGCACCTGGCGTGACCAACTCAGCAAATGTTGGGGAAAGAACGTCGGCCAAATGTAGAAGAATATTTGCCTGCGGTGTCGCTGTGTACTGAAGAAAAGTATGGTGTGGGAGCACGTCCTTGAGTTGAGTGATCCAGTCATACGTAGTACTCACCTCGTTCCTGAACCGCCCCGGTTTTCCCGGAGGCTCGTTGGTTTGAGTCACGCCGCGAGGGCGAGACTCGGGATCTGCGAATAGTAGGCTTCCTCGGCTTCAGCCGGAGGGATGTTGCCGAGCGGCTCCATCA
>JBQTHL010000063.1:0-33833 GCA_052389915.1 Panacagrimonas sp.
GGGGGGGGGGGCCCGCGCACGGGGGTCCGGTCTCTTGGGGGTGGGTCATTCCCAACACACCCGGGGCGGGGGCCGGGCCCCCCCCCCCCGGCCCCCTCCCCTGTCCCGCGGGCCCCCCCCCCGCGACAGACTCGACTTTTTGTGCGGAGCAGAGACGGAGACGATAGGATTATCTAACAATCCTAGGCAATTCCCCAAAGAGGATATCCCTTGTCCGAAATCCAGCCTCTTGCCCCGGAACGAACGTCCATCGACCGGTTGTTCGCTCCCCGCTCCATCGCGCTGGTCGGCGCCACGGAGCGTTCGATCTGGTCCATCGCCGCGTACGACAACCTGAAGCGCTGCGGCTTCGAAGGGCGCATTGACCTGGTCAATCCGAAGGGCGGCAGCATCTTCGGCCGCGTCGCGGCCACGAGTTGCGCCGCGGTCGGCGAGGAAATCGATGCGGCGCTGCTGATGGTTCCGGAATCGAAGATGCTGGAGGTGTTCGAGGATCTGAAGGCGGCGCATGTCGGCGGTGCGGTGATCCTGTCCGCCGGATTTGCCGAGACCGGTGCTGCGGGTGCCGAACGGCAGAAACAGTTGACTGCCGTCGCGCGCGCAGCGGATATACGCATCATGGGTCCGAACTGCCTGGGCTTCGCCAACTTCTCGGCGAAGACGGCGATCTGGACCACGCAACTGCGCCGGCCCATGCCCGGCGCGCACATTGCCATCGTCTCGCAAAGCGGTGCGCTTGCGGCTCAACTCGAACAGTTCGCCTACCAGCAGCGTGTCGGGTTGACACACATGATCTCAACCGGCAACGAGGCGGACATCAACGTTGCGGACGCCATCGAGTACCTCGCGCGCCAAGCGGAACCGCGCGCCATCGCACTGTTCCTGGAATCGGTTCGTGATCCGAGCCACTTCGAGCGCGCCGTCGCCGCAGCGAACGCCGCAGGCAAGCCAGTGGTTGTACTCAAGGTGGGTGCCAGCGAGGCCACCGCTCGCGCGGCGCAGGCGCATACCGGATCTTTGGTTGGGAACGACCGGGTGTTCGACGCGCTGTGCCGGCGCCTCGGTCTGTCACGCGTCCGCTCGCTCGAAGAACTGATTGTCACCACCGACCTGTTCGCGCGCTTGGGTCCTGTCGCGAACAAGGGGCTTGCGCTGGTGGCCATGTCCGGCGGGTTGTGCGAAATCGCGACCGATCAGGCGGAAGCCGAGGGCGTGCCCATTCCGGTATTTGCGCTAGAGACGCTCTCTGCCCTGCGCGATGCGCTGCCGCCGCTCGCCACGCCGGCGAATCCGCTCGACATCACCGGCGCCGTCATGTTGGAACCGGCGTTGATTGCACGCTCACTCGCGGCGGTTGTGAACGATCCGGGTGTGGGTGTCGTTGGCTTTGTGTTCGACGCGCCGGTGACGGAAGACAAGCGCGGATTTGCGCGCAGCTTCATGACCCAGGTCGCGGCAGGCTTCGAGGCCAGCGGCAAACCCAGTTTCATGATGAGCCACACGTTTTCCGCCGTGAGCGGTGAGGCGCGGGCCATGACTGACGAGTTGAGGATCGTGTATTCGGGCGGTGGGGTGCGGCATTGTTTGAATGCGCTGGGGCATTTGTTTCGGCGCTCACATGAACCGCTCTTGTCCGCAGCCTTGCTTGACTCTCCCTCACCCGGCGCTCCGCGCCACCCTCTCCCCGCGGGAGAGGGTTCTCGCTCCCCTCTCCCGGAGGGAGAGGGGCTGGGGGGGAGGGAGAGTCTGACTTCGAGGTCGCGCCCAAGTACGGAACGCGAAGTCCTCGCCCACCTCTCCGCACACGGCGTTCCGGTAGTACCAGCGCGCATTGTCTGCTCGCGTGACGAAGCGATTGCCGCGGCGCGCACGCTCGATAGCATGGTCGTCCTCAAAATCGCTTCGCCCGACATCCCGCACAAGACCGAAGTCGGCGGCGTGGCACTCAACCTGCTTGGGGACGAAGCCGTTGGCCAGGCTTACGACGCGATGATCGCGCGCGTCACGAGCGCAAAGCCGGACGCGAATATCGAAGGCGTGATCGTCTCGCCGATGCGAGACAAGGGCGTCGAGATGTTCGTCGGCACGATGCGCGATCCACAGTGGGGAGCAGCGATTGCGGTCGGGCTCGGCGGCGTGTGGGTGGAAGCGCTCAAGGACACCAGCCTGCGCCTGCTGCCGATCAGCGAGCGCGATGTGCTGGAAATGCTGACCGAGCTGCGCGGAGCAGTTCTGCTCGATGGATTCCGCGGCGCGCCGCCGGTGGATCGGCAGGAACTCGCAAGAGCGATCGTAGCCATCGGTCAGGCCGCGCTGGCGCTGGGTCCGGAGCTGGTGGCGCTGGAAGTCAATCCGCTGCTCGCTTCGGGCAAGCTCATCGAAGCGCTCGATGGGCTAACCGTTTGGGGACGTGACGATGCACACACCTGAAACCACACCCGTCATCGTCGGCGTCGGCGAATTCGTCGACCGTCCCAAGGCCGTGTCCGAAGCGCGTGAGCCGCTGGATTTGATGGCTAAAGCGCTGCGTCTGGCGGACGCGGATTGCGGCGGCACGCTGCTCGCACAGGTCGAGTCACTGGATTTGATCGGGCTTGTGAGCTGGCGCTATGTCGATCCGGTTTCGCAACTGTGTGAACGACTCGGCTTGCACCCACGGCGCAAGATCAACGCGAGCATGGGCGGCGAGACGCCGCTCCGGCTGATTCACGAAGCGGCCGTTCGCATCGCGAAAGGCGAGTTGAGCGTTGCCGCCATCGTCGGCGGCGAAGCCATGCATGCGCGTTCGCGCGCGCAAGGGAAAAAACGCAGCTTCCGTGGACGCCGCTTGCCTCGGAAAGCGAGGCGACGCAACTCCCTTCGAGTCGCTTTGAGTTGAGCCCGGTCGCGAAACAACTAGGCGTATTCGACCCGGCACAGGTGTACCCGCTCTACGAGATGGCGACGCAAGCCGCCTGGGGACAGAGCCCGGCCGAAGCTCAGGCCGAGTCGGCCGCGCTGTGGGCGCAGTTCGCATCGGTCGCAGCAACAAATCCCTAGGCCTGGATTCGCAGTGCGCCGGATACGGCCACCATTGCAAAAGTCGGCGACGACAATCGCCTGATCAACTGGCCGTACCCGAAGCTGATGGCGGCCAACCCCAACGTCAACCAGGCGGCCGCCGTCATCTTTACCAGTCTTGCAGCGGCACGCGCGGCTCGTGTTCCGGAAAACCGGATCGTTCACATCTGGGGCGGTGCCTCAGCCAGCGAAGCGGATAACTATCTCAAGCGCGATCGATACGACCGCAGCACCGCGCAAGCCGCGGTGCTGCGCCGCGCGGTCGAACTCGGCGGTGGTAGCGCGGAGCGCTTCGGCAAGCTCGAACTGTATAGCTGCTTTCCGGTGGTGCCGAAGATGGCGTTGCGCGAGTTGGGCCTGGACCCGGCAAAGCACTCGCCAACCATCACCGGCGGTCTCACATTTTTCGGCGGCCCGCTCAACAA
Organism: Panacagrimonas sp.; assembly: GCA_052389915.1. Lineage (GTDB taxonomy): Bacteria > Pseudomonadota > Gammaproteobacteria > Nevskiales > Nevskiaceae > Panacagrimonas. Next base: position 3,486 of record JBQTHL010000063.1, read on the forward strand.
CTACATGAGCCACGTGATCTGCGCGATGGTGCGCGCGCTGCGCGAAGCGCCCGATGAACTGGGCCTGCTCTACGGCCAGGGCGGCTACGTCTACAAGCACCACGCGCTCGTCGTCAGCGTACGGCCACCTGCCGCGCCCATGAAGCTGGATTACTCGGTGCAGGACGCGGCCGATGCCGCTCGCGGTCCGGCACCTGCTCTGGCCGAAGGATTCCAGGGCTGTGCGAGAGTGGAGACCTACACCGTTCTCTATGGGCGTGACGGGACGCCGCTGCAGGGCATCGTCATCGCACGCACACAAGACGAGCATCGGGTGATGGCGCGCGTGATGCCGGACGACGCCGATTCGATGCAGCGCCTACTATCCACGAAGCGTTCTGCAATCGGCAGCGTCGGCCATGTTCGTATCGACACCTTCGGCATGCCGACCTGGGAAGCCGGGGACACACCGCGCGACCGGCGCTCGCGTCCGCGTGCTTCGTGACGTTTGAATTGGGACGAAGCGGGATCAGGCGGGATTCAACGGGATCATCCGCAAGGACAAAGAGTTAGAGAAAAAACGTCGCCGAAACTCGACGAGTGCGGGTGACGTTTGATTTACCACGAAAAAGAGTTTATTCGGCTGGGAAAAGGGATTTAAATATTCCGGACTGCGTCGAGATAATCGGTCAGCTCCTGGGCGATGTAGGACACATTCTCGGCATTGATGCCGAGGTAAGCACGCGCCGGGATCGTCCCCCAGGGAATCGGAAATCCGCCCTTCCTGCTCTCGTAGGTTCCGCGGCCGAACTGGCCCTTGCTGGCACCGAATTGGTGGATGGCGCCGTAGACCCGGTTGGTGCCGAGCGACAGGCCATCTGCGTCTACCTGGTACGTGAGGCGGCGAAGGAAGCCATCGAGCGAGAGCACCTTGTCGGCGTTTCGCTTCTTGGTCTTCTTGTACGCCTCGGAGAGTGGAGCCCAAGGATTGCCGTCCGGGTCTCGCTGGTCGCGGAACCTCTGGTCGTGAACTCGCAGCAGGTATTCGCCGATGCTCCGCAGGACCGGCGACGGATCGGTTCCGCGCTTCCGCAGCTCGGCCAGGGCGGCCAAGACCCGCGCATCGTTGACGAAGATACGGGTGCCCGCCATCGGCTAGAATCCCCTTATGGGTTTCGGGCTGGCCTCCCGAAATGTAGGTTCGAACTGACCCGCGCACGGGGTGGGCCGATCACCCGACACCCCGCGGCGTGCGCATGACGGCGTATCGGCGCGCGTCATGCGATGGCCAATCATGGCTTTGACCAGACGAGGAAGCCCTGGCGCATCTTGTCCATCGCGGCGGCGTTGCGGTGGAAATAATCGAAGCTGAACCATCCGCCCTTCTCCGCTTGGACGATCAGCACCACCGAGCGGCCACCGCCCACATCGAAGTTCCTCAGGTATCGGCGACGTAACCCGATCATGCCCGTGGACTCTTCGCGTGCGAACTGCACCCAGATCTCGTATGGCTCACGGATCAGCTCGGGTAGCAGCGGGAGGTATCGTTCGCGACCGTCGAGGCGCGAAGCGCTCTGGGCGTAGTGATCCACCAGGCGCTGGTCGATGACGACGCGCGCGCCGACGGGATCGACGAGCGTGGCCTGATCGCCGCCGATACTCGAACGCAAGATCGCGCGCGCATCCTCGATAGTGCGTGCGCGCGAAACGGCTATAGAAGCAAGCGCGGACGAGCGCGGCATCGCTCCCGGACGTCCCAACCCCTCGAAAGTCTGTCCCTCGAGCGGAATCCATTTGCCGACTAGGTTGCGATCTATCGACTGCTGCGTGATCGCGCGTCCCCATGCCGCCTCGCCCGGGTTATACCCCCAGCCCGGATCGATGCCCTTGGGTACTTCCAGGGTGCGCGGATTCGGCCCGCGCAGACCCACGGTGCGGGTTTCGTACTCGACTTCCGGCGCACGATCCGGCCTGCGCTTTCCCCTCGCTTTGAGGTCGCGCTTGGATAGCGCGAACACCGTGCACTGGCAGCCCCAGCCGTTGGGCGGGTAGTGGGTTTTCCAGAACGGATCGTCGGCGCTGAGAACCAGACCGTCCCAGGCCAGGTGCTCCGGCCGCGGGTCTTGCACCAGGTCGCTGTGGCGGTACTCCCAGAACGGTCGCAGCGCCTTGATTTCTTCCATCTGCTTGAACCTCGCGGCCTGGTAGGACGTGCGCAGATTGGTTTCGTAGATCACGCGCGTGCGCCAGTTGCGCCCGCCGTTGTAGCTCCAGCCATGCGTGGCCACGATCTGGTCGAAGTCCTTGCGGAACGTCTCCAGCGTGGTGCCCTCGGAGATCGCCTTGTCGATCGAGCCGCGCAGATCCACGAGCAGCTCGTCTTTCATCGCGCCGGCCACCACGAAGGCGCGCGCGTGCTCACCTTCCCAGATGTCCGTCCATGCGCGAGTACCGAGCGGAACCTTCTGCCGGAAGAATTCGATCTGTTCGGAAAACGGCAGCGATCCGTACTCGGCCGCGGCCATGTCAGGTGCCGGCCAGGATGTCCGACCGACCGGCCAGCGATGCGGCCGCGAAGGCCATGCGCATGGCGTTGGCCAGCTTCTCGTCGTCAAGCTCTGGCTGCAGTTCGATCAGGCGATCGCGCAGTTCGTCGAGCGTGGTGGACTCAGCGACCAGGCGCTTGATCCTGTCGATCATCGCCGTCATCGCCGGCTCGGTTTCCACGTCCAGGCGCGCCGCCTGAAGCTGGGGCAGATCGGCCGCGGCCTTGCCCCTACGCGCCGCGTTTGCGGCCCGCTGTGGGGGCTGTGGATCATCCTCCGGGTCGGGGCCGCCACCAGGGGCGCCGAAGGGCGAAGGCGGCGGCGCGGGCGCCGTCAGAAGCTCCTCGTCATCGTCCGGATCGGGGATACCGATCTTGTCGCGCATCGTGGCTGCGCCGACCTTCATGCCCATCGGCACCAGCTTGGTCACGGCGTCGACCATCGCCGCAATATCCTCGGGCTCCGGGATCGGCAGCTTCACCACCGGATACTTCTTCTGCGGGCCGAAATTCAGGTCCACGAAGGCCCGCACCAGGTCGCGATTCAGCGTCTTGCAGAGCTGCCGAGCGTCCGCGCGCAGGATGTCCTTGCGCACCTCGTTGTGAACGTCCGCCTGGCCGGAGCCCAGACCGCCGCTCTGTGCATCGGTGGTGTTGGTCTGGCCGAGCACTGCCTTGGACGTCTGCTTGTCCAGGTACTCGGAGAGCCCTTCGAAAAGCTGGTGCGCGCCGGTGACATTGCCTACCTGCTCGAACTCGATCTTCATCGACTCCGGGATCACGGCCGCGGCGTCGGTGCCGATGTTGGCCACGGCCTGGCGCAACACATAGACGTCGCGCGGCGTGGCGCTGGGTCCGTACTTGCCCACCCGCAGCGGCATGCCAAACACCTCGGCGAATGCGAGCCAATCTTTGAGCGCGTAGGACTTGCAGACGTGCATGAACGCCACGATGCGCGCCAGCCCGTTGCGCAGCAGGATGCCGGTCTTGATTTTCGGCGTGTGCACCATGAACTTGAACGGCGCCAGCGGCACACCCTCCGACGAGTTCTCCTCCGTGATCAGACGCAGCTGCCGGCGCGTCTCGCGGTCCACCCGAAACCAGCGCGGGTCACGGTGTTCGAATCGCATCGGCTGCCACTGCCGCTCGCTCATGTCCCAGATGATCTCGACCACGCTGTAGCTTTTGCCGAGCGCATCGAGCAGCTCCTCCGCCGTGTCGGCAAAGTCGTCGCCCGCGAACAGCTCGCGCACGGCGTCGGCAATTTTCACGTCGGCCGAATCTTCGGACGCCGCTTCGACCTGGAACTCCAGGCCGGTGATGGCGTGCTTACGCGTGCCCAGAACGGAAAGATAGTGCGGATCGCGCTCCTCCATCTCCTCGGCCAGCGTCAGGTAATCCCGCGCATCCTGGTCGGCTGCCTGGTCGAGCATCGAAGCGAGTCGCTCCGGTGTGAGCCCGCGCGCGACGTTGCCGGTGAACACCTGGCGCACCCCCGTCACAGTGGGTCCGGCAATCTCCTCGAGCAATTCCTGCTTGCGCAGGGGCTGGCCATCTGGGCCGACGATCTGCGCCATTACCATGCACCTCGTTTGGAACTGAACCCGGCCGTGGCCTTCACGCGGGTGTAGGCATCTTCGAACTCGCGGTCTTCCGGCCGGCGCTGGCCCGGCCGCACCGCGTCGTAGGTGTTCGGCTGATAGGGCACGGAGCCCGCGTGCAGCGCCAGGAACTTCGCCCAGGCACGGTCGGCGTGGCCATCGGTATCGCCGTCCGCATCGAAGCGCACCGCACCGGTGGCGGTCGCCGTTTTCTTGAGCGAGTGCAAATCCGCACGGATATCGCGATCGCCCATCGGAATCCGGACCTTGCGGTCCTCGAACTTCTGCTTGCCGTTGGTGGCCAGGATCAGCTTGTTCGGGCCGGTGAAGAGAATGCCCTCCACCACCGTCTCACCGTATCGGCGCTTGGCGTCCTCCACCGGCTTTTCGCCCATGCCGGTTTGATCCATGCACAGCCGGCCCACGCGGTACTTGCGCATCACCTCGTCCAGCCGCCGATCCTGCTCGGCGAAACTGATGCGGCGCTCGGCGATGACCTCGCGCGTCCAGAACACATCGCCGATCAGCTCGTCCACCCACACCGCCCACAGGTCGCGGCGCCGGCCGATATCGTTGCCCACGTAGCACACGCCGCCGGCATACAGATCCGGATCGCCCGCCTTGTCGTGTTCCACCGCATTGATCAGGTCGTAGTCCAACCAGGCGCTGGCCTCGTCGAGCCACTTGAGCTCGAACTCCTGCTCCCACATGTCCTGGTCGTTGAGCCCGGCCTTCAGCTCTTCGATGTTGCGATCCAGGCCACCGGCAACGGCGGCGTAGATGTCGCAGAAGTGCAGGCTCCACACGCCGGCCTGGGCGTGCCCCGTCTCGCGGAGCTGCGGCTCCATGCCGCCCGCCGTCATGATCTCGTAGAACTTGTTGGCCTTGCCGTTGGGCGTGCTGATCACGCGCAGCTTGAGGTCATTGCGCGAGATCACCGGAAACAGCGCGCCCCAGATTTTCTTGCTGTCCGCGTGGAACGCGAACTCGTCCAGAAGCACGTTTGCCGTGAAGCCGCGGGCGGTGTCCGGATTAGCCGGTAGACCGGTGATGCGCGACCCGCCGGGAAGACGCACTTCCAGCGCCTTGTCCTCGCAGCCTTCCCAGGGGATTTCGAGCGCTTCGAAGCCGACTTGATACTGGTTTAAAAAGGCCTTGATGCCCTCTTCCATCGCCTCGCGCGCCTGGCGCTCGCCGCGCGACAGGATCACCCATCGGGTCTTGCGACCATCGAGCACGGCCTGCATGCCGTCCTCGCAGATCTCCAGCGTCGAGCCGGAGGTCTTGCCCGCCTGGCGCGACATCATCATCGCCTTGAAGCGCGACTTGTCCTCGACGTAGGCGCGCTGGCGGGTGTGGAGGCGGAACTCGTTGGCCATCAGAGCGCCTTGGCGTTCGGCGAATGCCGAATCTCCGTGGCGAGCGGCACCAGATCGAAGACTTCCTCGGAACCATCAGCCCATCCTTTGCAGTCTTTCAGGTCGCGCTCGCGCAGCATCCGCATGTGACCTTCTGCCGCTTCGTAGGACGAGAAGATGGTTGCCTTAGAAGGCGCGGTATTCCACGTCGAAGGCGTCTCGTAATAAGTCGTCGAGAACAACTTTCCGCAGAGCGTGCGGGAGGAACGGATTACCCACATGTCGTCTGCAATCAGTGCGATCTTCTTCATTCGATCGAGCCGGCCATCAGGCATCACCTCGAATCGCCTGCCGCACCAACGCCAGCGACTCCGCATCCAGCTTCCGCGGCGCGCTCTTGAGCTTGGTTTCCACCTCGGTGACCAGCGACTCGCGCATGGCCTGCTCGCGCTGCAGATTCCACTTGCCCGCGGCCTCTAACCTCTGCATCGCCAGGGCCAGCGTGTTGATCGACTTCGGGTCGATCTGCACCTTGCCTTCATCGTCCGGCTCCTGCATTTCCAGGGTCACGTCGAACGCCATAGTGCGCAGCAACTCCATCACCAGCTTGCCGATGTCGCCCTGCGGCTCATTGCCCAGGCGATCCGCCCAGACCTTGGCCACCTCTCGGGACTCGCGCATGCGCTTGCCGATCTCGTCGAAGCGCTGGCTGTAGCGGCCGAGTGCGCTGCGGCTCGGAATCTCGGCGCCGGGGAACGCGGCGCGGAGCTGGTCGATGACCTGGTCGAGCGTCAGACGCCCGAGCTTCAGCAGTTGGTCGACGCTCTCGCGGACCGCGGGATCAAGGGTGGCGATGCTGGATTTTTTCGGCACGTCAAAGGCCAGGGCTCGGCTTCTTCACGCCCGGCACGCTGGCCTTGCCGCGAGCCACGTCGGCGCCGCGCGCGGTCAGCTCGCACACCTTAAGCGTGGAAATGTCACGGGCCGTCAGCAGGCCCTGCTCGGCCAGCCAGGACAGGTCGGTGTGCAGCAGATCGCGGCTCACGTTGTGGCCGTACTGTTCGAGCGCCATCTGCAGCACGCTGCTGTTGCACTCGTAGCCCGGCGCCAGTTCGAGCAGGCGCAGAATCACCAGGCGGCGGTCAGCCTGCTCGGCTTCGCGAAAGCTCACGTGCCCTTCTCCATCAGATACTGATTCATCCGCTCGACCATGCGCGTGCTCGATTCCAGGGTGCCGTCCAGCCTCGCCACAGACGTGGCCACCAGGCCGATCTCCATCTGCAGCGAGCGGAAATCGTTTTGCGTGGGCACGTGCTTGATGGCTTCATCCAGCGCGGAGATGTGAGCTTCAATACCGCCCAGGCGCTTGGTGTTGCTCGCGTGACGCGACTCCGAGAGCTGGTGGTCCGAGTCGATGCGCGAACCCAGCGTGGTCTCCAGTCGGGACAGTGATGCGTTGACCTTGTCCGACCCGCGATCACGCCGGGCCAGCACCAGCGCCGCCAATGCGACGAGCACCGCAAACGCCGATGCCAGCGTCCTGAAAACTTCCCACGCGTCCATGCTCATCGCGGAAAGCGACGGTCCTTAAGGCCGATGGCCGAGGTGGTGATGGCACGCAGGATGATGTTGCCAATCAGCACTACGGTGGAGAGTACCGAGTAATAGTCCGGCCCGATCAGAGGCTGAAGGACCGGCAGCGAAAGTTCGAGCTGAGGCAGCGCCGCCGCAACAGCAGCGGCCGCGTTGAAGATGAGAGTTCTCGACTTCCAGAAAGCCTTAGTCACGGCACGCTCCATTGCGGGCTACTCCAGCCCTTTGAAGCCGCCTGCGGCGGCGATCTTGTCCACGTAAGCCTGGTTCACGAAACCCACCTTGGCCACGCGCGGTGAGCCCGCGTTGTAGGCCGCTGCCACGCCGCGCCAGCCGTGCTCCTGGAGGAACCGCTCGCGCAGGTGCTCCAGGTACTCGCAGCCGTAATGCAGGCCCTCCAGCGGGTCGCAGAGGCCGGGGAAAGCGCCGGAATAGCCGAGTGATCGAGCGGTGGCGCCCATCACCTGCATGAGGCCCCAGCTCGTCTGCTGGCCGGTCCATTCGGTGAGTCGCGAGGTGTCCGCGCCGTGCGGAAAGATGGACGGCGGCAGGCGCTGCGCGGCGGTCTCCGCGCTGACGCGGAACGGCTGGTGGCGGACCACGTCCCACAGGTACCGGTAGCCCGGCTCCACGCGCATGGCGAAGCGATTGCCCTTGGACTCAACCTGCACCATCGCCGCAACAAGGTCGGGCGAAAGGCGGTACTTGGGAGCGACGACGGCGATGTAGCTGTGCATGCGTCCAGCTTGTCGCGCGCGCGCAAGCTCAGACGATGCTAACGGCGGTTAGCTATGCGTTGGGCTGCACATCACCGCTCACGTATCCCCAACCCGGTGGCGGCCTGATGAACGTCTCGCACGGCAAGCCAGCGTCCCGGCAGGGGTGGCAGCAAAACCAAATTTCCTCGTCGCCGTATCGCGGCGCGTGCGTCATCACCAGTTCCCAATGCCCGTCTGCGGCATCGCAGTACATGCAGTGCAGGTACGGCCCAACAACAGGTTCCAGGCCGACCCCAAGGCCGCCCGTCAGTCGCCCGTTATTCATGGCTTTGCTCGCGGCCTTGGGTCGGCTGAACCTGGGCGTTGACAGCACCATTGGCGCATCGCGACATCATCGGTCAAACATCTCCGCCTGCCGCTCGTCCCTCGCCTCGCCCGCCCATCGATAGATCGAGTACTCGTGCATGCCGAACTCGCGCGCGAGCTTAGCGGCGCTCTCGCCGGCCGTGAATCGAGCGAGCACGGTGGCGCGCACGGCGGCGCGTAGCAGGCGGTGATTGCGCGGGATCGGGATCGTCTCCCCCGCGCACATGCGGGAAAGTTTCAAGGCCGCTTCAAGCCCGATTTTTAGAGCGATGGGATGATGCGGCGGCACCTCGTTCGGCACGAACAGACGCACGCCCGGCCAGCCTTCAGACAGTGCCAACACCGCGGGCACGCCGATCACCTGCGCGATCTCGCGCAGGCGTGGCGGCAGCAGGCTGACCAGGGCGTCCGTCACGCGGCGTCTGTCGCTCGACGCAGGTCCACCGCCAGCGCCCCGATGATCTTGTGCAGCTGCTCGGAACTGCACCAGGTGAAGCGCTGCACCTGGAACATGCGCTGCGCCATTGCATCGGCATAGGCGTCGTCACGCCGACCGCCTGGGGCGTTGATGAGCAGCGCGCGGATCTTCGCCACCTGGCGTGCCTTGGCGTCCGCCGGCTTCTGGCGCACAGGCGTGGCGACGCCGGCGCGCTTGGCGTGCGCTTCCAGGTGTTCAATCACTTGGCGACGACCATGCGTGTCCAGGTCTTTCGACGACTCCACGCGGGCGACGACGTGCAACATCGTGCGGTACTGGTCATCGTCCAAGCCGAGCTGCGCCTTGAGGACATGGATGCGGGCCAGCTCGCGGTTGCGGGGATCGGGGTTCATCGTGCGGCATCCACCAGTTCGGGTTGGGTGTAGAACACCGGCACGACCTTGGCTTTGAAGCCGTGGCTGATCAGCTCTCGCTTGTGTTGAACCGCGAACTGCCGTTGAGCTCGAGTCCACACCGGCGATAGCACTCCTTCGCTCGAGGAGCACAGAAACCGCGACCCATCCTTGCGGATAATCGCAACGCTCCAACCCCACTTTCTATTTTGGGGATCAGCCGTTGCAGGCATGCGCCTCTCCGAACAGATCGGCGACCACTCGCCCTTCGCGTCGCGTGCGATACGCGGTCTGCCCGTGGTGATCGCGGTCGTAGTGCAGGTGGCAGCCCTGGCACATCGAGCGCAGGTTGTCGTCGTCGCAGTGCTCGGGCGTGTGGTCGAGATGCGCGGTGGTGAGTACCACCTTCGAGCCGGAGCCGTATGCGGGCTCGTACTGACGGTTCGGGCAACGGCCCTCGTGGGTGCCGCGGCCGCACTCGCCTTCGCACTCGCAGCGGTTGCCCGCGCGCTCGCGAATCCTGGCGGAGATCTCCGGCCAGTCCGCCGGATAGCGGTCGCGGTTTTCAGGCCGGATCGGCATCGCTCGCCTTCGGATCGTGATTCGTGAACCGCAGCCCCTTGGCCTCGTCCGAGGAAAGGAACGACGTGATGACCAGGCGCAGTGCCAGCTCTGCGTCAGTGTCGAGCCGTTGCGACCCAAACCACGCCGTCAACGCCGGCTCGATCTGCGGCTCGCCGAATACCCAGGCCCTCATCGCGCGACCTGCTTGGTGAGGTGCCAGCCCTTGCACTGCGCACACTGATACGCGCGCAAGCGGCTCACGTCGCGGCCGACGATTCTCGACGCGCGCGCCCAGGCCTCCGCCTCGGAGTCGTGTCGCACCTTGCTGCCGCAGATGATGTCCTTCATGTCCGCAACCTCAGTTGTCCGCGTAGATCGGGGAGTGACACGCGGCGCATGGCCGCCACCTGGGCCAGCGTGGTCATGGCGCGGTCGTGCAGGAATTCGCAGGTGCGCAGCACCGCGTCGTTACTGCACCGTCGAGCGCGAAGGACCTCTGACCCTCGTCACCATCAACCGCCCGGATTCGATGAACGCGCTGCACCCGGCGTCCAACGCCGAACTGGCCGAAGTGTTCAACGATTGCGCCGCCAACCCCGAGCAGTGGGTCGCGATTCTCACCGGCGCGGGCGAGCGCGCGTTCTGCTCAGGCAACGATCTGAAATTCACCGCGACCGCGATGGCGCGCGGCGAGAGCATCCTCCCGCCGCTGACCGGCTTCGCAGGACTGACCGCGCTTCGATCTGAACAAGCCGGTGATCGCTGCGGTAAACGGCGTGGCGATGGGTGGCGGCTTCGAGATCGCGCTGGCCTGCGATCTGATCGTCGCGTCCGAAACCGCAAGCTTCGCGCTGCCCGAGCCCAAGGTCGGGCTCGCCGCCCTGGCGGGCGGATTGTTGCGGCTGCCGCAGCAGATTGGCCTGAAGCCGGCGATGGGCATGGTTCTGACCGGTCGCAAGGTGTCGGCTCAGGAAGGACTGAGCCTGGGCTTCGTCAACCAGGTCACGACGCAGGCGGCACTGATAACCGAGGCGCGGCGCTGGGCCGCGGAAATCATCGCGTGCAGCCCCATGTCAATCCGCGCGTCGAAAGAGATCGTGCGCAAGGGGCTCGACGAGGCCAGCCTGGCGGAGTCCTACTCCGAGCAGATGCGTTTCCCGGCGGTGCAGGCCTTGCTGAAGTCCGCCGATATGCGCGAAGGCCCGCTCGCCTTCGCGCAGAAGCGCGCGCCGCGGTGGAAGAACGAGTGACGAATCGCCGGCAAAAGCTGGGGTTTTCATTTGGAACCGCCTCAAGGGCGCCGCAAAGGATGAGCCGCCTTAAGCTTAAGTGGCGAGTTTCGACACGTTGTTTACATCGGCGACCTGCTTTACTTCCCTCTCCCCTTGCGGGAGAGGGATCGAGGGAGAGGGGGCGGTCGGACAAAACACCCCTCTTGAAGCGCGGACCACCCCCGTCCTTCCTCCGAACTGCGAGACCCCCACCCCCCAACCCTCTCCCGCACGGGGAGAGGGGACTTTGTCCGCGCAACCCGCGCGCGCGCGCCGTTTCCCTCACACTCCACGCCCCGAGCCGCTCTCAGAGAGGCCTCAGAGAGCGAGTCAGTGGAAGCCAACCCTCCAGATCCCTTCACAAATCTGCCCCTGAATCCGGCGCTGCTGCAGGCGCTGGAATCGCTAGCCTACTTCCAGATGACGCCGATCCAGGCGCTGAGCCTGCCGCCGATGCTGCAAGGGCTCGACGTGATCGGCCAGGCCCGCACCGGCAGCGGCAAGACCGCGGCTTACGGTCTGGCTCTGCTGTCGCGCATCGATCCGCTGCTCACCAAAACGCAGGCCCTGGTGCTGTGCCCGACGCGCGAACTGGCGGACCAGATTTCCAAGGAGATCCGGCGGCTCGCGCGCTGCTTGCCCAACGTCAAGCTGACCGTGCTGAGCGGCGGCATTTCCAAGCGCCCGCAGCTCGCCTCGCTGGAACACGATCCGCACATCGTCGTCGGCATGGCCGGCCGCGTGCTCGAACTGCTCAACGAAGGCACGCTGAAGCTCGACGACCTGCGAGTGCTGGTGCTCGACGAGGCGGACCGCATGCTCGATTCCGACTTCGAGGAAGCCAGCCGCGCCATCGTCACTCAGGCGCCGAAAACGCGGCAGACGCTGTTTTTCTCCGCGACGTTTCCGGACGCGGTGCGCGACCTCAGCCGCCGGCTGCAAAAACAGCCGCTGGAAGTCACCATCGACAATGCGGTGGTTTCGTCAGAGGTCACGCAGACCTTCTTCGAAGTCGATCCGCTGCGTCGCCTGGATGCGCTGGCGCATCTGCTGAGCGTGCATCGCCCGGAATCGGCGCTGGTGTTCTGTCACACGAAAAAGGATGCGCAGGAAGTTGAGACCCAGCTTGCCAAGCGTGGCTTCTCGGTGCTGGGGCTGCACGGCGATATCGAGCAGCGCGAGCGCGACGAGGTGCTGGTGCGTTTCGCCAACGGCAGTTGCCGCGTGCTGATTGCCACCGACGTTGCGGCGCGCGGGCTAGACATCAAGGATCTCGCGGCGGTCATCAGTTACGAGTTGCCGCTGGAAGCCGATCTGCATGTGCATCGCGTGGGCCGCACCGGGCGCGCCGGGCGCAGCGGCATTTCGCTGCATTTGTTTTCCTCGCGCGAACAGAGCCGCCTGACCGCGATCGAACAACGCCTGGAGATCAAGGCCTCGATCGGCAAGCTGCCCATGTCGGCGCTGTCGCCGGACCGGCCGATGACCGCGACCGTCGTCACCCTGTGCGTCGACGGCGGCCGCAGCGACAAGTTGCGCCCCGGCGACCTGCTCGGTGCGCTGACCGGCGACGCCGGCATCGCCAAGGAAGCAGTCGGCAAGATCAACACTTTCGACACCCGCACCTATTTCGCCATCGACAAGAAGTTCGCGAAGCTGGCCTTGCAGCGACTGCGCGAAGGCAAGATCAAGAACAAGAACTTTCGCGTGCGGCCCATCGATTGAAACGCGGTCTTTCGTTGCACCGCGCGCCGCTGCTCGATACATAATTCGAACGATGTAACTTGAATGCGACTGCCACGGAGCAGCCGCCCATCCTTTCGAGATCGTGATGAAGAAGCTGGAATCCGTGGTCGGGCACGACGACAGCGTGGAAGACCGGATCATCGACGCCACGGTGAGGTGCTTTCGCCGCTTCGGCATCAACAAGACCTCGATGGACGACATCGCCAAGGCAGCCAAGCTGTCGCGGCCGACGATCTACCGCTACTTCCCCTCGCGTCACCATCTTGCGGTCGAGGTACTGGTGCGCGAGGTGCGCGATCACACGCGGCTGGTTGTACCCATCCTCAAGGAGCATCCCTACCCGCCCAGGGCAATGATCGAGGGCATTTTGTTTGCCATCGCCACCGCCAAGGAGCATCCCTACACCAGCATCATCGTCAGCGACGCGGGCTCCGACCTGCTGGCCAAGGTCAGCGGCAGCGACGAGGCGACCCTGGCCGCGATGTCGGAACTATGGCTGCCCTCGCTGATGCGCTGGCGCGAAGACGGATACCTGCGCGCGGAACTGAAGATGGACGATGTGCTGCTGTGGATCACACTCTACATGCACACTTCGCTCGGCAAGAGCTTCGTGAAAATGACCGCAGAGCGCATGCGCCGGATGATTGCCACGCTGGTCGTTCCAGCCATCTTCGACATGGAAAAGCTGCGTCAGGATTTTCCGGACGAGCGTTGAATCAACTTGTCGCCCGCGCACACCCCGCCAGCGAGGCGTAGAGATTTTCCAGATCGTGGCGCGGCAATTTTCCGGACGAGGTTCGCGGCAGCGGCCTGGGACTGATCAGGACTTCCCGCGGCGCCTTGTAGTCGCCGAGCCGGCGACGACTCTCCTTGAGCAGCATCGCCGCGTCGAGCGGCGAGGCACCAAACACCACCGCCACGACTCTTTCGCCCCACTGCGCATCGGGCCTGCCGAACACAAGCACTTCGGCAATGCCGGGAATCTCGCCGATGGCCCGCTCGACCTCGGCGGGATACACGTTGACGCCGCCGGTGATGACCATGTTTTTCTTGCGATCGACGATGCGCAGATGCCCGTCCTCGTCGAACACGCCCATGTCGCCGGTCTGGTACCAGCCGTCTTTCCATGCTTGCTGATCGGCCTCCGGATTTCGCCAGTAGCCCTTCATGACCTGCAGACCGCGAATCAGGATTTCGCCCGGCTCGCCGGCAGCACAGATTTCTCCGTGAGCATTGACGAGACGGATATCGACCGACGCCATCGGCCAGCCGCAGCTCCAGGGCTTCTTCAGCGCAACGTCCTCCGTCGGCAGCGCCAGCAGGCCGCAGCCTTCCGTGCAGCCGTAGACCTGGCGAATCGAAACACGCTTGGCGACGTAGATCTGTAACAGAGTTTCTGAAACCGACGCGCCGCCGGTGATGGCGGTACGCAGCGCGCTCAGATCCGCCTGTGCGAATCCGACGCAGTCGGTCAGGCGGTCGAACAGGATCGGCACCGCCGTCAGCGAACTGATCTTCTCGCTGACCAGCAGTTGCAGCGCACGCGCGGGGTCCAGACCTTCCTCGATATAAACGCATCCGCCCACCACATAGGCCGGCGTGAACACGCTGATGACGCCGCCCGTGAACGCGAACGGCGCGAGCAGCAGCACGCGCTCATCGCTCGTCAGTTTCATCGCCGTGATCTGGCTCAGCGCAAAAGCCTGGATGCCCTGATGCGTGAGCACCACGCCCTTGGGCAGGCCGGTGGAACCGGAGGTGAAGCAGATGGCCGCGCCATCGGTCGGCTCCACTTCGATCATCACGGGCGACACGTTGGCTGCGAGCGCCGCGCGCCAGGACAACGGCGCGAGGCGGCCCGATCCCAGTGCATAAAGATGGACCTCCTGCTCGCCTTCCTCGCCGGCAAAACCCGCCGGCACCAGCTTGCGAATCAGCGCCGGCTGCGACACCACGACTCTCGCTTCGATCTGCCGTTCGATCTGGCGCAGCTCTTCGTCGCCATAACGCGCGTTCAGCGGCACGATCATGGCGCCGGCCTTGAGCGTGGCCAGGTAGGTCACGGCCCACTCGACGCAATTGAACAGCAGGCAGCCGACGCGATCGCCCCTGACCACGCCCATACGCTGAAGCGCGGCCGCGACGGCATCCGCCTGGCGGTCCAGCTCGGCCCAGCTCAGTGCCTGGCCCTTGAACACCACCGCGGGATGGTCACGACGCAAGCGCGCCCAGTAAGCCGAATATCGACCGAGGTTCATTCCGGGACTCTCCTTCCTGCTCGTGAAATCAGCGACGCGGATGATTCGCGAGGAAGGCCTGGAACAACTGTCCCGGCCGGCCCGGCCGCAATTCGTTGTTCATCACCGCGTTCTCGGCGCGATAGGACTCCTCGTAGCTGCGCCCGATGTTGGCCCGGATCAGCGCCTTGTGCCAGCACACCGCGGCCGCGGGATTCGCCGCGATCTGCGCAGCGATTTCGACGGCCTTCGCCAACACTCGATCGTTGGCCACGACGTGATTGAGCAATCCCGCCTGGAGCGCTTCTTCCGCACCGATACGGCGACTCGTCATCACGAACTCCAGCGCCTTGGCGACGCCAACGACGTGCGGCAACTGCCAGGTATTGTTGGCGCCGCCGTACGCGGCCGCGGTGAAGCGGAAGTTGGTACGACTGCACCCCACGCGGATGTCTAACGCCGTTGCGACGATGGCGCCGCCGCCGTGCGCAGGTCCATTGATCGCGCCGATCAGCGGCTTCGCGTACGAGGCGAGATACCAGACCAGCGGCTGCCGTTCCAGGTAATTGAGCAGCATGCGGTCTTCGTCGTAAGCCTCCAGCTCCTTCACGTCGTAGCCGGCGCTGAAGGCCTTGTCGCCCGCGCCGGTCAGCACGATGGCGCGAACGCTGTCGTCCCGTTCCAGTTCGCGCAATGCGGTGTCGAGTTCGAGCTGCATGGCCGTGCTGATGGCATTGCGCACCTCGGGGCGATCGAGCGTGATGGTGCACACGCCATCCGCAGGACGCGCGATCAGCAGGTTTTCATAACTCATGAGTTGCCCTTCCGACAGGTTTCGTTGGAGCTGTGGTAGCGAAGCAGGACTCCGCTCGACTGCGCCATCCCCATTATCGCGCGCTCGCACGGGCTGCCTTGTGCCAGACCGCCTGGTGGCCGTTCATGAGTTGAGCCTCGGCAGGACTGCAAAGTGTTTGTGAACGGGAATCAGTCGGGCTCGCTGAGTGACTGCGCCGTCAGGCTCGTCGCAGATTTCCCTATCTGCGTGAATTAGGGAAAGAATGCTCCCGTTATTGCGTTGGAGGGGAGACCACAACATGAAATCTCGATCCACTGCCGCGAGACGCGGTTCCGCTGGGCTGACTTGCCTCGCTTTGCTTTTCGCCTCGATGGTCTGGGGTCTGGAGGTACCGCCTCCCACCGACCCACTGCCGGAGACGCCTGCCGTCGAGCAGCCGGTGCAGATCGAAGCCATCGTGGTCACGGCGCAGAAGCGCAGCGAAGATTCGCAGAAAGTGCCGGTGGCCCTGACCGCGGTGACCGGACAGACCCTCGAGGATCGCCACCTGGATACGGTGGACGACCTGGAGAGCCTGTCGCCCAATCTTCAGATCGGCCACAGCCGCTCCATCCCCACGGTGTATATCCGCGGCGTCGGTGGCGGCGGGCGGCAGATCGGGTTCGAAACCCGGGCCGGTGTCTATGTGGATGGCGTCTATGTCGGTGCGCCGTCGGCGGTGGACAGCCTGCTGCTGGATCTGGAACGCGCCGAAGTCCTGCGCGGTCCGCAGGGCACTCTGTTCGGCCAGAACTCGACCTCGGGCGCGATCAGTCTGAGCACGAGCGCGCCGGGCAGCGGCGCTCCGGACAGACTGCGCGTCCGTTACGGCAACGAGAATGCGCGCTCCGTCGCGGTCTCGGGCGACATTCCCATTCAAGGTTCGGGTGCCGATCCGCGGGTGCAGTTGCGGGTCAGTGGATCGCTGGCGCAGCGCGACGGTTTCACCCGCAACCTGCTCAGCGGCGACGACTACGACGACCTCGACCAGAAGGGCGCGCGCCTGCGGCTGCGCTTGGCTCCCGCCGACGCATTCACCGTGGACCTGGCCGCCGACCTGTCGCTGGAGCGCACGCATGCCCTCGGTGGCGAGCCGCGGACCAATCCCTGCTGCACTCCACCGCCGCCCGATGCGTTCGAGGTGGACAACAACACGCAGGAGCGCGACGACAGCCGCAATGCCGGCGTTTCCGGCACGGTGCGCTACGAGCGCGATGGCAACGCGCTGACGAGCATCAGCGCCTGGCGCAACTCGGAGCGCAACTGGACCGTGGACCTGGATCGTTCGCCGGGGGATTTTTCGCGCTTCGACTACGCAGACGAGGCCGATTTCTACAGCCAGGAACTGCGGCTGGACTCGACCGTCCCTGCGTGGCGCCTGCGCTGGCTGGCCGGCCTGTACCTGCTCGGTAGCGAGGCCGAGTCGGCGCGCTTCGTCACCGCGCTGTCCGAAAACGCCTCCTTTCCCGGGCCGTTCGGAACGATCCTGCCGGGAGATGTGCAGACCACGCGGCCGCGGATAGCCGGGCGCAGCTACGCCGTGTTCGGCTCGGTGGACTGGGGACTCACCGAGCGCCTGAGCCTGGACGCCGGGCTGCGCGTGACGCGGACAAATAAGGACCTGGCGTTCGACCAGATGGCGCAGTCGTTCAGCGTCGTCGGCGCGCGCGACGTCGACAACTACCGCGACGATTTCAGCGAGACCTCGGTGGACCCCGCGCTGGGGCTGCGCTACGCCTTCAGCCCGCAGGCCATGAGCTACCTGCGCTACGCGCACGGCTCCAAGAGCGGCGGCTTCAACGCCGACGTCGTGCTGGCGCCGCGCTCCTTGCCGGAACGGTTCGACGAGGAGACCGTGGACAGCCTGGAGGCCGGCCTCAAGTCGGACCTGTTCGAGCGAAGGCTGCGGCTGAACCTCGCGCTATTCATCGCCGACTACCGCGACTATCAGATCTCGCAGATCGTGGAGTCGGGCACAGTGGGCGTCCCCAGCACCACCAATGCCGGCAAGGTGCGCACCTGGGGGCCGGAAGTGTCGGTGTCGGCGGCGCCGGTCGCCGGCCTGCGGGTGGACCTCGATGCGGCCTGGCTGCACGCGGAATACAGGACGTTCGAAAACGGCGCCGGTATCGGGGTGGACTTCAGCGGCAATCGCGCGGAATTCGCGCCGAAGTGGACAGTCGCGCTCGCCCTGCGTTACGAGCGGCAGACGCCGTGGACCGGCGGCAGTACCGCCTATGCTCAACTGGGCGCGAACTACCGCGGCAGCCAGTATGCGGAACCGTCCAATGCCGATCGCTTCTTCATGCGCAGCCGCACCCTGGTCAACGCGCAGATCGGTTTGGCGCAGGTCGCGCGGCACTGGCAGATCGGCCTGTTTGCCGAGAACCTGCTGGACAAGGAATACGACGAGGGTTTCCAGAACGGCACGCTCGGCACCTTGCTCGGCTATCGCGGCCTGCCGCGAACCTGGGGGCTGGAGCTGCGGTATGCGTTGTAGAAGCCTTCAGCGCGCGGATACGCGCCGTTATCGCGAAGCAAACGGTAGGAGGGGCGTAAGCCCCGACCGGCCGCTCGAATTCCGGAGCCAGATTCGGTCGGCGACTCACTGTCGGGGCTTACGCCCCTCCTACAGGGCGCGGTTGTTTGATGGAAGGGGGTGTGCCCCGACTGCCGCCATCGGCGAACGGTCGACGTTCGATGAGCGCGCGGTCGGGGCAGAGCCCGTCCTGCACGCGCTTCCGAGGTTTGCTCGGATGCCCCGGATCACGCCCCGATGAACCACCCGGCCAAGCCAGGAGCTTTGGTCGTCGAACCGGCGGAAGACGCCGTTCGCTGGCGCTTCGGCAAGGCTTTCTTCGACGAGGCTACGCTTGAGCTCAGCGTCGGCGGCCAGAAGCGCGAGCTGACGCGCAAGCCGCTGCAGGTGCTGATGTTCCTGCTACGCAATCCCGGTGAGGTGGTGACCAAGGACGAACTGTTCGATGCCGTCTGGCCGGGCCGGATCGTCACCGAGGGCACCCTGACCACCGCCATCGGGCGCCTGCGCGTCGCCCTGGACGACCACGACCAGCAATTGATCAAGCCGGTTTACGGTTACGGCTACCGCTTCACCGGCGAGCCGGTGTGCGAATCTCCGGTTCGCGACAAGCCTGTTGAGCCGGCGCCGGCGCTGGGTTTCAAGGACGGCGACCCGGTGCCCCATCGTCCGGGCTGGATGCTGCGGCGGCGTCTGGGCGCGGGCGGCGGCGGCGAAGCCTGGCTGGCCCATCACACCGAAACGCAGGACGGGCGCGTCTTCAAGTTCGCGCGCGATCGCAGCGCATTGGTGGCCCTCAAGCGCGAGATCACCTTGTCGCGCCTGATGCGCGAAAGTCTGGGCGAACGGCAGGATCTGGTGCGGGTACTCGATTGGAACCTGGAACAGGCGCCGTTCTTCATCGGTCTGGAATACTGCAATGAAGGCAGCCTGGTGGAATGGGCCGACCGCCAGGGTGGCATCCACCAGGTGCCGATGCCGCAACGCCTGGAACTGCTGGCCAAGGCCGCCGACGCCCTGGCCGGCCCGCACCGCTTGGGCGTGCTGCACAAGGACCTCAAGCCCTCCAACCTGCTGCTGCACAAGGATCGCGAAGGGACGCTACTGCTCAAGCTGGCGGATTTCGGCAGCGCCCGTCTGGTCGATCGCCGCAGCCTGGTCGCGATGGGCATCACCCAGCTCGGCTTCACCCAGACCCTGGCCGAACCCAGCAGCGGCACCCCGCTGTACCTGGCACCGGAACTTTTGAGTGGCCGCCCGCCGACCACGCGTTCGGATGTCTACGCACTCGGCGTCATGCTCTACCAACTCGTGGTCGGCGAGCTGCGCCGGCCGCTGGCGCCGGGCTGGGAGCGCGACGTCGAAGACCCTCTTCTGGTCGAAGATATCGATGCCGCCGCCGCCGGCGATCCGGAGCGGCGCATGGCCGATCCGTCGCAACTCGCGGAGCGCATGCGCACCCTGCCCGCGCGCCGGGAGATACGCGACCGGCAGCTCGCAGACGGCCGAGCCTTCGAGGCCGCGCGGCTGGCGCTGGAACGCAACCGCGCCCGGCGTGGCCTGCGCATCGGTCTGGCCGTCACCCTGGTCGCCGGTCTCATCGTCTCGGCCGCGCTGTTCGTGCGCGCCCAGCGCGCCAGCCTCGAGGCCCAGGCCAGTGCGGAGCGCGCCAACCGGGAAGCGGCGCGCGCCAACGCCGTCGCCGCCTTTCTCACCGACGACATTCTCAGCGCCGCCAATCCCACGCTCGCCGGGCGCCGCGACGTCACCATGCGCGAGGTGCTCGACGCCGCCGAGCCGCGGCTGGACCAACGTTTCCACGACGAGCCGAGAGTGCTCGCCACCTTGAAGCGTGTGATCGGCAGCGCCTACGCGGCCTTGAGCGCGCGCGAACCTGCCGAACGCCTCCTGGGCCAGGCCGAAACAGCCCTGAGCGAACTCGACGGACCCGCCGGCGCCGAAACCCAGGCCGCGCGCCAGGCGCTGCGCGACATGTACGGCAACCTGCTCGACATGCGCGCCATGCTGCGCACCAGCACGCGCATGTTCGAAGTCGAAAAAGCAGCCGGCCGCTCCGATAGCGAGAGCGCCCGGATCCTGCAGATGGAAGTCGACAACATCGGTTGCTGGTTCCGGTACAGCAGCGACTACGTGGCGCGCTGCGTCGAGGTTGCGGACCAGGGCCTGGCGAAGGCGCTCTCGCGGAGCGGCCCGGACAGTCGCCATACGCTCTACGCCATGATGTGGGCGGGGATGAATCGCACACGCAACGGGCGCCATCTCGAGGCGCTGCCCCTGCTCCAGGCCTGCAAGGACGGCTTGCGCAAGAACTTTCCCGAGGAAACGATCTGGCTGCGCGTGACGGACATCTGGCTGAGCATTTCCAGACTGTTTGCCGGAGACGCGCGACAGACCCGGGATGAGATGGCCAAGGCTATGGAACACACCCTCCGGATCTTTGGTGCCGGCTCGCGCAATTACCGTCTGACACGCATGTGGCACGCGCGCGCCCTGCTCGAACTTGGGCAGACGCCCGAGGCGGTGGCGGAGCTGGAGGCCGTACACGCGCTCTCGCTGGCCGATCCGGCGGAAAGGGATCTGGACAATGTCCAGACCGTACACCATCTGGCGATCGCGCTACAGCGCTCCAAGCAGCCGCGCGCTGCTGCCGAAGCGCTCGAAGACGGACTGGCTCGCGTCTCGAAGGCGGAACAACCCAGCGGCTACTGGACCCTGACCCTGCGCGAACAGCTTGCCGACGTGGCCATCGGTCAGAAGGATCTGCCCGGCGCCGAGCGATTGCTGCGGCAGAATCTGGACGAGGCGCGTGAGGTTTTCAAACAAGGCGAGTGGCTGCTCGGCTGGTGCGCCTATCGGCTCGGCGCGCACCTGGCCGATGATGGACGGTTGACCGAGGCCCTGTCTTTGTTGAAAGAGGCCGTGCCGATACTGGAAGCCAGTCTCGGTGCCGACGAACAGCGCAGCCGCGAAGCCCGGGAACGCATGGCCGCGGTGGCAGGCAGATAACGATCTTCTGGCAAAGCCGGGGGCTTTCATTCGGAAGCACCTCAAAGGCGCCGTACGGCATGAGCCACGTGAAGGCGACTCGGACCGCTCCCTCTCCCCTTGCGGGAGACGGCTGGGGAGAGGGGCGGTCGGATAAAGCGCCCTCTCGAAGCGCGCTCCAAACCGCATTCTTCCTTCAACCTGCGAGCCCCCGCTCCCCGATGAGGGTTTTCCCAACTAAATAAGCGCTCAAACCCGGCCGGAAAAAGGCCGGATCAAGCCCGCGTGCTGCGGCCCTCTGCAACTAAATGTTGCGCCTTTTCATATGGATAGGATAAGAAAAAAATCTGTGAGGATTCTGTGAGGATTTCCGGAAGGGTTTTCGAGCAAGGTCGGGTCACTGGGTTCCACCACGGTCGCAGCAACCCATCCAAACCACCGGCTCGCGCCGGCTTGCATCGCATCAATATTCAACACAGCAAGAGAGGAGACTTTCCATGACTATTCCTAGCACGAACGTCTTTAGAGATCGTGTTGGTAAGGGACCCAATATGAACAAGGTCACCGACGCCCTCAACGACTATTGGAATTTGAAGTTGGCAGCGCCGACGCTGAACGAAGAAACCAACGCCCTGCGCGCACTCATCGGCGCCTGCAAGACCTGGATCAAGAACAAGGACACCAAGCCCGACTTCAAGAAAAACATGTTGGGGCAAACAAAGCTCAACGCCAGATTCGTCGGCCGGCGCACGGAAGTGGCGCGGTTGACCGAGGCCGCCACGGGGCAACTGATGATCCTGCTGGCGGTCAACAATGTGCTAACGACGAACGAGCGCGGCCAACTGACCTTCGACATCAGAAAGTACCAACAGAAAGCTCAGATGGTTGCTGGTCGCAATCAGGTGAAGGGTCTCGATGATGCTTACAAGAACGAACGAACGACATGGGTAAATTCTGGCAAGCGATTTGCGACGTCGGGATCGAAGCTCCACGAACTGGTCGGCGGCGGGGCGATCATGATCCCGAAAGGCTTTGCAAGCCACCAGAGCGGGGCTCTCAGGAGCGTCCACAGCGGTCATGGCAGTGTCAAGGATTGGATGATTCTTGGGGAGCTGGACCAGAAGTTGGGCGACTATCGAGTTTCCTATCTCAAAAAGGCCCAACGCTACAAATTCATGGTCGCTATAGACCACGGCCTTATCGTCGACCGCAAGGACCGTCCGCTCAGCACCGTCGACGCTATTTGGGGCAGGGCCCAAGATCATCTGTGGGCAATGGACGCCTACGCCAACATGTATGTCTTTGACGTCGACCCGGCTGGCCGCAATCTCACGGGGTTGGACCAGGTCAACCACTCCACCGTCAATGCCGGCAAGGGCGTGATCTGCGCTGGCATGATTGCGGTGGACCAGGGCGTGCTGAAAGTCATCACCAACACCAGCGGCCACTACAAACCCTCCAAGCAGGATTTGGCGCGTGCGCTGGAAATTTTGGTCGGGGAGGGTCTGAATCTGAGCCAGGCAGAGGTCCGGACGGTCAACTTCGCTGCTCCGCCTCCCACGCCCGACACGGTCATGTGGCAGAAGTACGATCCGGTCCAGTTCGTGAACAGTCAAGGTACCTGCTCCCATCTCAGTCAAGCGCCGGGGCCCAAACCCTGAGTCCTGAGCCGGCGGCTTGCCCCGCGGGAACTCCTGTGCCACGGCAGGGAGTTAAAGGCGCCAAGCTCGATCTATTGAGCTAGACCTGACGAAGTCGTTTATCCGTCACGATGGCCCTCGAAGGCGCTGGCGTGACGGACAGGTCCATGCGTGGCGGATCAGCGCCGTTGAAGCAAAGCACCGGCAGCTTGCCTGGTCACCGTCGGCGTCGGTTCGGGCGTCCTGGTTTTCTTCGGCGTGCGCTTGGCCATGAGGATTCAGCGCCGCCACGATATTCCACGACAGCATGGCATCGATCTGGTTGATCGGGCGCTCAGCGATGCGTCCGAGGACATGACGCAGATGGGCTTATGGATTCATGTCCCTGAGCTTGGCGGTACCGACCAGGCTGTCGGTATCGGCCGCGCGCTCGCCGCCACTGTCGGCGCCGCAGTCCGTAGGGCAAATAAGCGCCGCGCATCCATCAGCGCAATTAAATATCTTTTTTTTCAAACGGATGGATCGCGAAAAAAATTTGTGAGAATTCTGTGAGGATTTCCGGAAGGGTTTTCGATCAAGGTCGGGTCACTGGGTTCCGCAACGGAACCAGAACGGGAGACGATCATGAACCAGCCGCGCATTTCCAGGGATTCCACCCCGACTTATCTCCGCCGAATCCGGCGCCTGATGAGCCCGCTGGCCACCGCCACCCTGGCGGCCATGACCGTCTGTTCCGCCTGGGCGCAGACCGTGAGCATCGGCAATGGCAGCGTGCTGGAAGGCAATGCCGGCACCACCACGCTCAACGTGCCGGTCACGCGCAGCGGAGACACCAGCCAGACCATCGGCCTCACCTACCGCACCAACGACGGCGGCACGCCGCCGGCCACGGCCGGGACCGATTACGAGGAGACCGAATTCGCCACCGCAGCACTGCCGGCCGGCGCCACATCGGTGAATCTGCCGGTCACAATCAAGGGCGACGCGGACATCGAGCCGGACGAACGCTTCCTGGTGCACTTGCTCTCCGCACACAGCGCCGGGCCGCGCATCGAGTATTCGGCTACGTCCACGAGCTTCGCCGTGGACAGCGGCCCTGAATCCGTCGCCACCGCCGATTTCAACGGTGATGGTCGGCCGGATATGGCGGTGGTCAACAGGTTCGGCGACACCGTCTCGGTCCTGCTCAACAACAGCGCGCCCGGTGATAGCACCCCCAGCTTCGCGCCGAAAACCGACTTCGGCGCCGGCACCAATCCCCGCGCCGTCACCGTGGCCGACTTCAACGGCGACGGCCGGCTGGACCTGGCAGTGAGCGGCGGTAGTCGCGTCTCGATCCTGATCAACGCCACAATGCCCGGCGACCTTGCGCCCAGCTTCCTGACGAGAGTGGACTTCGGCACGGGCGGCGGCTCATTGTCCGTCACCGCCGCAGATTTCAACGGCGACGGCCGGCCCGACCTGGCGGCAGTCAACGCCAATGTCGACTCCGTCTCCGTCCTGCGCAACACCACCGCGCCCGGCGCTGCCACGCCGAGCTTCGCGCCGAAAGCCGACTTCGCCGTCGGCAGCGTGCCCTTCTTCGTCACTGCCGCGGACTTCAACGGCGACGGCCGGCCGGACCTGGCGGTCGCGAACCAGTTCAGCGACACCGTCTCGGTTCTCATCAACAACGGCACGCTCGGCCCCGCCACGCCCAGCTTCGAGCCGAAAACCGACTTCGCCGCCGGCGACAGACCTCAATCCATCGCGGTCGCCGACCTCAACGGCGACGGCCGGCCCGACCTGGCGGTCGCCAACATCGGCAGCGACGATGTCTCGGTCCTGCTCAACACCGCCACGCCAGGCGCCACCACCGCCGGCTTCGCGCCGAAAACCGACTTCTTCACCGGCGATCTACCGTTCTCTGTCGCCGCCGGCGACCTCAACGGCGATGGCCGGCCGGACCTGGCGGTGGCCAACATCGGCGCCCCCGTCTCGGTCCTGCTCAACACCGGCGCGCCCGGCGACAGCACCCCGAGCTTCGCGCTCAAATCCAATGTCGGCCCAGGCAGCAACAACGTCGCCGTCGCCACCGCCGACTTCAACGTCGACGGCCGGCCGGATATGGCGGTGACCAGCAGCTTCGGCAGCCCCACCGTCAAGGTCCTGCTCAACACCACAGCGACTGGGAACAACCCCGTCAGCTTCGCGCCCAAGACCGACTTCGATCCGGGCGACTTCTCTACCTCCGTCACCGACGCCGACTTCAACGGCGACGGCCGGCCGGACCTGGCGGTGGCGAACCGAACCTCCGACGTTGTCTCAGTGCTGCTCAACACCACCGCGCCCGGCGCCGCGACCGCCAGCTATGGCTTAAGGTCGGAATTCGGCACAGGCGAATCCCCTCTCACCGTCATCGCCGCCGACCTCAACGGCGATGGCCGGCCGGACCTGGCGACGGCCAATCGGCAGAGCGGCAACGTCTCGGTGCTGCTCAACACCACCGCGCCGGGCGACACCACCCCCAGCTTCGCCTCGAAGTCCGACTTCGGCGCGGGCGGGAGGCCGTTCTCCGTGGCCGCCGGCGACCTCAACGGCGACGGCAGGCCGGATTTGGCGGTGGCGAACCTTAACGACGACAACGTCTCGGTCTTGCTCAACACCACCGCGCCCGGCGCTACCTCGCCCAGCTTCGCAACGAAGGCTGACTTCGCCGCTGGCAAC
Source organism: Panacagrimonas sp. (assembly GCA_052389915.1). Lineage (GTDB taxonomy): Bacteria > Pseudomonadota > Gammaproteobacteria > Nevskiales > Nevskiaceae > Panacagrimonas. The sequence continues at coordinate 29,022 of JBQTHL010000063.1, forward strand.
GAACCCCGCTCCGTCACCGTCGCCGACCTCAACGGCGACGGCCGGCCGGACCTGGCGACGGCGAACTTCGCCACCGACAACGTCTCGGTCCTGCTTAACAGCACCGCGCCTGGCGCCACCACCCCCAGCTTCGCCTCGAAGTCCGACTTCGGCGCGGGCGACGGCGCCCAGTTCGTCACCGCTGCTGACCTTAACGGCGACGGCCGGCCCGACCTGGCGGTCTCAGATGCCAGCGACGACACGGTCGCGATCCTGATCAACATCACCGCGGCGGGCGCCACGTCCGCCAGCTTCGCCCAAAGGACTCTCGTCAGCGTCGGCATCAACATCGGCAACAGCCTGCCGAATGGCCTCAGCGCCGCGGACCTCAACGGCGACGGGCGTCTGGACCTGGCGGTGGGATACAGCAACGAGGGCAGCGTCTCGGTGCTACGCAATCTCACCGCGCCCGGCGCCGCTGCCGCCAGCTTCGATCGGACGGACTTCACCCCTTTCTTCAACCCAACGGTCAGAACCGTCGACATCAACAGCGACGGCCGGCCGGACCTGGCGGGGATCGGCAACATCCTGCTCAACAGCCTCTACGGAGGAGTAACTATCAGCGGCAACGAAGCCACCGCCACGATTCTCAACGACGACGTCCCGCAGCTGTCGATCGACGATGTGACCCTGGCCGAAGGCAGCGGCGGTGGTACCACGGTTTTTACCTTCACCGTGAGCCTGCCGACTGCCGCGGCCGGCACGGTGAGCGTGAACTACGCCGCCGCCAACGACACGGCCACGGTGGACGATGCCGACTACGCCGCGACCAGCGGCACGCTCACGTTCAATCCCGGCGACCTGTCCAAGAGCGTCACTGTGCAGGTCAACGCGGATACGAAGTTCGAAACCAGCGAACGCTTCTTCGTCAATCTCTCCAACGCGGTGGGCGCCACGATCGGCGACGGCCAGGGTGCCGGCAACATCACCAACGACGACACCCAGCCTAGTGTCCGGTTCGTGCAGGCGAGCAGCAGCGTGTCCGAGGGCGTGGGCGCGGTAAACCTTGCGGTGGAGCTGTCCAACCCGAGCTACCAGGCCGTGAGCTTCTCGGTGAGCGGCACGCCTGCGCCGGGCGCGGACTACTCCGGCCTCACCACCGGCCCGATCAGCATTGCGGCCGGCAACACCACGGCCACGGTGAGCCTGACGGTGACCGACGACTCCCTGGACGAGCCGGATGAACTCGTGAGTCTCGCCTTGACCAGCCCGGTCAACGCCAGCCTGGGCGGCCCCGGCGCACACGCGCTGACGATTCAGGACAACGACGACACGCCCACGGTGAGCTTTGCCAGCGCCAGCCTGAGCGTCGATGAGAACGAGGGCACGGTGCAGTCCCGCGTGATTCTGTCGGCGGCATCCAGCGAGGACGTGATGGTGACGGTGTCCGTGACCGGCGGCAGTGCCAGCGCTGGTGCCGACTACACCCTGCCCACGGACAGCCTGGTCACCATTCCCGCAGGCCAGACGTTCGCCGACCTCAGCATTCCCATCAGCAACGACGCGCTCGACGAGAACAACGAGACCCTCAGCCTGCAACTCTTCACGCCAGGCAACGCCACCCTCACGGTGCCGTTCACGCAGACCGTCACGATCGTGGATGACGATGCGACGCCCACGGTGAGCTTCGACACCGCCGGGGCCAGCTACAACGAGAACGCCGGCACGGTGATGATCCCGGTGCGCCTGTCCGCGGCTTCGGCACTGGAAATCAGAGCGGCGTTTGCGGTGAGCGGTTCTGCCAACGCGGCCGACTTCAGCAGCACGACTTCGAGCCCGCTGGTGTTCCCGCCGAATTCGACGGCGGTGAACATCGTGCTCGGCATCACCAACGACATGCTCGATGAAGATCTCGAGACGGTGGTCTTCAGCCTGGGTGCGTTGACCAACGCCACCGCCGGCGCCAACCCCGTGTTCGCGGCGACGATCACCGATGACGATGCCGAACCCACGGTGCGCTTCACGGTCGCGACTCAGAACGTGGGTGAAGCAGCGGGCATGGCCACGGTGTCCTTGCAGCTCTCGGGTGCCAGCGGCAAGCCGGTCACGGTACCGCTGAGCTTTGGCGGAACGGCCTCACGGCCCGGTGACTACAACACCGCCGTCAGCAGCGTGACGATTGCCGCGGGCGATCTGAGCGGTGGCTTCAGCCTGAGCATCGTCAACGACAACATCTTCGAGTCGCCCGACGAGAACATCCTTGTGTCGGCCGGCAGCCCGAGCAATGCGACCTTGGCCAGCCCCGGCAGCCACACGCTGACGATTGTCGATGACGAAGAAATCACGCCGGACAGCTTCAGCTTCACCGACGTGACCGGCGTTGCGCTCGGCAGCGTGCAGACCAGCAACGCGGTGAGCATCAGCGGCATCAACACCGGTGCGCCGATCTCGGTAATCGGCGGGACGTATTCGATCGGCTGCACCACCAGCTTCACCGCCGTGGCCGGGACCATCAACAGCGGCCAGACGGTGTGCGTGCGTCACACGTCTTCGGCCAGTCTGCTCACGGCCGTCGACACCACGCTCACCATCGGTGGCGTGAGCGACACCTACACCAGCACCACCTTGGCGACCGATACGACACCGGACACGTTTACTTTCACCGACGTGACGAACGTGGCGCTCAACAGCGCGCAGACGTCCAATGCCGTCACCATCGCCGGCATCAACACCGCCACGCCGATCTCGGTCAGCGGCGGGACGTATTCGGTGGGCTGCACCGCAACCTTCACCGCTGCCGCCAGTACCATCAACAGCGGCCAGACGGTCTGCGTCAAGCACACGGCCTCGGGAAGCTTCAGCACCGCGGTCAGCACCACACTGACCATCGGCGGCGTGTCCGACATCTTCACCAGCACCACGCGGGTGGCGGACACCACGCCCAATGCCTTCACCTTCATGGACCAGACCAATGTGCCTCGCAACAGCGTGCGCACGTCCGGTGCGGTGACGATCACCGGTATCGAGATCGCAACGCCGATCTCGATTGTCGGCGGCGGGTACTCGATCGGCTGCAATGGGACCTTCACCACGGCCGCCGGCACCATCAGCAATGGTCAGACGGTGTGTGTGCGACATACCTCGGCCTCCACCTTCAACACCGGGATGAACACCGTCCTGACGGTGGGTGGCATCTCCGACACGTTCACCACGGTCACGGCCGCCAACGGTGTCGTGGCCTTGCTGGGCGTGAGCTTCGAGGTGATCGCGGGTGCGGTGGGAAGTCTGCTCGGAGTGCTAGGGAGCCTGTTCGGCCCCTGAGTTGAAACGGCTTTTTCAGACCGACCGGCTTGACCTTTTCAAGCCGTTTAACCCTTCACATTCCGCTGTACCCGATGCCCCAGGAGTCCGTCATGAAAAGCCGACCCTCGCCCGCTTCCTCCACCGCCTCCACCTTCCGCAGGACCGCGCTCGCCGCCGCGCTGTCCGGTTTATTCGCCTTGCCGGCCACGCCGGCCCTGGCCGGCACCATCACCGTCGCCAACGGCGGCTGCACTCTGACCGACGCCATCAATAGCGCCAACACTGGCGGCGGCTTCGGCACCTGCACCGGCGGCACCGCCGGCGCCGACACCATCGTGCTGCCCGCCAACAGCACGCAGGCCCTGACCGCGGTCAACAACGTCACCGAGGAAGCCAATGGCCTGCCTTCGATCACCAGCGCCATCACCATCCAGGGCAATGGCAGCACCATCACCCGGCAGGCCGGATCGCCGGAATTTCGCATCTTCCGCATTGCCGCCGAGGGCGACCTGAGCCTGCAACAGACCACCATCAGCGGCGGCCGGGCGATATACGGCGGCGGTATCCTGAATCGCGGCACGGTGAGCTTGACCAATAGCGTGCTGTCGGGAAACACGGCGTTTGCGACGGGAACCACGGCGGGTGATACGGGTGGCGGGCTTCACAACGCCGGCCAATACCACTCCGCAATCATCACCCGCGCCACGCTGACCAACTCCACGGTCTCCGGCAACACCAGCAGTGGCGACGGCGGCGGGATTTACAGCAGAGCTGCTGAGGTGACCCTGACCAAAAGCACCGTCAGCGGCAACACCGCAAATATGGGCGCTGGTCTGCTCCAGCAAGCAGGCGGCTTGCAGCTCGACGACAGCACCGTCAGCGGCAACCAGGGATATGCTGCCGTCGGGTTGTTCCTGACGCGCAGTACCGTGGGCATCCACAACAGCACCATCAGCGGCAACACTGCGTTCGCTCAGGCCGCCGGCATCTACATGACCGACAGCACCGTCGCGATCGAACGCAGCCTGGTATCGGGCAACATCTCCAGCAATAATTTTTACGCCGAGATTTTTGCCACCGATAACACCCTCACCCTCAGCCGCAACCTGTTCGGCCACTCCGGCCAGACCAGCAATCAATCGTTCTACGGCTTCAGCCCCGGCGCAACCGACATCAACGCCACCAGCGACGGCAACACCGGCATCCTGATGCCCACGGCGCTGACCAGCATCCGCGGTCCGCTCGCAAACAACGGCGGCCCCACCCTGACCCATGCGCTGGTAACGGGCAGCCCGGCGCTCGATGCCGTCCCCACCTCGGACGCCGGCTGCACCGGCACCGACCAGCGCGGAACCGCCCGGCCCCAGGGCACGAGCTGTGATATCGGCGCTTTCGAGAGGGTTCCCCCCGTCGTCGCAGCCGCCGGCACCTGCGGTACGGCCGACGGGGTTGCCACCTCCAGCGCCCCGGCGATGAATCTCTGCGGCGTCGGTACCTTGACGGCAACTGTGATGGGCAGCGCCGGCGCCT
>JBQTHL010000064.1:0-33664 GCA_052389915.1 Panacagrimonas sp.
GCGTCCTAACCCCCAACCTTGGTGGGGGGGGATCCCGCCCGACACCCCGCCGGCCAGGTCGGGGTGACCCCCGACCTACACGGAATCGATTCCTACAGGACCAACACAGCCACGCCATGACCGCCAAGACTCTCTACGACAAGCTCTGGGACGCGCACCTAGTCCGCGACAGCGGTGACGGTTCGGCGCTGCTCTACATCGATCGGCATCTGGTGCACGAAGTCACGAGTCCGCAGGCTTTCGACGGCTTGCGCCTGGCGGGCCGCAAGCCTTGGCGACTGGGCGCGAACCTGGCGGTTGCCGACCACAACGTGCCGACCACGGATCGCAGCGGCGGGATCACCGATCCGATCTCCCGCACGCAGGTCGATGCGCTGGACAGCAATTGCGATGAGTTCGGCATCACCGAATTCCGCATGAACGACGCCCGGCAGGGCATCGTGCACGTGATCGGTCCGGAGCAGGGCGCGACCCTGCCGGGCATGACGGTGGTCTGCGGCGACTCACACACCTCGACCCACGGCGCGTTCGGTGCGCTGGCCTTCGGCATCGGCACGAGCGAGGTCGAGCACGCGCTTGCAACGCAGTGCCTGGTGCAGAAGAAGTCGAAGAACATGCGCGTGCTCGTGCGTGGCCAGGTCGGTGCGGGTGTCACGGCCAAGGACATCGTGCTGGCTGTCATCGGTCACATCGGCACGGCCGGCGGCACCGGCTACACCATCGAGTTCGCGGGCGAGGCCATCGAGGCGCTGTCGATGGAAGGCCGCATGACCGTGTGCAACATGGCCATCGAAGGCGGCGCGCGCGCGGGGCTGATTGCGGTGGACGAGACCACGATTTCCTACGTGAAGAACCGGCCGTTCTCGCCGCGCGGCGAGAATCTGCACAAGGCCATCGCCTGGTGGAAGACGCTGCGCTCGGATGCCGGCGCGCACTTCGATCTCGAGGTCGCGATCGAAGCCGCGAGCATTCAGCCGCAGGTGACCTGGGGCACCTCGCCGGAAATGGTGTTGCCGGTGAACGGCAAGGTGCCCGACCCGGCCGCGGTCAGCGATCCGGTGAAGCGCTCGGGCATGGAGAAGGCGCTGGCCTACATGGGTCTGAAAGCCAACACACCCATCGAGGAGATTTTCATCGACAAGGTGTTCATCGGTTCCTGCACCAACTCGCGCATCGAGGATCTGCGCGCGGCCGCCGCGGTCGTGCGCGGCAAGCGCAAGGCCGCGAACGTGACTCTGGCGATGGTCGTGCCCGGTTCCGGACTGGTGAAACGGCAGGCCGAATCCGAGGGTCTGGATCGTGTGTTTCTCGACGCCGGTTTCGAGTGGCGCGAGCCCGGCTGCTCGATGTGCCTGGCTATGAACGCGGACCGTCTGGAGCCGGGCGAGCGTTGCGCCGCCACGTCCAATCGCAACTTCGAGGGCAGGCAAGGGCAGGGTGGTCGCACCCATCTGGTGAGTCCAGCGATGGCCGCGGCGGCAGGGATCGCCGGCCACTTCGTCGATGTGCGGACGCTGTCATGAACCTGCTCAACGCGGCGCCGCCGGACAAGCGCCAGGAATATTTCGTCGGCATCGTGCCGCACAGCCGTGCGCTCGGCTTTCGCTATGTCGAGCACAAGCCGGGTGTCGTGACCTTCGATCTGCCTTATCGCGATGACCTGGTCGGCAACCCGAACACCGGCGTGATTCACGGCGGCGTCATCACGACCTTGGTGGACGCGACCTGCGGACAAGCCGTGCTGACCAAGCTTCCCGAGATCCGTCGCATCGCGACCCTGGATCTGCGTATCGACTACCTGCGCCCGGCGCGCGCGGGCGCCACGGTGCGTTGCACTTCCGAGTGTTACCGCGTGACGCGACAGGTCGCGTTTACCCGGTCCATCGCGCACGACGGCGACGAGAGCGATCCGGTTGCGACCTCCGCCGGCACCTTCATGGTGTTCGACGACTCGGAATCCTCGCACGCGGCCGCAGGCCTGCTCGGAGACAAGACATGAGCACGGCGGGCCAGGATTTTGTGATGCCGCGCCGTATTGCGGACCAGCAGGCGATGCTGGAGGCGATTCCGTATGCGCGCTACATGGGCCTCAGCATGCAGCGAGACGGGGCCGATGTGGTGCTGCGCATGCCGTTCCGCCAGGAACTGGTCGGCAACGCGCGGCTGCGCGCGGTGCATGGCGGTGCGCTGGGTGCGCTGCTGGAATTTGCGGCTATCTGCCAATTGATGACGGTGGCGCAAGTGACGGCATTTCCGAAGATCGTGAACATCACGGCGGAATACTTGCGTACGGCGCAACCGGAGTTGGACACGTTTGCTCGCGCCACCGTCACCCGTCACGGCCGCAGAGTTGCCAACGTTCGGGCCATCGCCTACCAGGCCGATGCGTCCAAGCCGGTAGCCGCGGCGATCGCCCATTTTTTGCTGGCTGTCTGAGAGGTTCGTGTCATGAGAGCTTTCACCACCATCACCGCCACCGTCGCGCCGCTGGACCGTCCCAATGTGGACACGGACGCGATCATTCCCAAGCAATACCTGAAGTCGATCAAGCGCACCGGCTTCGGGCCGTTTGCGTTCGACGATTGGCGTTACCTCGACAAGGGCGATCTGGATATCGACCCGGCAACGCGTCGGCCCAACCCGGACTTCTTCATCAACCAGCCGCGCTACCAGGGCGCGGAGATACTGCTGGCGCGGGAAAACTTCGGCTGCGGGTCCTCGCGCGAGCACGCGGTGTGGGCGCTGGAGCAGGCTGGCTTTCGCGCGGTGATTGCGCCGAGCTTCGCGGACATCTTCTTCAACAATTCCTTCAAGTGCGGATTTCTGCCGCTGGTGCTGAGCGCGGAAGTCGTGGATCGACTGTTTCGCGAAACACGCGATGCGCAGGGCTATGCACTCACCATCGACCTGCCGGCGCAGAGAGTCACCACGCCAGGCGGCGAGAGCTTCGAGTTCCAGATCGACGCTTTCCGCAAGGATTGCCTCGTGCGCGGTCTCGACGAGATCGGGTTGACCCTGCAGGACGCGGATGCGATCCGCGCCTACGAGGCGCGTCGCGCCGTCGAAGCCCCCTGGTTATTCACCACCTGAGCATTGTCATGATCAGAACTGCATTGCTGTTTGTCGCGCTATTCGGGTGCACCGCCGCAGCCGCCGCGCCCACGCCGGCCTGGGTCGCCAAGGGTTTCAAGCAGCCCGAGTCCGCTTTGTACGTCGCCGCCGAGAAGGCGATTTTCGTCAGCAACCTCAACGGCGCGCCCGACGGCAAGGACGGCAACGGCTTCATCTCGCGCCTCGACGATGCCGGCAAGCCGGTGAAGCTCGAATGGCTGACTGGGCTCAACGCGCCCAAGGGGCTGGCCTATGCCCTGGGCACGCTGTACGTGGCGGACATCGACGAGCTGGTGGCCATCGACGTGAAATCGGCCACGGTGCTCAAGCGTTACCCGGCGCCCGGCGCCAAGATGCTCAACGACGTGGCGCTCGAACCGCGCAGCAACTTCAAGGGCCAGGTCGCGCGTGCTTACGTCTCGGATTTCGCCGACAACGCGATCTGGTATCTGGGCGACAACAAGTTCTCCAAGCTGCTGCAGGACGCCGCGCTGGAAACGCCGAACGGCCTGCTGGTCGAGGGCGAGAACCTGATCATCGCGAATTGGGGCGTGATGGGTAGCGAGGGCTACAAGACCGAAGTTCCCGGCCGGCTCAAGGCGATGAAGCTGGACGAGGAAGGCATTGCCGACCGCTTCAGCGGCATCCCGCTGGGCAATCTCGACGGGCTCGAATCCGACGGCAAAAAGGGCTACTGGGTCAGCGACTGGCTGGCGGGAAAAATCATTCACGTCGCTGCTGACGGCACGTCCACCGTCTGGCTGCAACTGGAACAGGGCACGGCAGACATCGGAATCATTCCCGGAAAAGCACTGCTCGTGCCGATGATGCTCAAGGACGAACTGCGCGCCTATTCGCTGCCCAAGTGACCCAGACATTCGACATGACGATGAACATCCTGATTCTCCCCGGCGACTACATCGGCCCCGAGATCCTCGCGGAGGCAGTAAAAGTGCTGGAGGTGCTCAAGGCCGGCGGCGAGAAGCTGAGCTGGAGTTTCGGCCATCTCGGTGGTGCGGCCTACGATGCCGAGGGGCATCCGTACCCGCCTTCTACGCAGAAGGCGGCGCGCGAGGCGGACGCGATTCTGCTCGGCGCGGTCGGCGGCCCGAAGTACGACGACCTCCCACGCGAGTTGCGCCCGGAGCGCGGCCTGCTCGGTATCCGCAAGGACCTCGAGCTGTTCGCAAACCTGCGGCCGGCGCGCGTGTTCGAGGAGCTGGCAGATTCTTCCTCGCTGAAGAAGGAGTTCATCGCCGGCCTCGACATCCTGATCCTGCGCGAGCTGACCGGCGACATCTACTTCGGCCAGCCGCGCGGCCGCCGCAAGAATGCGGCGGGGCATGACGAGGGCTACGACACCATGCACTACAGCCGGCCGGAGGTGGAGCGCATCGGGCGCGTCGCCTTCGAGGCGGCGCGCAAGCGGGGTCGCAAGGTCTGTTCGGTGGACAAGGAGAACGTACTCGATACCTCGCGCTTCTGGCGCGAGGTGATGATCGAGGTCTCGAAGGACTATCCGGACGTGGAACTGACGCACATGTACGTCGACAACGCGGCCATGCAACTGGTGAAGCGTCCGAAGCAGTTCGACGTCATGGTCACCGGCAACATCTTCGGCGACATCCTCTCGGACGAGGCTTCCATGCTCGCGGGCTCCATCGGCATGCTGCCGTCCGCTTCGCTGGACGCAAACAACAAGGGCATGTACGAGCCGATCCACGGCAGCGCGCCGGACATCGCGGGTCAGAACAAGGCAAACCCGCTGGCGACGATTCTCTCCGTGGCGATGATGTTCAAGTACACCTTCGATCGTGTCGACCTGTCGGACCGGATCGAGACGGCGGTGAAGAAGGTCTTGAGCCAAGGCCATCGCACCGGTGACATCGCGATGCCGGGCGAGAAGATCATCGGCACGCGCGAGATGGGCGACGCGGTGGTTGCGGCGCTGGGCAAAGCAGGCTGAAACCCCAACGTCGTCATTCCCGCGCAGGCGGTAATTCAGAGGTACAGGAACATGATGCAAGTCGGATTCGTAGGTTGGCGCGGCATGGTGGGCTCGGTGCTGATGCAGCGCATGCAGGAAGAGCAGGATTTCGCGCTGATCGAGCCGCATTTCTTCACCACGTCGAACGTGGGCGGGAAGGGGCCGAGCGTGGGCAAGGACACGGCGCCGCTGGCCGACGCCGCCAGCATCGACGCGCTGAAGCGCATGGAAACCATCGTCTCCTGCCAGGGCGGCGACTACACCAGCGAGGTTTACCCGAAGCTGCGCGCAGCGGGCTGGAAGGGCTACTGGATCGACGCGGCGTCCACGCTGCGCATGAAGAGCGACGCCGTCATCATCCTCGACCCGGTGAATCGCGAGGTGATCGACCGCGCGCTGCACGCAGGGGTCAAGGACTTTATCGGTGGCAACTGCACGGTGAGCCTGATGCTGATGGCGCTCGGCGGGTTGTTTCGCGCCGATCTCGTCGAGTGGATGAGCGCCATGACCTACCAGGCCGCGAGCGGCGCGGGCGCACAGAACATGCGCGAGCTGCTCAGGCAGATGGGCCACGTGCATGCCGCGGTCGCGAGCGAACTGGCGGACGAAAGCAGCGCCATTCTCGACATCGATGCCAAGGTTTCGGCAGCGCTGCGCTCCGCCGAATTTCCCACCGGGAATTTCGGCGCTCCGCTGGCAGGCTCGCTCATTCCCTGGATCGACAAGCAGCTCGACAACGGCCAGTCCAAGGAAGAGTGGAAGGGCCAGGCCGAGACCAACAAGATTCTCGGACGCGAGGCCAGCCCGGTGCCCATCGACGGCATCTGCGTGAGAGTCGGCGCCATGCGCTGCCATTCGCAGGCCTTGACCATCAAGCTGAAGCAGGACGTGCCGCTGGGCGAGCTGGAAGCCATGATCCAGGCCTCGAACGACTGGGTCCGCGTGATTCCGAACGAGCGCGAGATTTCGGTGCGCGAGCTGACGCCGGCCGCGGTCGGCGGCAAGCTGCATGTGCCGGTGGGGCGCCTGCGCAAGCTCAACATGGGCGCGCAGTACCTGGGCGCTTTCACCTGCGGCGATCAGTTGCTCTGGGGTGCCGCCGAACCCTTGCGACGCGTGATGCGCATTCTGCTGGCGGATCGGTAGGCCGGGCGTCGCGCTGTTATTGCCCCTCCTACAGGGGTGCGCTTGTTTGAGAGAAGCGGGCCACACCCGCGACTGTGAAACGTTCGTGCGCCAAAGCTCGGGCCGTTTCTGCGATCATCGAGCCCGTGCGACGCGCCCCTGGAGATTTCATGTTGCGAACATTGTCGATCGCAGCCGCGTTCTGCCTGTGGGTATGCGGGCTGCCCGCGCATGCGTTGGGACTCGGCGAGATCAAACTCCGATCCGGACTCAACCAGAGTTTCTCGGCGGTCATTCCCATCACCTCGTTGACGGCGGGAGAAGCGGACAGCGTCCGCGCGCGCCTTGCCGGCAACGAGGATTTCGTGCGTGCCGGAGTGGACCGCGCCGCCTATCTGTCGTCGGTCGACGTTGCGGTCGTGACCGATGACGGCGACCCGCGCATCGAACTGAGCAGCAGCGAGATCGCGCGCGAGCCGCTCATCAGCCTGATTCTGGAGCTGAGCACCAGCGGCGGCCCGCGGATTCTGCGCGAGTACACGGTGTTCCTCGATCCGCCCACGACGGTCGCAGCCCCCCAGGCTCCGCAACCCTCCGAGGCACGCAGCGAAACGTCGGCTGTCGTCGTCGCACCCGTACAAAACCAGACGGGTTCCTCGCCTCCGGATGCTTCGACCTACGGCCCGGTCAAGCCCGGCGAGTCCTTATCGGCCATCGCGGGCGCTGTCAGGTCCGACGACACGGTATCGCTTGGCCGGGTCATGTCCGCCCTGCTGGCCGCCAACCCGGAAGCGTTCGTGGACGGAGACATCGAAACGCTCCGCATCGGCGTGATGCTCGAGGTTCCCGACGCAGACACCATTCGACAGTCGCCCGACATGGAGTGGCGAAATCCGGATACCGGGTCGGAATCGGCAATTCCGGTTGCGGGGACTGGCGCCGAGACACAGGCTGCGGACGCCCCGGACGAGCCGCCGGTCGCGCCTGCACCCGCGGAGAATTCTGCGGAGCCGGCCGTGAGCCAAACTCCGCCCCCCGTTTCAGAACCTGCACCGCCGCCGCCGGGCGCGGTCGCGCCGACCGCGAGCGCTTTGGAACCGCCGCCGGGACCGCCCGCGGAGGAGGCCTCGGATTGGGTCATGCCGGTGTTCTATCTGCTGATCGCCGCAGTGGCCTTTCTGGTCATGATTGCGTTCGTGCGCGCGGTGCGCGAACGCAGGGCTCAGCGCGAATACGAAGAGGCGCAGAGGCAGTCGGACCCGCTCGCGCCGCCGCCGTCCGAGCTGGCCAGAGCCCGGCTGCGTGCGCTCGCGTCGGGCGAAATGGCTCAGGACACCGACGAAGAAGAGGAGAACCTTCCTCGCAAGGCCGCACTTGCAGCCGACAAGACCGTGAACGAGGACGTGGCTGGAAGCCGGGTCGGCGATGTCGTGGGCGTACCGATCATCATCGGCGGAGCTGCGAGCGCGGGGCAGCCGGGAGAGCCCGGGTTTGCATCACGCTTCGATACGAACTCCGCCAAGGGCGATCTTGCCGCCGACGATCCTCTGGCCGAAGCCGAGTTCCATCAGGCCTACGGCCTGTACGACGAAGCGGCGTTGATGCTGCAACAGGCCCTGGCCAAGGACCCGGCGCGCACCGATCTGAGCATCAAGCTGGCCGAGATCTACTTCGCGGCGAAGCGGCCGATGGAGTTTCTACAGATCGCCAAGCCGCTGAAGGCGAAGTTGACCCGGTACGACTGGAACCGGCTGTCGGCGATGGGCCACGAGCTGTTCCCGGACGCCGAACTGTTCGCGCAAGCACTGGCGCCGGTGGTCGAGACTCCCGTGAATCCGATGGTCAGCGTGGATGACGGCCTGGAGTTCCGCATCGAGGAACTGGAACTGCCGATGGCGGAAGCCCCGCCTGCCGGCGCCGCCGATCCGGGCCTGGACTTCGATCTGGGCGAGTTCGACCTGGGGGAGGCAAAGGTCGCGCCGGTGATAAAGCCGCCGCCGGACTCGGTCATGGAGTTCAAGGATTTCGATCTGGCGCCGGGCAAGCCCGGCGTGGACGAATTCGAGTTGCGGCTCGAAGACCTGGAACCCCTGTCACTGGACGATTCGCTGGAGGATTCGCGTGGCAGCGAGATCGTGGGCACCGGCGACGACAATTCCACCAAGCTCGATCTCGCGCGCGCCTACGTCGAGATGGGGGATGCCGAGATGGCGCTCAGCCTGCTCGACGAAGTCCTCGCCGCGGGCACTGACGATCAGAAGCGCGAGGCCGAAACGCTGCGCGCGCGACTCGCGGGCTGATGGCGCGCTGGGCCGCCGCGGTCGAATACGACGGCAGTCAATACGCAGGCTGGCAGGCACAGCACCACGCGCCCTCGGTGCAGGCGGCGGTGGAAGCCGCACTGTCCAGGGTCGCGAATCATCCGGTGCAGACGGTGGCCGCGGGTCGTACCGATGCCGGCGTGCACGCTTTTCGCCAGATCGTTCACTTCGACTCCGACTCCCGGCGAACGCCTCACGCCTGGCTGCTCGGCACCAACACGAATCTTCCCGCGGACGTTGCGCTGCACTGGGTGCGCGAAGTGCGCGCCGATTTTCACGCGCGGTTTTCGGCCGAGGCCAGGCGTTATCGCTACGTCATCCACAATTCGCGTGCGCGGTCGGCCCTGCTCGCCGGGCGCGCGGCGTGGGTGACCTGGGAACTGGACGTGGAGGCTATGCACCGCGCCGCGCAGGCGCTGGTGGGAGAGCAGGATTTCTCCGCGTTCCGCGATTCCGAATGCCAGTCGCGTTCGCCGATGCGCAACGTCACCGACATTGGCGTGCGCCGCCACCAGAGCTTCGTGCTGCTGGACATTCGCGCCAATGCGTTCCTGCATCATATGGTTCGCACCATCGCCGGCACGCTCATGGACGTCGGCAGCGGCAAGCAGCCGGAATGCTGGATTGCGGAAGTGCTCGCAAGCCGTGACCGCACCCGCGCCGGCCTGAACGCGCCGGCCTGCGGGCTTTATTTTTTGGCCGCCGATTACCCGGCCGAGTTTGATCTTCCTGAGACCCCACCGTTCTGGCTGCCCGGCGTGTAGGAGCGGGCCATGTCCGCGAGCGTACGCCGCATTCATGCGGCGGATTTCGCGTCTCGGGCTCGCCCGCCGAATGAATGCGGCCTGCGTCTCAAGCCCCAAAATCCGCCGCATCTCAATCACGCGCAGAATCTGCGACCTCAAACATCCCGACCGGTCGTCGCCATGAACAACCACCGCACCCGCATCAAGTTCTGCGGCTTCACCCGCATCGACGATCTGCGTGCGGCGGTCGCGCTGGGTGTGGACGCGGTGGGTTTCGTCTGCGTGCCGGGCAGCAAGCGTTTCATTGCACCGGTCGATGCCGCCGTGCTGCGCGGCTTGCTGTCGCCCTTCGTCACCAGCGTGCTGTTGCTCAGCAACGCCGACGAAGCGCGCGCCGCCAGGACCATTGCAACGGTCAACCCCGACCTCGTGCAGTTCCACGGCGACGAGACGCCGGAATTCTGCGAGCGCTTCGCCCGTCCTTACATCAAGAGCGTCTCCGTGAGGTCTGCCGCCGACGTGCATGCTGCCGCCGAACGATTCGGCTCGGCCCGCGCGCTGCTGCTCGACAGCCACGGCGCCGACGGCATGGGCGGAACCGGACAGGCTTTCGACTGGTCGCAGATTCCGTCCGGCGTCGATGTCCCGTTGATTCTGGCGGGTGGCTTGAACCCTGAGAACGTCGGCCTCGCGGTTAGAATGGCAGCCCCTTTCGCGGTGGACGTGTCCAGCGGCATCGAGTTCGCGCCCGGCCGCAAGGATCCCGACAAGATGCGAGCGTTCGTGCAGGCCGTAAGGCTCGCTGACGCCGAAAAAAACTCATGACCGACACCACGCGTTACCAGGATTTCCCCGATACCCGCGGCCACTTCGGCCCTTACGGCGGACGCTTCGTCTCCGAAACCCTGATGGAGCCGTTGCGCCTGCTCGAAGAAGCCTACGAGCGGCTCAAGCGCGACCCCGCGTTTCTGGCCGAGCTGGACGACGACCTCAAGCATTACGTCGGCCGGCCCAGCCCGCTGTACCACGCCAAGCGCCTCACGGCGGCCTGGGGTGGCGCGCAGGTCTGGCTCAAGCGTGAGGATCTCAACCACACCGGCGCGCACAAGATCAACAACACCGTCGGCCAGGCCCTGCTCGCCAAGCATCTCGGCAAGACCCGCATCATCGCGGAGACCGGCGCCGGCCAGCACGGCGTGGCCAGCGCCACCATCGCGGCGCGTCTGGGGCTGAAGTGCGTGGTCTACATGGGCATCGAGGACGTGGAGCGCCAGTCGCCCAACGTGTTCCGCATGAAGCTGCTGGGTGCGGAAGTCGTGCCGGTCCACAGCGGCACCAAGACCTTGAAGGACGCGCTCAACGAGGCGATGCGCGACTGGGTGACCAACGTGGACGACACGTTCTACGTCATCGGCACCGTCGCCGGTCCGCACCCCTACCCGATGCTGGTGCGCGACTTCAACAGCGTAGTCGGCCGCGAGCTGATCTGGCAGTCGCAGGAGCAGATCGGACGTCTGCCCGACCTGCTCACGGCCTGTGTGGGCGGCGGCTCGAATGCCATCGGCATGTTCCATCCGCTGCTGCCGTTCGAGAGCGTGAAGATGGTCGGCGTCGAAGCCGGCGGCGACGGCATCGAAACCGGTCGCCATGCTGCGCCGCTATCCGCCGGGCGTCCCGGCGTGCTGCACGGCAACCGCACCTACGTGATGGCGGACGAGGACGGCCAGATCATCGGCACACACTCCGTTTCGGCCGGGCTGGATTATCCCGGCGTCGGCCCCGAACACTCCTGGCTCAAGGACATGGGCCGCGTGCAGTACACCAGCGTCACCGACGAAGAGGCGCTGAGCGCGTTCCACGAACTCGCGCATGCCGAAGGCATTCTTCCTGCGCTGGAGTCCTCGCACGCTCTGGCTTACGCCAAGAAGGTCGCCCCGGTCATGAAGCGCGAACAGCACATCGTGGTGAACCTGTCCGGTCGCGGTGACAAGGACATCTTCACGATTGCGAAGCGGGAAGGGATCAACCTGACGTGAACACACATTCGCAAGGCCGTAGCGTGCGCATTGCGCACGAGGAAGCTCCGCGCAGTCGGATGAGTCGTACGCGATGCGCAGACTACGCTGGCTGGCTGAATCTTCAGATGGCGAGAGCGCAGCCTAATTCGCGTTAGGGCAAAGCAATGAAACAGGGTCGTAGCATCAGCATGGCGGATCAGATTCCGAAGCTCGAACAAAAGCTCGGCATAGAGAGAGGCTTCTTCAATAAGCTCAGTGACGAGGAAGATTGGGCGCTCATCATCAAGCTCCACGCGCTTATTGAGTCCGCCGTATCGGAGCTGCTCACGGGGGTCTTCAACAACGCATCGCTCAAAGACACGTTCTCCATGCTGGAGCTGAGTAATAAGCGCACTGGGAAAATGGCGTTCATAAATGCGCTCGGCCTGCTCGGCGACGCCGAGCGGCGTTACATCAGCTCACTATCCGAGCTTCGCAACAAGCTGGTCCACAACATCCAGAACGTCAACTACCAACTGGATGAGGAGGTCGAGAAAATGGACAGGCAGCAGTTTCAGCAGTTCGTCCACAAGTTCAACACCCTCGCAACAGACCTCGACGAAAACATCCGCAAATTATTTCGCGACGATCCGGCGCAGGCGCTTTGGTATGGCGGCATGGCGGTGCTGGGCATGATCTACCTCAAACATGAGGGCCAAGTGTGAGCGAGACAAGGGCGGGTTAGCGGCTTCATCGCGTAACCCGCCTTCCGCGGTTGGGGGTATGACGCAAAAAAGCGCGCCCATCCCCCGTCTCCTTTTGGATCCTCGGCGACCTTAAGCAACCACATCAATTCATAGCGAGCCATCAACCTTCAACTTCTTGAGCAGGGCTTCGTAGGCGATGGGCTTTTCACTCGCCCGTTCATCGAACGCGGCCGAATCTTCTTCATCCTCACGGAGCGCTTCGCGAACCGCATCGGAAACGATCTCCGAGATGCTGCGATGCGTGGCCGAGGCCCTGAGTCGCAAGGCCTTGTGGATGGCGGGTTCGAGGTAAACGGTGGTGCGTGTCATGGCGTCTTGTGAAATCAATGCCGAACAAACGCCGCAAACCCCGCCAGAAAATCCCGCAACTGCTTCTTCATCGCCTCGTCGATCAGCGCGCCAGAAGCATCGAACACCTGACTCGCGCGCGACACCATCAGGCGTCCGCCGAACCAGGGCCGGGTCCCGAGGGTTCGCAGCACCGGCAGCCAGTGGGTCTGGGCGAGCGTGGTGCCAAAGTTTCCGGGACTGGCGCCGATCACGGCGACCGCGCGATTCGAAAATACCTTGGCCATGTCGGCGGGCGGGCGCGACAACCAGTCGATTGCGTTCTTGAACGCGCCGGGGACGCCGTTGTTGTACTCGGGCGTGGACAGCAGCAGTCCGTCGTAGGCGATGATCCGGTTCTTCAACTCGGTGACGGCGGCTGGAATGCCCTCGGCGGCTTCAAGGTCACCGTCGTAGAGCGGAATGCCGTGGATGGTTGCGACTTCCAGCACGACATCGGATTCGACGAGCGTCGCCGCGGCATTCAACAACGCAGTGTTGTACGAAGCCTTGCGCAGGCTGCCCGATATCCCCAGCAACTTGATCATGTGATTCCCCTCGCTCAGCGATAGGTCAGGAGCCTGGCTGAAGTCCCCTCGAAGTGGGCGTGATCGTTCAGGGTGGAAAGAAACAAGCCGCTGCTACCGCGTACCAGCTTGGTGATGCCGCAATTGGCGATACGCCAGTTGATGGCCGGGAATCGCGCGAGCGGAAAGTCCAGCAGGCTTTGGGCAACGGCGGTGATGACGCCGCCGGAAGTGAACACCAGGGCCGTTTCCGACGGTTCCAGCGAAGCGGCCACCTTATCGACCGCTCGCAGGCAGCGTTCGCGGAACGCCGGCCAGGGTTGCGCGTATTCGGCGTCGTGATCGCCGTTCTGCCAGCGCGTCATGCCTTGTCTGAACAACTCCTCGAAAGCCTGGCCGCGGTCCTTTGCCGCGTTGAGCGCGGCGCCCCAGGCCTGGCGATCCATGAAGCGATCAACGATTTCGGTGTGGTCGTACTCGTTGCAGTCGGCGTCTTCGGTCCATTCGACCGGCCGGTTCATCGCGCTCAGGCAGGCTTCCGCGGTCTGGCGATGCCGCTTCATCGAGCCACAGACGATTCGCGGGACAGAAGGCAACCGAGCTTGCAGGCTCGCTCCAAGAACGCTGGCCTGCTCGTGACCGAGTTTGGAGAGCTGGTCGTAGTCGGCAGCGCCGAATGAGGCCTGTCCGTGGCGGATGAGATAGATCGCGCTCACTGATATCCGCGCTTGGCCAACTCGATGCGCGCAATCACACCGCGATGCACCTCGTCCGGGCCGTCGGCCAGACGCAGCATGCGCGCCTGCGCGAAGAAGCCGGACAAGGCGAAGTCGCGCGATACGCCGCCCGCGCCGTGCAACTGCATGGCCATGTCCACGACCTTCTGCAGCATCAGAGGTGCTGCGACCTTGATGGTGGAAATTTCTGTCATCGCCGCGAGCGCGCCGACCTTGTCCATTTTCCAGGCAGCGTAGAGCGTGAGCAGTCGCGCCTGATCGATGGCGATGCGCGCATCCGCAATGCGCTCGCGGTTGCCGCCCAGGTTCAGCAGCGGCTTGCCGAAGGCAACGCGCTTCATGCCGCGATCGATCGTCAGATCCAGCGCCTGCTCGGCCGCGCCGATTGCGCGCATGCAGTGATGGATACGCCCCGGCCCTAGCCGTCCCTGCGCAATCTCGAAACCCTTGCCGGGTCCGGAAATGACGCTGGAAGCGGGCAGACGCACATTGGTGAAATGCACCTCGCCATGGCCGTGCGGTTCGTCGTAATCGCCCAGCACCGGCAGCATGCGCTGGATCGAAACGCCCGGCGTATCGAGCGGAACCAGCACCATCGAGTGCTGGTGCTTGCGGTCGCGGTCGGCGTCCTCGGTGCGGCCCATGAAGATCGCCACCTTGCAGCGCGGATCGCCGATGCCGCTGCTCCACCACTTCTTGCCGTTGAGGACCACGTGGTCGCCGTCCATCGCTGCCGTCGCCTGCATGTTGGTGGCGTCGCTCGAGGCCACGTCGGGCTCGGTCATGCAGAACACGGAACGGATCTCGCCGTCGAGCAGGGGCTTCAACCAGCGGGCTTTCTGCTCATCCGAGCCGTAGCGCCATAGCACCTCCATGTTGCCGGTATCGGGCGCCGAGCAGTTGAGGATTTCGGGTGCCATCAGACTGCGACCGGTTTCCTCTGCCACGAGTGCGTACTCCAGCACTGACAGGCCTGCTCCGAGTTCGGCGTCCGGAAGGAACAGGTTCCACAGACCTTGTGATCTGGCCTTGGCTTTCAGTTCTTCGACTCGCGGCGGAATTTTCCAGTCGAGCCAGTCGCCACCGTGACGCGCTTCGTGGATTTCGTCCCAGTGCTGCTTCTCCACCGGGAAGATGTGATCCTTCATGAACGCCCGCACCTGGCGGACGTATTCCCGGCTGCGCGGGCTGGGCTCGAAATCCATGACGACTCCTCGTGCTCGAAGCGCGCAGCTTAAGCGCCAGCCTGAGTTTCATGAAGCGAAGCGAGCGTTCGGGCGGTTCGAGCCCTCGAATCCGCGACCAACTTCAGACGCCGCACGCCGACGTCAACGAACCAAAGCTCGCCACGACGTGTCGGAAAGGTGCCTTTCTTTCGAGGCGGTCCATGCAGTCAAAAAAAATTGCCCTCCGTAATAGCAGCGAGCCTCACCAAGCGAGCCTCGTTCACTCCGCTGAGTCTGCTTGCCGCGATCGGCCTGTCGTTGGTCCTGTCAGCCTGTGAGGAACCGCCGGCTCCGGTAACGCCCGCAAAGCAGGTGGGTGTCCTGACGGTGCGGCAGGAGCCCTTGTTGTTGACGACCGAGCTGGCCGGCCGAACGGTGGCCTCCGAAGTCTCCGAAGTTCGTCCGCAGGTGGGCGGTCTGGTGACGGCGCGACTGTTCAAGGAAGGCTCGACCGTGAAGTCGGGGCAGCCGCTGTTCGAGATCGAACCGGCGACGTTCCAGGCTGCGGCCGACCAGGCCCGCGCCAATGTCGCTCTGGCCGAGGCCGCCGCCACCGCTGCCCGGCTCCAGGCCGAGCGCTACGCGGACCTGATCCAGATCGAAGGCGTCAGTCAGCAGGAAGTGGATGACGCTCAGGCCCAGTTCCAGCAGGCATCCGCGACTGTGAAGGCCAACCAGGCAGCGCTCTCCGCGGCGCGCACCAACCTCAAGTTCACAACCGTCACCGCCCCGATCGAGGGCCGCATCGGACGCTCCAGCGTGACCCGTGGCGCGCTGGTGACGGCGAACCAGGACGTGGCGCTGGCGAAGATTCAGCAGATCGATCCGATGTTCGTCGACTTGAGCATGTCCAGCGGCGACTACATGGCGCTGCGAAAGGCGGCGGTGGCCGGCGGCCTTGATCGGAGCCAGATCAAGGTGGCGCTGCTTCTCGACGACGGCAGCGCTTATGGCGAAGCCGGCAGCCTGGAGTTCAGCGACATCGACGTGAACGAGGCCACCGGCAGCGTGTCGCTGCGGGCCTCGTTTCCCAATCCGTCTCGGCAATTGTTGCCGGGTCTGTATGTGCGCGCGACCGTCGGCATGCCGGCGACCGGTATCCAGGTGCCGCAGTCCGCGGTCAGCCGCAATCCGAAAGGTGAGGCGACGGCCTGGTTTCTTCAAGCGGACAACAAGGTCGAGTCGCGCAAGCTGACGGCCGACCGCGCCATCGGCAATCAGTGGCTGATCACGGCCGGACTGAGGGAAGGTGATCGCCTGATCGTCGAGGGCCTGCAAGGTCTGCGCGCGGGCGCGACGGTGGAGCCGACCGAGGTGAAGCGCGCGGCGGATGTCGCTGCGACTGCACTGGCCAAGTGAGCTAAGCCCATGCTCGCCAGCTTCTTCGTCTCCCGCCCGATCTTCGCCTGGGTCATCGCCATCGTCGTGATGGCGCTCGGTGCCTTGTCGATCTTCACCTTGCCGGTCGAGCAGTATCCCGACATCGCGCCGCCCAGCGTGTCGATCTCGGCGAACTACAACGGCGCCTCGGCCAAGACGGTGGAAGACAGCGTCACCCAGGTGATCGAGCAGCAGATCAAGGGCATCGACGGCCTGTTGTACTTCTCGTCCACCAGCAGTTCCTCCGGCCAGGCGCGCATCTCCTTGAGTTTCGATCAGGGCACCGACCCCGACATCGCGCAGATGCAGGCGCAGAACTCGGTGAACCAGGCGCTCAGCCGCTTGCCGCAGGAGGTGCAGAGCCAAGGCATCACGGTGGCCAAGTCGCAGGGCGACAGCCTGATGGTGATCGCGATCTACGACGAGTCCGGTGAGCGCGGCAACGTGGACATCTCCGACTATCTGGTCAACAACATGCAGGACCCGCTCAGCCGTATCGACGGTGTCGGCGAGATCACCGTGTTCGGCGCGCAGTACGCGATGCGCATCTGGCTCGATCCGCACAAGCTCAACAGCTTCGGTCTCATGCCCTCGGACGTGCGCACTGCCATCGAGGCGCAGAACGCGCAGGTCACCGCAGGCGAGCTGGGCGCGCTGCCGGCGCCGGACGGCCAGGCGCTTAATGCGACCGTGACCGCGCTGTCGAGATTGCAAACCGTCGACCAGTTCGAGGACATCATCCTGCGCACGCAGAGCGATGGTTCGGCGGTCGTCCTGAGCGAGGTCGCGCGAGTCGAACTGGGCGCAGAAAACTACCAGAGCAGTTCGACGGTCAACGGTCATCCGGCCTCGGGCATGTCGATCCAGCTCGCCTCGGGCGCCAACTCGCTGGCCACCGCCGAGCGCGTGCGCGCGGAGATGACGCGGCTCGAACGCAGTCTGCCGGAGGGGCTGAAAGTGGCGTATCCGCGCGACAGCACGCCGTTCGTGAAAGCCTCCATCGAAGGCGTGGTGATGACCTTGATCGAGGCCATAGCTCTGGTCGTGATCGTGATGTATCTATTTCTACAGAACTGGCGTGCGACCTTGATTCCGGCCATCGCGGTGCCGGTGGTCCTGCTCGGCAGCTTCGGCGTGCTCGCGTTGTTCGGCTACACCATCAACACGCTGAGCCTGTTCGCGATGGTGTTGGCGATCGGTCTGCTGGTGGACGATGCCATCGTGGTGGTGGAGAACGTCGAGCGCGTGATGCGCGAGGAAAAGCTCGCGCCCAAGGAAGCGACCTTGCGGTCCATGAACGAGATCACCGGCGCCTTGATCGGCATCACGCTGGTGCTCGCGGCGGTGTTCCTGCCCATGGCTTTTTTCGGCGGCTCGGTCGGCATCATCTACCGGCAGTTCTCGATCACCATCGTCTCTGCGATGGTGCTGTCGGCGCTGGTCGCGCTGACCCTGACCCCCGCGCTCTGCGCCACGCTGCTCAAGCCCGTGGACCACGAACCGAACAAGTCACGCTTCTTCTTCGGCCGCTTCAATCGCGGCGTCGAGCGCACGCAGACGGGCTACCGGCGCACGCTGGAACGGCTGCTCGGCCGGCCGGTGATGTTCATGCTGATATTTGGCGCCATCGTTGCGCTGATGGCCTTTCAATACACGCGCATGCCCACCGGTTTCCTGCCGCAGGAGGATCAGGGCCAGGTGAGGATTCAGTACACCACGCCGGTGGGCACGACCCTGGCGCAAACCGAGGCGGTGGGCAGGGAGATCACCCGTTACTTCATGGAGCAGGAGAAGGCCAATCTGGACGTCGTCTTCCTGGTCAACGGCCGCAACAACGCGGGCGCCGGACAGAACGCGGGCCAGGGCTTCCTGTCACTCAAGCCCTGGGATGAGCGTGGCGGGGAGAACACCGCGCAGACCATCATCGATCGCGCCAACGCGCACTTCCGCTCGATGCGCACGGCGCAGGTCAATGTGCTGGCGCCGCCCGCCGTGCGCGGGCTGGGACAGTCCAGCGGCTTCGAGCTGTGGTTGCAGGACCTCAACGGTGCGGGACGCGAGGCGCTGGTGGCGGCGCAGACGGAAATCATTGCCGCTGGCAATGCCGATCCAACGCTGAGCTCGGTGCGCCTGAACGGCCTGGAGGACAAGGCGCAGTTGCAAGTGGACATCGATCAGGCGCAGGCCAGCGCGTTCGGCCTGTCGCAGACCGACATCAACAACACCTTGTCCAGCGCCTGGGGCGGCTCGTACATCAACGACTTCATCGATCGCGGGCGGGTCAAGCGCGTGTACATGCAGGGCGATGCGCCCTACCGTGCGCTGCCGTCCGACATCGACCAGTGGTTCGTGCGCGGCGAGTCGGGTGGCATGGCGCCGTTCGCCAGTTTCGCCAGCACGCGCTGGATTGTCGGCCCGCAGATGTTGCAGCGCTTCAACGGTCTTTCGGCCTCACAGATTCAGGGCGCGCCGGCGGAAGGCACCAGCTCGGGCGCGGCGCTGGACCGCATGCAGGAGCTGGTGGACGAGCAGACGGGCTTCGGCCTGGAATGGACCGGCCTGGCCTACCAAGAGAAACTTTCGGGCGGGCAGACGCTCTACCTGTACCTCGCCTCGGTCGCCTTCATCTTCCTGTGCCTTGCGGCCTTGTACGAGAGCTGGTCGATTCCAACCGCAGTGATGCTAGTGATTCCGCTGGGCGTGATCGGCGCGGTCGTGGCCGCGAGCCTCGCCGGACTTCTCAACGACATCTATTTCCAGGTCGCGCTGCTCACCACCATCGGCCTGTCCGCAAAGAACGCGATCCTGATTGTCGAGTTCGCCGAAGCGCAGGTGAAATCCGGTCAACCAGTGATGGAAGCTGCGCTGGAAGGCGCGCGCCTGCGCCTGCGGCCCATCGTCATGACCTCGCTGGCCTTCGTGGCCGGCGTGTCGCCGCTGGTGTTTTCCAGTGGCGCGGGCGCTGCGAGCCGCCAGGAGATCGGCATCTCGGTGATCGGCGGCATGATCTCCGGCACGGTGCTCGCGATCTTCTTCGTGCCGCTGTTTTTCGTGCTGATACGCAAGCTGTCGAGGGGCCATTCGTCAGAGCCAGTCGAGTCGCTGCCGGCGCCGCAGGAAGGGGCTTGAAATGAACCCTCGCTGGATTCCTCTGGTGCTGGCGGCCGCTCTCGCCGGGTGTAACCTGGCACCGATATACGAGCGTCCCGCTGCGCCCGTTCCGGGCAATCTGCCGCAAGGCGAGGCTTATCCGGCGCTGGCCGATGACAATGCGGTGATCGCCGACTCGGGTTGGCGCGATTTCTTCACCGAGCCCGCGTTGCGGGATGTGATCGAACTTGCGCTGCTCAATAACCGCGACCTGCGCGTAGCCCTGGCCAATGTCGAACAGGCGCGCGCGCAATACGGGGTGCAGCGCGCGGCCTTGTTCCCGGCGATTTCGGCCGACGCCGGGCTCGATGCCAGCCGCAGCAGGAATAGCGGCAACGGCGACGAAGACGGAGGAAGCGGTGGCGTGCAGCGCAGCTACGCCGCCAACGTCGGCCTCGCGGCTTTCGAACTGGACCTGTTCGGCCGTCTGAGAAATCTCAGCGCGGCGGCACAGGAAGAGTTTCTGGCCACCGCAGCAGCGCAGCAGACCACCCGCATCAGCCTGATCGCAGAAGTCGCGAGCGCCTATGTGTCGCTGGCCTCGGCACGGGAACAATTGAGCATCACGAGGCAAGCGCTCGCCTCGCGCCAGCGGGTGCTGGAACTGACGCGCGCGCGCCAGCGTGCCGGCGTCGCCTCGGGGCTGGACACGCGTCAGGCCGACACCAGCTACCAGCAGGTGCGTGCCGATGTCGCCCAGTTCACGGCCAATGCGGCGCAGGCGCGAAACGCGCTGATTCTTCTGGTCGGCGGCGAAGTGCCCGACGCGCTATTGCCCTCCGATCTGGAGCAGCCGGCACTCACCCTGGCCAGCCTGCCGATCGGACTGCCGTCGGACGTGCTGCTGGCGCGTCCGGACGTGCGCGCCGCCGAGCACCGGTTAATGGCGCAGCACGCCAACATCGGCGCGGCACGCGCCGCATTCTTTCCGCGCATATCGCTCTCGGCCGTGCTGGGCACCGCCGGCGGCTCACTCTCGGATTTGTTCAGCGCCGGCTCCCGCACCTGGAGCTTCGCGCCCGGTGCGAACCTACCCTTGTTCGATGGTGGCGCCAATCGAAACAATCTCGACTTTGCCCAGGCCAGCCGTGACGCCGCGGTGGCCACTTACGAGCAGACCATCCAGATCGCATTCCGCGAGGTGGCCGATGCCCTGGCCCGGCGCGCCACCATCGATGAGCAGGTGCAGGCCCAGCAGGATCTGACCCGGTCCGCTGCCGAGGCCCTGGCCATTGCCGAGGCGCGTTACCGCGTCGGTTCGGATACGTTTCTCAACGTGCTGTCGTCGCAGCAGACGCTGCAATCGGCGCAGGTGAATCGGGTGACGTCGTCGGCCACGCGCGCGTCCAACATGATCGAACTCTACCGCGCTCTGGGCGGCGGACAGCTTGAGGCAGACGAGGACGGGACTGCGGTGGGGTCAAGTCGCTAAGAGACTCTCGGGTCATCGTTACGCGGCTTCGCGCACTGCTGTCCGAGTCATCCTGTTTTTTGTCCGGAGAGATACCCGAGCAGGCGATCGGTTTCTGTCTTGACTACGGCATAGCACTCGCAACTCAACCCCTCGAGCTTGGGTCGATCCAGCACCGTGATACTCCCGTCCTTGTAATCGATCACGCCGACCAGTTGTAGCTTGCCGGCGGCCTCGGTAACGCCCGCCGGGAGGATGCCGAGCATGTTGCAGATCAACTTCTCGGTCATCGTCATCACTTTGCTCGGCAAGCGGTCCAGGGAAAGCAACAGCCAGCGACATAGCTGCTGATCGGTCGTATGGTGGCGGTTGCATGCGGCGGTCTGAACTATCTGCGTAATCAAGGCCTGCGTGTAGCTCAGCGCAAGCAGCATCAAGGCGCCGTGTTGTTCGAACTCGTCCTTCAGCCGCTGCCTCGGCAGCCGGTAAGCAGAGCCGGCGCTCTGTACGATCGCCCGACTGGAGGTGCTGTCGCCTCCCATGAACATCGAGACTCCGACGAGACCCTCGTTGCCCACCACGGCGATTTCCGCGGATTCGCCGTTGTGCATGACGTACAGCAGCGACACGATCGAGTCGGTGGGGAAATAGGCGTAATGCATGATCTCTCCGGGTTCGTACAAGACCTTGCCGAGCGCAATCGGCATCAGTTCCAGATGAGGAAACAGGCGGTCCAGGACTTCTGTCGGCAAGGCAGCCAGGAGAAGGTTCTGCTGCGAGGCAGGTTTGTCAGACATTCGGCCATCCTGATGTGAGAGCGGCGAGACCCTCGGTGAAAGCCTGGTCCTCGTTCAACCGCATATCGCCGCATGCGCCGTGCCCGGTCTTTTCTCGAACGCACCGGCACCGGCACCGGAAACGGAATGCGGTGCACGTTGGGTTCGGTAGGAGCCGGCGGCGCGCGGATGCGCCGTAATCGCGAAGCAAACTGTAGGAGGGGCTCCGCCCCGACCGAAGGCTCGGATGACCCACACCGATGTGACCGGCGAGCGCCAGTCGGGGCGGAGCCCCTCCTACAAAACGGAAGCGGACATTTGATGGAAGCGGGCCTCCTGAGTCTGTCGAAGGCCCGCGACCGTGTTTCCGAGCCTGTGCGGGGTTCCCTACCCGGTCGCCAACCGCATCAGCGTCTGCGCGTAGGCCGGTGCGGTCGGCTCGTGCATGAAGTACACGTAGATGTGCTTCCAGTCGGTGGCCACCAGCCTTTGCGCCCACTGTTCCAGATCGCCATCCGAGTAGGTTTCGAGCCGGAGACGGACATAGCCGCGGTTTCCACCAGCGGAGGCGGCGCCTTGTCTTCGCGCTCGGAGACGCATAGAGCGGCCCCGGCTCGGCGCAGCGGGTCGTACACGTCGTCGGCAAACCAGCTCTCGTCGCGAAATTCAAACGCTGCGCGATGCCCATCTGGCAGCAACTGCAAAAACTCGGTAAGCAGCGGCAGATCCTTCTTGATGAACGGCGGCAACTGGAACAGCACCGGGCCGCGCTTGGGCCCAAGTGTCTCAAGGGTCTTGTAGAGATAGGCGACCGAATCGGCCGAACTGTCTGCCTTGAGCCGCGCCTGGTGCGTTATGAGCTTCGGCGCCTTGATCGCGAAGCAGAAGTCAGCGGGCGTTCGCTGGGACCAGTTCTCCAGCACGGCGGCCTTGGGCATCTGGTAGAAGGTGTTGTTGATCTCGACCGTCGGCAAGCGCCCGGCGTAATGCGCGAGCATGGCTTCCGGCCGGATCTTCTGCGGATAGAAGTTGCCCTTCCACTCCTTGAAGGAATAGCCGCTCGCGCCTGCCAGGAGTCTCGAGTGGGTCATAGCGCATAAGCCTTTGGTTTGTCGGCAACGTGCTAACTGTTCAGCTTATGTCGCAACGACGCGCGCAATCCCCCGATCCAGCACCACCACGTCACGCTCGACGCTCAGGCAGCGGAACTGCACCAAGCCGTCGGCGCCGGCCCACCACTGCGTGCGGATGGTCTCGCCCGGGTACACCGGCTTGGTGAAACGAGCACCCATGCCGCGCAGGCGACTCGCGTCGAAATCGCAGACCGCGCGGATCAGCGACTGGCAGGCCACGCCGTAGGTGCACAGCCCCTGCAGGATCGGCTTTTCGAAACCCGCTTTGCGCGCCACGACCGGGTCGGCGTGCAGCGGGTTGTAGTCGCCACTGAGACGGTAGATCAAAGCCGCGATGGGCAAGGTGGGGAGGTCGATCGTTCCGCTGGGCTCTGCGGTCGGCACCATTGGAAGCTCGGCCCCGGGCTCGCCCCAGTTGCCGCCGCCGCCGTCTCCGCGAAGAAAATACGTACTGCCGACGGTGCCGATCAGTTCGCCGCCGGAATCGTGCAGCGACTTTTCCAGGTACAGCAGCGCGCCGCTCTCCGGGCCCTTGTCGACGATGCCGGTGATCCGGAACTTGCCCGTGACGTCACCCTCGGCGGGCAGCGGCTTGCGCAGATCGAAGTGCTGTTCGGCGTGCAGCAGCTTGACCCAGGCGACCTCCAGCGCCGGCTCCATGATCCAGCCGCCGGGATGCGCCAGCACGCAGGAGATCGAGGGCAGCGCTTGCAGTTCTTTCTCGAACACGAAGCGCAGCTCGCGCTCGTCGAGTGGCGCCTGGCAGGCGCCGACGCCGAGTGCGTAAAGCATCGTGTCGCGCTTGGAATAGTGGACGCGGATGTCGGCAAACACCTTGCCCAGGAGTTTTTCGCGATTCATGGCTCGGCTATTCCTCGTCGCTCGTCTTTCGGCCTACGGTGGAGGCCGGAACGGCATCCATCACTTTCAGGTTGCGCTTCATCTTGGTCAGGATTTCGATGAGCTGCTCCTCCTCTTCTGCGGTGATTCCCTGCATGATCTCGTGGTTGATATCGATGGCGATGGCCGCGAGTTTGGTCAGCAGCGCCTTGCCCTTGCGCGACATCTGCACGCGCTTGGAGCGGCGGTCTTCCTTGTCCGGCACACGCACGACCAGCCCGTTGCCCTCCAGCCGATCTACCAGGCCCCCGAGCGTGACCTTGCCCACGTCCAGCAGACGCGCCAGTTCGATCTGCGAAAAGCCCTCACCCTCCCCGCGCCCCAGATTGCTGAGCACCCACCATTGCGAACGGGTGATGCCCATCCCCTTGAGACGCTGGTCGAACACCGTACGACGCAGACGCGAAGCATCGTGAATCAGGAAGCCGGCCTTGAATGGGGCCTTGGTCTTGTTGTTGAGTGTCGCCATATGAGTCCGGGAGCGGGTGAGTCTGATGGTTAACGATATGCTACAGAACGATATGCCTGCTGTGGTAATTGTGGGCGCATCCTGAGGTGTCGAGTTTCGACACGTGATTACACCGGCGAACCGCTTCCCTCTACCCTCGCGGGAGATGGATCGAGGGAGAGAGGGAATCGTCTGGACGGTTGTCCCGTCAACTAGTACGCTTACACACAGTGTGCGAACGGATCACGTCGGATCTACCGAAGCGATTTTCCGGACACCAGCTCTGACCAACAACCCATAGCGAGACCTAATCGATGGCAAACGTACTCAGCGGCAAGGTCGTGATCGTGACCGGAGCCGGTCGCGGTGTTGGCGCGGAAATAGCGAAACTGGCCGCAAAGGAAGGCGCACGAATCGTGGTCAACGATCTGGGCGGTAACGAGCGCGGCGAAGGCGGGGCGCTAGGCCCGGCGCAGGAAGTGGTGGAGAGCATCCGCGCCGCAGGCGGTGAAGCCATCGCAAACGGCAACGACGTCTCGTCCTGGGACGGCGCGCACGAACTGTTCGCACAGGCGATGAAGACCTATGGCGACGTCGACGCCATCGTCAACAACGCCGGCATCCTGCGCGACACCATCTTCCACAAGATGTCGGAAGCCGAGTGGGACCCGGTGATCGCGGTGAATCTCAAGGCCTGTTTCAACGTCTCGCGCGCTGCGGCGCCGCACTTCAAGGACAAGCAGAAGGGTGCCTTCGTGCACATGTCGTCCACCAGCGGCCTGATCGGCAACATCGGCCAGGTCAACTACGGCGCGGCCAAGATGGGCGTGGCCGGGCTGTCCAAATGCATCGCGCTCGACATGGGCCGTTTCGGTGTGCGCTCGAACGCGATGGCGCCGTTTGCGTGGACGCGCCTGGTCGGCACCATCCCGACGGATACCGAGGACAACAAGCGCCGCGTCGAGATCGCCAAGAAGATGACGCCGGACAAGATCGCGCCGTTCGTGGTGGCGCTGTGCAGCGACTCGGCCAAGGACATCACCGGACAGATCTTCGGCGTGCGCCGCAACGAGATCATTCTCTTCAGCCAGCCGCGTCCCATCCGCACCGTTCACGCCTCGGAAGGCTGGACGCCGGAAACCTGCATCTCGCGCGCGTTGCCGGCGCTGCGTCCCTCGCTCTTCAAGCTGGAGCGCTCGCCGGACGTGTTCGCCTGGGACCCGGTTTGACAGGGTTGATTCGCACATTTCGGCTCGCAAAGCCCGGGGTCACATGGAGGAAAAGTAGATTCCGGTAGGAGCGGACCTCCTGAGCTTGTCGAAGGACTGTGACCGACCAGTACACCGAGACCCTACAAAATGCGCGACGTGCGTCCGGTCCAGTAGCGTTCCTTCACGAGATGCTTGACCAGCTTGCCGGCCTCGCTGCGCGGTAGCTCCTCGACGAAGTCCACGGAGCGCGGACACTTGATGGCTGACAGGCGCGCGCGGCAGTACGCCATGATCTCGGTGGCCAGCGCCTCGGGGTTGGTAACTGGATACGTTTTGGGCTGAACCACGGCTTTCACCTCTTCGCCGAACTCCTCGTTCGGCACGCCGATGACGGCCACATCGCTGACGGCGGGGTGCGAGTACAGCAGGTTCTCCGCTTCCTGCGGGTAGATGTTCACGCCGCCGGAAATGATCATGTGCGACTTGCGATCGGTCAGGTACAGAAAGCCTTCTGTATCCAGATAGCCGATGTCGCCCAGCGTGCCCCAGCCGTCGTCGGCGATTGCGTCGCGGGTTTTCTCGGCGTCCTTGTAGTACTCGAAGCGGTGGCCGTTATTCATGTAGATCAGGCCTGGAGTGAACGCCGGCACGTCCGCTCCCTGCTCGTCCACGATGCGGATGGAGCAGCCCGGTGCGGGCTTTCCGACCGAGCCTTTGTGCGATAACCATTCTGCGGCGCCAATCATGGTGTGACCGACCGCCTCGGTGCCGCCGTACATTTCCTCGATGATCGACCCCAGCCATTCGAGCATCTGTTCCTTGACGGGAACGGGGCAGGGCGCAGCGAGGTGCAGCACGCAGCGAAGCGAGGACAGGTCGTACGCGTTTCGTACCGAAGGCGCGAGCTTGAGCATGCGGATGAACATGGTCGGCACGAACAGGCCGTGCGTCGCCCGGTACTTTTGAATCGCAGAGAGCGTGTTCTCGGCGTCGAATTTCGCAAAGCCGATCATCGTGCCGCCGCAGCGCTGCACGCTCACCATGAACCGTCCCGGAGACGCGTGGTAGAACGGACCGGGACATACCAGCACGGTATCGCCGGCTAGTCCGTAACGCCGTTGCAGCATGGCCAGCCGTCGCGGCGGAACCTCTGGCGGATCGGCGGGCAGCGGCGTGCGAACTCCCTTGGGCCGGCCGGTCGTGCCGGACGAATAGAGCATCGAAGGTCCGCGTCTTCGTCCGCTGAGCGGCACGGCCGGCATCTTCGCGAGCGACGATTCATAGGACTCGAACGGACCCTGCGCGCCATCCAGCATCAGGTAACGAATATCCGGTGCACGGCCTCCCGCGACCGCGAGTGCAACCGGCGCGAGCGCAGCAGAACTGATGAGCAGGCGGGCGTCGCTGTTATCGACGATGTAGGCCGCGTCATCGACGCTGGACGAACTGCCGATGCACGCATACGTGATGCCGGAATTCTTCGCCGCCCAGCACAGCTCCGGATAGCGGATGTGGTTTTCCAGGAAGATCGCGACGGTATCGCCTTCGATCAGGCCGAGACTCTGGAACAACTGTGCGGCGCGGTCAGCGTTATCGACCAGTTCGCGGTACGAGATCGAGGCGCCGGTATCCGCCAGCACGAGCGCCGCCCGGTCGGGATAAATCTGCGCGTGATAGCGCGGGTGCAGCGAGGGACTGGTGTCGGATGCACTCATGCAGAAAACGCGTCGTGGCGACAGCGCAAGGGTACAAGATGGAGGAGTACAAAAACCCTCTGCGCCGCGTCCAAAATCTGGCCGTATTACCGTAGCGGTTCCTCGGAGGCTTGGCCCATGAACCTCGGCAATGGCTACCGCTACTCGTTCTCCGTCTCCTGCAGCCTCTGGGTTAAGTGCGCTGTGTGTGCGGCGGAGTTCCAGAGCGTGGTGCTCGACACTATGGCTCTTCGGTGCTTCGACGCTTAACTTTTGCGGTCGCCGAAACGAATCAGCCCAGCAAGCCGCGCAGATCGGCAACCATAGGCGCAAAGTAATCGGCACCCCAATCGGCAACCGCCGTACTGCCCATGTAGCCCCAGCCCGCCGCCACCGAGGGCATTTTCGCCGCCCGTGCCGATTCGATGTCGCGCTGATCGTCGCCCACGTAAACGCACTCGCCCGGTTTGAGGTCGAGTTGCTTGCACGCGAGCAGAAGCGGATCCGGCGCCGGCTTGGGTTTTGGCGTGCTGTCGCCGCTGACGATGCAGGCCGCGCGTGATGCGAGCCCCAGGTCGAACATCAGCGGCTGCGTGAGCCAGCCCGGCTTGTTGGTGACCAGCCCCCAGCGCAGTCCCTTCAGCTCCAGTGCCAGCAGCAATTCGGCGATGCCGGGAAAGGGCTTCGTAGCGCGCGAAAGGTTCGCGCGGTAGTGGGCCAGAAAGCTGTCGCGCCGTATCGGGTAATCGGGATGGTCGGGTGTCGTGCCGAGGGCAATGCGGAGTAATCCGCGCGCGCCGGAAGATGCTTCGGGCCGATAATCGATCAGCGGCAGGGGAGGCAGACCGCACTCCGCACGCACGAGGTTGGCGGCGTGTCCGAGATCGGGAGCGGTATCGACCAGGGTGCCGTCGAGATCGAACAGCCAGGCCTTGGCCCTAATGTGCCGCTTCATGCAGGGCGTCGGCAGTGCAGGAGGTAGTTCACATCGATGTCGTCAGCCAGCGTTGCGGATTTCAGGAGGGGGTTATAGCGCAGCCCGCGAAGTTGCACCGAGTCCAGCCCAGCCTCGCGACACCACTGCGTGATTTCCGAAGGCCGGATGAACTTGGCGTAGTCGTGCGTACCGCGCGGAATCAGGCTTAGCAGGTATTCGGCGCCGACGATGGCCAGCGCAAAGCTCTTGGGATTGCGATTGATGGTGGAGAACACCACATCGCCGCCGGGGCGAACCAGATCGAAACAGGCTTTCACGACGCTGGCCGGATCGGGCACGTGCTCCAGCATTTCGAGACAGCACACCACGTCGAAACTCGCCCCCTGTTCCGCTGCCAGCGTTTCGGCTGCGCAGGTGCGGTAGTCGATTTTCAAGCCGGATTTCTGCGCATGCTGGCGCGCGACTTCGAGCGCGGCTTCTGCCATGTCGATACCCAGCGCCTGCGCACCCTTGGTCGCGAGAGCCTCGGTGAGAATGCCGCCGCCGCAGCCCACATCGAGCGCGCGCTTGTTCTTCAGTCCACCGCAGGCCTGCTCGATGAAGCGCACGCGCGGTGGGTTGAGTGCGTGCAGCGGACCCATCTCGCCCTTGGGGTCCCACCAGGTCGAGGCGAGGCGATCGAAGTGGCTGATCTCGGAGGTGTCTACGTTGCTCATGGTTTCAGGGTTTGATCCGCGCTCGCCATTCGCCTGCTTTTGCGATGGCCTCGTTCTCGTCCACGGTGAGCAGACGTCGATCGCGCATCAGCGCGCGACCCGCGACGAACACATCGCTGATATCGCCACGTCCGGCCGCGTAGACGAGATGCGAAATCATGTTGTAGCAGGGGTGCACGTGGGGACCGGACAACTCCACCGCGATGAAGTCAGCCGACTTGCCCGCAACCAGCGATCCGATTTCCGTATCCAGCCCCAGCGCACGCGCGCCGCCCAGGGTTGCCGCGTGTAGTGCCTGCGCGGCAGGCAGCGCGCGGGCATCGCGCGCCACGCCCTTGGCCAGCAGCGCCGCGGTACGCATTTCTCCGAACATGTCGAGGTCGTTATTGGACGCTGCACCGTCGGTGCCGATGCCCAGGTTCACCCCTGCATCGAGCAATTTCTGCACGGGGCAGAACCCACTCGCCAGCTTGAGATTGGACTCCGGGCAGTGCGCCACGTGCACGCCGAATTGCGCGGCCTCGGCGATTTCCTCATCGGTGAGCTGCGTCATGTGCACGGCCACGAAGTCCGGCGCGAGCAGACCCAGCTCCTTGAGCCGCTGCCACGGTCGCTTGCCGGTCTTCTGCACCGCATCCATGACCTCGAACTCGGTCTCGTGCACGTGCATGTGGATGCCGATGCCCAACTCGTCGGCGTAGGCGCGCGCTTTGACCAGCGGACCGTCGCTCACGGTATAAGGCGCGTGCGGCGCGAAGATCGTGCGCATCAGCGGGTTGCCGCGGATCGCGTCGTGCACCTCCAGGCCCTTGCCGAAATACTCGTCCGGGCCCGAGGCCCAGGCGGTTGGAAAGTCGATGACGATCAGGTTCACCACCGCGCGCAGTCCGGCGGCGGTGAAACCCTCTGCTGTTGCGTCGGGAAAGAAATACATGTCGTTGACGCAGGTCGCGCCACCGCGAATGAATTCGGCTGCCGCGAGTCGCACGCCGTCCAGACAGAACGCGCGCGAGATGTGTGCGCCCTCGGCCGGCCAGATGTGATCGGTGAGCCAGTCCATCAGCGGCAGATCGTCCGCCAGTCCGCGCAACAGGCTCATCGCCGCGTGCGTATGCAGGTTCACCAGCCCCGGCAAGACCACGTGCCCTGGAAGCTCCAGCGTTTCACGCGGAGCGAAGCGTGCGCGCGCCTCGGCGACGGGCAGCACTTCCACGATGCGGCCGGCGTCCACCGCCAGCGCGTGTTCGTGCAGCACGGTGCCGGCGGGCTCCACCGGCACCAGAGCCAGAGGGACCACTAGCAGGTCGATTGCGCGCAAGGCAGGGGAGGCCACGGGTCGGTCATGCATGCTCGGTAGAATCCACGAAGTTTACCGGCAATATGCGGAGTGTCCTTGCATGACTGAATCGATTCTTCCCATCGTCTGGAACACGGATCATCTACGACTGCTCGATCAGCGCGAACTGCCGGCGCGCGAGACCTGGCTCGAGTGCCGCTCGGCCGCGGACGTGGCGAGCGCGATTCACGGCATGGCGGTGCGCGGCGCGCCGGCCATCGGCATAGCGGCGGCTTACGGCCTGGTGCTCGACTCGCTCGCCGGTCGCGATTACGCGGCGGCGGAACAGGTGCTTGCGCAATCGCGCCCCACCGCTGTCAATCTGCACTGGGCGCTGGCGCGCATGCGCAAGCTCGCTTCGCACGATCCCGACACGCTGCTCGTCGAGGCGCACGCGATTCATCGCGAAGACCTTGCGCAGAATCTGCTGATGGGCGAGCTGGGCGCTGCGATGCTGCCGGACGACGCGCGCGTGCTCACGCATTGCAACACCGGCGCGCTCGCGACCGGTGGCCACGGCACGGCGCTGGGCGTGATCCGCTCGGCATGGAGGCTGGGCAAGCTCGCGCAGGTCTACAACACCGAAACGCGCCCGTGGTTGCAGGGTGCGCGCCTCACCGCCTGGGAACTGATGCGGGAAGGCATCCCGTCCAAGCTCATCGCCGACGGCGCCGCGGCGCACCTGATGAGCCGCGAGAAGATCGACTGGGTCATCGTCGGCGCCGACCGCATCGCCGCCAACGGCGACACCGCGAACAAGATTGGAACCTACGCGCTGGCCATCGCCGCGCGCTATCACGGCGCGAAGTTCATGGTGGTGGCGCCGAGCGGAACCTTCGATCTGTCCTGTCCCGACGGCGCGGCCATCCCCATCGAAGAGCGCGGCGCCATAGAGCTGACGGAACTTCAGGGCAGGCCGCTTGCGCCGGCCGGCATGCAGACCTGGAACCCGGTTTTCGACGTGACGCCAGCGGCGCTGATTGATGTGATCGTGTGCGAGCGTGGCGTGATTCGAGAGCCGGGAGTGGAGGTGATTGCGAGGAAGCTGGGCTCGCTCGCGTAGGTCGGGCGTCGCGCCGACATCCCGGTCGGCAAGTCGGGCTGAAGCCCGACCTACCCGTTTTCAGGCGCGTTCCGATGCGTCGCGCGACCCGCACAGGCAGAATGCGCGCCCGCTTTTTCGTTTTGTTCCGATGCTCAGCTTTACTCAGCTCACCCTGCGCCGCGGCGCGCGCGTCCTGATCCAGGACGCAACGCTTGCCATCCACCCTGGTCAACGTGTCGGCCTCGTCGGCCGCAACGGCACCGGCAAATCCAGCCTGTTCGCGCTGATGCAGAATGAGATCGCGCCCGATCTCGGCAACTTCAGCCGTCCGCGTACCTGGGCGGTGGCGACGGTGGCGCAGGAAACCCCGGCGCTGCCGGTGCCGGCCATCGAATACGCGCTGGACGGCGATTTCGAACTGCGCGAGCTGGAAGCCGCGCTGACCAAAGCCGAAGACGCGCACGACGGCGACCGCATCGCGTCCCTGCACGAGCGCCTGTACCAGATCGACGGCTACACCGCGCGTGCCCGCGCCGCGACCCTGCTCGACGGCCTGGGTTTCGCGCAGGAAGTGCAATCGCGCACGGTGGCCGAATTCTCCGGCGGTTGGCGCATGCGCCTGAACCTGGCGCGCGCGCTGATGTGCCGCTCCGACCTGCTGCTGCTCGACGAGCCGACCAATCACCTCGATCTCGACGCCGTGCTGTGGGTGCAGGACTGGCTTGCGGGCTACAAGGGCACCCTGGTGCTGATTTCGCACGATCGCGAGTTCCTCGACGCGGTCTGCACCCACACCCTGCACCTGCATGGCGAGCGCCTGACGCTTTACGCCGGCAATTACTCTGCGTTCGAGCGCCTGCGTGCGGAGCGCTTGGCGCAGCAGACCTCGACGCGCGCGGCGCAGGAGCGTCAGGTCGCGCACCTGCAGAAGTTCGTGGACCGCTTCAAGGCGCAGGCCACCAAGGCGCGCCAGGCGCAGTCGCGCATGAAGATGATCGAGCGCATCCAGATGGTCGCGCCGGTGATTGCGGACAACGAGTTCACCTTCGAATTCCGCAAGCCGCTGAAGCTGCCTTCGCCGCTGGTGCGGCTGAACAAAGTCTCGGTCGGTTACGGCGACCGGCCGCAGCTCACGGGGATCAACCTGGGCATTGAGCCCGGCGAGCGCATCGGCCTGCTCGGTCCCAATGGCGCGGGCAAATCGACGTTCGTGAAAATGCTCGCCGGCAAGCTCAACGCGATGGCCGGCGCGGTGGTGATGCATCCGGATCTGGTGGTCGGCTACTTCGATCAGCACCAACTCGAACAGCTCGATCCCAAGGCCTCGCCCATCCTGCATCTCAAGCGCATGGACCCGCAGGCGCGAGAGCAAGAGCTGCGCGATTACTTGGGCTCGTTCAACTTCCGCGGCGATCGTGCGTACGAGGCCATCGAACCTTTTTCCGGCGGCGAGAAAGCGCGTCTCGCGCTCGCGCTCGTCGTGTACCCGAAACCCAACCTGCTGCTGCTCGACGAGCCCACCAACCACCTCGATCTGGACATGCGCCAGGCCCTCGAACTGGCGCTCAACGATTACGACGGCGCGGTGATTCTGGTCACGCACGACCGGCATCTCGTGGCCAGCGTGTGCGACCGGTTGTGGCGCGTGGCCGATCACGCGGTGCAGCCTTTCGACGGCGATCTCGACGACTACGCGCGCTGGCTCAACGAGCGCGGTCGCAAGCCTTCCGCGGCGTCGCCGGTGCAGAAGCCGGTACCCGTGATTTTGGCGGCGCCCAAGCCGCCGGCTTCGCGCGACGAGGTCAAGCGCCTGCGCGAACTGGTGCGCAAGAGCGAGACGCGGCAGACGCGCATTCAGGAACTGCTGCGGCGCATCGAGCAGCAACTCGCCGATCCCAAGCTGTACGAAAACGGCGGCGCCACGAAAGCCGCGAGCCTGATGAAGGAACAGGCCGAACTGCGCGAGGAACTGGCCACCGTCGAAGAGACCTGGCTGCAGGCGGCGAGCCAGCTCGAAGAAGTCTAGGATTCGAACACCTTAAACCGATCCGGTGCGCCGATGATCTACTCGCTCGACGGACGCTCGCCCCTACTCAAGGGCGAGAATTTTGTGGCCGACAACGCCACCCTGATCGGCAAGGTCACCCTGGAGCGCGCGGCCAGCGTCTGGTTCAACTGCGTGCTGCGCGGCGACCGCGACGACATCATCGTGGGCGAGGGCAGCAACGTGCAGGACGCCTCGGTGCTGCACACCGACGACGGTTTCAAACTCATCATCGGCGCGGACTGCACCATCGGCCACATGGTGATGCTGCACGGCTGCGAGATCGGCGAAGGCAGCTTGATCGGCATCCAGTCGGTGATTCTCAACGGCGCCAAGATCGGCAGAAACAGCATCGTCGGTGCCTGCACCCTGATCCCCGAGCGCAAGGTCTTTCCGGACAACGTGATGATCATGGGCACGCCGGGAAAAGTGGTGCGTGAGATCGGACCGCAGGAACTGGCGGCGCTGCGGTTCGGCGCGCAGTTTTACCAGCAGAATTCGCAGCGTTACCTCAAGGGGCTGCGCCCCGTCGTGTAGGGTGGGGGGTGCGATAGCGAACCCCAAAACCCCGGCGGCCGCCTTTGGGGTAGCCAGCACACCCCCACCAACAAC